>CAXBCP010000021.1:0-89921 GCA_963974055.1 uncultured Rhodospirillaceae bacterium
CGGCTTCGTCGTTGGTTTTCGACGCGACTTCGCGGACCATCTGCGCGCCCATGTTCTCGAACTTGTCTTCGAGTTCGATTTCCTTCGCGACCGTCACACCGTCCTTGGTGATCCGGGGTGCGCCGTAGGACTTGTTGAGGATAACGTTGCGGCCCTTGGGGCCGAGCGTCACTTTGACGGTATTGGCAAGGGTATCGATGCCCTTGAGCATCTTGTTCCGCGCCGCGGTACCGAATTTCAATTCTTTAGACATTTGTCTGATCCTTGCTGTATCAGGCGGCCTTGCGGGCGCTTTTCGTGCCCGTGGCCTCGATGATTCCCATGATGTCGGCTTCTTTCAGGATCAACAGTTCTTCGCCGTCGATCTTGGTTTCGGTCCCTGACCATTTTCCGAAAAGCACGCGGTCGCCCACCTTGACGTCGAGCGGCACCCGCACGCCCTTTTCGTTCAGGCCGCCGAGCCCAATGGCCAGAATTTCGCCTTCCATCGGCTTTTCCCTGGCCGAGTCCGGAATGATGATCCCGCCGGCGGTTAGGTTTTCTTCGTCGACCCGGCGAAGCAGTACGCGATCGTGCAGCGGGCGAAACTTCATGGCCCTGTGTCCCTGTTCTGAAAATATTAAAAATGTTCGGAGATATGCGCCGCTTGGCACTTTTTGTTATTGAGTGCCAAGCGGTAGACTGGACATGGTAAGAGCAGGGGCCCATTGCAATAGAAGCCGCGCAAACGGGACCGAATATATTTTCAGGCAATCCGGCCTATCCGGCCGCGATTCAGGTTTGACGCAAAATGCTCTAATGTGCGGCAATGACCGAACCCCGCCTCAAGACCGGCCTGTGGATCAGCGCGCAGATCCGGCTGTGCGATATGGCTTTCATGCCCGCCGTGGTGGCGCGGCGCGGCGACAGCGATGCCGGGCAGGTGATGATCCTGCGCGACCTGCTGGACGGCACGTTCGAGCTGTTCGCCCGGACGCGCGATCCCGACGGCAATCCCGCCTGGCGCCGGGTTTCCGGGCCGGACCCGGTGGATTACGCGGCCGCGAACGATCTTATCGCGAGCGAGGCCGGGTTCGATCCCGATATCTGGGTCCTCGAAATCGAGGACCGCGACCGGAAATACGAACTCGACGCGCCGGTGATCTAGCGCGTTTCCTGTTTTGACGGCACCGGCCTGCTAAATCGCGATCTCGATCTCGCCGAGCCGCTTGGTCAGTTTCTGGTTTTCCGAATAATCCACCGGCACGGCGATCAGCGCCGGGCCGTCCTGGGCGAAGGCTTCTTCCAGCGCCGCGGCGATCTGGCCCGGCCCGTCGATCACGCGGCTCCACATGCCGAACGATTTTGCCAGCAGGTCGAAATCCGGATTGTTGAAGGCGAGATCCGAATGCCGGCCCTCGTAATGGTTCTGCTGTTTCCACTTGATCAGGCCGTATTCGCCGTCGACCCACACCATGATCACCATTTTGCTGCCGATGCGCACGGCGGTTTCCAGCTCCTGGACGTTCATCAGGAACCCTGCATCGCCGCAGATCGCGAGCACGCGCGAATCCGGTACGGCGAACTGCGCGCCCATCGCGCCGGGCAGGGCGAAACCCATGGAACAGAACCCGTTCGATATCAGGCAGGTATTCGGCTCCTCGCACTGGTAATAGCGTGCGATCCACATTTTATGGGCGCCGACATCCGACAGCACGATGTCGTTCGGCCCGAGAAAGCTGCGCACGTCGTTGAGGATGCGCTGCGGCTTCATGGGGAACGACCGGTCGTCCCTTTCCGCCGCCAGGTCGTCGGCGATGGTCCGGCGCAGTTCCTGCCAGTCGCCGATATCGAACAGCGGCAGTTTTTCGGCGCCGAAGCGTTCGTCGAGCCCTTCGTTTATCTGCCACAGCGCGTCGGCCAGGTCCGACACCACGTCGACCATCACCGGGTAGTCCATGTCGATCTCCGCCGGCATGAAGTCGATATGGACGATGGTCTTGTCGCAGCGCGGGTTCCAGAAAACCGGCGCGATCTCGACAAGGTCGTAGCCGACGGTAATCACGGTGTCCGATTTCTCGAACGCCTTGTTCACGTGGTCGCGGCCCTGCAATCCCATGGTGAACAGGCAATGCGGGTCGGACATGGCGACCGCGCCCTTGCCCATGAAGGTGTTGACCACCGGGATGCCGGTTTTCTCTGCGAACCGGCGCAACTGTTTGGCCGCGCGTTTCCGCAGCGCGCCGTTGCCGGCGAGGATGATGGGATTTTCCGCCTGCTCGATCGCGTCGAGCGCCGCCCGGACGGCCTTGTAGTCCGCCGCCGGGCGGCGGGTGACGGTCGGCGCCATGACGGGGCGGACCACGTCTTCCTTGGCGACGTCTTCGGGCAGTTCGATCACGGTCACGCCGGGTTTCTCGGTCTCGGCGATCTTGAACGCCTTGCGCACGATTTCCGGCACGGTCTCGGCGCTCCACACGGTCTGCGCCCATTTGGAAACCGGTTCCATCATGCCGACGGCATCCATGTTCTGATGGCTTTCCTTGTGCAGCCGCCGGGTCGACCCCTGGCCGATAATGGCGACCACGGGGGCCCGGTCCATATTGGCGTCGGCAAGCCCGGTCACCAGGTTCGTTGCGCCGGGGCCGAGCGTAGACAGGCAGACACCCGCCTTGCCCGTCAGCCGGCCGTAGGCGTCGGCCATGAAGGCGGCGGCCTGTTCGTGGCGGCACAGCACGAAGGCGATCCGGCTGTCTTCGAGGGAAATCATCAGGTCGGCGTTTTCCTCGCCGGGGACGCCGAAGATGCGTTCGACGCCTTCCGCTTCGAGGCAGCGGACGAAAAGGTCGGAGGCTTTCATGGGAATTCCTTGGTTGTTCCGGGGCTATTCCGGTTCGGCATCGGCCGGCGCGTCGAGGGAATCGGTGCGCAGCACGATCATCTTGTCGACGCTCATATCGCGCATCGTATAGGGGATGCCGCCGGTGCCGAGCCCCGATTGCCGCAGCCCGGCAAAGGGCATCCAGTCGGCACGGAAGGCTGTGTGGTCGTTGACCATCACGGCGGAGGCGTCGAGACCGTTTGCGATCTGCATGGCGCGTTCGACGTCGCGGGTGAACACGGCGGCCTGGAACGCGGTCGGCAGGGAATTGGCGCGGTCCAGCGCGTCCTGAATATTGAACCACGGATCGACGCAGACGACGGGACCGAAGACTTCGTCGGTCATCAGGCGGCAGTCTTTGGGCGCGTTGAAAATCACCGTCGGCGCATAGAGCGTGTCGGTCAGCTTTTCGCCGCCGGTCAGCAGCTGGCCGCCGCCGGCGACGGCTTCCGCTACCCAGTCATGCACCCGGTCGAGCTCCGCCGGGCGGATCAGCGGGCCGATTTCGGTTTCCGGGTTCATGGGATCGCCGACCGTCAGGCCCGACGCCTTCATGGCAAGCTGGGTCGCGAAGCGCGTCGCGATCTTGGTATGGGCGAAGATGCGCTGGGTCGACACGCAGACCTGCCCGGCATGGTAGAAGCAGCCCTTGAGCAGCGCTTCGCGGACCTCGTAGACGTCGGAATCGCCGGTCACGATCACCGGCGCCGCGCCGCCGTGTTCCAGCGCGCAGCGCGTGCCGGGGGCCAGTTTGGAGCGCAGCATCCAGCCGACGCCGGCGCTGCCAATGAAGCTGAAGAACCCGACCCGGCTGTCCGTGACCAGCCGCTCCGCGACGGCATTGTCGGACGTTACGATGACCTGCGCCAGGTCTTTCGGCAGGCCCGCTTCATGCAGGATGTCGATAAAGGCAAGGCAGGACAGCGGCGTGTCCGCAGCCGGTTTGACGATCACCGGGCAGCCGGTCGCCACGGCGGGCGCGACCTGGTGCACGATCAGGTTCAGCGGATGATTGAACGCGCTGACGGCGACCGCGACGCCGACCGGTTCGCGCTGGGTAAACGCCATGCGGTGGCCGGTCGCCGGGGTCAGCCCCATCGGGACCGTCTCGCCCGCCTCGCTGCGCAGGGCGGCGATCGTGGCCTTCACGCTGTCGATGGCGCGCATTACTTCGGCGCGTGTATCGGCGATCGGCTTGCCGCCTTCGCGCACGGCGGTTTCGGTCAGTTGCCCGGCGCGCTGTTCCATCAGCGCCGCCGTGCGTTCGAGCACGGCAAGCCGTTCATGGACCGGCATCCAGCCCGCCCGGTCGCGGAACAGGGCATGGGCCGTCGCCAGCGCGGCGTCCACGTCTGCGGCTGTGTTCTCCGCCACGGTGTCGACCGGCGACAGGTCGAACGGGTTGAGAACGGTCAGCGTTTTTGCGGTTGTTTCGACGTCGGCTGAATTCATGTCACTTCGTGTTTCTTCTTAGGGGCATATGGGCCGGAATGAGAAAAGGTAAAGGCGGGATGCGAGCCGGGCGCTACACCCTCAGAGAGCGGGTTCTCCGCCGCCGCCCCGATTGTCCGTGTGCTGTCCGAGGATTTCCGACGGCGTCGGCAGGTCGGCAAAGACGCAATCCGACAGCCATACGCCGAGATTGCGCGTCAGCGCCGCCGGGCCGTGCACTTCGAAGGTGCCGGCCGCTTTTGCCTGGCGATAGGTGTTTCGGCCCATCCAGGTTTCGGTCATCGTCCGTACCGTTGTGTTGATGTAAATGTCGACATCCCTGCCGGGGTCGGACGTGCAGACATCGACGGCGTCCCCGTCGACCACGATCCACCAGTTCGTCATCTCGTCGAAATCGGTGAAATGGAAGCGGATGACCGCTTTGGCGCCGGGCAGTTTGTCGGCCCGGATGCTGCGTTCCAGATAAAGCATCAGCAATTCGACGTCATAGTCGTTATCCTGAAGATGGTCGCGGGTCCATTCCATCCCCCAGCGCCCGAGCGCCAGCAGGATCGGCAGCAACTGTTTGCACGGCTCCGTCGCCAGGTATTCGTACCCGCGCTGTCCTTCGATGCGGCGGCGATAGACGAGACCGTACTTATCCAGCATCTCAAGGCGCCTGGTCAGAATCGTCGGCGAAATATGCCCGAGGCCGCGTTCCAGTTCGCTGAACCGGCTCGCCCCCATCAGAAGTTCGCGCACGATCAGCAGCGTCCATTTTTCGCCGAGAATCTCGGTTGCCTTGGCGATCGGGCAGAACTGGCCATACCGGTTTGCCACAATCCTAACTCCTTAATGTGTAGCTGATTGCTTCGGATGTTATAGCGAATGGCTCGGTAAAGTGAAGTATTTGCCGCCGCCGCACCGGCCTATCGGTTCTCCTGCGCGGTTCATTCCGGATCGCGGTCCCGAACCTGAGGAGAACATCATGTCACGATTTACCCTGTATACCCCTGAAACCGTCGATGAAGCCGCCCGTGAAACCCTGGTCGCCGTCGAGGAAATGGTCGGCTTTCTGCCCAACGTGGTGGCGGTGCTCGGCGCGTCGCCGCACCAGCTTCAGGCGCTGGTCGCGCTGAACATGCAATTCGCCGCGAGTGGGCTGACTCCGGTCGAACGCGAAATCGTGCAGCTCGCCGTCAGTGTTCGGAACCGCTGCGGCTATTGCGTTGCCGGACATTCCGCCTTCGGCGCCGATCTCGGAATGCCGGAATCGGACATTGCGGCGCTGCGGGCGGACCGGCCGCTGCCGGTCGTGCGGGAAGAAGCCCTGCGGCGGTTCGCCGGGACACTTGCCGCCGGCAAGGGCCATGCGTCCGATGCCGACTATGACGCGTTCCTGAAAGCCGGGTATACCGCCGAACAGGCAGTGGACGTGATCCTCGGCGTGTCGGTGAAAATGTATACGAACATGCTGTCGATCCTGCTTCGCCTGCCGCTGGACGACAAATTCAAACCCTACGCCTGGTCGCCGGACGAAACGCGTCGTACAGGGGTTGCGGCGTAACGGCTGTCTCCGCAACACCCGGCGTTGCGGGCCGCCATGGTTCCCACCGTGGCGGCCCGCCCGTTATTTCAGCAGGCCGGCGGCCCTGATGTTGTCGGCGCCGCCCATGGTCCAGCGGTAGATCCGGGTCTCGGCATACAGGCCGGCCTGCGCGGCGGGGTCGTTCGCCAGGAAGCTTTCGACGGCGGCACGGTCCGCCATTTCGAGAAAGAACACGCGCCCGGCCCAGTTTCCTTCCATGGTAAGGAGCGATCCCCGGCAGACAGCATGTTTGTCGAAATCCCGGCAATAGGCCTGATGGGCCGCGGCGATGTTGGCGGGCTCGACCGCCGGGGTGCCGGGGGCCGCCGGGCAGTAGACGAAAAACCGCGGCGACGACGGGTCGCTCTCGAACGCGAACTGCGTCCGCCCCAGTTCGAGCTCGAACCGGGTCAGCACGATGTCGGCGAACAGGCCGGCGACGGCGAACGGCTCGTCATGGACGAAGTGCCGGGCCTCGTCGTCGTCCTTCAGTTCCGCGATATGGATCGATCCCAGGATGTCGCCGGGGGAATCGATATCGAGCACCGGCCCGCGGGCGATCAGCCGGTCGTCGTACCGGGCGATGAAGTCCCAGTGCGATTCCATGTTTTCCCTGCGGCGCGCCATGCCGTCCGGCCTGTCGGTTCCCCACGCGAAATACTGCATGACCTGTCTTCCCGTTTTTCTGTCCGCCTGCCTCTTCATACGCCGCGGGCCCGGATCGGACAAATCCGGGTCCGGCGGTTCCGGTGGTGTCCGGGGATAAAGACCGGGGATAAAAAAACCGGGCGGAAAAATCCGCCCGGTGTCTTTCGCGTTTCTGCCGTGGTGGTCCGGCGCTATTTGACCGCCATGCAGTAGAACAGCCCGTCGCCGCCGGATTTCGGCAGATCGGCGGCGCCGCAGCCGCGCGACGGATGGGATGCGACCCAGGATCTGGACGGTGCGTCGTCGCGCAGCCCGACGCGGTCGTGGTGTCCGACGAATCCCTTGTCGTCCGAACTGCTGCTGGTCCAGTTTTTGCAGTTCATTCCCGGGACGGCCATGCCCGTGGCGTCGGTGCCGGTCAGGATGTCGTGGCGGTTCGGACTGTCGCCCCGCCCGTTGACCGGTCGGCCCTTTTCGTCGAGCCCGTTTGCCTTGCTGATCGCGTTGCCGTCGCCGTGAAGTTCGTCGACCGTGTTCGCGATCACCGTGCCCTTCGCATTCTGCCACGGGCCGCTGCCGATCCGGTCGCGCGCATTCACCGAATCCGTGCTGAGATAGGCCGCCCAGTTTTTGCCGCCGGCGCCGGCGGTTGTCGCAAGCGCCGCACAATGGGCGTCCGCGCCGCTCAGGCCGCCGAGATCGCCACCCTTGCCGGGCCCCGCGCTGGTGATGAAAAACGTCATGTCCGGCGCCATCTGGGCCGCCGCGCCCTGTGCAACCGCGATGCCGAGCCCCGCTGCCGCCAGTGCCGTTACCAACCTGTTCATAGTTCTCTCCCTTGGATCGGGCGCAATCCGCCCGTTTTTGCACGGCGGACGGACGCGGTTTCCGTCTGTGGCGGCCCGGCGGGAAACAGGCGGGAAAACAGGCGTGTGCGGTTTCGCCCGATCAGCCCAGGTGTTGTTTCAGGAACACGTTGATTTTGGACCAGGCATCCTTCGCCTGTTCCTCGCGGTAGCGGTCCGGGTTGACGAAATCCTGGAACCCGTGCCCGGCGCCGTCATACTGGTGAAAGACGTGGGGCACGTTGCCGGCGGTCAGGGCGGCGTCGAGATCGGCGACGTCCTCGGGGGACGGGTTGGCGTCCTCGTTGCCGAAAATGCCCAGGACGGGGCAGGGGATGCTGGCGGCCCGGTCGATCGGCGGCTCGGCGCCGTCGCCCATGCCGAGCTTGATGCGCCCGCCATACAACGTCACCAGCGCCTTGTAGTTCGGGTTGTGGCAGGCATGCAGCCAGCTCACGCGGCCGCCCCAGCAATGGCCCATGATGCCGATCCTGTCGGCATCGACGTTTTCCATGCCGGCGATCAGGTCGAAGCCCGCCTGCATGTCGGCGAGGCAGCGGCCGTCGTCGAATTCCCCGCGCTTGACCAGAATATCGGTTTCCGGCGTCCACCAGTGGAACACCCAGGGAATGACGCAGACATACCCGGCCGCCGCGAGCTTCTCGCCGGTATCGATCGTAAAGGGATCCTTTTCCAGCCCTTCATGGGCGACCGGCAGGTGCTGCGCGACGACGATACCGGGATGCGGGCCGGGTCCATCGGGCTCGAAAATCAGGATTTCCATCGGGCTGTCTTGGATCGTTACGGTTTGCTTGCGGTACATTCGGCGTGTCCTTTTCGTTCCGGGATTGGCATTGCGGCGTCGGATTTTTACGCTTTCGCCGTCGATTTTTGTCCTGCGGCGGACTATATCGGTTTCACTTCATCTCAACGAGGCTCTTTCGCACATGATTCCCCAGACGCTGGCCGACGGATACCGGCGGTTCCGCAACGACCGATTCGCCGATGAAGAGGCCCGCTATCGCGCGCTTGCGGCGGGGCAGGACCCGGAAACCATGATTGTCGCCTGCGCCGACAGCCGCGTCGATCCCGCGACGATCTTCGCGGCCGCGCCGGGCGAGCTGTTCGTGGTCCGCAACGTCGCCGCGCTGGTGCCGCCCTATCAGCCGGATTCGGGCTATCACGGCACGTCGGCGGCGCTTGAATTCGCGGTCACGGGACTGGGGGTGCGCAACATCGTGGTGATGGGCCACGGTCTGTGCGGCGGGGTCGCCGCCGCGCTCGATGCCGCCGATAACGGCCCGGCCGGCCAGTTCATCGGGCCGTGGGTCGACCTGCTGTCGCCGGTGCGCGACGAAATGCTGGCGGATCCCGCGGTGACCGGCGCGGAGCAGCGCCAGCGGAACCTGGAATGGCTCGGCGTGCTGTTTTCCATCGGCAATCTGCGGACGTTCCCCTTCGTGCGCGACGCCGTGGCGGCGGGCCGGCTGCAGCTTCACGGCGCGTGGTTTTCCATCGCCGAGGCGGAACTGTACTGGCACGGCATGGAAAGCGGCGCGTTCGAAGCGGTAAGCGCCTGACGCGGATCTTTTTCGCGGATCAGCCGCCGCAGCATTTCTTGAATTTCCGGCCCGATCCGCAGGGGCACGGATCGTTGCGGCCGGTCTTCCCCGGTTTCGCCGGCGGCGCTGCGGGCGCGATCGCGCCGTCGACATAGACCCAGCGCCCGTCCTCGCGGCGGAAATTCGAATTTTCCCGGTGTTCCCGCAATGCGCCGTCCTGGCGATAGCGGGCGGCGAAGGCGACCGTGCCGGTGAGATCGCCGGGGCCGCCCCCGGTTTTGCCGAGAATTTCCAGCCCGGCCCAGTCGACCGGCTCCAGCGCGGTGCCGACCGTGTGGCGGTGTTCCGCGGCATAGGTGGCGGCAATGTATTCCGCGTCGCGCCGGACAAACGCGGTGTAGCGCGACCGCATCAGCGCTTCGGCGGTGGGCGCCGGTGCGCCGGCAATGACCGGGCCGCAGCAGGTATCGTACGCGGCGCCGGACCCGCACGGGCAGGGAGGCTGGCTCATGCCGCGGTGCCGGTCACGACGAAGGTATCCCGGGCGAGCCGCTTGGTGGTTTCGATATATGTTCTCTGCGGCCAGCGGCAATCGACCGTCAGCTGTTCCCAGTTGCGCACCGACAGCATCGTCCACAGCAGGTCCGTCGCCCGCTGGGGCGGCAGGTCAGGGGACAGAACGCCGTCGATGGCGAGCATGTCGATGCAGGCGGCGCAGCCTTCGCGCACCGCCTGCATGCGCCCGTCCCATGCGGCGGCGGCGGCTTCGTCGGTGTCTTTCATCGCGAGCAGCGCCCGGGCGATGCCGTAAATCTCCGGGATGTAATTTCCCCAGGCGTCGATTAAGGCGTCGAGGCGTTCCGCGCCGGTTTCCGCGGCGCGGCTGGCGGCAAGCCGGTCGTCGATGCCTTTCACCTCGTCCAGATAGAGGGTCGCGGCGATCAGCAGTTCCGCGCGGGTGCTGAAATGCAGATAGACCGCCTGGCGCGAAATACCGGCCTGCCGGGCGATATCCGCCATGCGCGCGGCACTTCCCCGGCCCGAGCCGAGCAGGGCGAGCGCGGCGTCGAGAATGCGTGTGCGGGTTTCCGGATTTTCACTTGACATGGTGTAAAGTAACGCCTACTTGTCGCCCTGTCAATTGACACGGTGTCAAGTGACGGGGCGAGAGACCCATCAACAGGAAAGGAACGTAAACATGAACATCATCGTATTCGGCGCCAGCGGCACCGTCGGACGCCATCTTGTCGACCAGGCGCTGGCGCGCGGCCATTCCGTGACGGCCTTCGCCCGCGATCCGGCGAAGCTGGAACAGGATCACCCCATGCTGGCGCGCGCCGCCGGCGACGTCCATGACGCCGAAACGGTGGCGCATGCCGTGCAGGGCCATGACGCCGTGATGATCGCGCTCGGCGCCGGGCGAAAGGGCGGCGTGCGCGCCGCCGGCACCAGGAACGTCATCGACGCGATGGCCCGCCACGGTATCCGCAGGCTGGTCTGCGAAACCACGCTGGGCGCGGGGGACAGCCATGCGGTGCTCAACTTCTTCTGGAAGCGTCTTATGTTCGGCCTGCTGCTGCGCCCCGCCTTTGCCGACCATCAGGCGCAGGAAGCGCATATCCGGGGCAGCGGTCTCGACTGGATTATCGTCCGCCCGGCGGCGTTCACGGACGGTCCGGCGACGGGCGCGTACCTGCACGGCTTTCCGGCGACGGAAAGAAACCTGACCTTTAAAATCTCCCGTGCAGACGTTGCCGGGTTCATGCTCGACCAGCTTGCCGACGATAGGTACCTGCGGCGGACGCCGGGCCTGTCCTATGCGCGGCCGGTCACAGAACCGCGGCGGGCAGCGGGTCTCGGCGGCGGATTGTGTCGGCGGCTTTCTCGGCAATCGTGATCGCTGGCGCAATGGTCGCGCCGCCGACCGGGTCGGGCATGACCGTCGCATCGATCATGCGCATGTTCTCGACCCCCCGCACCCGCCGGCTGGCATCGACCACGGCCGCCGGGCCGCGCCCCGATCTCGCGGCGTTATAGCGCGTTTGCCGGCCGCCGCAGGGTACGCCACATGTGGGCGGCCGGTGAATTGTCGTTACCGAGGCCTTCCGCGGGCTGTTTGAAATGCCGCCCGATGACGTCCTCGAAATCCTCGACGCTGACATTCACGTCGGGGTCGAACGCATACAGGTCGTTCAGGCAGATCATCCGCGCCGACATGTACCATTTGTGGTCGCGGGCATATTCGTAGTCGCGCTGGATATAGGGCTCGACCCGGTAATCCGCGCCGAAGCGCTTGGCATAGGCTTCCGGATATTCGTAGCCGACGGATTCGTCCGGGAAGAACCGCAGCGCCTGGTGCATCCGGATCGCCCAGGTCACTTCCTCGTCGACATAGGGTTCCAGCATCTGCGCGCCCCAGTACCCGTGATCGGGGCGGAAGAGCGCGATCACCGACACGTCGTGGAGCAGGCAGGCGAGCACCATTTTTTCCGGCAGGCCGTTCTTCTGCGCAAGTGCTGCGCTTTGCAGCAGGTGCTGTTTCGACGGGCCGAAACGCAGGTTGAAGAAATCGATCAGGGTCGGCTTTTCCGGCATCGCCGGCAGGCGCGGGTCTTCGCCCATCAATGACGGCTTCAGCGGGCCGAGGCTGAAATTCGTTTCGTCCGACCATTCGCCGTCGGCCAGCTTGTTGATATGGGACCGGTAGATCGTCAGCTCGCCGAGTTCCTGCATCTGCCGGAATTCGAGCTCGTCCGCCAGTTCCGATGGGCCTTTTGCTGCCGACATGGGGGTCTCCTCTGAACTTTTCTTATCCCGCCGGGCAAGTCTATCGCGTTTGCCGACACGCACAAAAGAAAACGGCGGTTCCCGGGAACCGCCGTGCGTGCCCGAAACGGCACCGTGTGTGGTTAGGGGCCGTTCAGGCGGTTTTCCGCCGCCGCCGCGCGATAAATGCAAGGCCGCCGAGACCGACCGCCAGCGTCGCCAGCGCGCCGGGTTCCGGCACCGTGCAGGCGGGCTGGCCTTCGCCGCCGCATGTACCGAACGTCACGCTGCCGATGGTCGACGAAACGGCGGCATTGGCGAATGCGTCCGCCGTCGTCCCGTGATAGGCGACCGGGGTCAGCGTCGTGCCGTTGCTCTGCAGCCCGGTGGGCGCGAAGCTCGGGCTCGAATTGTCCCAGATGCACAGCTCGGTGCCGCAGGCATGGGTGCCGGCGCCGCCGTTTTCGAAAAACAGTCCGGAATTCTGGTCGACCAGCGCTTCGGACACCGGAACGTTGCCGAAAAACGGGTCGATCCCGATCGCGGCGTTGATGGTGTTGATTCCCGCGACGTAAAAGTCGTGGTCGGTACCGAGAACCAGTCCGCCGCCCCGGATATCCAGCGAATGGGCATATCCCTGTATCCAGCCCGGCTCGTTGTGGCCGAAATTGGAAGAGATTATTCGTCCGTCGGCAATCAGGTTCTGTGCCGACGGCGCGCGGCCGTTATACCAGTTTGCGATATTCGCGTAGTTCGCCAACTGGTTCGCATTGTTGTTCGCGCCGCCGAACAGATCGTAGACCCAGACCTGGTCGAAGCTTGCATAGTCGTTGAAGGTGGCCGTGTTGAGGTGACGGACGGTGACGCTGTGCCCGGCCGAGGTCAGGTACCCGGCAAGCGTATTGCCGTTCGGTACATACGGGCCGGTCTGGTCGACCTGGGCGAACAGGATCGAAGCGGCCTTCGCCGGGACGCCCGCGCCGGCCAGTATTGCGGCGCAGAGCGCCGCGACAACCTTTGAACTACGCATCTTGGATGCTCCCTCAAACCTGTAACGTCGTGAAATCGAGTGTCTCACATCCCCGATTCGTTCGTAACCAAGCAATTTTCATGCCAGAAAGGAAAATTCCTTTCGATCAAGCGGTTGCGCGGCCACCGGTGAGCGGCGGATTCGGATGTGTAAAAATTACCGACACATTTCCGGTGCGTTCTCCGGCGTCGTGCTAGGCGCTCCGGTGGCTCGACGGTGCGGCGGCCCGGCGCAGGACTTCGGCCTCCGCCCGCTCGCGCCGGGCGAGGCGCATCGCCTGATCCCGGCCGGCGTCGTACTGCACCGGCCAGCGCTGGGCCGCGTGGCCGTACCAGGCCGATGCCTCCAGCGTGAAATGCGGGTTGGTCAGATGCGGGCGGGCGAGGGCGACGAGATCGGCGCGCCCGGCGGCGACGATGGTATTGACCTGGTCGGCGGTGGTGATGTTGCCGACCGCAATGGTCGGAATGCCCGCCTCGTTGCGGATCTGCTCCGAAAACGGCGTCTGAAACATGCGTCCGTAGACCGGTTTCGCCTCCGGCGTGGTCTGGCCGGCGGACACATCTATGATATCGCAGCCATGGGCCTTGAAGGCGCGGGCGATATCGACGGCTTCATCGCCGGTTACGCCGTCGGCGCCGATCCAGTCGGTGGCCGACAGGCGGACCGAGAGCGGCCGGTCGTCCGGCCAGGCGGCGCGGACCGCGTCGAACACCTCCAGCGGAAACCGCAGGCGGTTCTCCAGCCTGCCGCCGTATTCATCGGTGCGGCGATTGGCGACCGGGGTGATAAAGCTCGACAGCAGGTAACCGTGGGCCATGTGCAGTTCGATCATGTCGGCGCCGGCGGCGGCGGCGCGTTCCGTGGCGCGGACGAAATCGTCGCGCACGACGTCCATGTCGTTGCGCGTCATTTCCCGCGGCACATGCATGAAATCCGCATGCGCCAGCGGCGACGGGGCAATGACTTCCCAGTTGCCCTCTGTCAGCGGTTTGTCCATGCCTTCCCAGGCGACCCGGGTCGATCCCTTGCGTCCGGCATGGCCGATCTGCAGGCAGAACTTCGCGTCCGAATTGTCATGCACGAAATCGATAATGCGTTTCCACGCGGCGACGTGATCGTCCGTATAGATGCCCGAACAGCCCGGCGTGATGCGTCCCGCCGCGGAAATGCAGGCCATTTCGGAAAAGACCAGCCCGGCGCCGCCGAGCGCCATCGATCCCAGATGCACGAAATGAAATTCACCCGGTATGCCGCCGGTGCTGGAATACATGTCCATCGGCGACACCACGACCCGGTTCGCCAGGGTCATCCCGCGCAGGGAGAACGGCGCGAACATCGGCGGGGTGTCGGGCGCGGTTTCGTGCCCGGCGGCACGGACTTCGCCGGCGAACCATGAATCGATCCGCGCGATCAGGGCCGGGTCGCGCAGCCGCAGGTTTTCGTACGTTACCTGCTTGGAGCGCGACAGCATCGAGAACGCGGCCTGGAGCGGCGCCATGTCCCAGTAGCGCTGCGGCTCCTCGGTCCAGATCACGGATACTTCGGAGGCGTGCTGGGTTTTCTCGACCTCTTCGCGGCGGATTTCCTCGAACCGCGCCTGGGCGGCGGCGATGGTATCCGTTTCCGCCAGCGCATCGACCAGCGCGATCGAATCCTCCATGGCGAGCTTGGTGCCCGACCCGATCGAATAATGCGCGGTGTGCAGCGCGTCGCCGATCAGGGTGTAGCGGTCATGCGACCAGGCTTCGCAGCGGATCATCGGGAACTGCCGCCACACGGTCTTGTTGGCGACCAGGTCGTATCTGCCGTCTTCCAGGCGGTCGGCCCAGAGCCGTTTCATATATGAAACAAGCGCCTCGTCGGCGAGACTCCCGACGGCGGCTTCGGCATTCGCCCAGGTCCGTTCCGGCGCTTCGACGATCCAGGTGCTCATCCCCGGCTTGTACTGGTAGGCGCCGAGCACCCAGATTCCGTGATCGTCGGTGGTGAAATCGAACGTGAACGCATCGTAGGGCCGGGTGGTGCCGAGCCAGGCGAAACGGTTCTTCCGCATGTCGATCCGTGGCCGGAACCGATCGGCGAACGCTTCGCGCACGACGCTGTTGATGCCGTCCGCGCCGACGACGAGATCGGCGTCGATATCCGCGATGTTGCCGATGTCGTGGGAAAATTTCATTTCCACGCCAAGCGCGATACAGCGCCGTTGCAGGATTTTCAGCAGCTCCACCCGGCCGCAGCCGCAGAACCCGTGGCCGGTCGAGCGGACTGTCTCGCCGTGGAGGACGAAATCGATCTCGTCCCAATAGGCGAACTGGCTGGTGATGTCGTCGTAGCTTTCCGGGTCGCGGGCGAGGAAATTGTCGAGCGTCTCGTCCGAAAACACCACGCCGAAGCCGAACGTGTCGTCCGCCGCATTCCGCTCGTAGACGGTGATATCGTTGGCCGGCCACGTTTTTTTGGCGAGCAATGCGAAATACAGCCCCGCCGGACCGCCGCCGATAACCGCTATGCGCATGTGGTCGTCCTCCCCGGTATTTATTTAACACGTAAGATATTTACACATTTATTGTCAATGCATAAGATATCCCCATGGAAGACACCGATATAACCGACATGCAGGTTTCGGCGCCGGCTATCGGCGACAGCGAAAAACTGTCGCTCGGCCTGTGGCTGCAGCTGATGAAATGCACGAAGGAAATCGAGGCCGGTGTCGGCGGGCGGCTGCGCCGGGTTCACAACCAGAGCCTGGCGCGGTTCGACGTGCTGTCGCAGCTGCACCGTTTCGGCGGCGACTGGGCGGCGGTCGGCGAGATCGCCGGGCGTGTCATGGCATCGTCCGGCAACATCACGTCGCTGGTCGACCGCATGGCGGCCGAAGACCTGATCGTGCGCCGTGCGTCGCCGAACGACCGGCGCAGTCATCAGCTGCGGATGACGGACAAGGGTGCGGCGCTGTTCGCGGATATGACGCGCGACCATGCCGGCTGGGTCGACGCCGCGCTGAACGGGATTGCCGACAGGGACAAGGAACGCCTTATCGCGCTGCTGGTCGGGGTGCGCCGCGCCTTCGAGGCAAATACGGCGCAGGCCATGGATTCAAGCCGGGGAACAGGAGAGACGAAATGACCGAATTGCTGCCGCTGCCCGGATCGCGGGACGAGATCCTGAAAATCCAGTCCGAGCGCAAGCGGGTGGCCTTCGAGCGCGCCAAACAGGCCAAGTGGTATCACGGCAAGCTCGATCACATCGATGCCGACCGGCTCGACGATCCCGAGGAATGGCAGAAAATTCCGATCGTCGACAAGGACGTGCTGCGCCGGCTGGACCACAAGGAATTCATGAACCAGTTCTGCATCGCGCCGCGCAGCGAGATCGCGGAATACTGGCGCTCCGGCGGCACCACCGGCGCGCCGGTATTCTATCCGCGCACCTTCGCCGACGTGGAATACGGGATGGTGACCTGGGGCCGGTCGTTTCCGGCGATGAATATCGGCCCGGGCGACCTGTGCCATATATCCTTTCCCATCGGGATTCACCCGGCGGGACAGGTCTGGGCGCGGTCGGCCCACATGTTCGGCGTCGGAATGGCCTGGGTCGGGGCCGGCAATGCCGTGCCGTCGGCGGCGCAGCTCGCCCTGATCCAGTCGCTCGAACCGACCGTGCTGATTTCCATGCCGAGCTTCGCGCTGCACCTGTCCAACCTGGCGGCCGAGCAGGGCATCGACCTGACGCAGTCGAGCGTGACCAAAATCATCTGTTCGGCGGAACCGCTGTCCGACGCCAAGCGCGAAAAGCTGGCCCGCACCTGGGGCGCCGAAGTGTTCAACGTCTTCGGGATGAGCGAGGCCGGGCTGATGGGCGCCGAGGGCACGGCCCATGACGGCATGCATATCTGGTCCGACATGTTCTTCCTCGAGGTGGTCGATCCCGATACCGGCGAAATGCTGCCGCCGGGGTCGGAAGGACACCTGTGCCAGACGCCGCTATGGACCGGCCACGCGACCCCGTTCCTGCGCTGGAATGCCGGCGATATCGTGACCTTCGTCGAACGCGGCGACAGCGACGGGCAATTCGCCGAACTGTTCCCGATGATCCGCCACGCCAACCGGACGAGCGGTTTTTTCAAGATCCGCGGCGTCAACATCAACCATGCCGAATTCGAGGATTTCATTTTCGCGATCCCGGCGATCAACGATTTCCAGGCCCGGCTTGTCACTGACGAAGACGACCTGGAAACCCTGAACGTCCGCATCGAGGTCCGGCGCGGCGACGATGAAAAAGCCGTCGCGGCCGAGCTGGTCGCCGGCATCAAGGCGGTCTTCGAAGTGTCGGCGCGGGTCGAGGTGCTGGAGATCGGCAGTCTCGCCCGGTTGTTCGAATCGTCCATCAAGGCGCCCCGTTTCGTCGACGAGCGGAAATGACCGCTGGTGCGCGAGCCCCCGGATAGCGCTGTTTTCGGGCCGTTTCCCGGACGATTTCCCCAGCGGGTCAAAATACTCTAAGCTGAAGGCTGGCTTCAGGAGTACCCGATTGTCATGACCGGTGTAGATCGCGCGAACGGCCACAAACCGGCCGGAATTTCACCTTTGTATCATCCCGCCCTGGCGGATGCGCCGCGGCCCGATCCTGCGAAACTGGATTACGACCTCAACCGCGCCCTGTCGGCCGTCGTGCCGTTACAGGCGCGGGCGCCGGAAACCGCATTCTCCGCCTCCTATCTCGGGACCGAGCGCGAAGGCAACGCGATACTGATTTCCGACGACGGGCTGATGCTCACCATCGGCTACCTGATCAACGAATGCGACCTGATCACGGTCGGCACCCGTATCGGCGGCGTCGCCGAAGCCCACGTCATCGCCTACGATTACGAAACCGGCCTCGGCCTGATCCGGACCACCGCCGATCTCGGCGTGACCCCGCTGGAGCTCGGCCATTCCTCGACCGTGAAGGAAGGCGACACGCTGACCGTTGGCGCCCATGGCGGCAAGGCGCAGGCCATCGCCGCCAAGATTTCATCGGTGCGCGAATTCGCCGGGTACTGGGAATACCTGATTTCCGGCGCGATCTTCACCGAGCCGCCCCATCCGATCTGGTCGGGCGCGGCGCTGCTGGATCACGACGGCAAGCTGGTCGGTGTCGGATCGCTGTTCGTCCAGGACGCCGAGGAAGAAAACGCCGACAGGCAGCCGGGCAACATGTTCGTGCCCGTCGACCTCCTGAAACCGATCTTTGAGCAGCTGATCGAAAAAGGCCGCACCGACCACCCGCCGCGCCCGTGGCTCGGCATCTATACGGTCGAAACCATGGGTCATCTGCTGATCACGTCGGTATCCGAGCGCGGCCCGGCGGTCGATGCCGGGGTCGAACCCGGCGATGTCGTCCTCGCCGTCAACGGCGAGGAAGTGAAGGACCTGCCCACCCTGTACCGCAAGCTGTGGGGATCGGGCGAAGCCGGCGTGCCGGTGGACCTGGCGCTGCTGCGCGACCAGCGCATGATCGAGGTGTCGGTCATCACGGTCGACCGGGCGCGGGTGATGCGGCGGCCGAACGCGCACTAGGACTGACCGCTGCGCGGCTCAGACCCGTCTACTGTCAATCGTATGGCTGTCCGTCCTTGTGGCGGAATGCCCATGACCCGTTTTCCATGACGGCACGAAGATCGTCCTTCGGGTAGTGACCTTCATCGCCTGGCGTGCGATCGCCGATTTCAATGTAACGAACCAGCCTGTCGGTATTGTTGATGACGTGGTGTGCGGCGCCGCCAGCCGGAAAGCCGGCACACATGCCGGGCGAAAGGGTTTCGCTGCCGTTTTCGGTGGCGAGCGTCGGGTTGCCTTCCAGGATGTAGATGAATTCGTCCTGTTTGGTGTGGCGATGCATCAATGCCGATTCGCTGCCCGGTGCAAGCTCGGTCAGATTAACGCCAATATTAGTAAGGCCGAAAGCATTGCCGAGCTGCCGTTTTGATCGGCCCGTCACCCGCGAGGCAAAGGGTTCCGGATAGGCCGAAGCGTTGGGGCGGACGGGGATGTCTGTCGCTGCAACCGCCGGCTGCCAAGGTATACCACTCATGCGCGATTTCCTTTGTTTCTAAACACTGCCCGGTGACATGATACCCCAATATCGTTGCGGCAACCTCTGGCAATCTCCCGCTCGATTGGACGCGCATTCCTTCCTATAGTGGGCGGCAACGCGAATTGGCGGCCGCCGAATAATCGCCGAATAACCACCGGGAGAACCCATGGTCCATCTGCATGAAATGCCGGAGAACCTGCGCGACGCGCTGGTCAACCAGGACCTGCCGAGCTACGAGACGACGCCCTTTGCGGCGGCGAAGCCGCTGGCCGAATGCAGGGTGGCGATCATCAGCACGGCGGGTCTGCACCGGCGTGGGGATTCGCCGTTCGTCGCCGGCGCCGGCGATTACCGGATCCTGCCCGACGATGCGGATACCGACGATCTGCTGATGAGCCATGTATCGACCAATTTCGACCGTACCGGTTTTTTCCAGGACGTGAACACCGCATTCCCGGTCGACCGGCTGCATGAACTGGTCGATGTCGGCATCGTGGGCTCCGCCGCGTCGCGGCACTATTCGTTCATGGGTGCCACGCCCCCCGCCGTGATGGAGCCGGTCGCCCGCGACCTTGCCGGGCTGCTGAAGCAGGACCGGGTCGATGCCGTTCTCCTGGTCCCCGTCTGACCGCAATGTACGCGCGCCGTGGGCGGGCTTGCACATATCATCGAAGACGAAGGCATTCCGACAACCCATATCAGCCTGATCCGGACCCATACGGAAAAGATGAAACCGCCGCGCGCGCTGGCGGTGCCGTTCGAGCTCGGCCGTCCGCTCGGCGCACCGAACGAACCGGAATTCCAGCGCCGCGTGCTGCTTGAAACCCTCAGGCTTTTCGAGCGGCCGTCGGGCCCGGTGCTGGAAGATTTCCCCGACGCCCCGCCCGGCACCGGCGACGACACCGATACCGAAGGCTGGGCCTGTCCGGTCAATTTCGCGCCGCCGGCGGACGATCTCGGCGATGCCGACCGCGTGTACCAGGCGCTGATGCAGGAAGTGAACCTGTTGCGCCCGTGGTACGCGGAAGCGGTGAAGACTCTCGGCCGCTCGATGTTCGGCATTTCGGGCAGTACGCCGGAGGAGATCGCCCGGGTGATCGCCGACGTGCTTGTCGATCCCGCGGGAACCGCGCCGCCGATCGCCGGCGAGGCGCTCGGCACGGGCTTTAAACGTATGGCCGACGATATGCGCTATTTCTATACCGAGGCCGCAATTGCCCGGCCGGACCGCCGCCGGACCGACGTGGACGTCGCCAACTGGCTGTGGGGCGAGACCACATTGGGGAAAGTGCTGGTGGCGATCCGCGACGAATCGATGGACAGCGAGGACGCGTCGCTGAAGGCGCTGGCCGTGACCGCGATGGTCCCGACCCACCAGCGCCACCGCACGAAACACGGCTAGGGTATTTCCTGTTTTGACGGCACCGTCCCGCTCGCGCGTAAGCCGAATATCCTCGAGGGCGTCGGTCGCCGCGCTTTAAAGGCCTTCTACCGCAATCCAGATTAGCCGCAGCGCCATCACCGTCAGCATGGCCTGGATGGCGATGCGGAAGATACGTTCGGGCATGATGTCGAGCGCCTGTTTGCCGATCCACGTGCCGATAAACGATGTCGCGATCATGGCGACGATCAGCGGCACGTAGTGGCCGAAGCTGACGCCCAGCGCCACGAACGCAACCAGCTTCGCAATGTGGACGAGGCTCATCAGTGCGCCCAGGGTGGCGATGTGATTGCGCCGGTCGGGGGCGATGGCCGATGTGAAGGTCGCCAGAAGCGTGCCGGTGGCGCTGATGAAGATGCCGAGGAACGTCACGACGAATCCGATAAACGCGAACCGGCCGCGCTCCGGGCCGAACTGGGCGAGCTTCGGCACCCAGGCGAGGACGAGGATGCTGATCCCCAGCGCGAGCTGCAGCGTGCTTTCGGGCAGGCTGACGAAGATGCGCCCGCCGATCGCCGCGCCGATGACGGTGCCGATCGTGAAGGGCAGCACGGTTTCGCGCATCAGGTAGCGCCAGCGCGAGACAGCCATGCTGCCCGCCGCGCCGAGCTGGACGACGGTATGGATCGGGATCAGCAGCGCCGGCGGAAACACGAACGCCATCACGGCGATCAGGATCAACCCGCCCGCCGTGCCGATGATGGCCGCGATGCAGGCCGTGCCCATTGCCGCCAGGCTCAGCCCGACGAAGCTCCAGGCGCTGATTCCGGCCATGCCGAGAAACTGTCCGTCCGCTAATTCCATAATGTCAGAGCGACCGCCGGGCGGCGGGGTGGCGTTGTGCGTATGTTTGCATGGGTACTGGTGTGGTGACGGTGCATTCCGGCGCCCGCCACGGAACGGGTGGGACAGGAAACGGAATTCTAGGGGCCGGTTCTGCGCAAGTCCATCCGGCTGGGGGGATGCTGCCCTGCAATTTGCGCGGGGCAATTCGCGGGCGGGGGCGGGCAATAAAAAACCCCGCGGTCCGGGAGAATGCTCTCTCCGGTCCGCGGGGTTCTGAAACTGTCGCTTAGGCCTGTTTGCGCTGGCGCAGTCCTTTGCGGGCGCGCATCGCGCCGATCACGCCGACGCCGACCAGCCACACGATGGCGCTGCTGGGCTCGGGGACTTCGACCGAGGTCGGCGGGATGCTGGCCAGGTAGAATGCCTGGACGATGTCGTTGCCGCAGGCCGGGCTCCAGTGGATGCCGATATTGCCGTTGCCGTCTTCGTCCAGCAGGTTGGTGAGGTCGAGCGCGAGCTCGATGACCGAATGCTGGCTGGTGTCGCTGTTACGGGTAAAGGCATAGTCGGCGTCGCCGATTTTCGTGCTGGCGCCGTTGATCTCCATCTGCACCGGGCTGCCGGGCGCGATCGGATCCTGGGTCCAGTCGGCGTCTTTCCAGATCGAACCTGCCGTCTGGGCGGCGTCGGTGGTGCCGTAGCTGGTGGTGAAGCCGTTGCTGTTCAGGTTGTAGGTCGAGCCCGCGGCGCCTTCGGTGATGGTGCCGCCCGCGCCGCCGCCGACGCCGCCGCCGACTTCGATGCCGACAATGCCGACCGGCGTCGTGATATAGATGTCGCCCGGCGAATAATTGCTGAGGCCGTTATCCGGCCGCTGGCCCGACACGATGGCGATATACATGGTCGATCCCTGGACCGCCACGCCGAGATATTCGGCGTCGTAGTTCTGGCCGCCGTGATTCGGCCCGACATATCCGCCGGCGCCCGCGCTGTCGTTCTGATCCTCGGTGAAGGACGCGACCAGGCCGATGCCCGGATTGGGGCTGGAGAAATTCGAGTTATTGCCGTCTGCGACCGTGATGCCCCAATCGGACAGATTTCCGTCGACGGTCAGCGCGGCTGCGGAGGTCGCGGAAAGGCCGAGTGCGACGCTCATGCCGAGCGCCGTTACTGCAAGACGGGATTTAAGGGGGTATCGCATGAGACTACTCCTACACAGGTTTCCCCGGGCGAGGGGACGGTTGTTGAGCTTTCACATATCCATCACAGGAGCGTGAGGTAAGCAGGTATAAGCAAAATTCATGCCAATTAAAAAAAGCGCATAAAAACAATGTATTAAAAATATTTACGCATTCGGAGTTCATGGAACTGTAAAAATTTCCGACGTCTGAGATGCGGCTTTGGTTAATTTTCGTGAGGGTCCTGCGGTGTGTCGGGAAGCCAGGCGGATTCCGGCCCGCCCTGCTCTCCGGCAGTCACTTTGTCGGCCGGAAATCGCGTGCTCCGGCCGGCTTTGCGTCCCTGCAGTTTATGGAAATCACGGCCATCCGTTGACAACCGGTCTTCCGGGTGGAATTCTTTTGGGGAATTCCCGCTTTGATAGTGGGCCGGAACAAGTCGTGATAACAGGTCGTGGGGGTGTTTCATTGGTGGAAGAATCACGCCGGGTTCCCGCTACAGATGTCCGCAACGACGGTCTTCCCGGTCCTGCAGGCGCCCACGACCCCGGTGACGGCAGGTTGCCGGGCGTCCGGTACGGGCGCCGGATGCGCTTTGCCCGTATTCTCGTTTACAGCCTGATCGGGCTGTTCCTCCAGACCTTCGATTTCTCCGGGCTCGGGGGGGCGTCCGCCCGCTATTCCGAGTCGGTCTTCTACCACATGGTCGCGCCGCAATACGGCACCGGCCGGCTGGCGGCGGCCGGGGCGTCGCGGTCCGACGGCCCCCATTGGAATACCGATATCAGCGTCATCCTGCTCGACGACGCGGCGCTGGGAAAGAACGACCGGTCCCGGTTCCGCGGGTCGGACGGCCGCGGCATAAGCTGGCCGGTGCCGCTGGCCTATCACGTCGCCCTGCTTTCCGACCTGTACGAGACGTATCGCCCGAACGCGATCATGGTCGATATCCTGTTCCTCGACCGGCGGGACGGCGATCAGGCGGCGGTCGACGCCTTCGTCGCGCTGATCGAAAGGATCGGCCGGGACCCCGATGCGCGGCTTTATCTGGCGGCGAGCAATCCTGCCCGGGCATGTACCGACGTCATCGGACCCGTTGCCGATACGGCGACGCTCGCGGCGGTCGCATGGCGGGAGAACGACGGCGAAAAACCGCTCTATTATCCGCTTGCGACGGGCGCCGGCCTGATCCGTGACGGCGTCGCCGCACAGATATTCTGCGATGGCAGCCGGACGACGGCCGCTGCCGCCTTCGCCATGTACCGGTATTTATGCCTGCGGGCGGTTGTCTACGGTACGACCTTCGCGCCGAACTGCGCCGGCCTATCGGTGCCGCGCCCCCTGCGGGACGGGCTCGTCCGTTTGCGCAAGATACGGTCCGGCGGAGCCGTTGCCCTGACCGCGACGGACCGGAAAATTCTGGCGGAACACGAATCCGCCCTGCAGGAAATCGTCGCGGACTGGGAACGACAGTTCGCGCTGCCGATGCAGACGGTATGGGGCGTGAAGGCGCCGCAACTGAATTGGGAACAGGCCGACCAGGGCGTATTCTGCCGGGCCCAGAATCAATGGCTCCTCCGCCGGGGCTATGACCTGCTGATCGCAAACTTCCTCGGCAACCCGGCTTCGGTGCGCCAGACCTGTCCCTATCCGCAGGTCATAAAGGCCCGCGATTTTATGGACGGGGAATTCCGGTCCGATACCGATGTCGTGCAAGCTTTCAGGACGGCGCTCGCCCCCGAACCGGACGGTCCGCCGAAAATAGTATTCTACGGCGCGTCTCTCGTCGGTGCGCGGGACGCCGTTCAGACGCCGACCCACGGCAAGACGCCCGGCGTGTTTCTGCATGCGATGGCGCTGGATAACCTTCTGACCTTCGGCGCCGGCTATATCCGCGAAAGGGACGGTTTCGATCCGGTCCTGCTGTCGCTGAACTGGGGCTTCGCCCTGCTGGTGGCGATCGTTTCGGTGCTGAGCCTGGATCTCAAGACCAGATTTGCCGCCGACGGTATGTCGCGGGTGAAACGGGGCGCGCTGACGGTTGCGACCCTCCTGACCGGCTGGGTCGTTATCGGGTTTGTTATCTACGTATCGTTTTACTGGCTGCGGCTCGCACCAGTGAACTGGCTCGGCTTTCTGGGCCTGACGGTGGTCCTGCAGATACCATGGGTCGATTCCGCGATCAGCCGGATTATCGGCTGGACGGGCAACCGATTGCAGAAAGCAGGAGCGTGACCGGGGACATTTCAAAGGGGAGACGGATATGAATATGAAGGGAATAGCTGTCCTGACGGTTCTGATGTCGGGGATGGCGGTATCGCCCGCCTGCGCGGACGCGGTGGTCAAGATCTACGATTCAGAGGTCGAAATCTTTTCGAACCACGCGGGCGAGGGAACGCCCGCAACGATAAGTCGCGCGGATGTCGTCGTCCCGGCGGCCGTCCGGTCGCACAAATCGCCGCTCGGTCTGATCCGGGTCCGTTTCACCTTCAAGGATACCGACAAAAAGCCGGTAACCGGCTGGGTCGATTACGGGTCCGTCAGCATCGACAAGGACCACCCGAATATCGACGTTCCGGGTTGTCCGTCGGTGACCACTGGTGTGGCGCAGGTGACGCGCGGAATACGGGGGCTCGGAAAAGGATGCTAGCGAACCCAGGGGCTCTGGCGGCGGCTGTTCTGATCGGCGGGCTGGTCTGTACCCCCGCGGCTGCAGACGAATATGAAAACGACGCACCCGACGTGCCGGTTCACGGCTCGTTCAAATCGATGTGGAGCGGCGGCAAAGACGACGACAAGGGCTCGTCTTCCGGCGGCAGCGGGTTTTTCGGCCGTCTTCTCGGCGGCGAAACGCTGGAAGATTTCGAAGGGCGTTACATCAATACCCTGAAATCGCGCCATATCGAAGCGCCGGTAGACCTTTCTGCCGACCGTACCGGTCTGCAGCTCGCCCGGCGCGAAGCGCTCGGCCCGCACAATGTGCCCGTGCCGCTGCCCGAGATGGCGGCCTATGCCCAGAAAATCGTGGAACGCCTGCTGACCGGGGCGGCGATTTCCGGATTTGTTCCCGCCGTCCATATCGTCGCGGATCAGAGCATTCACGGCCAGGCGTTTCCCGACGGCACGATCCTGTTGCCGCTCGGCGCCATCCGCAATCTTGAATCCGAAGACCAGCTGGCGGCGCTACTGGCGCATGAAATGGCACATATCATTCTCGGACATCATGGCAGCGACTGGTTCCTGGATACCCAGGAACGCGGGCTGGCGGCGCTGCAGTTCGCGCTCGATATGCGCGAGGATATCGAACGGATGCGCGGTGGAAGCGGTCACGCGGCGGAACACCTGAAGATGAAGTTCATCGCCAAGGGCGTCGTGTTCGCCAGCGAACTTCTCGTCGATTCGCCTTTTACGCGCTTGCAGGAAGACCAGGCCGATCTGCTCGGTTTCGATCTGCTTCATGCCGGCGGATACAGCATCCGCGAAATGACCGTCCTGCTCGACAAGCTTGCCGAGCAGGAAAAACTGCGGCTGGAGGCCGCCGAACAACGACAGGCCGATCGTGTGGCCGCCCTCGAAAAGCTGGGCAGCGAAGGCGGTGGCGGAAACATTTTCAAAAAGATGTTCGAAACGTCGCAGGAACTGTTCGACGGCCTGCTCGACGAGATCAAGGAAGAAGTTGCCGGCAAGCACAGGGCCGCCGAGGAGCGGCGGGAAGCAATCCGGAAATACCTGAAACGGGAATACCGGAAGGAAAAACGCATCGCGCCGGAGGTCGGACGATGGGCCGAAATTACGAAACGCCCCGAGGTCGCCGACGCTATTGCCGGGTACAGGCATGTCTACGAGGCCCGCAGCCGCCTGGCCGAAGGTGTCTATCCCGATGCCGTCGACGAAATTCGCAAGGCGCTGGGGTATCTCGGGCCGCGCCATGGCGCGCCGCGGCTTGCTGCCGCCCTGATAAGCGCCCGCGCCGGCATTCCGGATGAAGCGGCCTTCTATTTCACGCAAAGCCTGTCCGCGGAGAAACCGTTGCTGACCTCCTATACGGGGTATGCGGAACTGATGCGAAAGCAGGGAAAATTCGACGACAGCAAGGTGCTTCTGGACCGCGCGATAAAGGAATTTTCCGATGCGCCGCAATTGTTGCCGGACCTGATCGACCATGCGCGCATCGCCCGGACGCGCGAAGCGGGGCAGAACAAGCTGACCCTCGCGGCCCTGCTGACCCGGTGCAAGCTGTCGCCGCTCAAGAAGCTGTCGAAGCTCTGCAAGCTGGCCCGGAAGGGCCGGCATACGAATTTGGGCCGGCTGCAGGTGGCGGAAAAGCGGCCGCTGGGTTTTGACGGCGCGTTGGTGCGGATCAAGGGCGCGTCCCTGAATGTCCGCAAGGGGCCGGGCGGAAAATTTCCCGTGCTGACGTCGTTCAAGTCGAAAATCGTTCTTTCGGTCCTGGATACGCGGGAAAAGTGGCTGCTCGTCAGGAGCGCCGACGGCCGTGAAGGATGGGTCGCCGGCTGGCTGACGCAGAAAGTCCCGCAGGCGGCTGCCCCGCGGCTGCCGGCGGTCCGGCCGGTTGCGACCGGCGCCCCGGCACCGAGACGCAACGTTGCGCCTGCGAAGCCCGCATCGCGGGATGTTGAGACACGGTTGCTGAAACTCAAAAATCTGCACGACAAGGGCCTTGTGACCGATAGCGAATACAAAGCCAAACGCGAGGAGATTCTGAACGCGCTCTAGCCGCCGGTCCGGCACCCTTATCTGCACTCTTCCCGCACAGCGCCGGTGGACGTTCCGCTGTCTTTACGCTGCAACACAAAGCGGGTAGACCGCAGCGATGACGAATAGTTCACAAATTTCCGCTGCGGTGCCGCATTTCGACGGCATGGCGGCGATCGCGACGCAATACGACGCGTTCATTCTCGACGTCTGGGGCGTTCTGCATGACGGCGTGACCCTGTATCCCGGTGCTGTCGATACGCTGGAACATCTGACGGCTGCGGGAAAACCGTTCGTGATGCTCACCAATGCGCCGCGGCGCAGCGCCGCCGTCGCCGAATCGATGATCGGCATGGGCATGCCGCCGGCATTCTGCCGCCATATCCTGTCTTCGGGAGAGGCGACGTTCCTCGACCTGAAAGAGCGGAGCGATCCGTTCTATGCCCGGGTCGGCAACCGGTGCATCCATATCGGCCCCGACCGCGATCGCAACCTGCTCGAGGGGCTCGACTGGGAACAGACGGCCCGGCTTGAAGACGCCGACCTGATCATCAATACCGGGCCGTGGGAGGACGGCGAGACCGTCGCGGACTACGAAGACAGGTTGGCGACCGGGGTCGAACTCGGCCTGCCGATGATCTGCGCCAATCCCGACCTGGAGGTTGTACGTGACGGCCGCAAGCTGGTCTGTGCCGGCGCGCTTGCAGTCCGCTACGAGGAGATGGGCGGCACGGTCCGCTGGTTCGGCAAGCCGAAGGCCGAAATATACGAATACTGTTTCCGGGTTCTGTCGGGGTTCGACAAGGCGCGGATCGCGGCCGTCGGCGATTCGTTCCGCACCGATCTCGCCGGTGCGCAGAATGCCGGGGTCGATCCGATCCTGGTGGCCGGCGGCATTCACGGCGCCGAGCTTGGCGATCCCCCTGCGGCGGATGTCGTCGCGGCGCTGGCGGCCGAATGGAATGCACGGCCGGCGGCGTCGATTCCGTCCTTTGTCTGGTGATGTGAAACGCCGCCGTTCGGGCGGTATTTGACCACTCGGGAATTGTTTTCGCGAATCAAGGCGATCTAGTATCATCACCGGATGATTTTGACCGGAAAAGCACCGCTATGACCCATCTTTTCCGGCGTATTTTTACGTCGTTTCTGCGCCGTCCGGCGGGGGTAGCCGCGATCGTCACGATCGCCTGGCTGGTCGTGTGCGTCTGGTATGTGTCCACCCGCATCGGGTGGGGGGCGTTGGGATCGTTCCTGCCGCATGAACTCGGCGGGTTTTTCGCCGGCATGTTTGCGCCGCCCGCCTTCATCTGGCTGCTTGTCGCCTATCTGAGGCGCAATGCCGATTTCACCGAAACGGCCGGGCATATCCAGCAGGGCATGTCGCGTCTGACCTATCCGGCGGAGGAATCCGCCGACCGCGTCGAAGTCATCAGCGAAGCGCTGAGCCGCCAGGCGGAAATGCTGTCCGCCGCGACCGAGCGGGCGGCCGAACAGGCGCAGCTCATGCGCGAAGTGCTCGAAGAACATACCTCCCGCCTGGAAAAGGCGTCCGATATCGCGGGTGCGCGTGCCGGCCAGGCGCAGGACGTGATGCGTGTTCATGCCGCGGAACTGGAACGGGCCTCCGAAAATGCGGCCGACCGGGTCCGGGAAATGACGGCGGGCATGCGCCACCAGCTGCAGGACCTGACCGATGCGTCCACCCGCGCGGCGGACGCGACGGCGGCGGCGGCGCAATCGATCCGCGTCCAGTCGGACGATGTCCTGTCCGCCTTCGGACAGGTTTCCGTCGGCATCGAAAACACCGGCGAAGAAATGAAGCGCAAGGGCGACGAGATGGCGGATGCGTCGCTCGACGCCGTGGCGCGTATCCGCAATGTTTCCGATTCGCTCGGCGAAAACGCGCGCGGCCTCAACGAAGCGTCGCGGCTGGCGCAGACGGTCACCCAGCGGGTCGGCGAAACTTTCCGCCAGCAGTCGGACGGCCTGGTCGAGACCGCGAAGGAGGCCGTCGCGCGGGTCGAGGATTCATCCGAAACACTGCGCCGGCGCAGCATGGAAGTGGCGCAAAGCGGGCACAATGCGGCCGAGCAGCTCAACACCGCGTCGGACAACGTTCAGAACGATATCGAAGCGCTCGGCACGTCGGCGGACCGCGTGAATGCACGGATCGGCGAGATCGCGGTCGAAATCCGCGCGCGCGGGTCCGAGTTCGAGGAAGAAACCGACCGGCTGGTGCGTCTGGCGACGGAGCGGCTGGAAAGCGTCGCGGCGGCTATCCGCGGCACTGCCGCCGAAGCGGGCAGAACGGCGGCCGGTACCGCCGACCAGGCAGAGGCCCGGATCGAACAGGTCAGCGGGTCCCTGCGGTCGTTGTCGGAACAGATTGCCGGCGCGGCTGCCCGGGCGGCGGACCAGGCGGCCAGGCGGCTGACCGAGATCGGCGAAGCGTTGAACGTCCGGACGGACGATTTCCGCCAACGGCTCGACACCGCTATCGCCGGTGTCGGCGAACGCCTGGAAGAGGCCGGCGAAGAGGTCGGCGAACGAACTTCGCTGATGGTCGATACCATCGGCGCCGGCGCCGACACCGCCGCCGCCAGTATTTTCGAAATCGTCGAGGCCCTGCGCGCACAGGCCGACACGATGCGCGATATCGCGGCCCAGACCGCGTCCCATACCGGTCAGTCGCTGGAAGAAACCGAAGCCGCGCTTCGGCGCCAGTCCACGGCGCTGGCCGCGGCGTCGGATGCGGCGCTGGCCCGCATGACCGAACGCGCCGAAGAAATAAGCGCCGTACTAGCCGCGCAACTGACGCGTTTCGACGATCTCGCAAGTGCGGCCGTGCGGCAGGTCGCCGAAAACGCCGAGACGACCGGCAACACGGTACAGAATGCCGCCGACGGGATCGAACGGGTGTCCGATGAAGCGCTTCAGATCATGCTGGCGCGCGCCCAGAGCGTGATGCAGGAATTTCGCGACAGCGTCACGGCGATGTCTTCGGCGTCGAGCCAGGCAACCGGCGCGATCCTGGCGACCGTGGACGACGTCGGCAACCGGTTTGCCGACAGGTCCGATGAAATGACCGGCGGTATCGCCGCCGCGGCCGCGGAGATGATCGCGCGCCTCGACGAGGTGAGCGCATCGGTACAGCGTCAGGCCGGCGACCTGACATCGGCGATGGAAAACGTGGCGGCGCAGGCGGCGGCGCGCATCAAGGTGGCGGGCGGCGCGCTGAAACAGCAATCCGACGACCTGGCGACCGTTGCGGAAGCCGTTGCCAGCCGGACGGACGCCTATGGCGATCAGGTTCTGGGACATGCCGAGAAGTTCACCCAGGCGGCCACCAACGCCGCAAACAACGCGGGCACCGTCACCGATGCCTACCGGTCGCAGATCACGCTTCTGGACGATGCGAGCGAACGCGCCGTGGTCCGGTCGGACGATGTCCGTGAACTGATCGTCCGTCAGGGCGAAGTCATCGAATCCGCGTCCGAGAAACTGACGGCCCGCGCGCGTGAGATAGAGGATGTGACGCGGCGTCAGTTCGAACGTCTGCAGCAGGCGGCGCAGACGGCCGTCCGCCGGTCGGAGGAAGTCGGCGAGGTCCTGCAGGGCCAGTCGGCGGCGCTGACCGCGCAGGCCGACGAATCCGTCAAGAGCCTTACCCTGGTGGGCAATACCCTGCAGGCGCAGTCGCGCCAGATGGTCGATGCCTGCGTCGTCGCGGCAAAGGAGGTCGCGGATCTGATCGGCTCGCTGAAAGAGGAATCGACCCAGATCGGCGGCACCGCGAAGTTTGCCGAAGAACGCATCCGCGCCATCGGCGAGCTGTTCAACACCCGCACGGAGGAGCTCGCCAAGGCGTCCGAGGCGGCATATCAGCAGGTTTCCCAGGTCGGGCGCACACTGCAGAGCCATCAGGCCATGCTGACATCCGCCCTGTCAGAGGTGTCCGACAAGGCGTCCGAAGTCGGCAGCGTGTTCTCGCGCCAGGCGGAAACGCTGACCTCGGCGTCGTCCGAGGCGGAAAACCAGGCGGCGATTATCCGCCAGAACGCCTTCGATTCGCGCCGCGACATGTTCCTGCGGGCGTCCAAGTTCGTGATCGAGGACCTGAATTCGACCGCGATCGATCTCAACCGGCTGATGGACGCCGAAAAATCGCAGAAACTGTGGCCCAAATATTCCAAGGGCGATCGCGGCATATTCGTCCGCGGCATGATCTCGGACGACGAGCGCCAGGCGCGGACGGTGATCAGTGCCAAATACGAAGACGACGAGGAATTCCGGCGTTACGTGCAGCGCTATCTCGATCACTTCGAAAAGCTGCTGTCGGAAGCGAACGAGTCCGATCCCGAAAACCTCCTGAGCTCCACCTTCCTGTCGGCGGATGTCGGCAAGCTTTATCTGCTGCTGGCCCGCGCAGTGGGGCGCCTGAACTAGGGGCCGTGGTTCCGGCATTGCCCGGTGGCGAGGTCAGGGGCGTTTGTCCGCCGGCGAGTATCCGAGACTGTGCGACAGGTCCTGCGCTGCGGCGGTAAGGTCGGTTGCGATTGCGCCGGTCCAGTCCCCGTCGAAATCCGCGGTTCGGCCGATAACGCCGATTGCGGCCGCGAGTTCGCCCCGGTAATCCAGCACCGCCGCCGCCAGCGCGCTGACGCCGGGCAGCAGGTCGCCTTCGACCCGCGCCAGGCCGCGTCTGCGGGTCGTTTCCGCAAGCTCCTTCAAATCCTTTTTGCCGATGCCGAGGCGCCGACGTTCCGTTTCCGCGATCGCCCTGACCGGGTCGGTTTGCAGATAGCTGTAGTAAATTCTGCCGAGCGCGGTCGTCAGCAACGGCAAGACGTTGCCGACCCGGACATTGACCGTCACGGGATGGCTGCTTTCCATAAACCTGACGATCGTCGGCCCGTGGCTGCCCCAGAAGGTCAGCACGGTGGTCTGGTTCAGACGGTCTCTCAGCGATCTCATGGCATGCGTGCCGATTTCGACCGTGTCGATGGAGCCGAGGGCGGCAAGGCCAAGCTCCATGGAGAACGCCCCGATTCTGTATCGGGGCGAGGCGCTGTCCTGTTCAACGAGACCGGCGCGAACGAGACTCACAAGATATCGATGGATTTTCGCGGCCGGCATGGCCGTCTGTTCCGCAATCCGCGTAAGGGTCGTCGCGCCGCCATCGGCAAGGATTGCCCGAAGCACCTCTGCGGCGATTTCGACGGATTGAACCCCTGCCTGTTTCTTCAGATCGCCGTCCATTCCATACCGTGCCAGTGATTATCCACGCACTCTAGCCTTGACCGATGCCGAATCCAAAATTATGAATAACAGAAATGATTACGTTATACATAATATACAATCCGCAATTCAACGTCGGGAGGAACGGAAATGACAACCGGAAATCAATCCGCAATCGAAGATCAGGCACGTCTGTCGGAGGAAGCTGCGGCGCTGAATATGGTCGCGTTCTGGGATGTTCGTGGCGATATCGAGCCGACGGAACCGCGGCCAAGGGTCCATCCGCATGTCTGGAAATGGAATGAGGTCGCGCCACGGCTTCACCGGTCGGCCCACGCGATTCCGCTTGAGAGCGCCGAAAGACGGGCGTTGCTGTGTTCGAATCCCGGCCTGAGCCCGAAGCCCTATATGACGGATACGATCCTGGCGGCCTATTCGCTCTACAACCCGGGGGAACAGGCGCCGGTCCATCGTCATACCCCGTCGGCGAGCCGCTTTCTGCTGGAAGGTGCCGGCGGCTTTACCACCGTCGACGGCGAAAAGTGCATGATGCGCCGGGGCGATGTAATTCTGACGCCCAACGGGACGTGGCACGATCACGGCAACGACGGAGACGAGCCCATTGTCTGGATGGATGTGCTCGACCTGCCGCTGGTCGAAAGTCTGAATAACAGCATTTTCGAATTCGACTATCGCGAAACCGAATCCCAGTCGAACACCGGCGAGCCATTGCAGCGCGCCACCCAGCAAATCAGGTATCCCGAAGATCATTCGACCCAGCTCTACGGCCAGGGCGGAATGGTCCCCCTGTTCGGCGACAAGGTGCGCGGCCGTCCGGGGGCGTCGCCGATGCTCATCTACCGGGGCGCCGATATCCGGGCGCAACTCGCGCGGTTACGGGATTATCCGGCGGATCCGCATGACGGGGTGATTATAGAACTTGTCGACCCGGTGACCGGCGGACCGGTAATGTCCACGCTTTCCTATCGAGCGCAGCTCCTGCGGCCCGGCGAGCGCACCCGGACCCATCGTCATACCGCCAGCACGATCTACTGCGTGATAGAGGGAGGCGGGGTGACCCGGGTCAATGACACCACTCTTCACTGGGAACGGAATGACGCATTCTGCGTTCCCGGCTGGGCATGGCATTCCTTCCAAAATACCACGCCGGACGATTCCGTTCTGTATTCGGTCACCGACGCGCCGACGCTTGTAAAGCTTGGCCTGTATCGCGAGGAAGCGGGCGCGTCCGCCGATGCGTCCTGACCGGCCGGGCGTAACCCCGCGGGCGCTTCGGGGCGGAACGCGGCGGCCGCTGGACACGGAACGGCGATCATGGCAAAGCCCGTGCCGTGTATGCGCTGATCTTTACAGTTTTCGTCGACATGGTCGGGTTCGGCATCGTGCTGCCGTTGCTGCCGCTCTATGCTCAGAAATTCGGCGCATCGCCTGAAATCGTCACCCTGGTCGCGGTCAGCTATACGCTTGCGCAGTCGATATTCGGGCCGTTCTGGGGCTGGCTCAGCGACCGGATCGGGCGCAAGCCGGTCCTGCTGCTGACCATCGGCGGCACGTTCTGCGCCTATTTCCTGCTCGCCTTCACGTCGTCGCTGTGGATGCTGTTTGCGGCGCGGTTCTTCGGCGGGGCAATGGCCGCCAATATGAGCGTCACCCATGCCCTGATCGCCGATCTCACCCGGCCCGAAGACCGCACCCGGGCCATTGCCCGGCTGTCCGGCGCCGCCGGGCTCGGATTCGTTGCCGGGCCGGCGATCGGCGGCCTGCTGGGCGGCAGCGACCCGGCCAGTCCCGATTTCATCACGCCCTATCTGGCCGCGGCGGTCTTCTCGGCGGTGGCGTTCTGTCTCGCCATCGTGCTGATCACGGAATCGGTATCGGACGACCAGAAAATCCGTGCCCGCCAGATGCCCGGCCTGAAAAGCTGGGTCGCGGTCTTCGCCAAACCGCAGACGCGGCTGGTGCTCTGTCTGATGTTCTGTACGCCGTTCGTTTTTGCCGGGGTCGAGGTAATTATCGTGCTGTGGTCGGAACGGGTCTGGGGCTGGGGGCCGCATCAGAACGGCCTGTTCTATGCCTGGATGGGGCTGTGCCACATGGTTCTGCAGTGGTTCGTGATCGGCCGGCTGGCCGCGCGCATCGGCGAACGCGCACTGGTGACCGCGGGCGCGATTTCCCTCGGTGCCGGGGTGCTGTGGCTGCCTCTCGCGTCGAGCGAGGTCGAACTCTATCTCGGCGCCGTCCTGATGATCTTCGGCACGGCGTCCAATGCCTCGGCGCTGAGCAGCCTGCTTTCGCAATATGCCGATGCGGACAGCCGGGGGCGGGTTCTCGGTGTCGGCCAGACTTTCGGCGGATTCGGCCGGATTGGCGGCCCGGCGTTGGCCGGGGTCGCGTTTGCCGCGCTCGGCGTCCACTGGCCGTTCTATGCCGGGGCCGTCGCGATGGTGTTTATGGCGGTTTTCAGCCGCCGGATCGCGGTCCGGCGGGCGTCCGAGATTTCGGCGGACGATTCGCCAGATAAACCCGTCAAAGAGCGCCAAAATCCTTGACGCAGGCCGTCCGGGCGACTAAAACTTCGCGCTTTCCGGGCCACAAAAGGCCCGTTTTACGTGTTGAAACAAGAATTTTGGGGACGACATCATGTCCAGAAGATGCTCCATGACGGGTAAAGGCGTAATGGCCGGCAACAATGTCAGCCATGCCCACAACAAGACCCGCCGCCGTTTCCTGCCCAATCTGCAGGTCACGTCGCTGTTGTCGGACGCGCTCGGCGAAGTCGTTCGCCTGCGGTTGTCGGCGCGTGCGATCCGGACGATCGAGCACAAAGGCGGCCTTGACCGCTTCCTGCTGGACACCGCCGACGCCAAGCTGCCTGAAGAAGCGCTGGCGCTGAAGCGCAAGGTCAAGAAGGCGACGGTCGCCGCGGCCTGAGCGTCTTCGGAGATAGAGATTTAAAAAGGCCCGCTTTTCAGCGGGCCTTTTTCTATGCCGAACCGGTCGAATCCGCCGGCCGCGGCATCCACAGAAGCAGTGCCTGGCCGACCAGAATGCCGAGCGCACCGGCGGCCAGGATCATGTTCACGGGATTGGACGGCTCGCCGGCATTCAGGTTGCGGATCACCAGAAACAGCTGGGCGCAGGCCACATGCGCCCCCAGGAATCCGACGCACAGCGCCGGGTAGCGCAGCCACCAGCGGCGAGGGTCGGGCAACAGCATGACCAGGCCCACAAGGCCGATCGCCGTGCGCTGGGCGCGGCAATAGACGCATTCATGGACCAGTCCCGACAGGTCGATCCACCACGTTACCGCGCAGACCAGAACCGCCAGAATGCCGAGCAGGCGGAGGTTGCGGCTGAGCCATTCAAGAAGCGCTGTCATGACAGCGGCTCAGATCACTTCGCAGACTTCGTCGAAATCGTAGCGGTAGAACCGGGGGCCCTTGATGCCTTCGAGATCGCCATAGCCGATATTGCACAGGAAATTCGATTTCCAGTTCCGGCCCTCCAGGAATTCCGCATCCGCCGCCTCGGTATTGAAGCCGCCCATCGCGCCGGCATCGAGCCCGACCGCACGGATCGCCATGATCAGATAGGCGCCCTGCAGCGTGCCCTGCTGAAAGGCGAAATGCCGGGCCAGATCGGCGTTGGATACGAAGCGTTCGCCCATTTCGGGGCGTATCGGATAGAGCTTGGCGAAATTGCTGTAAAATTCGAGGTCGTAGGCAAGAAGGGCCGTGACCGGCGCCGCCATGGTCTTGTCGACATTGGCCGGCATCAGGCAGGGCCGCAACCGTTCCTTGGCCTCGGGCGAGCGGATAAAGATCAGGCGCGCCGGCTGCGTGTTCGAACTGGTCGATCCGAATTTCACGAGGTCGTATATTTCGCGAAGCTGGTCGTCGGTGACTTCCCGGTCCTGGAACCAGTTATGGCTGCGGCCTTCGCGGAAAATAAGGTCGAGGGAATTGTCGTCGAGCCGCTGGATTTTTTCGCGGTATGCCGTGATGCGTGCGCGGGCGGCCTCTAGTGCTTGTTCTTCAGATGACATAACTGGCTCCGGGTCTGGAAAAATCAGGAAACAGGATAAGACGGGTTAAACATACGTTGCGTCGGGAAGGATTGCACCTGCCGTGTCGCCGGGGAGAACGCCCCGCCGGTCGGTGTTTTGCCGCCGGATAGGATGTTCAGGCTGCGCGGGTGCGCCGCCGGGCGCGGGCGCCGGCCGGGGTCGCGGCATCGTCGAACAATTCGGCCAGCCGGTCCATCATCGTACCGCCAAGCTGTTCGGCATCCATGATGGTGACCGCCCGGTCGTAGTAGCGTGTTACGTCATGGCCGATACCGATCGCCGTCAATTGCACGTCCGGGTAGGATTCCAGCGTCTTGATCACGTCGCGCAGGTGGCGTTCCAGGTAATTGCCGGGATTCACAGACAGGGTCGAATCGTCGACCGGCGCGCCGTCCGAAATCACCATCAGGATCTTGCGCTGTTCGGGGCGGTTGACCATGCGGCTATGGGCCCATAGCAATGCCTCGCCGTCGATGTTCTCTTTCAGCAGGCCTTCGCGCAGCATCAGGCCCAGCGCCTTGCGCGACCGGCGCCATGGCGCGTCGGCGGCCTTGTACACGATGTGCCGCAAATCGTTGAGACGGCCCGGGTTGGTCGGCTTGCCGTCGGCGAGCCAGCGTTCGCGGGCCTGTCCGCCTTTCCAGGCGCGGGTCGTGAAGCCGAGAATCTCGACCTTCACGCCGCAGCGTTCCAGCGTTCGGGCAAGAATATCGGCGCTCATCGCCGCGACCGTGATCGGGCGGCCGCGCATCGAGCCGGAATTGTCGATCAGCAGCGTCACGACGGTGTCGCGGAACTCGGTTTCCTTTTCGACCTTGTAGGACAGCGGGTGCATCGGGTTGGTCACGACCCGCGACAGCCGGCCCGCGTCGAGAATGCCTTCTTCGAGATCGAATTCCCAGGACCGCGACTGCTGGGCCAGAAGGCGCCGCTGCAACCGGTTGGCCAGGCGGCCGATAATGCCCTGAAGATTGGCGAGCTGCTGATCCAGATGGTGGCGCAGCCGGGCGAGTTCATCGGGATCGCACAGATCTTCCGCCACGATGACTTCGTCGTATTCGACCGAATATGGCTTGTAGAGCGGTTCGCGATTGCGGTCGCCCATTCCGCCATCCGGGCGGCGCTGGTGTTCCGACTGTTCGCCGTCTTCGTCGCCGGTGCCGGGCATCATTTCTTCTTCGCCCTGCTCGGACATGGATTCGTCGCCGTCCTCGACGTCCATTTCGTCCATTTCCGACGATTCGGAGCCGCTCATCTCGGCGGAGACGCCTTCCATGTCGGCATCTTCGGCATCGGCGTCTTCGGCGTCCTGTTCTTCGGCGTCTTCGCCCTGTTCGCCTTCACTCTGTTCCGTTGCTTCGGATTCCTCGTCGATCAGTTCAAGCTCGACCAGAAGGTCGGTCAGCGCCGCGGCATAGGCTTCCTGATCGTCGATACAGTCCGACAGCTTGTCGAAATCCGTATCGACCTTGTCGTTGATCCAGTCGCGCCACAGGCTGACGAGCTGTTCGCCGCCATCGGGCAGTTTCTCGCCGGTCAGCTTTTCGCGCACCATCAGTCCGATCGCTTCGGACAGCGGGGCGTCGTCGCGGACATTGACGCGGGTGTAGCCGAACGCATCGCACTTGTCTTCGAGCGCCGCCTGGAGATTGTTTGCGACGCCGGCCATCATGCGCGAGCCGAGCGCCTCGCACCGGACGCGTTCCAGCGATTCGAACACCGCCCGCGCGTTCTCGCCCTGGGGGGCACGGGTGGCGTGAAGTTCTTCGTTATGAAAACGCAGGCGAAGCGCCATCGCGTCCGCCTCGCCGCGCAGCGCGGCGACCTCGTGATCGGTGAAATCCCGCGACGGCACCGGCAGCCGGGCCTGGTTGTCGACCAGGCGCGCTTCGGATCCGTAGACAAGCGTAATGTCGTCCCGCTCGGAGATCGCGCGCATGGCGGCCGCGGTGACGCGGCGGAATTCTTCGGCCGTTTGGTCGTCGCTCATCTGTGTGTCACGCTGCTGTCTGTGCGGCTTTCAGTTCCGGCAATTCGTCCCCGAAGCAGCGCTGGTAGTATTCAGCGACCGTCGTGCGTTCCAGCTCATCGCATTTGTTCAGGAAGGTCATCCGGAACGCGGTGGCGAGATCGCCGAAGATTTCGGCGTTTTCCGCCCAGGTAATGACCGTCCGCGGCGACATGACCGTCGAGATGTCCCCGGCCATGAAACCGGCGCGGGACAGATCGGCGACCCGCACCATCGACGCGATGGTTTTGCGGCCCTCGTCGTCCTTGTCGAACGCCTTGCATTTGGACAGGACAATCGCGGTTTCCTGTTCGTGCGGCAGGTAGTTCAGCGTCGTCACCAGGTTCCAGCGGTCGAGCTGTCCCTGGTTGATCTGCTGGGTGCCGTGATACAGGCCCGTTGTGTCGCCGAGACCGACGGTGTTCGCCGTCGCCAGCAGCCGGAAGGCCGGGTGCGGACGCAGAACCCTGTTCTGGTCCAGCAGCGTCATTTTGCCGTCGCGTTCCAGCACGCGCTGAATGACGAACATGACATCCGGGCGGCCGGCATCGTATTCGTCGAACACCAGGGCAATCGGATTCTGCAGCGCCCAGGGCAGGATGCCGTCGCGGAATTCCGTGATCTGTTTGCCGTCCTTGACGACGATGGCGTCCTTGCCGATCAGGTCGATACGGCTGATATGGCTGTCCAGGTTGATGCGGATGCACGGCCAGTTCAACCGCGCGGCGACCTGTTCGACATGGGTCGATTTGCCCGTGCCGTGATATCCCTGGATCAGGAGCCGGCGGTTATGGGCAAACGCAACCAGGATCGCGAGAGTCGTGTCGTGGTCGAAACAATAGGTATCGTCGAAATCCGGCACATGCTCGGTTTTCTTCGAGTAGGCCGGAACCTCCATATCGATATCGAGTCCGAACACGTCGCGCACGGACACCGTGGTGTCCGGCAGGTCGATCTCACTAAGTTCCGCGATAAGGTTTTTGGTCTTGGAAGCCATTCAACTCCGTTCCTTCAGCATAAACGTAAAAAAAACGAGCCGCGCTACGTCAGGCGCTCGCTGTCCCGTAATGTCGTATAGGCGTGATTTACCGATTTTAGCCGGTCTTCGGCCCTCTTGTCGCCCCCGTTTGCGTCCGGATGCAACGATTTTGCAAGTATTTTGTAACGTTGTTTTATATCTGCTTTGGTGATTGGCGCAACCAGCCCCAAAACGGAGAGCGCTTCGCGCTCCGGCGCGGTCAGATTCTGCATCTGCACCTGCGCTTCACGTTCCGCCCGCGGGTCCGTCGGGCCGTCGCCCAGAAGACTCAGCGGATCGTGAAACTGGGCCCCGTTCGCCCCGGGGCGCGAACCCAGCGGCCAGGTCGGCCGCTGCCAGACGATATCCTTGCGGATTTCCGCTTCGACGGCGGCATCGTCCATTCCGGCGTAATAGTTCCAGGCGGCATTGTATTCCCGCACGTGGTCGAGACAGAACCAGTAGAAATTCGACAGTTCCGTGCGCGATTTCGGTGCGCGGAACGTTCCCGGTTCGGCGCAGTCCGGGTGATCGCACGCCGCGGCGGCGGCGTCCGCGCCGGGCGCCTGTCCGGCCCCGCCGGGTGCATTGTCTGTAAGCGGGGTATCCAGAACGGAGCCGTTATTGCTGCCTTCTTTTGACATCCCGGCAGTATGATCGCCGGAATTTCCCCATGCAAGGACGTGCCTTTTGCCGCGAATGGGGGTATTTCCTGTGCTGGATCCCGATTTCGGAAGATAGACTGTATGACTGTAGCGCAATCGATCGAGAAAAAACTGACGGAGGCATTCGCGCCGCACTCCCTGGTCGTGACGGACGAATCTCATCTTCATGCCGGTCATGTCGGTGCGCGGCCGGAAGGCGAAACCCATTTCCGGGTGGAAATCGTCTCCGCTGCCTTCGCCGATTGCAGCCGGGTCGAACGTCAACGCCTCGTCTACGGGGTGCTGCGTGACGAACTTGCCGGGCCTGTCCATGCGTTGTCGGTGCTGGCCGCCCCGCCCTGATCCGGGCTGCGGAACGGTGTGTTCGGTCGGCGGCGACGGCTGTTCAAAATAATATGCATACAACCGTAATACATAAAATGTCTGGCCGGGTCAGCCTGAGCGGGTAAACTGTCGTCGTCGTCTTGTCTTGCACGAGAGTCAAAAATTAAACGATAGGACGAAAAAGTTGAATAATAACTCAACCTGGAATAGATGTATGATTCATCTGTTCGGGCTCAATAACAAAAAGTGGGTGTAACAGTGGTATTAGCGTCTCCCCTTGTAACTCGGAATGTAAATGTCGGCGGCCGGCGGACCAGCGTCCGGCTCGAACCCGACCTGTGGGAAGCCCTGCGCGATATCGCGGCGCGGGAAGAAAGGTCGATGCACGAAATCTGTTCTGATATCGACAGAACGCGGGGCGACACGCGCCTGACTTCGGCGATGCGCATCTATATCGTCAATTATTTCCGGTCGGCGGCAAACCCATCCTGAAGACCGGGGACGTTCAGTCTCCGGTATAGAACTCCGGGTGTTCGGCCCGGATCAGTTCGCCGTCAGCCGCCCAGACATGGCAGGTATTAACCGGCGGCCGCGAAATTTTCGGCGGCGCGGCATCGTTTTCCGCAGCGGCGTTGTCGGGTGCCGAGTCCGACCACCTGACAGTGTGGAAGGCCACGGTCGCCATGGGCTTCAGCATGTCGACGAGATGCGCGCAACCGCGTGCGCCGCCGAGATGTTCGCGCACGCTGCGGTTCCACCCGGGGCCGATTTTCAGGCCCTTCAGTTTCTGGAATGATGGCAGGATTGCCGGGCAGAGCGCGTAGGGCCCCGAATCGGTGACCGCTTCGACGTTCCGTACGATGAAATCCCGGTCGACCGTCAGCCGTATCCACATGTCGTGCAGCGGCTCGCCGGGCAGCACTTCGCCGCGAAAGCTGTTGAAAAACGGATAGGCCTTCACGTCGGTCAGGTGTCCTTCGATATCCCACAACCCGTCGGCACGGCGATAGCTGCGGCATTCGATGGCGCGGGTATGGATCGGGTCCCGGTCGACGGTAACTTCACTGAGCGGCATTTGGGTTCCTTTCCCGTGAGAGATCGCCCCGGGCGATCGTCAGGCGCCGCTAATCGGCGGCGCCTTCCGAGATGTCGTCGATCTTGGTCATGCGGATTGACGTGATGCGGTTGCGTTGCCGGCGCCCGATCTGGAACCGGAAGCCATGAAAATGGAATATCTGGCCGACCTGCGGAATGACTTTCGATTCATGGATCACGAGTCCGGCGATGGTCGCCGCGTCCTGGTCGGGCAGGTCCCAGCCGAAGCGGCGGTTGAGATCGCGCACGGTCACCCCGCCGGAGACCAGGTAGGATCCGTCGCGTTGCGGGCGGACACCGATCGGAACCACGTCGTGTTCGTCGGAAATATCGCCGACGATTTCCTCGAGAATATCCTCCAGCGTGACGACACCCATCAGCGTGCCGTATTCGTCGACGACCAGGGCGAAATGTTCGCGCCGGCGCCGGAATGCATGCAACTGGTCCAGCAATGTCGTCGATTCGGGAATGAACCAGGGCGGCGAGGCGATCTTGTCGAGATCGAGCGCGTCGAGATCTCCGGTATGAGCGTGCACTTCGCGCAGCATCGCCTTCGCATGCATCACCCCGACGATATTGTCGGTCGTGTCCCGCCACAGCGGTATGCGCGTATGCGGGCTCTCCAGCGCGTCTTCGACGATCTTGCTGGTCGGCAGTGACGCGTCGATCATGAAGATGTCGCGGCGGTGCTGCATCACCATTTCGACATCGACATCCGCGAGATCGAGAATGCTGTGCAGCATCGCACGTTCGTGCCGCGCCATGGCGCCCCGGCCACGGTGAAGTTCGATGGCGCCGCGCAGTTCCTCGACGGTGGCGCTCCATTCCTGGTCGCCGTCGAATTTTACACCGAATATCCGCTGCACCCCGCGGATGACATACTGGATCGCCGCCATTACCGGGCCGAGCAGGCGCACGAGCCACAGGAATGTCGGCGCGATGGTCAGGGCCAACTGGTCGGCATGCCGGAACGCGTATGTTTTTGGCAGAATTTCGCCGAATATCAGGACAAGCAGGGTCATCGCGATCGTGGCGTAGACCACGCCGGTTTCCCCGAACAGGCTGATCAGCACGCTCGTCGCCAGCGCGGAAGCGAGGATATTGACCAGATTATTGCCCAGCAGGATCGTGCCGATCATGCTGTCCTGCTCGCTGCGCAGCCGGTTGACGAGTTTTGCGCGCTTGTCGCCTTTGGCTTCCAGCAGGTGCAGTCGCGGCCGCGACGCGGCGGTCAGCGCCGTTTCCGAGCTTGAAAAGAAAGCTGAAAGCACCAGTAGAACGGCTATGCCGCAGATCGTGGCGAGGGTTGCGATTTCCATCAGAAAGTGGGTCCGCTCCGTTCGGTTGGAAGACAGTGTGAGTTGCGGTGGGCAGTCATCCCGGACTGGGTCATGCGGCGATGGCTTCTGCGAGCAGGCGTTCGACATCGTCGAGATTCACGTCACGCGACACGAAGGCGTCGCCGATCGCCCGGGCGAGAATGAATGTCACCCGCCCGTCGCGCACCTTTTTGTCGTGGCCCATGTGGTGGATCAGCGGCGCAGGATCCCATTGCCGGCCCTGGGCCGACGGCAGTCCGGTCGGCAGTCCGGTCGCCCTGAAATGGCGCCGCGCCCTGTCGCTGTCCGATCGCGGGCACAGGCCCAGCATGACCGACATTTCCAGCGCCATGATCATGCCGATGGCGACGGCCTCGCCATGCAGCAGTTCAGGCCCGAAGCCGGTTTCGGCTTCCAGCGCATGGCCGAACGTGTGGCCGAAATTGAGCAATGCCCGAACCCCGTTTTCGCGCTCGTCCGCTGCGACGACGGCCGCTTTGGCGGCACAGCTTGTCCGCACGGCGTATTGCCGCGCGATCCTGCCGGCTTCCCCCTCGCCGCCGATGACCGCCGCGCCGTTGGCTTCGAGCCAGTCGAAAAATTCCGCGTCGCGGATCAGGCCGTATTTCACGACCTCGGCGTATCCCGAAAGCAGTTCCCGCCGGGGCAGGGTATCGAGCGCCCCGGTATCTGCGATCACCAGTTTCGGCTGGTAGAACGCGCCCGCCAGGTTCTTGCCGTGCCGTGTGTTCAGTCCGGTCTTGCCGCCGACCGAGCTGTCGACCTGGGCCAGCAGGGTGGTGGGAATCTGGACGAAATTAATGCCCCGCAGAATGACGCTCGCGGCAAAACCGGTAATATCGCCGATGACGCCGCCCCCCAGCGCGATCAGCGTCGACGACCGTTCGGGCGCTGCATCGAGCACGGTGTTGACGATGTTCTCCAGGGTCGCGAAGGCCTTTGTGCTTTCGCCGGCCGGCAGGACGATCGATTGCGCGTCGAGATCCGCCTCACGGAGCGATGCCATGACGGTATCGAGATACAGCGGCGCCACCGTTTCGTCGGTGACGACCCAGCACCGGCCGCCGCCGGCGGCAGCACGGATCGCGGATCCCGTGGAGGCCAGCAGGTCCGCGCCGACGAGAATGTCGTATGACCGGTCGTTCAGGTCGACCCGCAGACTTTCACCGGTTTCGGTCATTCTGCTGCCGCATCGGTATGTTGGCCATCGTGCCCGGCGCTGTCTTCACGGGCGCCGCCGTGGCGGTCCCGCAGGGCGTCGAGAACCTTTTTCACCGTAATGTCCGGCGATTCAGTGCCGGATTCCACGGTGACATCCGCCTCCGCATAGGCCGGGTAGCGTTCCGCCATCAGGCGCTCCAGGGTTTCGCGTTTGTCGCCGTTCTTCAGAAGGGGCCGGTTATTGCGGCGCGATACGCGCTGCAACAGAACTTCGATATCCGCTTTCAGCCATACCGAAATACCGTTCCGGCGCACGTTTTCTCGGGTCTCCGGGCTGGCGAACGCACCACCGCCCGTCGCGACAACGCGCGGCGTTTCTTCCAGCAGCCGGGAAATGACCCGGCGCTCGCCGTCGCGGAACGCCTGTTCGCCGTAGCGCGCAAATATCTCTTCTATCGAGCAATCCGCCGCGGCTTCGATTTCCAGGTCCGCATCGACAAACGGCATGCCGAGTTTCTGGGCAAGGCGCTTGCCGACGCAGGTTTTCCCGGCTCCCATCAGGCCGACCAGCACGATCGACCGGTCGGGCGGCGCGCCGGACGTTGCGGGCGGGGTCTGTGATTCGGATGTTTCTCGGGCAGACATGGTTTCAGTGCCGGGATGTGGTGGCGGCAATCGGGTTGGCCGCCGGGACCACGGCCAGATCGGCGCCGAACCGTTTATTGGCCGAGCGAGACGTTGAAAGCTTTCCCGGCAGCCGATAAACTGCCTCGAAATCGCCACAAATATTCATTACCTCCTGAATATACGACGAAATATCGTTTGTGTCGCCAATTGTGTAACCAGATTCGCGCTCCGCATTACCCGCTGTCCCGGCCCCGGCCGGTCGGCGTTTAGGACTGGCGGCGAATCGCAAAACCGGACAGGGTCGCGCCTGCATGAAAAAGCTAGCATCGATCGTCATCATAGGCGCGCTGATCGTGTTGATCGGCGGCGGATTGTTTCTCGCCACCTGGGAAATCCCCGTGCCCGCCACGGAAATCGAAAGAACGATTCCCAATGACCGTTTCCCGCGCTAAGCGCTCGGCGGTTCGCCGCGGCGGATTGCGTCAGGCGGTTGCCGGTATATCTACATTTATCTTCGCTTTGGTCGCCGCCGGCACCGTCGTGCCGGGTGGTGCCGACGCGCAGCTTCAACTGCGCCGCCCGACGCCTGTCGTCACCCCGTCGGCCGAAACGCCGCCTGCGGCCGAACCGGCGGAAACGGCGCCGGAAAGCGCTCCGACGGCGCCGGCGCCCGCGGGCGTTACCGTTGCGCCGCGGCCGCTCGATGACGCGGGGATTACCGTCAACCGGCTGGAATCGGTGGATCCTGACGCGATCGGGCTGCTCACCGACGGCCAGGGCGGGTTCGCACAGAATATGTGGCAGGGCGCCGAATGGGCTCTTGTCCGTGGGTTGATGCCGCGCATCCCGGCCGGCTCGCCGTCCCCCACGTTGCGTGACATCGCGACGCGACTGCTGATTTCCCAGGCAAGCGTTCCCGTGGGCAAGCCGTTGGAAGCGAGTTTCGTCGCCCTGCGGGTCGATCGCCTGCTCGCGGCGGGCGACGTGGCGAATGCGCTGGCATTGCTGCGGATTACGCCGGACGAACGCCGCGACGAGGCGCTATCGCGTACCCGGGTCGAAGCGCTGTTCTTCAACAACAACAATTCGGGCGCCTGCAAGGCAATCCGCAACGGCGCCGACGAATATTCCGGATTGTACTGGTCGCAGGCGCAGGCATTTTGTCTGGCGCTTTCCGGCGAGCATGCCCGCGCATCGTTGATCGCCGATCTGCTGCGCGAACGCGAAAGCGAAATCGAGCCGCTGTTTTTTGCCGCGATCGACGCTCTCGCCGGGAGCAAGGGCGGCGAAAGCCCGACGCTCAGGACCCCGCTGGCCCTGCACCTGTCGATGATGCGGGCCGCCGGTTTCCGGTTTCCGGCTGAAATCGTCGAGACCGGGCAGGCATCCATTCTGCGCGCAGTGGCGCTGGCGCCGAATGCGGATCTCGACATACGGCTGATTGCGGCGGAAAAGGCGCAACGGATCGGGGCGCTGTCGGGAGATGAAATCGTCGGGCTGGCTCTCGGTATTCCGTTTTCGAAACAGGAGCTCAACGGTCCGATCTCCGCCGCCGAGGAAAGCTGGACCCTGCGCACCCGCGCCTTGTTGCTGCGGGCGGCCGCGTCCCAGCAGGTCGCGCTGGCCAAGGCCGAAGTTCTCCGCCGGGCCTGGGAGCTCGGCCGCGAACGCGACGGCTATGCCCAGATTGCCGGCGCCAGCGTATCCATCGTGGAGGCGATCGACCCGGCTGCCGAACTGATCTGGTTCGCGCGCGATGCGGCACAGGTATTGTTCGCCGCCGGGCGCAGCGAAAAGGCGCTCGGATGGTATGTCGTCGCCGCCGACGACGCGGGACGGATCGAGGAAGCACGGGTTGCCGAGGCCGCCCTGTGGCCGCTCGCCGTTCTTGCCGACCGCCAGGAGACGGTGCCGTTCACGCCGGAACGCCTGCGCGCGTGGTTCGAAGCGCGGCGCCAGGCGGACCCTCAAAAGGCCCGCCGCGAAGCGCTGGCTTTTTTCACGCTGCTGGACGCCATAGGGAAAACGATCCCGCCCGATATGTGGCAGATGCTGCTGGACAGCCCGTTTTCGACGGACGATCCGTCATTGAGCCCCGCATGGTCCCATAGGCTTTCCGGCGCATCGGCAGGGGCGCGCGTCGGCGAAGCCGTGCTGCTGACGGTCGTCGGCGCCGGCGAATCGACGAACGGACAGCTGACGCTGGCGGATGGCGCACGCGCAATTTCGGCACTGCGGCAGCTCGGCCTGACGCCTGAATCGCACCGGCTGGCAGTAGAAGCCGCGGTGGCGGCCGGCCTGTGACGGTTCGGACCGAATACCCCCATATCGGCGCATTCCTCGAAATGATGATGGCGGAACGCGGCGCGTCGTTGAATACGCATGACGCCTATCTGCGCGATCTGACGCAATACCTGGACCACCTGGCCGCCGCCGGCCGGGATGGAAAGTCGGCGGAGACGCAGGATGTCCGCGACTTTCTCGCGGGGCTCTCGGCCAACGGGCTCGCGGCGCGGACTCAGGCGCGAAAGCTTTCCGCCGTTCGCCAGTTCCACGGGTTCCTGGTGCTCGAAGCGGTGCGCCCGGACGACCCGACCTCCACCGTCGATGCGCCGCGTCTCGGGCGGCCTCTGCCCAAGGTTTTGCGGTTCGACGAAGTCGGCGCGCTGCTGGAAGCCGCACGCGCCGCCGACGGCTGGCGCGGGGCACGGCTTTTGACCTTGCTTGAAATTCTGTATGCGACGGGACTTCGCGTGTCGGAGCTGGTCAGCCTTCGCCTGTCCTCGTTGTCGCGCGACGGCCGGATCGTCACGGTGCGCGGCAAGGGCGGCAAGGAACGCCTGGTGCCGCTCGGCGATGCGGCGCGGCGGGCGATCGACGACTGGCTGCCCCTGCGGACAAGCCTGCTGAAGGAACAGCGCAGGGCTGTGCCGTGGCTGTTTCCGTCCCGCGCCGCTGCCGGGCATGTGACCCGGGACGCTTTCGCCAAGCAATTGCGCGAACTCGCGGTCGATGCCGGTCTTGACCCGGCGCGCGTCTCGCCGCATGTGTTACGTCATGCCTTTGCGACGCACCTGCTCGCCAATGGCGCAGACCTCAGAAGCGTTCAACAGATGCTCGGACATTCCGATATATCGACCACCCAAATCTATACCCATGTGCTTGACGAGCGGCTGAAGTCGCTGGTCCAGGACGTTCATCCCCTTGCAGGCATCCGGATCTGAATATGGCAGAAACCCGCGTACACGCGTTCCTCGATTTCGAAAAACCCATCGCCGAGCTTGAAGGCAAGATCGAAGAGCTGCGGCATCTCAGCGACGACGGCGAAATCAGCATCGTCGACGAGGTCGAACGGCTTCAGTCCCGGGTCGACCGCCAGCTGACGCAGACCTATTCAAAGCTCACGGCCTGGCAGAAGGTCCAGGTGGCGCGCCACCCGGCGCGGCCGCACTGCCTGGAATATGTAAAGGGGTTGTTCACCGATTTTACGCCGCTTGCCGGCGACCGCGGCTATGCCGAGGACAACGCCATCATCGGCGGACTCGGCCGGTTCGAGGGACGGTCCGTTGTCGTGATCGGCCAGGAAAAGGGCCACGACACCGAATCCCGCGTAAAGCACAATTTCGGAATGGCGCGTCCCGAGGGATACCGCAAGGCGCAGCGGCTGATGCACCTGGCCGATCGGTTCGGCCTGCCGGTGATCACCTTTGTAGACACCGCCGGCGCCTATCCCGGTATCGGGGCGGAAGAGCGCGGTCAGGCCGAAGCGATAGCAAGGTCTATCGAAGTCTGCCTCGATATCAATGTACCGATCGTCAGCCTTGTCATCGGCGAGGGCGGATCGGGCGGGGCGATTGCGATCGCCGCGGCAAATCGCATCCTGATGCTGGAGCATTCCGTCTATTCCGTGATCTCGCCCGAAGGCTGTGCATCGATCCTGTGGCGTGATGGCGGCCATGCCACGGATGCGGCCAATGCGCTGAAACTGACGGCGCAGGATCTGCTTCAGCTCGGCGTAATCGACGAAATCGTTCCCGAACCGACCGGTGCGGCCCATCGCAACGGCGCGGCAACGATCGAGACCGCCGGCGCCGCGATCCGGAAATGCCTGGACGAGCTTCGCGGGCTGGACGGCTCGGTACTGCGTCAGCAGCGGCGCGACAAGTTCCTTAAAATGGGCGATACCACGGGAATCTGATCCCGACGGCGGTTTGGCCCGGACGGGTCAGCTGCCGGGAAAGTCAGCGGCAGCGGGACCGGTCAGACCCGGCCGTGGCAATGCTTGAATTTCTTGCCGGTGCCGCAGGGGCAGGTCGCGTTGCGCGGCACTTTTCCCCAGGTTTCGGGGTCCTGCGGATCTACCCAGCGGCCGAGTGACTGGTTCAGCTCCCAGCCGGGCGGCGCGTCCGCCGGGTCGGTCCCGGCCCTCAGAGCGGTTGCGCCCTGCGGCTGCATAACGGCTGCCGGATGCATTCCCTGGCCGCCGCCGCCCGCATTGGCGTCTGCGAAGGCGGGATCGACGCGGGTTTCATGCATTTCCTGTTCGGCCTGTTCCATCGCCGCCAGTTCTTCGGCGTCTATGGACAGTTCGAGATGGCACATTACGGACGTGACGGTTTCGCGCAGCGAATTGAGCATTTCCTCGAACATGTCGAAGGCTTCGCGCTTGTATTCGTTGAGCGGGTCCTTCTGGCCATAGGCGCGCAGCCCGATCCCCTGGCGCAGGTGATCGAGCGCCAGCAGGTGTTCTTTCCACGACTGGTCGAGCAATTGCAGCAACAGGCTCTTTTCCGCCATGCGCATCAGCTCGGCGCCGTAATTCGCGGTTTTGGCCGCCATTTTCCGCGCCGCTTCCTTCATCAGCCGGTCGCGGATTTCCTCCTCCGCGATGCCTTCCTCCGATGCCCATTCCTTGATCGGCAGGTCGAGGTCGAGCAGGCGGACCGCTTCTTCGTGAAGCGCGTCCGTGTCCCACTGTTCGGCATAGGCCTTTTCCGGGATGCAGCGGGAAACGACATCGTCGATGGCCTGTTCGCGCATTTCGACAACCGTTTCCGAAACGTCCTCGGCGGTCATCAGCTCCTTGCGCTGTTCGTAGATGACCTTGCGCTGGTCGTTCATCACGTCGTCGAATTTCAGCAGGTTCTTGCGGATTTCGTAATTGCGCTCTTCGACTTTTTTCTGCGCCTTCTCCAGCGCCTTGTTGATCCACGGATGGATGATCGCTTCGCCTTCTTCGAGGCCGAGCTTGCGCAGCATGGTGTCGATGCGCTCCGACCCGAAGATGCGCATCAGGTCGTCTTCCAGCGACAGGTAGAACTTCGACCGCCCCGGATCGCCCTGGCGTCCGGACCGGCCGCGCAGCTGGTTGTCGATGCGCCGTGCTTCGTGGCGTTCGGTGCCCATGACATACAACCCGCCCGCTTCCATCACGATCTTCTTCGCAGCGGCGGCGTCGGATTCGATCTTGGCCGTCAGTTCCGCGCGCGCGGCTTCGCGCTGCGCTTCCGGCAGGGCGGCGACCTGTTGTTCGATCTGCATGTCCACATTGCCGCCGAGCTGAATGTCGGTGCCGCGGCCGGCCATGTTGGTGGCGATCGTCACCGCGCCGGGCTGGCCGGCCTGGGCGATGATAAACGCTTCCTGTTCGTGGAACCGGGCGTTGAGCACGTGGTGCTGGATATTGTTTTTCTTCAGGAGCTCCGACAGCAGTTCCGATTTTTCGATCGACACCGTGCCCACCAGGACCGGCTGGTTCTTGGCCTGGGCCTCGCGGATGTCTTCCATGATCGCGTTGAACTTTTCTTCGGCCGTACGATAGACCTCGTCGTCCTCGTCGATGCGGACCTGGTCGACATTCGTCGGGATTTCGACGACTTCAAGGCCATAGATTTCCGCGAACTCGCCGGCTTCCGTCATCGCCGTGCCGGTCATGCCGGCAAGCTTCGGATAAAGCCGGAAATAGTTCTGGAACGTGATCGAGGCGAGGGTCTGGTTCTCGTTCTGGACGGTGACGCCTTCCTTTGCTTCCAGCGCCTGGTGCAGACCTTCGGAAAACCGCCGTCCTTCCATCATGCGACCGGTGAATTCGTCGATGATGATGATCTGGTCATCCTTGACGATGTAATCGGTGTCGCGCTGGAACAGGGTATGGGCGCGCAGCGCCTGCTGTACGTGGTGCACCAGCGACACGTTGGTGATGTCGTAAAGCGTGGCATCGCCGAGCAGGCCCATCTCGCCGAGGATGCGTTCGACGTTCTCGGTGCCGGTTTCGGTAAGCGTGACCGCGCGCTGTTTTTCGTCTTTTTCGAAGTCTTCGGCGCCCAGTTGCGGAATGACCTTGTCGATGGCCGCATATGTATCGGCGGCGTCCTCCGCCGGACCGGAAATGATCAGCGGCGTGCGCGCCTCGTCGATGAAGATGTTATCGACCTCGTCGACGATCGCGTAATGGAACTCGCGCTGGACCATCTCGTCGATGCGGAAATTCATATTGTCGCGCAGATAGTCGAAACCGTATTCGTTATTCGTACCGTAGGTGATGTCGCAGGCATAGGCGCGCTGGCGTTCGGCATTGTCGAGCCCGTGTTCGATGCAGCCGACGGTCATGCCGAGAAATTCGTAGACCACGCCCATCCATGCCGCGTCGCGCGAGGCGAGGTAATCGTTGACCGTCACAACGTGAACGCCCTTGCCGGTGATCGCGTTCAGATAGACCGGCAGCGTGGACACCAGCGTCTTACCTTCGCCGGTGCGCATCTCGGAGATCTTGCCCTGATGAAGCACCATGCCGCCGAGAAGCTGCACATCGTAGTGCCGCTGGCCGAGGGTGCGCTTCGCGGCTTCCCTGACCGTGGCGAAGGCTTCGACCATCATGTCGTCCAGCGATTCGCCGTCTGCGTAGCGCTTGCGGAATTCTTCGGTGCGCGCCTTTAACTGATCGTCCGTCAGCTTCTCGAACTCAGGCTCGATCGCATTGATCTCTGCGACCAGGGCCTGGAGCCGCTTTACCTCACGATCATTGGCGCTGCCAAAAATACGCTGCGCAATCGATTGTAACATTACGAATCCTTAGTCTGAAAAACCCGGCCACTATACCCGCCGGGTTTCCTGTCAAGTTTGGGGACGATCCGGGCGGACAATATCATATATGGGAATTGCCGCACACATATGCAGCATCTCGGTTCGAGTCAATCTAAACGGTCTCGGGCGGGCTGGATTCCGGTAAAAAACGCGTTATTTCCAATTCGTTACTGCGAATTGGCGACGATCCGGGGTATCATGGCGGAAATATGAGCGGCACATCGTGTGCCTTTCCAACGGCACTACTAAGGAAGATATGATGAAAATTTCGAGCTGCGCGGCCCTGTTTGCCGCGACGATCCTCTTCGGCCTGCCGGCGGCGGCCCAGACCGCAGGCCCGGCAGCAGACAGCCAGCCGGCGACCGACCCCGTGGTCGCGACCGTCAACGGCGAAAAAATCATGCGGTCCGATATCGATGTCGCCAGGGGGCAGTTGCCCGAACAGTATCGCAGCCTGCCGATGGACAAGATTTACCAGCCGCTCCTCAATCAGCTTATTCGCACCAAGATCCTGTCCGCCGAGGCCCGGGCCGACAAGCTGCACGAAACCGACGACCACAAGCAACGTATCGCGCTGCTTCAGGACCGCCTGCTCGAAGAGGCCTTGCTTGAAAAGATGATCGGCGAAAAAATCACCGAAGAGGTTCTGCGCGCCCGGTACGACGAGACCGTGGGCAATTTCCCGACGGTCGAAGAGGTCCGGGCACGGCATATCCTGGTCAAGACCGAGGCCGAAGCGGACGCCATCATCAAGGATCTCGAGGGCGGCGCCGATTTCGCCAAGATCGCGTCGGAAAAATCGATCGGCCCTTCCAAGGCCCAGGGCGGCGATCTCAATTATTTCGGGCGGGGACAGATGGTCCCGCCGTTCGAAGAGGCGGCCTTCGCGCTGGCCAAGGGCGACTTCACCAAAAAGGCCGTAAAATCCCCCTTCGGCTGGCATGTGATCAAGGTCGAGGACAAGCGCCAGTCCGCGCCGCCGAGCTTCGAGGAAAGCCGCGCCAAGATCGGACAGGAAATGTCGCAGAAATTCGCGACCGACCTGGTGAAGGACCTGATGGAAAAGGCAAAGATCGAGCGTTTCGAAGCCGACGGGTCTGCGCCCCGGCTGCGCCGCATCGAACCGGCGCCCGGCCGGTAGTCTTCTCATTCAGGGACGTTGCCCCCATTCGCCCCGTCATCCCGGAATACGTCGGGGGTGACGGGCCGAGGGACGGGGTAGGGAGTGTTTCCGCGCTTCCCGTAAATGCGCTAGACTCAAGGCCTGCGCTCACCACCGGAATACAATCTGAAGATGGCAAAAATATCTCCTCTGGCGCCGAAGGGCTTTCCTGAAATCCCGCCGATTGCCGGCGTCTCGCTGGCCTCCGGGTCCTGCGGGCTGCGGTATCAGGGCCGCCGGGACGTTCTGCTGGCCGCGCTCGACAAGGGAACGCAGGTTGCCGGTGTGTTCACCACATCGAAGACGGCCGCCGCGCCCGTGCACTGGTGCGCCAAGGCCGCCAAGGCGGGACGTGCCCGGGCGCTGATCGTGAATGCCGGGAATGCGAATGCGTTTACCGGGCTCGCCGGCGAAAAATCGGTGCAGCGCACGGTCGCCAAGGTCGCGTCGGTTCTCGACTGCCCGAAATCCCAGGTCTTCGTTGCGTCGACGGGCGTTATCGGCGAAACCCTGCCGGACGACCGAATCCGCAACGCGCTGGCCGGGCTGAAAAAGGCGCTGCGGCCGGATGACTGGCCGGGAGCGGCCTCCGCCATCATGACCACGGACACCTTCGCCAAGGGGGCGTGGCGGCGGGTGAAAATCGGCGAGACCGAGGTTACGATCGGCGGTATCGCCAAGGGGTCGGGCATGATCGCGCCCGATATGGCGACCATGCTGTCCTTTATATTCACCGACGCGAAAATTCCCGCGCCGGTGCTGCAGACGCTCCTGCGCCGCGGCGCAGACCGGTCGTTCAATTCGATCACCGTCGACGGCGACACATCGACCAGCGATACCACCCTGCTGTTTGCGACCGGAGCGGCGAAACATGCCAAAATTTCCGCGCCCGGCGACGCCAAATTGCGGGCCTTCCGTGAGGCGCTCGAGGAGGTCATGACGGATCTCGCCCACCAGATCGTTCGCGACGGCGAAGGGGCGACCAAGTTCGTCACCGTCACGGTGTCGGGGGCCAAATCCGCGAAGGCAGCCCGAAAAATCGGCCTGACCATCGCGAATTCGCCGCTGGTGAAAACGGCCATCGCCGGCGAAGACGCAAACTGGGGCCGCATCGTGATGGCGGTCGGCAAGTCCGGCGAGGCCGCCGACCGCGACCGGCTGAAAATCAGCATCGGGGGCGTTGCCGTCGCAGACAAGGGCATGGTGGTGCCCGGCTATGACGAAGCGCCCGTGGCAAAGCACATGAAGGGGCAGGAAATCGATATCGATGTCGATCTCAATATCGGCACCGGTGCGGCGACGGTATGGACCTGCGACCTGACCCACGGATACATAACGATCAACGCCGATTACCGGTCCTGAAACCGGTCGTGACTGTGGATTCTTCCGGTCTGCCGATAATCCTGGTTGCTGCCGTCGCCCTGTTCGATGCCGACGGCCGGGTGCTGATCGCCCAACGGCCCGAGGGCAAGTCGATGGCGGGCCTGTGGGAATTCCCCGGCGGCAAGGTCGAAGAGGGCGAGACGCCGGAACGGGCCCTGATCCGGGAATTGCAGGAAGAACTCGCCGTCGATACGGTCGAAAGCTGTCTTGCGCCGTTCACCTTCGCGTCCCATGCCTATGACGACTTTCACCTGCTGATGCCGCTTTTCGTCTGCCGGAAATGGACCGGCAAGCTGACGCCGATGGAAGGCCAGGCCATCAAATGGGTGATGCCGGCGCGGCTGCGCGACTATCCCATGCCGCCTGCCGACAAGCCGCTGATCGCGATGCTGCGGGACTACCTGTAAAACGGGGTTCCGGGGTGCGATTTTGTCAGGTGTATTTGTCCGGCGCGCGTGCTACGCGATAGTCGATGTCTTCCGATTCTTCATCCTTCAGGTCGATCGTCCGCGCCAACCCGCGCGGCTGGCTGATCGTCGTCTTCATATTCGCGGCGCTGAGCATGGTGTTTTCCGCGCGCTCGGCGCTCGGGCTGATCATGCCGACCTGGGAACAGGACCTCGGCTGGGCGCGGACGTTTATTTCGAGCGGCGGCTCTATCGTCCTCGTCTTCATGACGCTGATTTCGCCTCTCGCCGGCAACCTTCTGGACAAGATCGGCCCGCGGCCGGTGGTCAGCGCGGCGTTGCTCTGCGTCGGTGCCTCCCTGGCGGCAACGTCGGTCATGACCGAACAATGGCAGTTCATCGTGCTGTTCTGCATCGTCGGCGGCCTCGGCTACGGCTCTCTCGCGGCGCCGCAGGCATCGGCGACAATCGCCCAGATATTCGACGAGCACCGGGGCCTGGCGACCGGAATCGCGACATCCGGTGCGTCCGGCGGGTTGCTGATTATACTTCCCCTGCTGGCGGCGCTCATCGGCTGGATCGGCTGGCGCGCCAGTTTTGCCGGTTTCGGTTTTCTGATCATGGCCATGGCGCCGATCGCCTGGTTCCTGATTACGCCGGCGAACCGCGACGCAGGTGCCAACGGCGGCGCCGGGGCTGCGCCGCTTGCCGCACGACTAAAGCTGATCTTCAGAAATTCGACCTTCTGGCTGCTGTTGATCGGATTTGTCATCTGCGGGTTCACGACCACCGGCGTGATCGAAGTGCATCTGATTCCCTACGCCATTTCCTGCGGTTTTCCCCGTTTTGAAAGCGCGACCGCCCTGGGTGTATTGTCGGCCTTCAACATGGGCGGGATGATCCTGGCGGGTTTCCTGGCCGACAAGGTTCACCGTCCACTGCTGCTGGGCGGGATTTATTTTTTCCGCGGCCTGTCTTTCCTGCTCCTCATGAACATCACCGGCAATCCCGAAGTCCTGTTCCTGTTCGCGATCATGTTCGGCGTGTTCGATTATTCGACCATGCCGGTGCTGGCCAGCATCGTCGGCACCCATATCGGCGTCCGCATGATGGGGCTGACCCTGGGGCTTCTGTTCGCCGGCCATTCCGCAGGCGCGGCTGCAGGGGCGCTGATGGGTGGATATTTCTTCGACAAATTCAACAGTTACGACTGGGTCTGGATCGCCTCCATCGCGCTCGCCCTGCTGGCGGCGGTTTTTTCCTGGATGATCCGCGAAACCCGCGATAGCGCGGGCGCAGCCACGCCGGTAACGGCCTGAACCTGTGGCCTCTATTGCCGAGACCAACCGGAACCGCGGCTGGATAGTCGTCGCGATCGGGTTCGTCGCCCTGGCATTTACGTTCGGCGCGCGGTCGTCGGTCAGCATGGTCCTGCCCCTGTGGCACGAAGAACTGGGCTGGACGGTGGCGCAGTCGTCGACAGGGGCGTCCATCGTGCTGCTGATGATGGCTTTGGGCTCGCCGGTCGCCGGCAACCTGATGGACCGGTTCGGGGCGCGGATCGTCATCGCCTGCGGCCTGCTGGCCCTTGGAATCGGGGTCGGTGCCACATCCTATGCCCATGCGCCGATGCACTATTACCTGCTGTTCGGCGGCGTCGCCGGAATCGGTTATGCATCGGTGTCGATCCCCATGGTGACGGCGGCGGTGTCGGGCTATTTCGTGAAGTTCCGCGGGCTTGCCATCGGCATCGCGGTGTCGGGCGCCACGGGCGGACAACTGCCCGTCCTGTCGCTGCTCGGCTTCCTGATCGTCTCGCTCGGCTGGCGCAGTACCTATCAGGTTATGGGCGTGACGATGGCGGCGTTTGCAGTCCTCGTTCTGCTCCGGTTCAAGCCGCCGGTCGACGATCCGGACGATGCGTCCCAGGTCAGGTCGGCAGCGCCGGACGACACATTGGCGGAACGGTTGCGTTTTCTGTTCGCCAACCGGACGTTCCTGCTGCTGCTTGCGGCGTTTTCGCTCTGCGGGTTCACCACCGCCGGGGTGATCGACGTCTATTTCATCCCCTATGCGATCTCCTGCGGGTTCACGCTGGTCGAAGGCTCCGCCGCCTATGGCGTGCACGGGCTCGGCAACCTGGCGGGGGTCATCCTGTTTTCGTGGATGGCGGATCACGTCCACCGGCCGCGGCTGCTGGCCGGTATGTTTTTCCTGCGGGCCGTGACATTCGTGTTCCTGATGTCTATCGCCGCCGATATCAGCCTGATGTTCGTCTTCGCCGCGATATTCGGAATCCTGAATTTTTCGACGTTCCCCGTGATCGCCAATATTGTCGTTACCCATATCGGCGTCCGCATTATCGGCCTGACATTGGGGCTGTTGTTCGGCGGGCATTCGCTGGGCGCGGCAATCGGCGTGGTGGCCGGCGGCTGGATATTCGACCTGACGTTGAAATACGACTGGATCTGGTGGGTGTCGGTGGCGCTTGCCGCCATGGCCGGGGTGTTCGCGATCCTGGTGAAGGAAACCCGGTCGCCGCCGCACAGGGCTGTGCCCGCGGCCGCCTGATCCGGTTTATTTGTCCGGCGCCGCTTTATCGCCCGCCGGCCGTTCTTCGGTGTCCAGCGCATCGGCCAGCCGGGTCGTGCCGCTGCCGGGGCGAAGCGGCTTTTGCTGCGCTTCATGCGGCGCCCAGCCGGTCATCCATATAATCTGGAACGTGGCCGGGATACGGCCGTCTGCGCCGGCATAGAGTTCGCTGTAGCGCGCGGCGGCGGCAAACAGCGTGTCGCGGCGCAGAAACCTGCGGCTGCGCGCGGCGACCGAATTGGCCTCGCCCATGCCGCGCAGATCGCGCATCAATGCGAACATGTCTTCATAGGTCACCGTCAGGGTGTCCGTGTCGACGACCGGCAGGGCGAACCCGGCCCGTTGCAGCAGGGCACCGGCATCGGCGACATCGGCGACCGGCGACGTGTGGGGGCTGGTGCCGCCGGTGGTTTCGGCTTCCGCCTCCAGGAAGGCGCGGCGCAGTTCGACCAGCGTATCGCCGCCCAGGAATGCCGCGAGAAACAGGCCGTCGGGTTTCAGTGCCCGGCGGATCTGGACCAGCGCGCCGGGCAGATCGTTGACCCAGTGCAGCGACAGGGTCGATGCGATCAGGTCGAACGCGCTATCGGCAAAGGGCAGAAACTCCTCGTCCGCGACCACGCCGGGACCGGTATTCGCCCGGCGCAGCAGTTTTTCCGACAGGTCGGACGTGACCAGAAGCTCCGGCACCGGGTCCAGCTGCGTGGTGCCGTGCCCGCCGCCGAGGTCGAGCGCGACGGCGAAATCGCGCTTTATGTCTTTCAGCCGGTCGGCCAGCTGGCCGGCGATCTCGCGGTGCAGAAAATCATGCGCGTCCAGGCTTGCCGCCGCGCGATCGCGCCGCCGCCGCACCGTATGGCGGTCGAAAAGGGCAATATCGTTTTGAATCTCCGGGGGCATGGCGGGAACATAGGCCGCTTTGTTTCGGGCTGTCACCCCGCATGCTAGATTGAACGCATGGATATGCCCGCCGTCCTGCAGAGCGCCGCGCGCCGCGCGGTCGATATTGTCCTGCCGCCCCGCTGTCTCGGCTGCGGTGCCGTCGTCGCGGATCCCGGCGCGGTGTGCCCTGACTGCTGGGCAGGGATCGATTTTATCGCGCCGCCGTTATGCGCCTGTTGCGGGCTGCCCTTTGAATATGAAACCGGCCGGGACGGGGATGGCTCGGACGCGATCTGTGGCGAATGCGCCCGGCGACCGCCTCTGTTCGGCCGCGCCAGGTCGGTGATGACCTATTCGGACTCCAGCCGGCGCCTGGTCCTTGCCTTCAAGCATGCCGACCGCACCGATGCCGCCCCGGTCTGGGGCAGATGGCTGGCGCGGGCCGGCGCCGACGTACTGGCCGATGCCGATGTGCTGGTACCTGTTCCGCTGCACCGGCGGCGGCTGATCTCCCGGCGTTACAATCAGGCCGCCCTGATGGCGCAGGCGCTGGGCAGGGAGACCGGGTTGCCGGTTGCGGTCGATGCGCTTGTCCGGACGCGGCCGACGCCGAGCCAGGGCCGCATGAACCGGTCACAGCGGCAGCGCAATGTCGCGGGGGCGTTTGCCGTTCGGCCGCGGGGGATAAATGCCGTCAAGAGTCGCCGCATCGTGCTGGTGGACGACGTCATGACGACCGGCGCAACCCTTTCCGCCTGCACCCGGCCGCTGCTGTCTGCCGGTGCCGCAAATGTCGACGTTCTGACCCTCGCGCGGGTGACGCGGACGGGGTAGACAGGGTCCTCAAAACTTTTCCCGACCGGAGAATTTTCATGCCATTCGAAGCCTGGGCGCTTGCGCTCGGTTCAGCAGCGCTGTTCGGACTCGGGCTGGTGGTTACCCAGCTTGGACTGCGCGATATGACCCCGGCGCTGGGGGCGACATTCAGCATGCCGACGGCGGCGCTGATATTCTGGGCCAGCGCGCCGTTTCTCGCCGATTTCAGCGGCTGGGACACGGATGCGGCGCTTCTTTTTGCGGCGGTCGGAATTTTCTATCCGGCGATGATTACGCTGCTGACATTCGAGGCGAACCGTCTGATGGGCCCCTATGTATCGGGCGCGATCGGCAATCTCGGGCCGGTCTTTGCCGTCGCGGCGGGGCTGATCCTGCTCGGCGAAGTGCTGGGCGTTGTGCAATGGATTGCGGTCGTCGCGATCATCGCCGGGGTCAGCAGCATGTCCCTGCGCCGGACCTGGCAGGGCGGGTCATGGCGGCGGTGGATGATCGCGCTGCCGCTCGGCGCGGCGTTGTGCCGTGGCCTGGGACCCCCGGTGCTGAAAATCGGCCTGGGCTGGTGGCCGAACCCGTTCGTCGCCGTGCTGATCTGCTATGCGGTATCGGCATCTGTGGCGATCTCAGTCGGTCTGTGGCGGACGCGCGGAATCGAACGAAAGGTCACGCGTTCGGGGGTGTTTGGATTCGTCTGTGTCGGGATCTGTAATGGCTTCGCGACGCTCTTCTGGGTGTTGTCGCTGGCGATCGGCCCGATTTCGCTGACGTCGCCCGTGGTCGCCTGTTATCCGGTGTTCGCACTTGCATTCGGCGCCGTTTTACTGCGGAAAACCAGGATCGGCGCAAACCAGATGGTCGGTGTTGCACTGACGGTGACCGGCGTTGCCGTTCTGACGGCGGTTTAGCCGCCGGCGGTTCGTCCGGCGTTATTCAGCTGCCTGGGAAATAACCCGCTGTCGCATCTCCAGAATGTCGACCGTCGTAGCGGCGAAATCGAACAGGTGATTGCGTTCAAAGCCGAGAAAGGCGTCTCTTGCTTTTGTATCGATGATACAGAACGTACCGATACGGTACTGGTCCGGTGTAACAAGCGGCGCCCCGGCGTAGAAGCGGATACCCGGCGGACCTGTGACAAGGGGATTGTCCCTGAATCGCTCGTCCTGGGTGGCGTCGAGCACGATCAGAGGGTCGTTTTCCATGATGGCATAGGTACAGAACGCCTGGTCCCGTGGCGTTTGTTCGGCATCCAGGCCATGCGCCGACTTGAACCATTGGCGGTCTTTATCCACCAGCGACACCAGCGCGATCGACACCCCGAACAGTCTGGCAGCGAGGCGGGTCAACGCGTCGAAAGATTCTTCCTTGGGTGTATCGAGAACGTTGTAGGCGTGCAGAGCGGAAATCCGCTGCGTATCGTCATGCGGTATCGGAATCACGATTGCTGTTCCTTTGCTCGGGCGCTGGAGGGAATTTGCCGCAGAACCGTTAAACAACGCTTAGCGGACGTCACAAGGTCGTTTTGAATATCCGGAGATGTGCAGGAAAACCGGCGAATAACGACGACGAAGCGGGAATGCGCCAAAGAGGGCTGACAAACGGGGGGCGGCGTCACATATTACCGGCGAAAACCGTGTTGTTTGTCTCCAACCGAAGGACTGCCGCCGTGGCTCAAGTCGAAATCTATTCAAGCATGTTTTGCCCGTTCTGCTCCCGCGCCAAGCACCTGCTGGCGCAAAAGGGCGTTGAGTTTATCGAAATCGATGTCGATACCAGCCCGGGCCGCCGCAACGAGATGCTGGACCGCGCCAACGGCCAGCATACCGTGCCGCAGATATTCATAGACGACCAGCATGTCGGCGGGTCGGACGACCTTGCCGCGCTCGACCGGGCCGGCAAGCTCGACGGGATGCTCGGTCTCGGCTGATGGGCAGTTCGTTCCGCCTTGCCTGCGTTCAGGTCAATGCCGGAAACGAAATCGGCCCCAATGTTGAAACGGCCACGGCGCTGATCCGCGAAGCGGCGTCGGATGGCGCGGATTTTATATCCCTGCCCGAATGCGTGGCGCTGCTGGAGCCCGACCGCGACGCGCTGTTCCGGAAATCGGAAACGAAAAACGGCCACCCGGCACTGCAGGCATTCGCAGCCCTCGCGGGAGATCTGGGAATATGGCTTCATGTCGGCTCCATCGCGGTTCTCGCCGGTGACGGACGGATTGCCAACCGGACCTTCCTGATCGATCCCAGCGGGGCGGTGACGGCAAAATACGACAAGATTCACATGTTCGACGTCGATCTTGAAGGCGGCGAATCCTACCGCGAATCGAATACCTACCAGCCGGGCGATGCCGCGGTGATCGCCGACATTCCGTGGGGGAAGGCGGGACTGACCATCTGCTACGATGTCCGGTTCCCCGCGCTGTATACCGGGCTTGCGACTGCCGGCGCGGACTTTATCGGCGTGCCGTCGGCGTTTACCCGCAAGACGGGGCGGGCGCACTGGCACGTGCTGCTCCGCGCCCGCGCAATCGAGACCGGGTGCTGGATATTCGCTGCGGCCCAGTGCGGCGATCATGCCGCCGGGCGGCAAACCTACGGTCATTCCCTGATCGTCGATCCGTGGGGCGATATCGTCGCCGAGGCCGGCGAGGAACCCGGTGTCATTATCGCCGATATCGATCCCGCCCGGGTCGGCGCGGCGCGCCGGTCCGTGCCGTCGCTTGCGAACGCCCGGCCCTACCGGCCCGCCGGGGCCGTTAAACGGGCGGCGGAATAACCGGGATCGCCGCGGCCCGTCTGACGGCGGCGATCCGCTGCACGATGGCAGGCGCCGGAATCGCGACCTCCCCGAACTCATACGCGACAACCGATAATTCACCCGCGACCGCGTCCAGTAATTCACCGTCCCGCAGCAGGAAATCCGGATTGCGGGGACGGCCGAACCGTTCGTTGCCGACCGCGAAGGTCTCGTAAATCAGAACGCCGCCGGGGGTCAGGCTGTCGATCAGAACCGGCAGCAACGGCCGGTACAGGTAGTTGGCAACGACAATCCCGTCGAACGACCGGCCCGGCAGCGGCCAGGGGGCATCGCCTTCGAGGTCCGCCTCGATCGCCTCCACGCCGGTCGGGGCGGGGAGCGGGCCGGCGCGATTCAGCGTAAGCGGATTATGTTCTAGACGCGAAATGTCGCGGTCGATCGCGGTGACCCTGAAACCGGTTTCGGCGAACAGCGCTGTGTGGCGGCCGGTCCCGCAGGCGACATCCAGCACGGTTCCGCCTGCCGTTATCAGGGATGCGAAGCGGCGGACCCAGGGCGACGGCGGCGCGATGGCGTATGGTTCGGTCATTTGTTTGCATTAAGCCTTTGTATTTTCTGCAAAAAATAGAACTTGGAAAATGCCAAATCTACCTTAATTTGAGTGTCATGATTGTATTCGATGTCAGTTGCAGCAACGATCACGTCTTCGAAGGCTGGTTCAGGGATACGGAATCGTTCGGCGAACAGGTCGAAGCGGGGGCCGTCACCTGTCCCGTCTGCGGCGACCACAAGGTCCGCAAGGCCATAATGGCGCCCAATGTCGGCGGCATCCGCAAGGGCAAGGACGACGCTGCTGCGCCCAATGCGGTCATGGCGCAACCCGACAGCAAAGTGGCCGAGTTCGTCGAGGCGCTGCATGAACTGAAAAAGCACGTCGAGGAAAACAGCGACTATGTCGGCGACACGTTCCCCGAAGAAGCGCGCAAGATTCATTACGGCGAGACCGAGGCCCGTTCCATTCACGGCGAGGCGACCCCGGAAGAAGCGGCCGAACTGGTCGACGAAGGAGTCGATTTCCATCGCATTCCCTGGCCGGGCAAGTCTGACGCCTGACAACTCGGCGGCCTGGCCGCAGGTCTGAAATGCCGTCACCCCTGAAAATCAGCAATCGACACGCCCGGCGCCTGTGGCTGAAGACACAGGAACTGGCGTCCGCACCGACCGGGCCGGTCGATGTTTCGGAGACAATCCGGCGCCTGGGATATGTCCAGCTCGATACCATACGCATCGTGGCGCGGGCCCATCATCATATTCTGTGGTCCCGGAACCGGAACTATCGCGAAGACATGCTGGCCGGCGTGATGGCGGCCGACCGCAGCGTGTTCGAACACTACACGCATGATGCGTCGATTCTGCCGATGGAATTCTATCCTATGTGGCGGCGCCAGTTCCGGCGACTGAAAGAAAAAAGGGAACGCTCGAAATATTTTTCGGCCATGCCGGACAGGCCGACGCGGGACGCGATCAAAAAACGCATCGCCGATGAAGGGCCGCTTTCGACCCATGCGTTCGATACCAAGGTCGCCGGGTCCGGGAAGATGTGGGCCCGGCCGCCGCATAAACTGGCGCTGGACTATATGTGGTACGCCGGAGAACTCGCGACATCGCACCGGGAAAATTTCACCAAATTCTACGACCTGGCGGAACGGGTCATCCCCGCGGAGATGCGCGACCCGGTCCATGACGACGACGTGCAGGTCGACTGGCTCTGCCAGGGTGCGCTGGACCGTCTGGGCTTCGGCACGCCCGGCGAAATCCAGAGATTCTGGGAGGCGGCGGACGGGAAAGAGGTTCGGGCCTGGGTCGAAAAGGCCGAAAAGTCGCTGGTCCCGGTCGAGGTGCAGGCAGCGGACGGATCGTGGAGCCGGGCGCTCGCGCCGGGCGATATCGAGACCCGCCTGTCGGCGCTTTCCGCACCGCCATCGCGATTGCGGATTCTCAATCCGTTCGATCCCGTCATCCGCGACCGGGCGCGCCTGCAGCGCCTGTTCGGGTTCGGGTACCGGGTTGAAATGTTCGTGCCGGAAGCGAAGCGCGAATGGGGGTATTACGTGTTCCCGCTGCTCGAAGGAGATCGCTTCGTCGGACGGCTGGAAGCCAAGGCCGACCGCAAACGCGGCGTATTGGACGTATCGAATCTGTGGCCCGAACCGGGCGTGACATGGACCGCCGCCCGCGCCGCCAGGCTCGATGCCGAGCTTTCCCGGTTCGCGCGTCTGGCAACCGTAACGGACGTGACGTGGTCCTGTCCGCGGCCGGGATGACGGCGAATCCGCTATTTGCCGATGGGGTCGCCTACCGCGTGCCGAACAGGATGTAATTGACCGACACGTCGTCGCTGACGCGCCATTCGTCGCCCAGCAGGTCGAAGCTCAGCCCGGAAATATCGGTGACGTCGATCCCGCCCCGCCGCAGCCCCGCGGCCAGTTCGGACGGCCGGACGAATTTTCGCCAGTTATGGGTGCCGCGCGGCAGCCACCGCATGACGTATTCCGCCCCGACGATTCCCATTATGAAGGCCTTGGGCGTCCGGTTCAGGGTCGCAAGCACGGTCGCGCCGCCGTCCCGCACCAGCGCCGCGCAGGACCCAAGGAACAGATCGATATCGGCGACGTGTTCGACCACTTCCAGCGACAGCACGATATCGAAGGTCTCTCCCGCGTCCCGCAGGTCTTCGGCAGTGGTGCAGCGGTAATCGACGTCAACGCCCGTCCGTTCCGCATGAACGCGCGCTGTGCCGATATTGCGCTCCGATGCGTCGATGCCGGTAACGCTGGCGCCCATCCGCGCGAGCGGCTCGGAGATCAGTCCGCCGCCGCAGCCGACATCGAGCAGGGTAAGACCCTCCAGCGGGGTCAGGGAATGGGGATCGCGGCCGAAATGGGCGCAGAGGCGGTCGCGAATGTAGCCGAGCCGCACCGGGTTGAATTTGTGCAGCGGCTTGAAATTGCCGGCCGGGTCCCACCATTCGTCCGCCATCGCGGAGAACCGCGCCACTTCATCGGCATCGATGGTGGTGTTGTCTGGCGTCGTATCGATTGCGGCGGGCATGTGCGGTAATTGCCTGTACTTGCCTGTAAAGGTTCATCCGAGTATGTATGCGCCCGCGCCGCCCGGGGCAAGTGAGCCTGTTGCCGTTAACCCTTCGATCCGGATCGGACGGCCTGGACAAAGCCCGGGTAAATGGCGGCGGCGCAGTTGCTTTTGAGGAGCCGTAATGGCGCGTATCGTGCAAAAGTTCGGCGGCACGTCGGTGGCCGATATTGACCGCATCAAGGCGGCCGCGCAGCTCGTAAAACGCGCGGTTGATGCGGGCGATGAAGTGGCCGTTGTCGTGTCCGCGATGTCAGGGACCACCAATCAGCTCGTCGGCTGGACACGCGACGTATCGCCCATGCACGATGCCCGCGAATACGATGTCGTCGTGTCGGCGGGCGAGCAGATCACGGTCGGGCTGATGGCGATGGCGCTGCAGACCATCGGGGTCGATGCCCGGTCGTGGCTGGGCTGGCAGATTCCGATGAAGACCGACGAAATGCACGGCCGCGCGCGCATCCAGGACGTCAAAGCCGACGAAATCGTCCGCCGTTTCGGCCAGGGGCAGGTTGCGGTGATGGCCGGCTTTCAGGGAATAGCGGCGGATAACCGAATTACGACGCTGGGCCGCGGCGGGTCCGATACGTCGGCGGTCGCACTTGCGGCGGCGATCAAAGCCGACAGATGTGATATTTATACGGACGTGGACGGAATCTATACCAGCGATCCGCGTATCGTCACCCGCGCGCGGAAACTCGACAGGATTACCTACGAGGAAATGCTGGAGATGGCGTCGCTGGGCGCAAAGGTGCTTCAGACCCGGTCGGTCGAGCTCGCCATGAATCACCGGGTGCGCCTTCAGGTGTTGTCGAGTTTCAAGGATGCGCCCGGAACCCTGGTCGTAGATGAGGAAGAAATCGTGGAACAGGAAATCGTCAGCGGCATTGCCCATAGCGGAAACGAAGCGAAGATCACGCTGGTGCGGGTCCCGGACAATCCCGGCATTGCCGCCGCCATATTCGGCCCGTTGTCGGAAGCGAGCATCAATGTCGACATGATCGTGCAGAACGTTTCGGAAGACGGCCGCGCGACGGACCTCACCTTCACCGTGCCGAAAGACGATCTTTCGCGAACCATGGAAGTTCTGGAAGCCGCGAAGGAAACGCTCGGATTCGAGCGCGTCGTCGGCGATCCCGACGTCGTCAAGATATCGGTTGTCGGGGTCGGAATGCGCAGTCATGCTGGCGTTGCGATGCGGATGTTTCAGGCGCTTGCAGACAAGGGTATCAACATCCAGGTGATTTCCACGTCGGAAATCAAGATCAGCGTCCTCGTTTCGGACGCCTATACCGAACTGGCCCTGCGTTCGCTGCATACAGCGTACGGGCTGGACGCCGTATAAGGACAAGGCAGGACCGAATGGACATCATCGCGCCATCGGCGCAGCTCGACAGCCTGTGGAAACGCGGCCGCGACTTTCTCGGTACCGAGTATGCGATACTGGCGGGCGCCATGACCTGGGTGTCGGAGCGCAACCTCGTCTCCGCGCTGTCGAATGGCGGCGGGTTCGGCGTGATTGCCTGCGGGGCGATGACGCCGGAATTGCTGACCGCGGAGATCGCCGCGACCAAGGCGCTCACCGACAAGCCGTTCGGCGTAAACCTGATCACAATGCATCCCGAGCTCGAAACGCTGATCGATGTCTGTCTCGAACATAATGTCGGCCATATCATTCTGGCCGGCGGCCTGCCCGGCGGGCCGGCCATTGCGCGGGCCAGAGACGGCGGCGCAAAGGTGGTCTGCTTCGCACCCACGCTGGCGCTCGCCAAACGGCTGATCCGCCAGGGCGCGGATGCGCTGGTGATCGAAGGCGCCGAGGCAGGCGGTCATATCGGGCCGGTCGCGACCAGCGTGCTGGCGCAGGAAATTCTGCCGCATATCGATGATGTTCCCGTGTTCATTGCGGGCGGGATCGCACGCGGCGATGCAATCGTCGGCTATCTGGAAATGGGTGCGTCCGGCTGCCAGCTCGGCACCCGGTTTGTCTGTGCCGAAGAATCCATCGCGCATGAAAATTTCAAGAAGGCCTTTCTCCGTGCTTCGGCCCGCGATGCAATGCCGTCGGTGCAGCTCGATCCCGACTTTCCGGTCATTCCCGTCCGCGCTTTGCAGAACGATGCGACCCGGGAATTCGCGCAGACGCAGCGCGATGTGATCGACTCTTTCCGCCGCGGCGAACTGGACCAGACGGCGGCCCAGCTGAAGATCGAACACTACTGGGCGGGCGCCCTGCGCCGTGCCGTGGTCGATGGCGACATCGAGACGGGTTCGATGATGGCGGGGCAAAGCGTCGGTATGGTCAAACTGGTCCAGCCTGCCGCTGAAATTCTGCGTGAACTGGTAGATCAGGCGCTCGCCGCCCTTGGAGGCAGAGGTCGGTCAAAGGCAGTGCTTTAATGGACGGTACCCCCCAAACGGGGCACCGTGCGGCATTACGCCGTCTCCGCGATATCATGGCGGGGTCGGGGACGGCGCAGAACAGGCTCGATCAGATCGTCGGCATCGTGGCCGCGGAAATGGCCGCAGAGGTCTGCTCGGTATATGTGCAGCGGGCCGGCGATATTCTCGAGCTTTTCGCGACCCAGGGACTGAATCCTGAATCGGTCCATGTCACACGTTTGCAGCTCGGTGAGGGGCTGGTCGGCACGATCGCCCTGACTGCCGAACCGCTGAACCTGCCCGACGCCCAGGCCCACCCGAATTTCAGCTATCGCCCGGAGACCGGCGAAGAGGTGTTCGCGTCGCTGGTGGGAGTCCCCGTTATTCGCGGCGGCCGGGTCCGCGGGGTGCTGGTGATCCAGAACCGGGACAAGCGCACCTATTCGGAAGAGGAAGAAGAAGCGCTTGAGATCATTGCCGTGGTCATCGCGGAGCTCATCGCATCCGGGAATCTGATCAACCCGGACGAAAAGTTCGAACTCGGCAGCAGCCGGTCGTTCCGGTCGTCCCGGCTGACCGGCATGTCGATCAATGACGGTCTCGCCGTCGGCGAAGCCGTTCTGCATACGCCCAACGTCACCATACGCCAGATGTTTGCCGACGATGCCGAGATCGAACACGAACGTTTGCGCGATGCGATGACGGCGATGCATGCGGCGATTGACGAATTGCTGTCGTCGTCGCGGCTGCGGGCGGCGGGGGAACACCGCGAAGTGCTCGATTCCTATCGCCGTTTTGCAGAGGATCGCGGCTGGCTGCGCCGGATTCGCGAAGGCATCGACAGCGGCCTGACAGCGGATGCGGCCGTGCAGCAGGTCCGCGAAGACACCGTGGCGCGCATGCGCAGCGTCAGCGATCCCTATTTGCGGGAACGTCTCAGCGACCTCGAAGATATCGCGATCCGCCTGATGCTCCATCTCGGGGGCGGCGTGCGTCAGCAGGATCTGCCCGACGACATCATCCTGATTGCCCGGAACCCGGGGCCCGCAGAACTGCTGGATTACGACACGTCGCGGCTGCGTGCGCTCGTCACCGAAAAAGGCACCCCGACGTCGCATGTTTCGATCATCGCCCGGGCTCTCGGAATTCCGGTCGTCAGCAAGGTCGACGGATTGATGAAAAGCGTCGATCCCGGCGACCCGGTGATCGTCGACGGCGATAACGGCCAGATATTCGTCCGGCCGTCCGAAGAAGTTCAGGCGATGATGACCGATACGCTGGTGGCCCGCGATCAGCGCCGCAGCCTGTACGCGTCGATGCGCGGGCTCAAGACCGTGACGCGGGACGGCGTACCGATCTCGCTCAACATCAATTGCGGCATGCTGGCGGATATGCAGTGGCTTGCCGAGACCGGGGCGGACGGCGTCGGGCTGTTTCGCACCGAAATTCCTTTCATGGTCCGGTCGACCTTCCCGGATTCGGACCAGCAGACCCGGATTTACCGGGATGTCCTGGAACAGGCAGACGGCAAACCCGTCCATTTCCGCACCCTCGATATTGGCGGCGACAAGCAGCTGCCCTATCTTCAGGACAACGACGACCAGAATCCGGCGCTCGGCTGGCGGTCCATCCGGGTCGGGCTCGACCGGCCCGGCATGTTGCGCCAGCAATTGCGGGCGATGCTGCGGGCCGCTTCCGGCCGTGAACTGTATGTAATGTTCCCGATGATCGCCGAAGTCGCGGAATTCAAGACCGCGCAGAATGTCCTGATGATGGAGCGCGACCGGATCGACCGTCTGAATACCGACGGCGTCGAGCCGCCGACCGCCGTTCATGTCGGGGCGATGCTCGAAGTGCCGGGGCTGATCTGGCAGCTCGATGCGCTTCTGCCCCATGTCGATTTTCTGTCGATCGGCAGCAACGACCTGTTCCAGTTCCTGTTCGCCTTCGATCGCGGAAATCCGCGCGTGGCCAACCGCTACGATATCCTTTCGCCGGGGTTGTTGTCGGCGTTGCGTGAAATACTGGCAAAGTGTAAGGCGGCGGATGTACGGGTGTCCCTGTGCGGCGAAATGGCCGGTCATCCGCTCGAAGCGATGGCGCTGCTGGGGCTCGGGATGACGTCTCTGTCGTTGTCGCCGTCGATGTTCGGCTCGGTCAAGGCGATGACCCTGACGGTCGATACGCGGGAACTCGGCGCCTATATGAATATGCTTCTGGATACGCCCGATCACAGTTTGAGACGCAAATTACGGGCCTATGCCCTCGATCACAGCGTTGTTCTTGAATCCTGAAGGTTTGTTGCAAACGCAGTTTGACGTTGATATCCGATTGATTTCCTTGTTATTTCTCTCGGGTCGTTGTCGGGCGGGCTATCGGTAAGGATAAATTCAGGGGTATGCGGTACGATTTGTGCCGTGTACGCAAAACTATAGCCTGTCTCGATACGAAGAGCCGATGCGTGAGGGGCGCATTTGATATGAAAGCGAAAACGGCAACGGAAACCGAAAGTTTCGACGCGGCGGAACTCGGGGCAATGATGCGCGAAATGCGCGAAAACCTGGGCCATGAGCTGGAATTCGTTGCGCGCGATCTGCGGATCCGCCTGGTGTATCTCGAAGCGATCGAGGACGGGCGGCTCAGGGATTTGCCCGGCAACGCCTATATCAGCGGGTTCCTGCGTTCCTATTCCGATTTTCTCGGCCTCGAAGGCGATGAAATCGTGCGCCGCTTCAAGATGGCGGGCGCCGAAATCAGCAGTCAGCCGCAGCTTCACCTGCCGTCCCCGGTCGAGGAAGGCCGGTTGCCGACGGGCTCTATCCTTCTGTTCGCGGCGGTGATCGCGGCGGCGGCCTATGGCGGCTGGTACTATCTTTCGGCCGCCGGGAAGGGGCCGATCGAAACCGTCGCCAGCCTGCCGAAGGAACTATCGGGACTGGTCAACGAAGCGAAGAACCAGACGGACGCAAAGGCGGTCTCGCCATCTGCCCCGGCCCCGTCCGTCCCACCGACGTCGGTTCCATCCACGTCCGAGCCGGTTTCATCTGCGGCATCCACGTCCGCCGCGCCGTCTGCCGAGGTTCCTTCTCCGTCGGCCCCATCTTCGTCGGCCCCGTCTCCGTCGGCAATGCCGTCCGAAACGGCGGCAGCGACGACGGAACCGCCCGCAAGCCCCCTGACGGAATCGCAGGCGGCGCCCGATACAGCGGAAACGCCGACCGCGCCGGAGAGCGCCGCGTCGCAAGACGCCGCAGAGGCTGTACCGGATACACGGGCTCCTGCTGAAACCGGTTCAGCCGCATCGACGGCGCCCGCCGTGGCGACAGCCGTTGTCCCGGCGCCTGCGTCACCGCCCGATACCCGGCAGCCGGATGCACCGGAAACGGATACCGGCAATGCCGCGACGCCCCGTGCCGCTGTACCGTCCACGCCGGCGGTGGCGACAACGGTGCCCGCTGCCGCGCCGGCTCCCGCGCCCGTTGCCCCCGCAGAGCCCGCGACCGAGACGGTTTCTCAGACGGCGAATGTGGCTCCTGCGCCCGATCCGGTATCGACTGCGTCGGCACCGGCACCCGACTCCGTCGCAGGCGGCGTCCGGATTGTGGTCCGGGCGACGGCGGACAGCTATGTCGCGGTCCGGACGGGGGATAACGAACCGCTGTTTTCGCAGTTGATGCGGCCCGGCGACAGCTATGAGGTGCCGTCCGGCGCAGATCTGGTGCTCGAGACCGGAAACGCGGGCGGTCTTCAGATCACCATTGGCGACAAGCGTGCGCCGCCGCTTGGCCCGGTTGGCCAGATTCGCCGAAACATTCCGCTGGATGCGGAGAAACTGTTGCGCGGGCTGAATTAGCGGGCCGTCGCCGACAATTCCGTCCGTCCCCAGCCCCCTATGGCTGGTCCGGCGAATACGCTATAACGCGGGGCGGCCCGGCCGCTCATCCATTTTCCAGCTGTTGCAGAATTTTAGATATGGCGTCTCTTCAACCTGTTCGCGGTACGCACGACCTTCTGCCCGACGAGGCGCGCCGTGCCCGGCATGTGACCGACACGGGCCGGATCATGGCCGAACGTTACGGCTATGAAGAAGCCGCGACGCCGATCTTTGAATTCAGCGAGGTCTTTGCACGGACCCTGGGCGAGACATCGGATATCGTCACCAAGGAAATGTACACCTTCACGGACAAGGGCGGCGACGAGATCACGCTTCGCCCCGAAGGGACGGCGGGTATCGCCCGGGCGCTGATTTCCGGCGGGCTGAGCCAGAACCTGCCGCTTAAATTTTTCTATGCCGGACCGATGTTCCGCTACGAGCGTCCGCAGAAAGGCCGCCTGCGGCAGTTCCACCAGATCGGTGTCGAATTGCTGGGTGTGGCCGAACCCGTCGGCGATATCGAGGTAATTGCGCTCGGCGCCGCCATCCTCGATGCGCTGGGCGTACAGGGCAATACGACTCTCGAGCTGAACACGCTGGGCAATACCGAAAGCCGGGCGGCCTATCGCGACGTCCTGGTGGAATATTTCAGCGATCACAAAGACAGCCTGTCCGAAGACAGCCTGACGCGTCTGTCGCGCAACCCGTTGCGGATCCTGGATTCGAAGAACGAGGGCGACCGGGCCGTCGTCGCAGGCGCCCCCGAATTCGACGACAGCCTCGATGGGGAATCCCGGGATTTCTTCTCGGAAGTCTGTGCCGGACTGGATGCGCTGGGGATCGCCTGGCAACGGAATTCCCGTCTTGTCCGCGGGCTGGATTATTACTGTCACACGGCGTTCGAGTTCACGACCGATGCGCTCGGCGCGCAGAGCGCGGTCCTCGCCGGCGGGCGGTATGACGGCCTGGTCGGCCAGATGGGCGGCCCGGCGACCCCCGGCGTTGGCTGGGCATCGGGTATCGAACGGCTGTCCATGCTGATCGGCGACGGGCCTGCCAGAACGCGGCCGTTCGCGGTTATTCCGCTCGGCGATGCGGCAGAGGCGGTCGCCCTGAAACTGACCGACGAGTTGCGCCGGTCGGGGCTGGCGGTCGATCTCGGCTATCGCGGCAAGATGAAACAACGGATGAAGCGCGCCAACGGAATCGGCGCGCGGGCGGCCGTCATCATCGGCGATGACGAGCTGGAACAGTCTTCCGCCGCCGTGCGCGACCTCGATTCCGGCGAACAGGAACTCGTGCCGCTCGCGGATATTCGACACCGGCTCGAACAGTTTCGTTAGCGTCCCGATGGCAGACGAGCGGATACTCAGCCGTCTCGTCGTCGTTGGTGCCAGTCACAGGACAAGCTCCGAGACGACGCGCGACAGGCTTTTCATTTCAGACGACGATCTTCCCGGGTTCCTGCAAGGCCTTGTCGCAGCCGGGTTTTCCGAGGCGGTCGCGATGTCCACCTGTGCCCGTACCGAGATATTCGGCCTCGCCGACGACGCCGCAGCGGCCCGCACCGGGGCAATCCGCGCATTGTCTTCGCTGGGGTCGGTCGAGCCGGACGTGCTTGCACCGGAAACCTATACCCATGAGCGCGCCGACGCGCTGCGGCACCTGTTTCGTGTCGCCGCCTCGCTTGACAGCCCGATCGTCGGCGAACCCGAAGTGACCGGCCAGTTCCGCGATGCGGTGCGGATCGCCACGGATCATGACATGGTCGGCGCCGGCCTGAACGCGATCGTTCAGGCGGTCAACGGCGCGGCAAAGCGCGTCCGGTCCGAAACCTCGATCGGCGAACGGTCGGTCTCGATGGCGGCCTGCGCCGGACAGGTTGCCCGCGACGTTCAGGGCGACCTGACGCGGGTGAGCGCCATTCTCGTGACCGGCGGTGAAATGGGGGAACTGATCGTCGACCAGTTGCGTTCCGCCGGATTGTCGCGCCTCACGGTCGTCGCCCGCAGCCGCGCCCGGGCCGAGATCGGCGCACGGCGCTACGATTGCCATCATGCCGTGCTCGACGAACTGCCCGGTCTCCTGCCGGGTGCGGATATCGTTGTCTCGTCATTCGGGGCGGGGCGCTATCTGATCGATCCGGAACTGGCGCGGACGGCCATCGCGCGCCGTCGCCGACGGCCCATGCTGTTTGTCGACGCGGCGATCCCTTCCGATGTCGATCCGACGGTGAACGACCTCGACGGGGCATTCGTATATTCTCTCGACGATCTCGAGCGGATCGCCCTCGAGGGCCGGTCCGAACGCGATCGCGCCGCCGAAGACGCGATCGCGATCGTCGATGAGGAGATGGAAAAGTTTCAGCGTGTTTCGGCAGGGCGCAATGCGGCGCCCGCCGTTACCGCATTGCGCGATCATTTCGAGCGGGTGCGCGCCGACGTGCTGGCGGACCTCGTGCGCGACGGCGCGGGGGGCGATCCTGCCCTGGAGGACGCCACGCGCCGCCTGGTGAACCGGCTGCTGCATGCGCCGTCCGAAACCCTGCGTATGCTTGCGGCGGACAACGATCCGGCAACCGCGCAGGCCGAGGAACTGTTGCGCCGATTATTTGGAATCGATCCGGCGCCCCCTGCGGGCGGCGGAAATACCGAGGAGGACGGAAAGTGAGCCTGGACGAAAGACTGGACCAGATCGCGGCACGGCACAGAGAACTGTCGAGTTTGATGTCTGGCGGCGATATTTCGGATTCCGACGAATTCGTGCGCATGTCCAAGGAGTTTGCCGAGCTCGATCCGCTGGTCGCGTGTATCGGCGAACTGCGCGATGCCCAGAGCGAAGCGGGCGATCTGGCGGAACTGATTGCCGACCCGGAAACCGACGATGAAATGAAATCGATGGCCCAGGCCGAGTTCTACGAGTTGACGCAGCGCGTACCGGAGATCGAGAAGAAGCTCCAGATCATGCTGCTGCCGCGGGACGAGGCGGACGATAAGAACGCGATCCTCGAAGTCCGGGCCGGCACGGGCGGCGACGAAGCGGCCCTGTTTGCGGCGGACCTGTTGCGGATGTACCAGCGCTATGCAGACAAACATGGCTGGAAGTTCGAAATCATGAGCCTGTCCGACACCGGGATCGGCGGAATCAAGGAAGCCTCGGTCGAGATCAGCGGCAAGGCGGTGTTTGCCCGGCTGAAATACGAATCCGGTGTTCACCGGGTCCAGCGCGTGCCGGAGACCGAGTCCGGCGGCCGTATTCACACGTCGGCGGCGACGGTTGCGGTTCTGCCGGAAGCCGAGGAAGTCGATGTCCATATCGAGGACAAGGACCTGCGCATCGATACCTACCGCGCGCAGGGCGCCGGCGGACAGCACGTCAACACCACGGACAGCGCGGTCCGTATCACCCATCTCCCGACGGGTATCGTGGTGCAGCAGCAGGACGAAAAATCGCAGCACAAGAACCGCGCCAAGGCGCTGAAAATCCTGCGGGCGCGGATTTACGACGCCCAGCGCGAAGCCCAGGACGATGCGCGTGCCGAGGACCGCCGCAACCAGGTCGGTTCCGGCGACCGGTCAGAGCGTATCCGGACCTATAATTTTCCGCAGGGCCGCGTATCGGACCACCGGATCAACCTGACGCTGCACAAGCTGGACAAGGTGCTGGAGGGCGAAGCGCTGGATGAAATCGTCGATGCGCTGACGTCGGAGGACCAGGCGCGCAAGCTTTCCGAGGTCGCGTGAACGTGGAACCGGCGATCCTGTCGGCCAGGCTTCGCGCCGCGGCGTCCGAACTGCGGTCTGCCGGTGTCGCCGATGCGATGGCCGATGCCAGGATTCTCGCCGCCGCCGCGCTTGGCCTGTCCCGCGAAGACATGCTGCGCGAACCGCACCGCGAAATGGATGCCGCCGGGCTGGCCGCATTCGACGGGATGATCGACCGACGCTGCCGCCGCGAACCGGTTGCGCGCATCCTCGGCAGCCGCGAATTCCGCAGTCTCGATTTCAGGCTTGGCGCCGATACGCTCGATCCGCGCGCGGACAGCGAAACCCTCGTCGATGCCGCCCTGGCGTGGGGGAAACGGTTTTCCGGTCCGCTGCGGGTACTGGACGTGGGCACCGGCACGGGATGCCTTTTGCTCGCCGTACTCCATGAACTGCCCGGCGCAACGGGCACCGGAACGGATATCGCGGCCGGCGCCGTTGAGATCGCCGTCCGGAATGCCGGCCTGCTGAATTTGGCCGGCCGCGCGACATTCGTCCGCGCCGACTGGACGGACGGTGTTGCGGGCAGGTTCGACCTGGTGCTGTCCAATCCGCCCTATATCGAGACGGCTGCGATCGCCGGCCTGGCGCCCGAGGTCGCGGTTCACGACCCGGTCCGGGCGCTCGATGGCGGGCCGGACGGGCTCGATGCCTACCGGGCGCTCGCCCGGCGTCTGGGAAACTGTCTGTCGCCGGAGGGCGTTGCGATTATGGAAATCGGGCCGACCCAGTGCGATGCCGTAACCGGGATTTTCGAAGCGCACGGTTTTCCGCGGCTGGAAATCAGGCAGGATTTCGGCGGACGCCCCCGATGCCTGGTCTTCGCCGCACAAGCGGTCTCCAAATGGTTAACGCCGGTGGTAAAAAAAGGGTTGGAAACGCCCTGAATCCCGACTAGGGTGCTCTTGCTGGATCGGTCGAAACGAAGCGTTTGCCGTCAGCTAGAAAAACCCCGCAACCTAAAGCCACTCTCCCGACAATCGGCGGCTGGCCAATGGAATTGGTAAGGCGACGTTCGGTGTGGGGCGTATAAAACCTTTATGAAAATGGGAATGAAGGCGCTATGAGACAGGGCCAGAACAATAAGAATCGTATGAGAGGCCGGGGGAACAACAATACCCCCCGCAAAGGCGGTAATTCCCGCAACCAGTCCTATGAAAGCAACGGGCCGGACGTAAAGGTTCGCGGTAACGCGCAGCAGGTGGTTGAAAAATACCTGACGCTGGCGCGCGACGCGTCTTCGGCAGGCGATCGCATCGCCGCGGAAAGCTATTACCAGTTCGCAGAGCATTACTATCGCATCATGAATGCGAATGCCGCGAACGAGCAGCAACGCCAGCAGCAGAACGCCGCGTCCGAATCGAACGACGACAACCGCGATGGCGGTCAGAACGGATCGTCGAATCGTGCCGATCGGACGGAACGGGCCGATAATCAGGATTCAGCTTCGGAATCCGACCGGTCGTCGTCCGCAGGCAATGCGAACGATGCAAAGGCCGGGGCGTCTGCCGATGACCAGTCCGACACCCAGTCGGATGCGCAGGCTGACACCCAGTCCGGCGCGCCTGAATCGAATGGCCGGTCGCGTCGCCGGAGCAGTCGCGGCAGCCGGTCCGGCGGTGCGCCGAAGGATCCGGCTGAACAGCCGCAGCCCGATGTTGTCGTGGCCAAGGAAAAAACGGCGAAACCGCCCAAGGAATCCGGCACGGAAGCGACTGCGGAAGACGCCGGCGTATAGTACGTTCCGGCGCAATCCGCGCAGCGACGTCCCGGCTGCGTTAACGCGGTCTTAACGCCAATCAAGTCAGTACAGGACGGCGACGGGCATAGTTTGCACGTTACCTCACCCTGTGCGGGGCTTGTAAGATTTTGAATATTTCCCATATCTGTATCGGACGCCGGCTATCGGGTCCGGACATAGGCCTGCCGCATAGCGGGGGTATTTGTTGCAATGTCTGAAAGTGGAGTTGCAGATAATGGAATTTGAGTCCTATACCGAAAGGGCGCGTGGATTTGTGCAGGCGGCACAGACGTCGGCGCTCGCAAACAATCATCAGCATTTCAAGCCCGAGCACCTGCTGAAGGTGCTTCTCGACGACAAGGAAGGCCTTGCATCCAACCTGATCTCTGCGGCGGGGGGCGACCCCGCTGTCGCCCGCATGGAGCTCGATGCGGCGCTTGCCAGGATTCCCAAGGTAGAAGGATCCGGCGCGACGCAGATTTATCTGTCGCCTGAAATGGCGAAGCTGTTCGAAAGCGCGAAGGAAATAGCGGACAAGGCCGGCGACAGCTTCGTCACGGCGGAGCGGCTGTTGCTTGCCCTTGTTCTCGCCACGGGCACACCGTCTGCGGATGCCCTGTCCAAGGCCGGCGTGACTGCGCAATCGCTGAACAAGGCGATTGAAGACGTGCGCAAGGGCCGCAAGGCCGATAGCGCCAGCGCCGAGGATTCCTACGACGCGCTGAACAAATATGCGACCGACCTGACCGAACGTGCCCGGTCGGCGAAGATCGATCCCGTCATCGGGCGGGACGAGGAAATCCGGCGCACGGTTCAGGTCCTGTCGCGGCGGACCAAGAACAATCCCGTGCTGATCGGCGAACCCGGCGTCGGCAAGACGGCGATCGTGGAGGGCTTGGCGCAGCGCATCGTCAATGGCGACGTCCCGGAAAGCCTGCGCAGCAAGCGCCTGATGTCCCTGGATCTCGGCGCGCTGGTCGCCGGCGCAAAGTATCGCGGAGAATTCGAGGAACGCCTCAAAGCGGTCCTGGAGGAAATCACCGCCGAAGAAGGCGAGATCATCCTGTTCATAGACGAGCTGCATACGCTGATCGGCGCCGGTGCGGCGGAAGGCGCGATGGATGCGTCGAACATGCTGAAACCGGCGCTGGCGCGCGGCGAACTGCATTGTATCGGCGCCACCACGCTCAACGAATATCGCAAGCATATCGAAAAGGACGCGGCGTTCGCCCGCCGGTTCCAGACCGTTCTGGTGGCGGAACCGACGGTCGAAGACACGATTTCGATCCTGCGCGGGCTGAAGGAAAAATACGAGGTTCATCACGGCGTACGCATTACGGATTCGGCAATCGTTTCCGCCGCCACGCTGTCGAACCGCTATATCACCGACCGCTTCCTGCCGGACAAGGCGATCGATCTTGTCGACGAAGCTTCGTCCCGCCTGCGCATGGAAGTCGATTCCAAGCCCGAGGAGATCGACGAGCTCGACCGTCGCATCATCCAACTCAAGATCGAACGCGAAGCGCTGAAGAAGGAAACCGACAAGGCATCCGTTGAGCGGCTGGAAAAACTGGAAATCGACCTTGCCGACCTCGAAGAGAAATCCGCTGCGCTGACGCGCATCTGGCAGGCCGAGAAGGAAGAGCTTGCGGATTCCCAGAAAGTGAAGGAACGGCTCGACGAAGCCCGTATGGAACTGTCGCGCGCCCAGCGGGACGGCGACCTCGCGCGGGCCGGCGAACTGGCCTATGGCATCATTCCGGATCTGGAGAAGAAGCTGGAAGACGAAGGCGCCCATGAAGGCGGCAGCCGGATGCTGGACGAGGAAGTGACCGACACGGATATCGCATCCGTGGTGTCGCGCTGGACCGGCATTCCCGTCGACAAGATGCTTGAAGGCGAGCGCGAGAAACTGCTGCAGATGGAAGAAATGCTGGGCAAACGCGTGATCGGCCAGGAAGAGGCCGTTGTCGCGGTCAGCAACGCCGTCCGGCGCGCGCGGGCAGGATTGCAGGATCCCAACCGGCCGCTCGGGTCTTTCCTGTTCCTCGGGCCGACCGGCGTCGGCAAGACGGAACTGACCAAGGCGCTGGCGAGTTTCCTGTTCGACGACGAAGCGGCCATGCAGCGGCTCGACATGTCGGAATACATGGAAAAGCACTCCGTCGCCCGGCTGATCGGTGCGCCCCCCGGATATGTCGGATACGAAGAAGGCGGCGCGCTGACCGAAGCGGTCCGGCGCCGTCCGTACCAGGTCGTCCTGTTCGACGAGGTCGAAAAGGCCCATCCGGACGTGTTCAACGTGCTGTTGCAGGTGCTCGATGACGGCCGTCTGACAGACGGTCAGGGCCGCACGGTCGATTTCCGCAATACGCTGATCATCCTGACGTCGAACCTGGGCAGCGAAATTCTCGCGAATCAGCCCGAAGGGGAAAGCATCGATGCCGTCCGCGGACCGGTGATGGAAGTGGTGCGCGGCGCGTTCCGCCCCGAATTCTTGAACCGGCTGGACGAGGTGCTCCTGTTCCACAGGCTGACGCGCGATCACATGACCCATATCGTCGATATCCAGCTCGACCGCCTGCGGGCGATGCTCGCGGACCGCAAGATCGTACTCGATCTCGACCAGGACGCGCTGACATGGCTCGGCAATGAAGGCTACGATCCGGTCTACGGTGCGCGGCCGCTCAAACGGGTCATTCAGCGCAGCCTGCAGAATCCGCTGGCGACGATGATCCTCGAAGGCGCGATCGAAGACGGCGAGACCGTAAAGGTCGGTGTCGGCGACGGCACCCTGCTGGTCAACGGCACGGCCGTCGAACGGATCGCTGCCGAATAAACGTTTTCCGGCGGGCAGGTTGCTGTCCGCCGGAAATCCTGTTTACCGCCAGCCGAGCGCGGGGGCGACTAAGGTCAGTATCGATTCGATGACATGGGCGTTGTAGTCGACGCCAAGCTGGTTGGGCACCGTCAGCAACAGGGTGTCGGCCTCGGCGATCGCTTCGTCCTTTGCCAGTTCCCCGACAAGACGGTCCGGCTCCGCGGCGTAGCTGCGCCCGAAGATCGACCGGGTGTTCGGATCTATATGACCGATCTGGTCCGTGCTCTGGCGTTCGCGCCCGAAATAGGCGCGATCCCGGTCGTCGACCAGGGCGAAGATGCTGCGGCTCACCGACACGCGCGGCTCGTCGGCGTGGCCGGCTTCTTTCCACGCTGCGCGATAGGCCCGGATCTGGTTGGCCTGCTGAATGTGAAAGGGCTCGCCGGTCTCGTCTGTCTTCAGCGTTGAGCTTTGCAGGTGCATTCCCAGATTTGCTGCCCAGACGGATGTCGCATTCGTGGACGCGCCCCACCAGATGCGCTCGCGCAGGCCTTCGGAATGGGGTTCCAGCCGGAGCAGCCCGTCCGGGTTCGGGAACATCGGCTGCGCGTTCGGCTTCGCGAAACCCTGTCCCCGCAGCACGTCGAGAAAGACCTCCGTGTGCCGGCGGGCCATGTCGGCCTCCGTCTCGTCATCGGCGGGCCGGTAGCCGAAATACCGCCAGCCGTCGATCACCTGTTCGGGCGACCCGCGGCTGAGGCCGAGCTGGAGCCGGCCGCCGGCAATAATATCTGCCGCGCCGGCGTCTTCGGCCATATACAGGGGGTTCTCGTAGCGCATATCGATAACCGCCGTGCCGATTTCGATCCGGCTGGTCTTGGCGCCGACTGTGGCCAGCAGGGGGAACGGCGATGCAAGCTGGCGGGCGAAGTGATGCACCCGGAAAAAGGCGCCGTCTGCGCCCAGTTCCTCGGCCGCGACCGCGAGATCGATGGACTGGAGCAATGCGTCCGATGCCGAGCGGGTCTGCGAACCCTGCGAGGGCGACCAGTGTCCGAATGACAGAAACCCGATTTTCTTCATTGGCGTTTCACTTCCCTGCATGGGTCCCCGTTACAGGTGCGGCGCGCGTGAGCCCCGCGCAGTTATCTACAGGCAGTCATCTATAGATGGTGCTGTCGACGCAAGAACATTTTCCGATACCGGTATAGCGGGACGCGCGTCGGCCTGTTCTATCCCGGATGCCGATCGTCGCTTCCGCCCGCCAGGTCAGCGCTGCGTGATAAGCGTTTCTTTCTGAAGGCCGGCAACCAGGGCGTCGATATTGGCGCGTTTGGACTGGAATTTCGCGAGTTCTTTTTTCCCGAGCCGCGTTCCCGACGGCATTTTGACCGTCAGCGGATTGACCTGGCGCCCGTTCGACAGGATTTCGTAATGCAGATGCGGTCCTGTCGACCGGCCTGTTGTGCCGACAAACCCGATGACCTGGCCCTGACGCACGCGGCTGCCGAGTGCAATGCCTTTCTTGAACCGGCTCATATGGGCATAGGCGGTATTATATCCGGCGGAATGACGGAGGCGGATGTAATTGCCGTAGCCGCCCTTGCGGCCGCGATAGGACACCACGCCGTCGCCCGCCGCATAGATCGGCGTGCCGGTGGCCGCGGCGAAATCGACGCCGCGATGCATCCTGGTATATCCGAGCACCGGGTGGCGGCGCTTGCCGAACCGGGAAGACAGCCGGGCGCCGTCGATCGGCGTGCGCAGCAGCGGTCGTTTTGCACTGCGGCCTTTTTCGTCGAAATAATCGACGCTGCCGGGACGGGATTCGAACCGGTACAGCGCGTTCAGATCCCCCGACAGATTGAGGCGGGCGAATATGACCTCGCCATGCCGGACCACGTCGCCTTCGTCGTCGACGAAACGTTCATAGGCGACCTCGAACCGGTCGCCGGACTGGATTTCCCGCTGGAAATCGACGTCCCAGCTGTAGATGCGGATGATTTCCGCCAGCACAGAAAGCGGGACGTCCTGTCTGACGGCGGCCTTGTACAGGCTGGACTTGATGACGCCCTGCGCGAACTGGACCCGCCGGGTCAGGGTGCGCTGGGTCTCGAATGCGCGGAACGACGTAGCGTCGTCGCGGCGGATGGCGATCTGGCGGAGGACGCTCGGATCGAGGCGGATTTCCTTCAGGCCGTCATCCTGCGACATCGTCAGATGTATCCGCTGGCCGACGCGCAGGTCTTTCGGGTCGTATACCGCACGAAGGGCGCTGACGGCGTCGTTCGCATCGTTGCGGCCGACACCGGCGGACAACATGATCGACATCAGTGTGTCGCCGCTGCGGACTTTCAGGTTTCGCTTTTTTTCCCGCGAAACCGCCGGCTCAGGTGCCGGTTCGGGTACTGCCGAGGCGAGGATAAGCGCCGGCGGCTGTTCCAGCATAGGGGCTGTTCGAACGTGGCTGTCTTCGGCTGCCGCAAGAACGGCGCTGGCCGGCGTGTTGATGCCGGCCTGCGGAGATCCCGACGGGCCGGCTATAATGCCGATGGACAATCCCAGGACCAGTACGCTGAGCGCGATATGCAGCGATCCATGGCCTTCGCGGCCAACATAGGAAAACGATTCGGATCGGGTAAAACGGGGGACGTGAAGCGACACTCGAGCCTTCCGGGAAGTCAATGGAATTGCCGTTAACCATTACTGCTTTAACCTTAACGAATCATTACCTGAGTGTCCAGAAAGACATGTAATTTCAATGCCTTTCAGGGTGTTTTTTAGTTTTGGCTTCGTAATTGGTTAACGTTCCGGCAGGCTCGCGCCGCATTCGGCCCCGGATGGCTCATTCGGGGGTGGGTTGACCGGATGAGCGCTGCTCTGAATACTTCGGATATGCGACCTGCCTTTTTCCATCCACACATCACTCCGCCCCTGGCCCAGCACGCGAATCAACGAGCGGCCCACCCGGCGGTCTACAGGGGAATTAACCGTGTTCCGATCCGTCGAGACTTTTCTAAGGCCACAGACGATTGCCATCGTCGGCGCGTCCGAAACAGGCGGGGCGGGCTGGCCCCGCGGTATCTATGAAAATTTCGCCCATGAAGGCTTTCCGGCGCGGGTTTACCTGGTCAATCCCCGGCGGGAGGAACTATGGGGCCAGAAGGTGTATCCGGATTTCGCTTCCCTGCCCGAACAGATCGACCTCGCAATCGTCATCATCCCGGCGGAGGCGATCCCGGAGGTAATGTCGGAGGCGGCGGATGCCGGGCTCCGCAATGCGCTGATCTTTGCCTCGCGATTCGGCGAAGGCGGCGACGAAATCGGCGCCGCGCGCGCCGCTGCCCTCCGCGAAATATGCGACCGTACGGGTCTGCGCATATCGGGCCCCAACTGCATGGGGGCGATTTCCCTGCCCGAACGCCTGTTGTTCTACCCCACGCCGCGGGTCCGCGGTTTGCCGGCCGGACCGGTCGGCGTCGTGTTTCAGTCGGGCGGGACGTTCCAGTTCTGGCTCGAACAGGGTGCCGCGCGCGGGCTCGGCTATTCCTATGCCGTCTCCAGCGGAAACGAGTTGGACCTCGACATGGCCGATTACATAAATTTCCTGGTCGATGACAGTCATACAAAGGTAATCGCCTGCATGGCCGAGGGCGTGCGCCGGCCGGATGCATTGATGGCGGCGGCGGAACGGGCGTTCGATGCCGGCAAGCCGGTCCTGATGCTGAAAGTGGGGCGTACGGCGGGCGGGCAGGAGGCCGCGCAAAGCCATACCGGCGCCCTGGCCACCGACGATCACATCTTCACCGCGATGTGCCGCAAATACGGTATCGTCCTGGTCGATACCCTGGACGAGCTGATCGAATCCGCGCTCGCGTTTTCGGCGGGCCGGCTGCCGGCCGGGAACCGTGTCGCGATGGTCGGATATTCGGGCGGCGCCAAGGGTTTGTTCCTCGATATCGCCGACCGGGCCGGCATTGAAATGCCCGCCTTTACCGGGGCGACGCAGGAGACGCTCGCCGGCCTGATCGATTCCGGCGTCTCGCCCAGCAACCCGCTCGATACCGGCGCCGGACTGGCGCGCCGGTTCGCCGAATTCGCCGAAGTCTGCAAGATCGTCGCCGCGGACGACAATATCGACATGATCTCGGTCCAGGGCCAGCTTCCGCTGGCCGAAGGCGGCGCCGGCGACCCGGACCTGTTTCGCCAGATACGGGAGTCGACGGATAAACCGGTGGTTGCCCATAACCGCATGTCGCAGAACGTCAACGATACCGGGCGCGCCTTCCAGGAAGCCGCCGGCATCCCGTTCCTGCAACGTCTGCCCGAAGTCGGCCGGACCCTGGTCGCGCTCGGCGAATATGCCGAACGGCGCCGTCGCGGCATTGCGCAGTTCCCGCCCGTTCGCGAAACCGATCCCGACGTGGCGGTCGAGGCGGCGCTCGCCGAATACGGAATCGCGGGACCGGCCTCGGGGTTTTCCGAATCGGCTTCCGGGGTCGGGGATGTGGCGGCAAAAACCGGTTTCCCGGTCGCGCTGAAAATCGTTTCCCCCCAGGCGGTCCACAAGACCGAGGTCGGCGGCGTCACGCTGAATATCGGGTCGCCGGAAGAGGCGGTCGAAGCGGCTGAAAAAATGGAAGACCGCCTGCGCAAGCACGATCCGGACGCCGCCATTGACGGGTTTCTCGTCCAGCAGATGGTCGGCGGGCTGGAGGTCATCGTCGGGGTGCGCGACGATCCGCAATTCGGCCCGGTTCTGGCGCTGGGATTCGGGGGCGTTCTGGTAGAGGCGATGGGCGACGTGGCGTTCCGTCTGTTGCCGGTGGCTGCCGAGGATGTCGCCGAAATGATCGGCGAATTGCGGGCCAAGGCGCTTCTGGGACCGTTTCGCGGCGCGCCGCCGCGCGATGTGGCGGCGCTGATCGGCTGCGCGGTCGGGCTGTCGAACGCCTATCTCGATATGCGCGACCGGGTGTCCGACATCGAAATCAACCCGTTGATGGTCGGCGCCGACGGCGACGGCGTGTGCGCCGTCGATATCCGGGCGATCCCGCGAATGGATTAACCGCAACACCGCCGGCCGCAATCCCGCCGGGAACGACAACTGCATCACAAAATAATAAGAGCCTCTAAGGAAGGAACCGCTATGGATTACCAACTGCCCGAAGAACTGCGCATGCTGCAGGAGACCGTCCGTCGTTTCGTCGACCGGGAACTGATCCCGATCGAAAACGACTCCCTGGACGGTCCGAAGCTCAAGGCGGACCTCCAGATCGAACTGGAAGAAAAGGCGAAAGCGATCGGTCTGTGGCTGTTCGACGTGCCGGAAGAATACGGCGGGCAGGGGCTCGGCCTGATGGCGCGCGCCGTCGTCTGGTCGGAACTGGCCCGGACCGTCGCCCTGCCGTCGCGCAATATCAATATTTTCGGGCCGTCCGTCAGCCCGATCCTGTACTTCCTGAACGACGAACAGAAAAAGCGTTACCTGTACCCGGTGATCGAGGGCAAGTTGCGCCACTGCTTCGCCCAGACCGAGCCCGATGCGGGCGGCGATCCCGGCGGCATGCGCGCCACCGCCGTGCGCGACGGCGACCACTACGTCATCAACGGCGTCAAACGGTTTATTACCGGCGCCGGCGAAGCGGATTTTGCCCAGGTGATCGCCGCCACCGACCGGGAAAAAGGATCGCGTGGGGGGATATCGGCATTCATCGTCGACATGGACACGCCCGGCGTGAAGCTGCTGCGGGCGCAGGAAACGATGATGCATGACCGGCCCTGGGAAATCGCGTTCGAGGACGTGCGCGTGCCGGTCGAAAACATGATCGGCGGCGAAGGCGACGGCTTCAAATTCGCGCAGAACTGGATCAGCGCCGGGCGTATCCGCCATGGCGCGCGCGGCATCGGCGTGATCGAACGCTGTCTCGAACTTGGTGCGTCCTACGCGACGCAGCGGTCCACGTTCGGGCAGAAACTGGCGGACAGGCAATCCGTGCAGTGGATGCTGGTCGATTCATATGCCGATCTGCACATGCTGAAACTGATGGTGTTCAATGCGGCGGCAAAGCACGAAGCGGGAGAGGATATCCGCCACGACGCCTATATCGTCAAATATTTCGGCGACACGAAGTCCTTCGAAGCGGCCGACAAGTGCATGCAGATTCATGGCGGTCTGGGCCTGACGACCGACCTGCCGATCGAACGCATGTGGCGCGATCAACGCAGTTTCATCATCACCGAAGGACCGACCGAAATTCTTAAGATGGCTCTGGCCCGGCATGTTCTGCGCCAGTATGGCGGCTGAACGGCGTTAACGGATTCCTCATACGTCTCGGGCATAAAGGGTGCGACTACAAATGCGATTGACCCACAAAGGGTAGCTTCGCGGCGACAGAAAAACGGCCTCCATTGCGGGGGCCGTTTTTTTTCGTCTTTACCTCGCGGCACTTTGACACGTGTTCGCCTTTAGGACATCATTTCCCCGTCATTCAATGAATCTAGCATGTCGGATTAACCGACAAACAAAAAAGGGGATGAGATGTTCGATCACTTCGAGTGTGTAAAAGTAGATTTGCGCGACGGTATTGCATGGGTCCGGATGAACCGTCCGGAAAAACGGAATGCGATGAGCCCGCAACTCCATGACGAAATGGAAGAAGCGCTAACGCATCTGGAGGTCGATCCCGACGCCAAGATAATCGTCATCTGCGGCGCCGGCGGCAATTTTTCCGCCGGTCAGGATCTGAAACTGTTTTTCCGCGAGAACGAGAACAACCCGCTGGGCCGCAAGAAAGCGGCGCGGGCGGCAAACCGCTGGCGCTGGGAACTGCTCTACAATTATGACAAGCCGACCATCGCCATGGTCGAAGGGTATTGCGTCGGCGGCGCGTTCATGCAGCTGCTCGGCACCGATTTCGCCATCGCCGCCGAGGACGCAACGTTCTCTCTGTCCGAGGTCAACTGGGGCATCCTGCCCGGCGCGCTGGTCAGCAAGGTCGTGGCAGACGCCGTTCTGCCGCGTCACGCGATGTATTACTGCTGCCTCGGAGACCCGTTCGACGGAAATGAGGCGGCCCGCATCGGGATGATCAATTTCGCGGTGCCGGCAGCGGAGCTCGAAGCGAAGGTCGAGGAACTGGCGGCGAAGCTGATGGCGAAAAGCCCCCGGGTGCTGCGTGCGACCAAGCAGGCGGTCCGCAACGTGCGGACCATGGATTTCGGCCAGTCCTACGACTATCTCGCCGAAAAGGGTGCCGCGATCAAAGTCGGCGACCAGGAGGATTCCTACAATACGGGGCTGCGGCAGTTCCTGGACGAGAAGAGCTACAAGCCGACATTCGAGCCGTTCAAGACCGGCACGCTTATCGGCAAAGAATAAGACCTCGTTCGCCCGGCCGCGGAGGCGCACAGACACGACCGATCGAAGACCGGTACATCGAAGAAACGCATAAACGGCCGAACCGTAACCGGATTCAATTATCCGGACTTAATATAGGGAGAAAGAAATGGCACGATTTGTAAAATGCCTTGCTATCGCCGTGACCGCTGCAACATTCGTTGCAGCGGGCGCGGCCCAGGCGCAGTTCTACAAGGGCAAACGCGTCACGATGCTTATCAATTACGGTGCCGGCGGCCCGACGGATATCGAGGGCCGTATCGTCGCACGGCACCTTCCGAAGCATATCCCCGGCAACCCGACGATCATCGTCAAGAACATGGGCGGCGGCGGCGGCATGATCGCCAGCAATTTCCTCGGCGAAGTGGCGAAGAACGACGGAATGACGTTCGGGTTCTTCACGTGGAACGTGCTGGCCGGCATGATCGGCGATGCCGGTCTGCGGGTCGGTTACGACAAGTTCCGTTTTATCGCGGGGATTGCGAACCCGGTCGTGCTCTATGCCCGCAAGAACACGCCGCCTGGCCTGTCCTCCGGCGCGGACCTGATGAAAGCCAAGGGCTTCAAGGCCTGCTCGCTCAACGTTCGCAATACCAACACCATCCAGCAGGCCCTGGCGCTCGAAATGCTCGGCATCGACCACAAGCCGGTGCCCGGATATCGCGGCTTGAAGGCGGTCGAGGCGGCTGTGCTCAAGGGCGAATGCCATGTCGCCAATACGTCGTTGCCGGGCTGGAAGGGCTCGATCTCGGCGACCATGGGCAACGACGTCGTGCCGGTCTTCCAGCTCGTCGCGCCGGACGAATCCGGCAAGATAACGCGTGCGGATGCCCTGTCGGATATCCCGACCTTCGAGGAATACTATGCGACGCATAAGGGCGGCACGCCGTCCGGGCCGAAATATGACGCTCTGCGCACCATCGTCGATTCCTTCATGGCGATGTTCCGGACGGCCTTCGCCGCACCGGGGTCGCCCGACGAGTCGGTCGAAGCCCTGCGGACGGCGTTCCGGTCCATGTGGAAGGACGAAGCTTTTCTCGCAGATTACGAAAAGCGCGTGAAAAACCGTCCGAAACAGATCGTCGGCGAAGCCGGCGAGAAGCGGATCGCCGCGCTCAGCAAGCTGGACCCGGCTCTCGCCCAGCTCTTCAAGGACTACATCGCAAAACTGGGCAGATAAACCGTCGGGGACGGGCGTTGGATTTGCCCGTCCCCGTCCCTGCGCCTGCCTCAGCCGTAAACTGCACGGTAATCCTCCATGATTGATGCCCTCCTCGGAGGCTTTGCACTGCTGTTCCAGTGGCCGTCGATCGGCTTTCTGGGACTGGGCATTATGCTCGGCCTTTATTTCGGCGCCGTCCCCGGCCTCTCCGGGCTGGTCGGCATGGCGATCCTGCTGCCCTTCACCTTCACGATGGACCCGGTATCGGCCTTTGCTTTTCTGCTCGGCATGTATGCGGTCACGACGACCAGCGATACCATTTCCTCCGTCCTGCTCGGCATACCGGGGACGGCGGCAAGCCAGGCGACCATCCTCGACGGCTACCCGATGGCGATGCGCGGCGAAGCGGAACGCGCGCTCGGCGCCGCCTTTACCGTATCCGCGATCGGCGGCGTCCTCGGCGCGATCGTGCTGGCCGCGTCGATCCCGCTGGTGCGGCCGCTGATCCTGTCCTTCGCATCGCCCGAATATTTCATGCTCGGCGTGCTCGGCCTCACGATGGTCGGCGCCCTGTCCGGGTCGTCGATGATGAAGGGCGTCGCTGCGGCGATGTTCGGGGTGCTGATCTCGACCATCGGCTATGCCGACCAGATTGCGATCCCGCGCTTCTTCTTCGGCCTGACCTATCTGCTCGACGGGCTGCCGCTTATCCCCGTCGTGCTCGGCCTGTTCGCCATTCCCGCTTTGTTCGATCTTTCCCGCAAGGGCACCTCTATTTCGCGGGTGCCGCGGGACGAGAATTCGGGTGGCGTTCTGCGCGGCGTGCGCGACGTCTGCGAGCACTGGTGGCTGGTGGCGCGCAGCACCTTCATCGGCGTCTATGTCGGCATGCTGCCGGGACTCGGCGGTTCCATCGTCGACTGGGTCGCTTACGGCCATGCGGTCCAGAGCGCCCGCGACAAGTCGCAATTCGGCAAGGGTGACGTTCGCGGGGTTATCGCGCCCGAAACCGCCAATAACGCCATGAAGGGCGGCGCGCTGGTCCCGACGGTGGCCTTTGGCATTCCCGGCAGCGCACCGATGGCGATCCTGCTCGGCGCTTTCCTGATCCAGGGGATGACGCCGGGACCGGAAATGCTGACATCGAAGCTCGACATCACCTTTTCTATGGTCGCGACCCTGATCGTTGCCAATGTGATCGGCGCCGCGCTGCTGATGGTGGGCGCGAAGCAGATCGCGCGGGCCACGTTTATCAGCGGCCACCTGATTGTGCCGGCGGTCGTGCTGTTCGTCCTGATGGGGGCGTGGATGAGCGGCAACAATATCGGCGACTGGTATCTGCTGATCGGCATCGGCACGCTCGGAATCGCGATGCAGTTTTCCGGCTGGCCGCGCCCGCCGCTGGTCCTCGGGTTTATTCTCGGGCCGATCATGGAAAACGCCCTGACGATTTCCCTGCGCTCGTATGACGGGTTCGGATTCCTGTTCCGTCCCGTCACCCTGGTCATTTTTGTCCTGGTGGTACTGGTCATCGCATACACGGTCTGGAAACAGGTTGCCGGGCGGCGCCGGGCGGCGCGGGCAGATGCGGACGCGCCCGTCGTAGCACCGGGCGGCGAGGGGGCCTTTTCCGAGCCCCGCACCGCGGTGGTGATGGATCTCGTTTTCGTCGCCCTGTTTGCCTTCGCGATATGGCAGGCGGCAGGCTGGCCCGGCTCGGTCGCCATGCTGCCGCTCGCCGCCGCGATCCCGGGAGGCGTGCTCGCCCTCGGTGCGCTGTGGCGCGATACCCGGCTGCTTCTGGCCCCGACAGGGACGACCGAGGCGGGGGACGGATTCCAGTTCGGCGCGGCGGTGTTTTTCCTGATGTGGATTGCCGCGATCGTCGTGACGACGGTTCTGTTCGGCCAGCTGGTCGCGCTGCCGGTGATGATGGCGGCCTACCTGCTGCTGCGCGGCGGGCGGGGCTGGAAGCTCGCCCTGGCCTACGGCGTCGGCGGCTGGCTGTTCCTGTATTTGATGTTCGACCGCGTCAT
>CAXBCP010000022.1:0-82129 GCA_963974055.1 uncultured Rhodospirillaceae bacterium
ATGGTGGGCCCGGAGGGACTCGAACCCCCGACAACTCCGTTATGAGCGGAGCGTTCTAACCAGCTGAACTACAGGCCCGGAGCGGTGTGAACCGCGGGGCGCAAGCTGCCATCTGCCGCCCGGCGACGCAAGCCGGATTTAGGCCGCAATCGCCGCAAAACGCGATTTCCGGCCGGTATGGCGGGCGATGCCGAGCGCGATCGCCCCCAGCAGGGCGAGGGCGGCAACGCCCGGCTCCGAAATCGCCGTCGCATTCAGGCGGACGTCGTCGAAATCGACTTCGAGATCGGGCGGCCCGGCAACGCCCCTGGTCTCGTTCAGATTGACCAGCCGGATACCGAGGGTATCGCCGATCGCCGTGTGGCCGGCGCCGATATCGACGCTGATGGTCGCGAGCGCGAATTCGGCCTCCGGGATGACCAGGGTTTCGAGGTCCTGGACAAGAATGGTCTCGTTCAGGAACTGGTCGATCGCAAACAGGTCGATCCGGTACCCCGGAAACCCGGAGAGATCGAAAAAGTCGTTATTGGTCGCGAAACCGGAACCGATATTGCCGACCTCGACACTCAGTTCGTAGCGCGTGTTCGCCTGCACGGTGTCGGAAAGAATCTGCTGAAAGCCGTATTCGCCCGTATCGCGGCCCTGATTGTTGAACAGGATACCGACCCTGCTGCCTTCCGGCGCGGTGCTGTTGAAAAAATCGACCCCGTTCGGCTGGAGCGTGCCGGGAAAGAAACCCGCACCGACGATGGCATTGGGATCGTGGATCGTCCATCCGGCGGGGCTGCCGAAGGTGAATTCGTTGAATACGGTCTGGCCCGACGTGTCCTCGAAACCGGCATTGACGACGGTCAGCGGCGCGGCGCCGGCGGATGACAGGCCAAAGCCCAACACACCGCTGATCGCGACAACGGCGAAACGCCGCATAAACAGAGAAATCATATCACCCCCAACGCGTTAGCGGGCCTTTGATGCCAGCAGGCAGTCTCCGGGGCAACCCCCGGCCCGACTTTGAAACAACTATTCATACAACTCCGGGAATTTCTTCCTGAGACTGGCCTTCAGCTCAGGGCTCGCCTCCGCGACCGTCGGGAAATCGTCCTTCCAGCCATAGGGCCGGCAGGCGTCGACGACGGCGCGGTTGTTCTGCCACGGCGGTTCGCGCAGCATCGGATCCAGCGGGGTCGACCACGACCGCTTGATATACTGGATATCCTCCGGCGGATCGCACCGGGTCGACATGGCCCAGGTGACGTCGAACAGGTTCGACGGATCGATATCCTCGTCGACGACGATGACCCAGCGCCCGGCATAATTCCCGGCATGGCACGTTGCCGCCAGCATGCCCGCCTGGGTGGCATGCCCGGGATACATCTGCCTGATGGAAATCACGTTGAACAGCCGCCCGGCGCCGGATTCGTGGCACCACACGCCCTGCACGCCGGGCAGGCCGGCCTTTTCGACCTCGTCCCAGATCATCGCGGATTTTACCGTGGCGCGGGCGAAGGTGAAGTTCTCCGGCGGGCGCGACGGGATCGCGAGGGTCAGGATGGGGTTGTTGCGCCAGTACACCCGCTTGATGCGGACGATCGGCAGCATCGTGGCGCTCGACGCGTAATAGCCCATGAATTCGCCGAACGGGCCTTCCTCGCGCTCCTCGCCGGGCAGGATTTCGCCTTCCAGCACCAGCTCCGAATAGGCGGGGATCGGCAGACCGTGCAGTTCGGACGGAATCACCTCGATCGGCCGGCCGCGCTGCCCGCCGGCATAGGCGAATTCGTCAAGTTCGTAGTCGACCTCCTGATGCGCCACCAGAAACAGGTTCGGATCGTGACCGCAGGAGATCACCACCGGGCAGGGTTCGCCCCTGGCGAAATATTTCTCGCTGATCAGCCGGCCGTGCTTGCCCGGCGACATCCAGACCGCCACCGTATTCCTGTCATGCACCATCACGCGGTAGGTGCCGACATTGACCCAGCCGCTGTCGGGGTCGCGCATCACCACCAGGTCGTCGGTCCCGATATAGCGGCCGCCGTCTTCTTCGTGCACGAACGGCGCCGGGAATTTCCACAGGTCGACATCGTCGTCGCGGTCGATGTTTTCCAGAATCGGGCCGTCCCTGACCTCGACCGGGGGCATCAGTTCGAACTCGGACTTGGCGCGTTTGCGATAGGCTCTGACGAGGTCCATCTCGTTCTCGGGGTCGGGCATGCCCAGTACCACGGCGAGGCGCTTATATGCATTGGCCGCCCCGGACATGATGCGAAAACCTTCCGGGTAGCCCGGGATATTGTCGAACAGCAGCGCCTTGGCCCGGCCGGGATCGGCGGCTGCCACGGTTTCCGACAGGGCACCGATTTCGAGATTCCAGTCCGCGCCGTCGACACGGGCCAGTTCGCCCATCTCGTCGAAGCGTTCGATCAGTTCGCGCAGGTCGAGATAGCCTTCGTTGCGCCGGTCTGCGGGCTGGGGGTTGTTTTCCGGTGTATCGGCCATGTCGGGGCTCCCTGGATGCTTTTTATCGTTGTCGCGGTCGGCGCGGGTGGGTATCGGTCGGTTACTTATACCGTATCGCCGGCCCGAAAGAAGAGCGCGGCGTCGGCACGTCTGGCGTGACGCGCTCAAGCGCGCTACGGTCCGGCGGCGTATATCACCCGCCCGGAAAATCACCTTGACCGTCAACGCCCCCCCGACCGCCGCAACCGATGCGGAAACCCGCCGTCGCATTATGTCGGGCTATCTGCTGCTGATTCTGGCGGTCCTGATGTGGGCCGGAAATTCCACCGTCGGGCGCGCCTCGGCGGGCGAGGCCATTCCGCCGATGGCCTTCAATTTCTGGCGCTGGACGACGGCCCTGGCCGTCTTCACCCTGTTCTTCGGCCGCAGCACCTGGAAGCAGCGCCATGAAATTTTGAAGCACTGGAAATTCGTAACGGCGTTTTCCCTGGTTTCGGTATCGGGTTTCAACACCGTGTTCTATTTCGCCCTGCAAAAATCGACCGCCTTGCAGGTGACCCTGATCCAGTCGATCCTTCCGGTCCTGATCCTGCTGATCGGCCTCGCCGTTCTGCGCGAGCGCATTGTCATCCGCCAGTGGTGGGGCATTCTGTTTTCGATCGGCGGCGCCGCCCTGATCATCACCCGCGGCGACATGGCGGTGCTCCGCAGCCTGGCGCTGAGCGAGGGCGATATATGGGCGCTCGGCGCCGTGTTCCTGTGGGCCTGGCAGGCCTTCCTGATGCGCTGGAAGCCCAGAACCATCGATATCATGCCCTTCATGAGCGCGATCGCGTTCATCGGGGTTGTCGTCATGCTGCCGCTGTATCTGTGGGAAAACGCCAATGTCGCGCCGATGCCGGTCACCCGGACCAGTATCCTGTTCGTGCTGTATGTTGCGGTGATGGCGAGTTTCGTCGGCACCACCTGCTGGAACGAGGGCACGTACCGCGCCGGCGGCGCACAGGCGGGGTATTTCGGCAACCTGTTCCCGATCTTTGCCGGCGCGCTCGCGATCCTGATCCTGGGCGAACAGCCCCGCTGGTATCATGGAATCGGCGCCGCATCGGTCGTGATCGGAATCTGGCTCGCGACGGCACATCACGTGCGCCGTCCCGCCGGCCGTTAACGATCCAGTGAACGCACCTATCCTTCAAAAGGCGTCCGACGGACGGATGCTCGCCTATCTGCTGCTCGCGCTCACGGCGCTGTTCTGGGCGGTGAATACGAATATCGCGCGCGCGATGGCCGACGAAGTGCCGCCGCTCGCGCTGACCTTCTGGCGGATATTCCTGTCGGTCGTGATCCTCGCGCCCTTCGCAATCCGGTCGAGCTGGGCGGCGCGCGACATCGTCATCCGGCATTTCTGGTTCCTGAACCTGCTCGCGTTCCTGTCGATGTCGGTTTTCAACTCGTTCGTCTATGTCGGCCTGAACCACACCCAGGCGATCAACGGCAATCTGCTGCAGGGCGCCCTGCCGATCTGCATCCTGACGGCATCGGCGCTGTTCGCCGGACGGCGAATCTCGGTGCGGCAATGGGCCGGCGTATTGCTCAGCCTGGCCGGACTGATCGCCATCGTCGTCCGCGGCGATCCAGCGCGGCTGTTGGCCCTGGAAATCAATATCGGCGATCCGATCATGTTTGCGGGGGTCTTCGCCTCGGCGACCTATGCCGCGATCCTGCACCGACGGCCCGAAGGGCTCGGAATTGTGCCGTTCATGTTCGTGATGATGATCTTCAGCACGGTCCACACGCTGCCGTTCTTCCTGTGGGAACACCTCACCCAGCGGACCCTGCCGATGACCCTGCCGGCCATCGGCACCGTCGCCTATGTCACCGTGTTCGCGTCGGTCCTCGCCCAGCTGTTTTTCGCGGAAGGTATCCGCCGCATCGGCGCGCCGACCGCGGGCAACATGATTTACCTGACGCCGGTATTCGGCGTGATCATCGCCATTTCGCTGCTGGGTGAAACCTTTCACGGCTTTCACGCGGCGGGCGTCGGCATGATCGCCGCCGGAATCTGGCTGGCTCTTTTCAGCCGGGGAAAATCCTGACGGGCGTAATGGAAAAGATAAAAGCCTCCCCCGTTCTCCCCTACGTGCTGCTGACGTTCTGCGCGCTGTTCTGGGCGGGGTCGTCGGTCGTCGGCCGCCATGTGGCCGGCGAGGTGCCGCCGATGGCGCTCAATTTCTGGCGCTGGCTGTTCGCCTTTCTTGTCGTGCTGACATGGACCTGGAAAGAGCTCTATGCGCAGCGGGTGCTGATCCGCCGGAAATGGAAATATATTTCGTTTCTCGCCCTGTCTTCCGCCATCGGGTTCGGTGCCCTGCATTACGTCGCGCTGCAGTATACGACCGCCATCAACGGCTCGTTGTTCCAGGGACTGATGTCGATCTGTATCCTGATCTCGGCGCTTCTCATTCTGGGCGACCGGTTCGGCGGCCGCGAATCCATCGGCGTCGTGCTGGGATTCGCCGGTGTCGCCTTTATCGTCACCCGGGGCGATCTCGACGTGCTGCTGGCGCTGACCGTCAATATCGGCGATGTCCTCCTCCTGCTGGCGACGATGTCCTATTCGGTCTACGCCGTGTTCCTGCGCCGCGCCCCGCCGGGTCTCAGTTCGAGCGCCCTGATGGCGGGCATGTTCGGTTTTGCGGCGCTGTACATGCTGCCCCTGTGGCTGATCGAACTATACGTGTTCGACCGCCCGGTGCCGGTCAATGCGACCGCCGTCTGGTCGATCGGGTTCATGACAATCGGCCCGTCGGTGCTGGCGCAGATTTTCTGGGCTTATTCGGTCTCGAAGGTCGGGCCGGGACGCGCCGGATATTTCATCTACCTGGCGCCGGTATTCGGCGTCACCCTGGCGGTCTCGCTGCTGGGCGAACAGTTCCGCTGGTTCCACGCGGCCGGAATCGCCCTGATATTTACCGGAATCTGGCTGGCGACAAGGCCGAAGCCCGCCGCGCGGCCCCGGTAAACAATTTCATAATTTTTTGCTGTTACCCATGACTTCAATATGGAGTCATTCGCGATGGAACTGGAAGAACCGCGGGCGCTTACCGGCCGTTTTGCCCTGATTTGCGGAATAATCGTCCTTGCAGCGGGTATCGCGCTGTATACCGGCGGTCGCCGGAATTCGCTCGACGACCTGAGAACGATGGCCGAACGCAACAACGTGGCACTGACGCAGGCATTTTCGAATGCAATCTGGCCGAATTACGCAGCCTTCATCAAATCCGCGCATTCGATCGATACCGAGTCGCTCCGCACCCATCCGACCATCCTGAAACTGCGCGAAGACACGATCCGGCAGATGCGCGGCCTTGCCGTTCTCAAAGTCAAAATATACGACCTGTCGGGCCTGACGGTCTTTTCGACGGAAGCGGCGCAGATCGGCGACGACAAAAGCGGCAATGCCGGTTTTATATCGGCGCGCAAAGGTCATGTGGTCAGCGAGGTTTCGCACCGCGACAGGTTCAGCGCATTCGAACAGGAAATATCCGACCGCGACGTTCTTGCCAGCTACGTTCCGATCCAAACGGGCGCCGGGGCAAACACCCGGATCGAGGGCGTGTTCGAGGTATATTACGACCTCACCGAACTGCTGGCCCGCGTCAACCGGTCGACCGAAAACCAGGCGCTGATCGTCGTCGCGACACTCGCGGCGCTGTACATGCTCCTGCTCGCCGCGATCTATCGTCATGACAGGGTCGCCGCCGGACAGTATCGCCAGAATCTCGCCCTGGCCGCCGAGGCCGCCGCGGCCAGCGAACAGAACCGGGTGAAATCCGAATTTCTGGCCAATATGAGCCACGAACTCAGGACGCCGCTCAACGCGATCCTGGGTTTCTCGGATTCCATGCGCGCCGAAATATTCGGACCGCTCGGCGGCGAGCGTTACAAAGTGTACATGAACGATATCTGGGAAAGCGGAAAGCACCTGCTGGGTATCGTCGACGACGTCCTCGATATGTCGAAGGTCGAAACCGGCAAGCTTGAGATCGATCCGGTGGAGCTGCGCCTGGAGGACATATTTACCGCCTGCGGCCGCATGATGATCCCGGCCTGCGAAAAGAAAAACATCACGCTCGCCACCGACCTGCCGGACGTACCGGTCCGGCTGCTGGCGGACGAACGGCGTATCAACCAGATGATGCTGAACATCGCATCGAACGCGGTGAAATTCTCGCCCGAGGGCAGCGTCATCAACGCTTCCGCGCGCATTTCGGATACCGGCGCGCTGGAAATAGCAATCCGCGACCACGGCTGCGGCATCGCGGAAGAAGATATCGAAACGGTGCTGAAACCGTTCGGCCAGGCCGCCAGCGCCTATGCCCGCTCCGAGGGCGGCACGGGACTGGGCCTGCCCATCACCAAGTCATTCGCCGAACTGCATGGCGGGACGCTGAAAATAGCCAGCGTAGTCGGAGAAGGCACCATCGTTACGATCGTTTTCCCGCCGGAACGGGTGTTGTTGCCCGGCCCCGCCGCGGCAGAGGGTGTTGCCGCCTGACGGCACGGACCGCAAGGCGCACGAACGCCCCGGGATGACCCGTCAGGCCTGGGGCAGCGTTACCCCGACCATCGCATCCCGCGTTACCACGGCGGCAAGCTGTTCGGCGGACCAGCCTTCGGTTCCGTCGGGCCGCTGCGGCAAGACCAGATACCGCATATCGGCATTGGAATCGTGAACCCGGACGGTCTTGCCTTCGGGCAGGTCGGTGCCGAATTCCTTCAGCACGGACCGCGGTTCGACCACCGCGCGGGCGCGGTAGCTTTTGGACTTGTACCAGTCCGGCGGCAGTCCGAGGATGGTGCGCGGGTAACACGAACACAGCGTGCAGACGATCATGTTGTGCACATCGTCGGTATTTTCGACGACGATCAGTTCGGCATCCCCCATGGGGAAGCCCATTTCCTCGACCGCCTTTGTGCCGTCTTCGAGCAGGCGCTTTTTGAACGCATCGTCGGTCCAGGCGCGTGCGATGATCGTCGCCCCTTCGGCAGGGTCGCGGCTGTCGAGAAATTCCAGGTTGCGGCGCACGTCTTCCGCCTTGACCACGCCCTTCTCGATCAGCAGTTCCTTCATCGCCTCGGCCATCAGTTCGTAATAGCCGGTTTCGTTCACATCCGGCGTCGTTCCCGGGTGATCGTGGTCGTGGTCGTGCGAATGCGTGCCGCGGTCGTCGGTCGTCATTTCGTTACCCCCCGATTTTCTCGAGCCAGTGATCGTAAATTTCCAGATCCAGCGTATCGCTGTCCGACCCTTCGTAATCGGGCCACAGTTCGGTCTGCGTAATCCGTACGCGGTACAGTTCGCGCTTGGGCGTGCCGTCGAAACCGTAAGCCAGTTCTTCCGGGTTCTTGAAATCGCCGCAATAGCGTTCGACCACGCCGGTCTTGCCGCGCACGTAATACGGCGTGCGGCGATGCCCGGGCGGGTGCGAATCCTTGATCCGGACCCGGTCGCCGACATTGAACATTACCATCGTCAGCCCTCCAGTTTCGCTTTGAGCGCGTTCATCTTGCCCATGACCTCGTCGCGGGTCAGGAGCCCCTTTTCCTCAAGCAGGTTGACCATCGCCTCCGACCAGCGCTCGAAATAATCCTGCGCGTAAACATCGGGCGGCAAATCCTCCAGCGCCCGGCGCAATTCGTCGATCCGCATAAGATCGTCCTCGCGCAGCGCGGCGGCGAGCGACGTGATCATCTTGGCCCAGGGCTCGGTCGCATGCTCGTCCGAAACGACGGGCCCCGCTTCCATGCCGCCCATATCGTGCTGGCGCTGGTTCATCCCATTTCCCTTTTTACAGATGTATCTTGCGACTGTTGGCACCCAATATCAACTGCCGTCACGATCCCGCTTCGGCCCCGCTTCGGCGCGAAGTTTTCCGATACGCTTGTCCACCTCTTCGCCGGTCACAATGCCTTTCTGAACGAGAATATCGCAGATGGCCTGCATCCCCATCTCGAAATAACCGAGCGCGTGATAGCGCTCGTAGCCCATTTCCTCGCGCGCACGCCGCCCTTCATGCAGGCTCACGAGCCGCGCGCCGTTATCGCCAAGCGCCCCGCGCAGGGCGATGGAAAGCTTCGCCCAGTCGGGCAGCTCTTTGTCCGTCATCGGTATCGGGCCCCAGTCGGTGCCGTGCTCGCCGCCGATATCGTTCACGCTCTTTTTCAACCGGTCCTCCCGCGTTCAGGGCGGCAAGACTAGCGCAGGACCGTCAACGCCGCCAAGCGGGACCGGGCCGATTCGCGAATTTATGTCATGCGGGTTGTCCTGTTGGCTATCAACCAATAAGATATCTAAGGAATAAATTTCTAATACCGATACCGACCAGCGAGGCCGCGTCTTGAACGTGCAATTTAATCAGCCCGCCAAAACGGATACCGCAAACGCGGATTCCGTGGCAGAGATCGGCAACCTGAAGCCAGAACAAAGCGCCGGTTACCTAGTCCGGGATACGCATCTTCTGTTCGCGAAAGCGCTGCGCAACCGCCTGCAGGCGCACCAGATTACACCCGGCCAGTGGTATTTCCTGCGCACCCTGTGGGACGAGGAAGGTCTGAGCCAGCGGGAACTCAGCCGCCGCGTGGGCACGACCGAGCCGACAACCGTAAGCGCCCTGCGGCTTCTGGCCCGCAACGGCATGGTGGAAAGGGTCCGCAACCCGAAAGACCGCCGCACGATCAATATTTTTCTGACCGACACCGCCAGGGCCATGAAAGCCGAACTGATGCCGGTCGCGGTCGAGGTAAACGATATCGCGACCGCCGGGCTGACGGACGACGAATTCGACCAGTTGCGGAGCCTTTTGAAAAAAGTCCGCGAAAACCTGGCCGCTGCCGAGGACTGATATGCCCCGGCCGCGGTTCAGGACCTTGCTTGACTCTGCATTTGCATAATTACTAAGATATCTAAGGAATATACCGGACGGCGGAAAACCGGTCCGGACAATCGGAGGAAGATCAGATGAGCGACAATCCGAAATTCATCGACCGTACGGGCTACACATATCCCGAAAAGCTCGACCTTTGGGATCCGATCACGATCACCAAGGAAGAGATCGACGAGGAAATCGCCCGTCTGGCGGAACAGCCGCGCCCAGAAAACGGCCGCCGGCAGTCGCTGATCGTGCATCCCCGCTGGCAGGAACTCGGCGTCGGGCCGGGGCTGAACCCCGGGGTCCGCGTGACGCTCGAAGTCCTCAAGCCGGGCGAACAGACCGCCCCGATCCGCCACAATTCGACCCAGGTCAATTTCTGCATCCAGGGCGAAGGCCATTCCATCATCAACGGCAAGAAGATCGGCTTCAACCAGTACGACGTTTACAATTTCCCGTCGATGGGCACCTACTGGCACGTCAACGATTCCAAGGACCTCCACGTCCGCCTGACCTATTCGAACGCCGCGCTGCTCGAAAAGATGAACGTCCACATCGTCGACGAAGAACCGCCGCCCATGATGGAACTGGTGGAAGCCGCCAACCGCCAGGCCGCGGCGGAAAAAGCCCGAGCCGAAGCGAACGAGGCCGACGCCACCACCAAAAGCCCCTACGGCACGTTCCAGCTCAACGACGACGGCGCCTGGCTGATGCCCTACGAGACCCTTATCAACCCGGCATCGGTCGATTCCAGCGCGCTGCACTGGCCGTGGCAGGACGTGAAGGCCGAGCTCGACAAGCTGACGGCGCTCGGTTCCGACTATCGCGGCCGCCGGCTGTATTTGCTGTTCAACCCGATGACGACACGGTTCAACGGCACCACGCCGAACTTCTTCGCGACCATGACCGTGCGCCCGCCCAAGATCGTCGACCAGCCGCACCGGCATGTGTCGTCGGCGATGAACTATTATTTCCACGGCACCGGACGGTCGACCGTCGAAGGCAAGGTCTATGAATGGAAGGCCGGCGACCTGATGCTGTCGGCGCCGGGCTGGGGCGTGCACAATCACGCGTCCTACGACGAATCCGTTTACGAACTGACGATCCAGGACCAGCCGCTGAACATCTTCATGGAAAGCCTGCTGTGGCAGGAAAACCTGAAGCACCCGTGGTCGGTCCTCGGCGCCAATTCCGGGTTCGAAACCAATGCGTCCGAGCTTCTCGAAGCCGGCGAATAAACCGCCCGCGTAACGCTGCCATCATCACCCCGGCCCTGTGCCGGGGTGACGCTTGCTGAATTCCGGAGACCCAGACCATGATGAAACTTCCCAAGGACTTCCTGAAGGGGTCCATCCCGCCGCTGATCACGCCGTTCAAGAACGGCAAGGTCGATTACGACGCCTATGCGGGGCTGGTCGAATTCCAGGTCAAGAACGGCTCGCACGGCATCCTCGTCAACGGCACCACGTCGGAACCGGCATCGCTGACGGTCGAGGAACGCAACCGCATCGTCGACGTCGCGGTCGAGGCCTGCGCCGGCAAGCTGCCGATCGTCGCCGCGACGGGCTCGCAGAACATGCAGGAAACCAGCGCCCTGACGGACCATGCCGAAAAGGCCGGGGCCGACGCGCTGCTGATCGTCACCCCCTATTACACCCGCCCGCCGCAGCGCGGCCTGGTGGAGTATTACAAGAAGCTCGGCAAACAGACCTCGCTGCCGTGGATGATCTATCACATCCCGGGGCGTGCGGCGGTGTCGGTGACGCTCGACACCCTGCAGAAAATTTCCAGGGCCTGCCCCAATTTCGTCGGCATGAAACACGCGGTCGACGATCTCGGCTTCGCGTCCGAATGCCTCGACCATTTCGGCATGGATTTCCGCATTTTCGTCGGGCTCGAAGACCTCAGCTTCCCGATGATGGCGGTCGGCGCCTGCGGCCTGATGAACGCGGTCGGCAACCTGCAGCCGAAGAAGCTCGCGCGGATGTGCGACGCCGTCTGGGCCGGCGACCTGAAAAAGGCGCAGAAGCTCCATTACGAGCTGTTCGAGATCAACCAGGCGGTGTTCTACGACACCAATCCCATCGCCATGAAATACATGATGAAAAAGCTCGGCATCATGCCGAAAAACGAACACCGCCTGCCCATGGTGGCGGCGACGAAGGATCTCGAAAAACGCCTCGACGGCGTGCTGAAACGGGCCGGGCTGCTGAAGTAAACTTTCTGATAAAGGTGTCGGGCAGGTAGCCCCTACCCGATCGACCGCGACAGGCCTTCGTCTATCTCGTTCGCCAGCGCGCGGCCTTCGAGCGATTTGATATTCGCCGGCGCGGTCGGGCCGCCGTCAATACAGGCATCGCAGGAATGGAAGCTGGTGAACGGCACCGGGATCGCGCGCATCGCCGCGTTGAGCCGCTTGACGTCTTCTTCGGTTTCGGGCTCCAGCGGCTCGTTCGCGGCGAGCATGTCGGCCGCCGCCCGGTCGTCGCCGCCGGCCTTGCGGCGCAACAGTTCCAGCCACACCCGCTGGTAATCCGCGGCGCGCTGGTAATGGGCGCGCACGCAGCATTCCGGATAGTTGAGCAGCCGCGCTTCCTGTTCGACCGAAACCGCCGCGGTCTCGCAGATCTCGACAACCTCGTCCGCGATGTTTTTCGCCCGGGTGATGTAATAGGCGCGGTGTTCGGCGAAGGCGTGCTGCACGTGGTTCAGGTACCAGTCCGGCAGGTCGGCGCCCGCCCCGGCATCGGCGCTGGCGTCCCAGAACGGCCCTTCGATGATGTGCAGCCTGGCATCCGCCGCGACCTGGAGGACGCCCTTGATCCAGACCGGGTCGTTATAGCCGCGCCCCAGCAGCATGACCGGCTTGGCCCCCGCCATCATCGACAGGAAATCCAGCGCTTCCTGCGCGCCGGCCTGGGCCTCCGCCATTTCGGCGCGGTCGGACGGTATCCTGTTCAGCTTCTTGAGCGTGTTGCGCAGGCGCGACTTGTTCTGAAGGACCATGTTTCCCGAATTCGGTGATGGGGATTTCCGCCCCGTATAGCAACCGTGCCCGCCCGGCGAAAGGGTTACTCCGCCGCCAGGCTTTCCACCTTGTCTTCGCTGCCGTCTTCCCGGCCGCGCGACAGCAGGAAGACCAGCGGCGCCGATATCGCCGCGCCGATCATGATCAGATAGAAATCGTTGAGAAAGCCGATCGCCAGCGCCTGGCGGGAAATTTCCGCATCGAGCAGGCGCAGTCCGCTTGTGGTGAACAGGTCCCATTCCGGCGGCAGCCACGGCGCCTGCATGGATTCGTTATAGGGGCTTATGCGTTCCGCCATATGGGCGTGGCTGGTCGCCTGGCTGCGCGACAGCACGCTGATCACCACCGACACGCCGATTCCGCTGCCGTAATTGCGCAGCAGGCTGGTGAATGTCGATGCCTCGGTCCGCAGATGGGCGGGCAGCGTCCAGAACGACACCGCGGTCAGCGGCACGAAAATCAGCCCGATCCCGATCCCGTTGAAGAACGCGGCGAATATGAACGCCCAGATTCCGACATCGGGGGTGAAGGTCGAGAACAGATAGGCCGAATAGGCGGTCGAGACGAAACCGAGCGCGATCTGGGTACGCGGGTCCATCCGGCCGCTGAGACGCCCGGCGAGGATAAGCCCGCACAGCGATCCCAGGCCGCGCGGCATCATCACCAGCGCGGCGGTCAATATGGGATAGCCGCGCAGGTTCTGCAGGAACAACGGCATGATGACGTTCATCGACAGCACCAGCACGCCGAGCAGGAACATGAACATCAGCCCGAGCGCGTAGTTGCGGTCCGACAGGATTCCGGCGGTGATGAACGGGTTCTTCGTCGTCGCGCTATGGGCGACGAACAGATAGAACGACAGCACGGCGATCGTCGCCGTGGTAATCACCAGGTCGGAATCGAACCACCCTTCGCCTTCGCCGCGGTCGAGCAGGAACTGGGTCGCCGCAAGCGCGACCGCCAGCATCGCGAAGCCGAACACGTCGAACCGGCGCTGCAGGTTCTTCGGCGTCTCCTTGATGAACAGCATCGCGCCGGCGATCCCGAGCACCGAAAACGGCATGGAGACATAAAACACCCAGCGCCAGCTGTATTCGTCAGTCAGCCAGCCGCCGATCACCGGCCCCATCACGGGGGCGAACATCACGCCCACCCCCCAGATCGAAACCGCCTGGGCATGCTTTTCCCGCGGGTAGGAATCGAGCATCAGCGCCTGGCTGATCGGCACGACCGGCGCCGAAAACATCCCCTGCAGGGCGCGATAGACGAGGATTTCCTCGATCGAGGTGGCGTTGCCGGACAGGACCGAACACACGGCGAACCCCATCAGCGCGCCGATGAACAGCCGCTTGCGGCCGAGGCGCCCGGCGAGCCAGCCGGTGGCCGCCATGGTCACGGCCTGCATCATGAAATAGGTCGTCATCACCCAGGAAATCTGGTCCTGGCTGGCGCTGAGACCGCCCTGCATGTGGGGCAGCGCAATGGTCGCAATGGTCATGTCGATGATGACCACCGTCGTCGCCATCATGACCGACGCCGTGATCATGCGCCGGTTGAGAAGGTCGCCGTCTCCGGCGGCAACGCTCACCGAGGTCATTTGCCGGCGATGCCCGCCAGGGCCGTGCCCATCATGCGGAACAGCGACCGGTCGCGCCCGGTATCGATGGACACTTCGACCGTCATGCCGGCGCGCAACGGCACGCCCGCATGCACCCGGTCGATTTTCAGGCGCACCGGCACCCGCTGCACCACCTTGACCCAGTTGCCGCTGGCATTCTGCGGCGGCAATACCGACAGCTCGGCGCCCGTCGACGGGCTGATCGACAGGACCTTCGCATTCCATTCGTGATCGGGATAGGCGTCGATCACGATCCGCGCCGACTGTCCGGGGCGCACATGGGCGAGCTGGGTTTCCTTCAGATTGGCCTCGACCCAGATATCGCTCGCCTTGATGATCGGGATGACCGCCCGGCCTTCCTCGACATACTCGCCCGGCTCCAGCGACACCTTTCCGACGATGCCGCTATCGGGGGCATAGACCCGGGTGCGCCGCAGGTTGAGCGCCGCCTGTTCGCGCTCCGCCCTGGCTTCCATGTACATGGGATGCTGTTCCGCCGGCATGTCCACCCGCCCGCCGAGCTTCGCCAGCACCTGCTGGATTTTCTGGGCCGTGGTGCGGGCGGCCTGGCGCGCCTGGGTCAGGTTGCGCTCGGCGGCATCGAATGCCGCGCGCGACGCGACACCGCGCGCCGACAGTTTCTTCTGACGCTCGAATACGCGGCTGAAATAGTCGATTTCCTGGCGGGCGTCGGCAAGCTCCGCCCGGGCCGTGCGGTACTCCGCGCGCAGCGCGTCCAGCGTATTGCGGATGCCGGCGAGTTCCGCGTCGGACCGGGTCAGGTTGATCCGGTGCTGTTCGGGGTCGAGCTCGAACAGCAGGTCGCCCTTTTTCACCCGGTCGTTTTCCTTCACCAGAACCCGGATCGTCCGACCGTCCATGTCGGCGCTGATCGCCAGGTGATGCGCTTTCACATAGGCGTTTTCGGTGGTGACATAGCGGGTCGCCTTGACCCAGTAATGCCCGCCGGCAAGAAGCGCCGCGACCGGCAGCACGAACAGCAATACGATCCGCACCAGCGAACGGCGGGTGACGCGGCGCATTATGCTCCCTCCCCGTCGGCATCCGGCGCCGCCTCGTCCAGCATGCCGGCAAGGTTGTTCTTGATGCGGCCCAGCGTGTCCCGCAGGCGGTCGGCTTCTTCCCGGTCGATCCCGGCGAAGACGCCTTCGATCACCTCATCCGCCTGCAGATACATTTCCTTGAGCAGCGGGCGCGCCGCGGGGGTGAGAAACACCCGCTTGGACCGGGCGTCGGTCGCGTCCGCCCGGCGTTCGACCCAGCCCTTCGCCTCGAGCCGTTCGATCAGCTTGCCGAGGGTCGGCTTTTCGATTTCAAGCTCGACCGCCAGTTCGGTCTGGGTACAGCTTTCCAGCCGGTTCAGCCGCGTCATCACCCGCCACTGCGCCCGGGTCAGCCCCAGCGGTTCCACCCGGCGGTCGTAGACCGTGCGGATCATCCGCGACACGTCGCCGATCAGATATCCGACGTAATCGGCGCGGGCCTGGGTGCCGCCGCCGGTCGCGCCGGACTCTTCAGGCCCGGATTGCCCGCCTGTTCTTGCGATGAATTTCTGTTCGTCCACTTTTCGTCCCTGGGTTGATCTCGCGGAGGCAGGCGGATGCGGGTCTGGATTTTAGTAAGCCGACTTACTATAAGTTGGCTTACTTTGCAAAACGTATACAGAAAAATTACGGTCCGATATACTTAGATACCGAACGAAACGTCACAAAGAATGGTTCACGGGATGGAAATCATACCTCTGTCGGACGCCATCGGCGCCGAGATCCGGGGCATCGACCTGTCACAGCGGCCGGATGAAGCGACAATCGCCGCCATAAAGGACGCCTGGCACGAACACATCGTGCTGCTGTTCCGCGGCCAGACGCTCGGGGTCGAGGAACATACCGCCTTCGCAGGCCGGTTCGGCGAGGTCGGCAAGCATATGCGGCCGAAGAAAATCCGCAACGAAGCGGCGGAGCTCGGCCCCAACGTGATGCTGGTCTCGAACATCCGCGAGAACGGCAAGCCCATCGGATCGCTGCCCGACGGCGAAATGATGTTCCATTCCGACACGCCCTACCGCGAACGCCCCGACAAGGCGACCACCCTGTACGCGATGGAGATCCCGTCGACCGGCGGCAACACGATCTTCGCCAATTGCTACCTGGCGGCAGAAACCCTGCCCGACGACGTCAAACGCACCCTCGCCGGGCGCAAGGCAGTACACGTGTTCGAATACGGCGCCGTCACCAAGGACGGAAAGTTCGACCGGACGACCGCGCCCCATTTCGCCCAGCCGGTGTTCCGCAAACATCCCGTCACCGGCAGAACCGCGCTCTATGTCAGCGAACTGATGACCGAGGAAATCGAGGGCCTGCCGGAAGACGAAAGCCGCGATATGCTGAATTTCCTGTTCGAACACCAGCGCCAGGAAAAATTCCGCTACGAGCATGTCTGGCGGCCCGACGACCTGGTGATGTGGGACAACCGCTGCAGCATTCATGCGCGCACCGATTTTCCCGATACCGAACGGCGCAAGCTGCGCCGGCTGACCGTGATGGACGAGAACCCGGTCCTGGCGGGCGATCCGCCGGGCCTGACAGGAGTAGCTGCCGAATGAGCGACACGATTACGGATTCAGCGGCCGCGCTGGATATCCGCCCCCTGTCCGCCGCGCTCGGCGCGGAAATCCGCGGCATCGATCTGTCGAAACCGCTGGACAAAGCGACCGTGGCCGCGATCGAGGATGCCTGGCACGACCATATCGTGCTGCTGTTCCGCGACCAGAACCTCGATGCCGACGGGCAGACCGCCTTCGCCGAGAATTTCGGCGATGTCGGCGTGCGATCGCGCCCGCCGGAACGCCGCCCCGAAGGCGCGGATTACAACGCCGCCATCATGCTGGTCTCCAACGTCAAAAAGGACGGCGAATATATCGGCTCGCTGCCCGACGGCGAAATGTGGTTCCACCACGACATGTGCTACGACATCGCGCCGCACAAGGGCACCTTCCTGTATGCGATGGAACTGCCGTCGACCGGCGGCAACACGCTGTTCGCCAACATGTATATGGCCTATGACGCGCTCGACGAGGCGATGAAGGAGCGCATCAAAGGGCGCACGGCGTTGCAGATATACGATTTCGCAACCCGCGAGACGGTCGATATTTCGGGCGACATCGCGCAGTACAAGCACTGCGTCCAGCCGGTCACCGTCACCCACCCGGTCACCGGACGCCGGGCGCTATACGTCAATCCGCTGATCACGGCCCGCATCGAGGACATGCCGGACGACGAAAGCCGTGCCATGCTCGACGAATTGTTCGCCTTCGCCGACAACCGCGACATCGTCTACGAACATGTCTGGCGGCCCGGCGACCTGCTGATGTGGGACAACTGGTGTTCGTGCCACGCGCGCACCGATTTTCCCGCCGAAGAGCGCCGAATGCTGCGGCGCTGCACCACCAAGGGGCAGCAGCTCCACGAAGGATAGTCCAACATGGCACTGAAAATTCGCAAACTGTCGCCGCATATCGGCGCCGAAATTCAGGATATCGACCTGAACGCCGAACAAAGCGCGGAAACCATCGCCGCCATCAACCAGGCGTGGTTCGACAACATCATTCTGCTGTTTCGCGGCCAGAACCTGTCGCCGGAACGCCAGGTCCATGTCACCGAATGGTTCGGCGAGATGGGCGAACTGGCCCGGCCGAAGGAATTCTTTCCCAAGGGCTACGAAGCCCTGCCCGACGGCGTCATGCTGATTTCCAATATCCGCGAAAACGGCGAGCCCATCGGGGCCCTGCCCGACGGCGAGATGATGTTCCACCACGACATGATGCATGCCGACGAGCCCCACAAGGCGACCATGCTGAACGCGGTCGAAATTCCGTCCCATGGCGGCAACACGCTGTTTGCCAGCGGCTATGCCGCCTACGAAACCCTGCCCGACGACATCCGCGCGCCGCTCGAAGGCCGCAAGGCGTTTCACCACTACAATTACGGATCGGTAAAAAAAGGCGACGGCAAGGGCACGCCGGCGTTTTCGGAATCCAGCCATCCCGTGTTCCGCACCCATGACGATACCGGGAAGAAGGCGATCTACGTCAACCGGCTGATGACCGAGGGCGTCGTCGATATGGACCAGGCCGAAGCCGACCGTCTGCTCGCCGCGGTTTTCGACCATTCGGAAAACCCGGACTTCGTCTACGAGCACGTCTGGCAGGTCGGCGACCTGTTGCTGTGGGACAACCGCTGCTCGATGCATGCCCGTACCGATTTCCCGGAAACCGAACGCCGCCTGCTGCTGCGCACCACCGTCGCCGGCGAGGGCCGCCCCTATTAGCCCTCCGGTGACCATCCGACAGGAGAAAACATGCCCAAGGCCCTGACCGACGCACAGCTTGAACAGTGGAAACGCGACGGCGCCGTGTGGCCGGTCGACCTGCTGACCGCGGACGAAGCCGCCGGCTACATGCAGCGCTTCGAAGACCTGGAAGCGTCGATGGGCGCGGAAGCGCAGTCCAGGTTCCGCATAAAGGCGCACCTGCCCTTTCCGTGGCTGTGGGACCTTGTCACCGACCCCCGCCTCGCCGACGTCGTCGAGGACCTGATCGGCCCCGACATCGTGTGCTGGGGATCGTCCTTTTTCACCAAGAAAGCCCACGATCCGCGGTTTATTTCCTGGCACCAGGATTCGACCTATTACGGGCTGGAACCGCCGGAATCCATCACCGCCTGGGTCGCGTTCACCCGCGCCAACGTGGAATCGGGCTGCATGAAAATCATCCCGGGATCGCACAGGGGCGATGCGATCCTGCCCCATGACGAGACCTTCGAGGAAAACAACCTGCTGTCCCGCGGCCAGACGATCCGCGACCTGGATACGTCGGCTGCGCTCGACATGCCGCTGGAGCCGGGCCAGATGTCGATCCATCACAACAAGACCATCCATTCGTCGGAGCCCAATAACGCCGACTGGCCGCGCGTCGGATTCGCCATTCACCTTGCCGCGTCCAGCGTGAAACAGACCCAGTTCGACAACCCGCTCGCCATCCATATCCGCGGCGAAGACCCGGACGGCAACTGGCTGGAAGACCCGCGCCCCGAATACGAGATGTCGCCCGAAAGCGTGAAGGCGGTCGAGGAATACTGGGTCCGCTACCGCACCGCGATGTCGGCGCAGACCTAGGGCGGGCAAAGGCCTTCCGTTCTGCCACGATTCCGAGACACGCCGCCCCCAACCGGCTAATCTGATCTCCATGGCCTTACCCGAACTCATGACCGTCGATATCGGCGGCACCCCCATCGCGATCCGCGATACCGAAACAGGCAAAACATCCGGCAAGCCGTGTCTGGTGCTGCTGCACGGGCTTGGCGGATCGTCGCAGACCTGGGCGTTCCAGTTCCGCGCCCTGGCCGAAGAATTCCGCATCATTGCCTGGGACATGCCGGGCTACGGCGCGTCGGGCGGTTTCGTGCGCGAAAACCCGACGGTCGAACACTACGCCCATACGCTGTCGGCGGTGCTCGATACGATCGGCGCGGTCAGGGCCCATATCGTCGGCCAGTCCGTCGCCGCGCTGATCGGCGCGGCCTACGCCGCCGAGTACCCGGACCAGAGCCTGTCCTACACGTTCTGCCAGGGGCTGACCGGTCTTGCCGGCCTGCCGGACGCCGAACGCGCGGAACAGCGCAGATCCCGGCTCGAGACCTTTCGCGATATGGGCGCCGAGCGCTTCGCCGAGGAACGCGGCCGCAAGGTGCTGGGCCCGAATACCATGCCCATGGTCGCGGAACTTGCCGTCACCATCATGAAACGCGCACCGGTCGACGCCATGTGCCAGGCGGTCGAGATGATGGCGCAGACCGACTTTTTCGCGCTCGCGCCCCGCATTCACTGCCCGTCGCTGGTGATTGCCGGCAGTGAAGACCCTGCCTCGCCGGTGGCGACGGGCGAGGCCGCCCGCGCGGCCCTGGGCGAGGGGCAGATGGAAATCATCGACGGCGCCGGCCATTACGGCTGCATGGAAAACCCGGCGGCGTTCAACGCCCTGCTTTCCGGGTTCGCCGGCGCTATCGGCAGCGGACCGCCCGCCGCGATCCGCCGGCTTTGATACGGGCAGACCTGTCATGGCCGCGACGACGGAAACGCGAAACGTCCTGAAAGACCGCATCTATCTCGCCCTTACGTCGGAAGACGACGGCCGGGTGTGCCGGGACATCCCGGAATCGGCCTGTAATCACCAGCCGAAAAATTTCCTGATACACGTCCTCAGCCTCGGCGCGACCAAGACCGGCGACGGACTGGTGGACCCGAAGCTGGTCCTGTCCTGGCTGCTGGGCGCGCTGGGCGCGCCGACGGCCGCCATCGGCATGCTGGTCCCGGTCCGCGAGGCAGGCGCCCTGTTGCCGCAGCTTTTCACGGCAGCGTCGATCCGGCGGCTGCCGCAGCGCAAATGGGTCTGGGCCGCCGGCAGCCTGGTCCAGGGACTGTCCCTGGCGGCGATGGCGGCGACCGTGCTCCTGTTCGACGGCGCGACCGCCGGCTGGATGATCGTCGCCCTGCTTGCCGTTTTCGCCGTCGCGCGCAGCGCCTGTTCGGTCGCTTACAAGGACGTGCTCGGAAAAACGGTGTCCAAGGCCACCCGCGGCACGGCCACCGGCACGGCGGGCACGGTGGGCGCCGTGACCGTGTTCCTGTTCGGGGCGGCGCTCAGTACCGGCCTGCTCGACAAATCCGTCACCGTGCTCTGCGGCGCGCTGGCGCTCGGCGGCGTTCTGTGGATCGTCGCGGCGCTACTTTTCACGACCCTCGACGAGGCGCCGGGGGCGACCGAAGGCGGCGGCAACCCGCTTCGCGTCGCCCGCGAACAGTTCGGCCTGCTGCGCCGGGACGCGCAGCTTGTGCGTTTCATCGTCACCCGCGGGCTGCTGATCGCCACGGCGCTGGCGCCGCCCTACCTGCTGGCGATCGCCGGGCGCGACGGCGAAAAATCGCTCGGCGCCCTCGGCCCGTTCGTCCTCGCCTCGGCCTTCGCCGCGATATTGAGCACCTATGTCTGGGGCCGCCTGTCGGACCGGTCGAGCCGCCGGGTGCTCGGCCTGTCGGGCATGATCGCAGCGGCAATCCTGGCCGCGGCTGCAGGCGTTGCCGGCGCCGGCGGGTCCTGGCTTCAGAACGGCTTCGTCCTGCCCGTGTTGCTGTTCGGCCTGATGATCGCCTATCAGGGGGTGCGCATCGGGCGGTCCACGCATCTGGTCGACATGGCGGACGAAAACCGCCGCGCCGCCTATACCGCCCTGTCGAACACCATCATCGGGGTGGTGCTGGTCGCCGGCGGCGTGTTCGGGATCGTCGCCGACATCGCCGGTATTCCTGCCGTGCTCGGCATCTTCGCCCTCATGTCCGCCGGGGCGGTCGTTACCGCATACGGGCTGGACGAGGTACAACAATAGGCCGAACTATACGCCGGCCGCCGGAAAAGCCGTCCGGTCGCGGGCGGTCCGGGCATCGACGGAGGAAAAACACATGGAACTCGGAATTGCGGGTAAGCGCGCCCTGGTCACGGGCGGCAGCCTCGGCATCGGCAGAGCGACCGCGGCGGAACTGGCCGCCGAAGGGGTGGATGTGGCAATCGTTGCGCGCGACCGCGCGCGGCTGGAAGCGGCGGCGCAGGAACTGTCGTCTAACGCCGCGTCCTCCAATTCGGGCGGCAAGGTCGTCGCCATCCCGGGCGACATGGGCAATGCGTCCGATATCGCGCGGGTCGTCGAAGGCGCCACGGCGGCGCTGGGCGGCATCGACATCCTGGTCAACAATGCGGGATCGTCCCCCGCCGGGCGGATCGAGGATCTCGACGACGACACCTGGATGGCGTCGTTCGAACTGAAATTCATGGGATATATGCGCCTGTCCCGCGCCGTGCTGCCCGCCATGCGGGCGCAGAAATGGGGACGCATCGTCAATATCATCGGCGGCGGCGGGCATTCGCCGCGCCCGGGCTATATCCTGGGCGGCGCCTATAACGCGGCGCTGATCAATTTCACCCGCGCGCTGGGCAAATCGGGGGCGCCGGACGGCGTGCTGGTCAACGGCATCAACCCGAGCTCGATCGACACGCCGCGCTGGGCGTCGCTGATGCAGCAGCGCTCCAAATTCGAAGGCAGAACGCCGGACGAAATCAATGCCGGCATCGAAGCCAATATTCCCGTGGGCCGTCTCGGCACGTCGGAAGATATCGCCGGGCTGGTGGCTTTTCTGTGTTCGGAACGGGCCGGATTCCTCGCGGCGACCAATATCAACGCCGACGGCGGCGCGGCGGCCGGGCTGTTATAGACGACCCGGGCTCCCCGCCATAAATCGAAAAATACCGGCCCCGGTGTTCGCTTTTCGTTCTTTCGCGTGATAGCCTGGTTTTACATTGCACAACCCGGGCGCACCGGCCGGAACGCGCGCGACAATGTCGCACGTGAACCGGATCGGTGAATCCGCAACAGGAGCGGGAAAACGGATACATCGCCACAGACGGAATCCGCGATTTCGCCCCCTCCCTTTGGGTGCATGGGGTTGTTTTTCGACTTTCGGTTTGCGGCGCGGGGAAGCCCGCCCTATTCCGCCGCCACCGCCGGCGTCTCGGCGTCCCGCGTGCCTTCTTCGACCAGCTTGCGCCAGTGCCGGTACCAGCCGACGAAGGCGGCCTCATAGTCCCAGCTGGCGCAGTGGAGTTCGGGGTTGATGCCGGCTTTCCGGGCTTCCTCGTCCGGACCGGCTTTCATGGTCGACAGGCCGCGGTCGTAATTGTTCCAGCCCGCCTCGCTGCCGTGAAAGCCTTCCTGGGCGGTGTCGAGCGACACCACGTCGTCCGACGTCGACAGGCCGGAGACAAGAAAGAAATCCTCGAACTTGCGCAGCCGCGCGAACCGCGCCTCGTCCGGCTCGCCCTTCGGGGCGATGCACCAGATGGTGACCTCGCATTTGCCCGGCCCCAGCGGGCGGTGGGTGCGCAGATGGGTGGATGCCAGGTCGTTGAGCACCAGGTTCGGGAACACGATGATGTTGCGCCCCCGGCGCAGCATCCAGTGGGCCTTCACCTCGTCGAAACTGGCGTTGATGTAATCGGTCGCCGGCGCCAGCGGCGCGCCTTCCGGCGACGACCGGTCGGCCCAGATACACATGTGACCGTTGCCGAGATAGTACATGCCGTTCTGGACGCCGCCCTTGATGCGCCCGACCTCGGTTTTCAGCAGGCCTTCCGCGCCCTCGCGGGCCTCGCGCTGCATGATGGTGTGCATGAAATTGCGGTGCACCGTGGACACGTGATAGCCGTCGGTGACGTTGTCGGCCTGCACCTTCCAGTCGTGGTCGCACACATAGGTCTGCGAGCCTTTGACCATTTCCAGCCCGTCGGGGGACTGGTCGGCGAACAGGTCGATGAAGAATTTCGCCTCGCCCAGATGATCGTCCAGCGACGACACGGTATCGGTCAGCGCGCCGAAGATGAATCCGCGGTATTCGCCGACACGGGGCAGTTCGGTGAGGTTGTACTGCGCCCGGTCGAATTCGGCGCCGTAGCCGCCTTCCTCGTTCTTGATGCCGATGCACTCGCCGGAGCATTTATAGCTCCAGCCGTGGAACCGGCAGGTGATGGTCTTCGCGTTGCCCTGCTTGAACGGCGTGACAATGGCGCCGCGATGGGAACAGGCATTGATGAACGCCTTGACCGATCCGTCTTCCTGGCGATGGACGAAAACCGGCTGGTTGCCGATATGGGTGGCGTAGTAATCGCCGGGGTTCGGCACCTGGCTTTCGTGGCACAGGAAATTCCACAGCTTTTCGAAGCAGAATTCCATCTCGGCGTCGAAGATATCGGGATCCTCGAAGATCGAGCGGTGCAGGCGGAATTCGTGGTCGGTCTCCGCGCGGTCGTCGACGCGGTCGGACAGATCGATTGCGGGTCCTTCATAAGCCATGCTGCTGCTCCGTGGGTGCCATACGGGGCAATTCTAGCACAGTGCCGGAGCGTGCCAATGGGCGGACGGCACGACCGCCGCGCCGCATTAGCGGAATTTCATCGCCCGGGGCTATTCCAGCTCCCAGCTTACCGACACGCTGACGCTCAGCGTCTGTTCGCCGGCGGCAACCGGCGCGGCTTCGCGCGCGTCGCTCTTGGCCATCGCGAGACCGCGAAAGGCCGGCTGGGACGGTCCGGGGCGCGAGACGCGCTCGCTGATCGTCAGGACGCGTTTGAGCCGGACACCCATCCCCGACGCATACAGATCCGCCTTGCGCCGGACATCGGCCATGGCCTTGCGCCGCGCTTCTTCGAGCAGGTTTTCGGTCTTGTCGACGTAGAAAGCGATGCCGTTCATGCGATTCGCCCCGGAGACCGTCATTTCGTCAATCAGCGCCCCCAGGCGTTCGAGCTTGCGGACGCGCACGGTGACCCCGTTCGACACCCGGTAGCCGACGATGCGTTCATGCTGCGGCACGGGGTTTTTGGCATCGTAAGGCGCATAAACCGGTGCGATGTTGAAATTCGACGTCTGGACGTCGCGGTCGGCGATTCCGGCCTTCTTCAACTGCCCGAACAGCCTGTTCATCGCCGCCGAATTGCGCGCCAGGGCGGCCTTGGCGTCCTTCGCATCGCTGACGACACCGGTATTGATCGACGCCGTGTCCGGCACCGCCTTGACCTCGCCGGTGCCCGACAGGCTGAGGATACGGAACGGCTTGTCGTCATCCGCATGGGCCGGCGCGACGCCGGAAAAGGCAAGAAGGGCTGCGCCGCAAAGGACGGCACGCGCGGTTGTGGCAATCATCGGAAACTCCGTTTCACAGGCTGGGCACCTGTTTCATATATGAGACACTTTTTCAGACCATACCCTGCCCGCGAAATGTGGCAAAGCCGTGGCGCGCGACGACCGGCGGCAGGATACTTGATTCCGCCGGCCCCGCGTCGCATTGTCCCGCCCATGGCATTCCCGGCACATACCTTTACCCGGCTCTGTTCGGCTGTTCTCCTGCTTGCCGGGGTTCTGACCGCGCCCGGAACGGCCCGGGCGGATATGAAAACCGGCGTCGCCGCCTACAAGGCCGGCGACTACAAATCGGCGCTCCGCGAATTCACGGCACTGGCCGAGAAAGGCGACGCGAACGCACAGTTCAACCTCGCCATCCTGTACCTGACCGGTCGCGGCACCGACCGCGATATCGGCAAATCGGTCGAATGGCACCTAAAGGCCGCCGCCCAGGGCCTGCCGGCCGCATCGAACGGTCTCGGGGTGTTTTATTATCAGGGCATCGGCGTGAAACAGGACTATCCGCAGGCGCTGAAATGGTTCAGACGCGCGGCCGCCAGGGGCTTTGCCGATTCCGAATTCAATATCGGCGTGATGTATTTCAATAGTCAGGGCGTCAGGCGCGACGATTTCGAGGTCGTCAAATGGGTGAGCCTCGCCGCTGCGCGCAAATTCGCCCCGGCGGAACACCGGCTGGGCCAGATGTACGAAAAAGGGGTGATCTTCGCCAAAGACCCGATGGAAGCGCTCCGCTGGTATCGCCTGGCGGCGGCCCACGGCAACAGCGACGCCAGGGCGGCAAAGGCGCGGCTCTCGAAGGCGCTCAATATCCGGGAGCGGACGTCGCCGCCGGCCGCGGTGTCGAAAGATGCCGTAAAACCCGTTCCGAAACCGACGCGCAAACCGGCTGTCCCGCCCCCTGTCGCCGAAACGCTTTCCGAGATATCCCCGGTCGCGGCCGCTTTTTCGGCCCCCGCAACCGCGGTGTCAGACGCCGACACGCCGTCGGCGCCGGTGGACGGATCGGGCGACACGATCGCCGCGGCCCCGCCGGAGCCGCAAAGCGAACCGGCGCCGCTTACCGGCACCCCCGCCGTTCCCGAAACCGCCGACCGCGCGGCACCCGCCGGCATATGGCGGGTACAGTTCGCATCGTTCCGCACGGTGGCGGAAACCGAGCGCGCCTGGCAGACCCTGCTCCGGCGGGCGGGACCGGCGATCGGCGACATCCCGCGGATCGTCGTCCGGGCCGATCTCGGCGACCGCGGGGTATTTCACCGCCTGCAGGCCGGACCGTTCCGCGATCGCAGGGCGGCAACCGATCTGTGCAAACGCGTCCATGTTTCCATTCCCGGCCAGGGATGCCTGCCGGTCAGGAATCCCGCGCGCTGAAAATTCCGGACCTGTGGGAAACGCCGTCCCTATCGCGCCTTTACATAATCGCAATACCGACGGTATTAACCTTGCAGTGTCCGGCATCGTTGCCAAAATTACTGACCGTATACGGATATCATGATCGCCATTCGCCTCGTCCTCTGGCTTATAATTATCGGCATTTTCGCGTCGCCCGTGATCGCCTGGTACGGACTGGACGAAACACCGCTTGTCACCAAAGGCCCGCAGGTCAATGTGCGCGATATTGCATCGGCAAAGGCGTTCCTCGAACAATACGATCCGCGCAACCTGCCCGACGGCAAGATTACGGTAATCAACGCCAACCAGCGCCAGATCAATACGGCGCTGGCCGCCGCCCTGGCCGCCGCCCCGTTCCTTCAGGCCCGGATCGTTCCCAGCAAGTTCGGGCTGCTCGGCGCCATAACGGCCTCGCCGCCGATCCCGGACAACCCGCTGGGCAAATACGTCAACATCCGGATGCTGATCGAATCGTCGAATGACGGGTTGCAGATCGGGCGGCTGAGCGTCGGCGACATCGAAATTCCGACCGCTATCGTCCGCCCCGTCTTCATTGTCGTGATGGACCAGCTCGCCGGCGCCGGACGCGGCAGGGCGTTTCTGGAAACGATCCGCAGCGTCAAGGTGATCGGCTCCGAGGTCCGCGTCGTCTACCGGCCGAAGGACGGCCTGCTCGACGACCTGAAATCCGCGGCCAAGAAGACCGTGGCGGCGGGCGATCCGAAAATCACCAAGGTCTACTGGAAACGGCTGAACGATTTTCACAGGTCGCTCCCGAGGGGCGAACGCGCCTCGCTGGCCCGCTACATGCAGCCCGCGTTCGAACTGGCGAGCCAGCGCTCCGCCGGCGGCGATGTCATCGAGGAAAACAAGGCGGCGATTTTCGCCCTTGCGATGTTCTTCGGCGATATCAGGCTCGAACGGTTTATCGGCGAGGTCCGCGAAGGCGACTACATGAGCGGCCCCGGAAAGATTTCCCACATACAGCTTCAGAGCCGCCATGACTGGGTGCAGCATTATCTTCTGTCGGCCGGTCTCACGCTCGCGGGCGGCCGCGGGATCGCGGATTTCATCGGCGAGGCCAAGGAAGTCGACGATGCCTCCAACAAGGCCAGCGGGTTCAGCTTTACCGATCTCGCCGCGGACCGCGCCGGGGTGCGGTTCGCCGAAATCGCCACCGGATCGGTCGAGGGCGCGCGCCGGATACAGTCGGTGCTGTCGCGGCCGGTCGGCGAACCGGATTTCTTCCCCGAAATCCGCGACCTGCCGGAAGGCCTGACGGCGGCACAGTTCGCGGCCCGGTACGGCGAACGCGACAGCGCCGCCTTCAAGCGCGTCATTGCGGATATCGACCGCCGCATCTCCAGAATCCCGATGTACCGGTAGATCCGGAACGGATGCCGGCGTTCACGCAGCGGCCGATCCGCAGGCAACGCGTCCCGCAATCGTCCTTCGAGCACAGGCTTATCCGCCCGGTGTTCCGGGTCGCCTTTCGCGCGCTCGAATTCGGGCTCAAGGCGACCGGCCTGCACGCGCGCGGCGTCCGCAATGCCGCCGATACCCAGGTGAACCGGTTCGAGATCGCACTCGAAAACCTTCCCGCCGCGTTCGACGGCTATACGATCCTGCATATGAGCGATTTACACGCGGACGGACCGCTCGATCTCGATGCGCCGATCGAGCGCGCGCTCGACGGGATCGAAGTGGACCTGTGCGCGCTGACCGGCGATTACCGTTACCGGCTTGCCGGCGAATACGAGGACGCGGCGGCCTATATGGCCCGGATCGTCCGGCATATCAGCGCCCGCGACGGCATATACGGCACCCTCGGCAATCACGATCTCGGGACGATGGTGGCACCGCTCGAAGCCGCCGGTATCCGGATCCTGCTGAACGACCATGCGATTCTGCGCCGCGGCGACGACGAGATTCAGCTGATCGGGCTCGACGACGTCCACGCCTATCAGCCGGCCGCCGATGCGGCGGCGGCGCTGGCGGACATGCCCGCCGGGTTCCGTATCCTGCTGCAGCATTCCCCGGAACTGCTGGACGAGGCCGAGGCCGAAGACGTGGCGCTGTATCTGACCGGCCACACCCATGGCGGCCAGATCTGCCTGCCCGGCGGCATCCCGATCATGACCAATATCCGGACCGCCCGCCGCTATGCCAGCGGCCTGTGGCGGCATGGCAGGATGACCGGGTACACCACCCGGGGGGTCGGCGTGTCGATCATGCCGCTGCGCTTTTTCAGCAAGGGCGAGGTCGCGGTTATTACGCTGCGGCGCGCCTGACGGCAGACTTCACCTAAGCCGCATACACCCGGAGCGGCAGCGTCTCGAAACCGTGCAGCGTATTGTTCATGGCCCGCACGGGATCGCCTGCCGGCTCGATCCGGTCGATCCGGTTTGCCATTTCCCTGAACAACGCTTCCATTTCCAGACGGGCCATGGCCTGGCCCATGCAATGATGGATCCCGAACCCGAATCCCAGATGTGCCGAGGCGTTGCGGTCGATATCGAAAACATCGGGATTTTCCCAGGCATCGGGGTCGCGGTTGGCGGCGCCCAGCGACATCATGATCTTGGTCTCGGCCGGGATATGGCGGCCCGCCAGTTCGACATCGCGGGTGGTGGTGCGGAAGAACGACTGGAACGGCGAATCGTAGCGCAGCACCTCTTCGACCGCGTTGCGCGCCTTCGACGGTTCCGCCCGAAGCTTTGCCCATTCGCCGGGATGCGTTGCGAAGCAGTTCAGCACGTTGCCGATCGCGTACACGGTCGTATCCAGACCGGCCGACAGCATGGACCGGACGATGAACAGCGCCTCTTCCTGGCTGACGATACCTTCATCGGCGGCCTTGTAGGCCTGTGCGCCGAGACCTTCGGGGTCGAGCCGGTCGCGTTCGCAACAGGCCATGACGTAATCGACAACCGCATCGGCGGCGGCGGTCGATTCCCGGAACGTGTCGTTGCGCGGCCCGAATCCGTTAAAGACCATGTTGCCGTAATCGAGAAGCTGGTCGCGGCCGTCCGGGCCGAGGCCGACGGCATCGGGAAAGACTTTCAGGATATAGGGACGCGCGACGTCCGTCATCCCGTCGATATCGCCGGCTTCCAGCAGACGGTCGACCAGAAGCTTCGACTGTTCGGCGAAAACCGGACGCAGCAGGCGGAGCCTGGAATGCGCCATAACCCCGTCGGCCACGCCGCGCCGCGGCGTATGGTCGGGCGGATCGGCTTCGAGAAGCTTGCTCGGCGGCCGCCACGGCTTTTCGGTATGAAAATTCGCGAGCCCGACGCCGGCGCCGGAACCATAGCCTTCCCAGTCGTCGAGGACCTGTTTCACCAGGTCGTAACGGGCCGTGCCCCAGACGTCATAGGCGCTCATCCAGACCAGCGGACCGGCGGCGCGCATCTCTTCGTGCCAGCCATAGGGGTCGAGAATATTCTCCCGCGCAAACGGGTCGATATCGCAGCGCGGCGGTTCCGCCGTCAGGGTATCGGTTTCGGCCATCGCATGTTTCCCCTTCCGTTCTCTACTCCGCGCCCTGCCGTTACTCGGCGGCGATCTTGTCGCCGCCGATCGTGTCGGCAAGGCTGTACTTGTCGAGAATCGAATCCACCAGTTCCGCCGACCGGTCCCAGTCATAGGTGCGGAACGCGTGGCCCCGCGTCACGAACTGGGCGCCGGCATAGAACATTTCGTACTGGGTATGGCGGCTGGCGAATTCGGAACCGATGGCGTCCCAGGCGAGCTTCATGAACTTCACCTTTTCCTCGGCCGAGCCGATGGCCGATTTCTGGGTCGCGTTGATATATTTGTTCAGCTCCGGATTGGCGAAATCCTCCGCCGAGGACGGCAGCATGATCAGCCCGCCGCCCGCGATTTCGCGCATCGACGTCACGAATTCGGGGTAGAGCTGCTGGGTCAGCACCTGGGCGGTGTACATCAGGTTGCGGTCGGGCACGTAATAGCCGTTGAACATGCCGCCGCCGGATTCCATGCCGTAGACCAGTCCTTCGACCATCGCCGCCTGCGCCGCCATGTGGCCGAGCTTTTCGGCGACCGACGGGATGCCGACCGTGCCGATGGTCTCGCAGATGCGCCGGGCAACGCCGACCTGGAACTGCATCTTCACCATCAGGCGGGTCATCGCCTGATAGTTCTGCATGTAATGGGCATAGGTATCCTGGAACTGGCCGCGCGCGGCGTCGGTGTCCTTGTAGATGAACACGCGCTCCCACGGCACTTTCACATCGTCGCAGTAGACCAGCGCATCGTTTTCGTCGAAACGCGACGACAGCGGGTAATCGAACGAGCTGTTGGCCGATTCTTCGTAGGACCGGCGTGACATGACTTTCAGCCCCTTGGTGTTCATGGGGATGGCGAAGGAAATGGCGTATTTTTCCTCGCCCGGTTTCAGCGGCTGGATATTCGCGAACAATACCTCGTTGGCCATGATCGACCCGGTGCCGAGCATTTTCGCGCCGCGCACCGTGATTCCTTCGGCATCTTCGTCGACGACGCCGGTCGCGAGGAATTCGTCCTGCTGTTCGCCGGTCGACTTGTTGCGGTCGGCCTGCGGGTTGATGATGACGTAGGTCATGTAGGCATCGGAATCGCGGACGAACCGGAAGTAATCCATCAGCGCGCCGGCACGTTCGCTGGAATGCTTTTCGAATACCGGCAGGCCCATGACCTGGCCGACCATCGACGACGCGATGTGATCGGGCGAACGCCCCAGCCAGCCGCCTGACAGGCGCGACCAGCCTTCGATCGCACGGCGGCGCGCGACCAGTTCCTCGTAACTTTTGGTCAGCTGCCAGCAGCGGTTGACCCGTTCGCCCGATGTCGGGGATTCGAAGGTCATCCAGTCGATATTGTCGGGATGGGCCTGAAAATCGTACAGCCCGGCGGCCGCCGCGACGGCATTCTTGTACGCCGGATGCGTGGTGACGTCGTCGATCTTCTTGCCGTTCAAAAAGACCTCACGCCCGTCCTGCAACGATTTAAGATGCTCTGCGCCTGTCTTGGCCATCTCGAGTTCTCCTGGTTTGCGCCGCCTTGCCGCGCTGTTTCCGCCGTTGTTTCCAACGCCCAAAATAGTATACTAAGTATAGTATTTTGAACATCGGACCCGCGTCAACCGTTTTAGCGTGTCCGCCGAAACGCCCGATCGGGAGATGATTTTGAGCAACCGGAACGCCGAAAAAGCCAAGGATACCGCGCCGATGGTGCCGCTGACCATTTCCCGCGATGCCCTGCTCGTCGACGGCGGCGACCAGGTGTTCCGCAAGCTGGTCCACGCTTTTTTCGCATTCAACGTCCGCCACGAGCGGATTCGCGACGGACATGCCCGGCGGATCGGTCTGGCCGGCACCGAGTACACGATCCTGATCTCGATCGCCCATCTCAGCCAGGAATGCGCCGTCAATGTCAAAACGGTCGCCGAACATCTCCATGTCAGCACCGGTTTTATCACCAACACCACCCGCAAGCTTCAGAATATGGGGCTCGTCGGCAAAACGCGGGACCGGACGGACCGGCGCAAGACGATCCTGACGGTCACCGAAAAAGGGCTGGCCTTGCTCGGCGAGCTCGCCCCGTTCCAGCGCAAGGTCAACGATGCGGAATTCGGCTCGCTCAGCCGCGAAGAATTCCTTCAGCTCAGCGATGCCATCGAACGGCTCGTGGATTCGAGCGACGCGGCCATCGCGCTGCAGCAGGAACTGGTGATCCGGACCCCGGTGACCTGACCCGGTGACCTGATCCGGAGCCCCCGCGGGGCGCCCCCCCGGCGCACCGCCACCCGCGCACCCGGCGCCGGACCGGTTCCCGTTTACGGCGGGCCACTTTTCCGTCGAAAGCGGGTATGCTGGCGGCTGTCCGGCCGGTCCGGACCAGTTTGTCTCTATCAGCTTCCCGCCGTCACTTCAGACGGTTCCATTCCACCACGCGGACACCGAACCCCATTCCAATCCCCCTTCCGAATTCCCCGACCGTTCTCAAAGGCGTTCTGATCGCCGTTTTTTCGATGGTGCTGTTCTCGTCGACGCACACATCCGTGCGCGTGCTGTCCGAAACCCTGTCGACATTCGAGATCGTGTTCTGGCGGATGTCGGTCAGTATGGCGATCCTGCTGCCGTGGTTCGCCTGGAAGGGTTTCCATCTTTTGAAAACCCGGCGACTGGTGCTGCACGGGATGCGGGCGGTGGTCAATTTCGCCGGCATGATCCTGTGGTTTTACGCCATCAGCGTCGTGCCGCTGGGCAAAGCGGTGGCGATCCATTTCACGCTGCCCCTGTTCCTGGTGGTGCTGGCGGCGCTGTTCCTCGGCGAGCGGGTCGGAATCCGCCGGATCCTGGCGACGCTGGTCGGTTTTGGCGGCGCGCTGGTGGTGCTGCGTCCCGACACGGTCGGAATCGGCCTGCCCGAACTGATGATCCTCGCCTCGGCGGCGCTGTATGCGGGCACCGTGGTGTTTCTGAAGTTCATGCTGAAGACCGAATCCCCGCTGACCCTGACCTTCTACACCAACGCCTTCATTTTCCTGTTCTCCATCCCGATGGCGCTCTGGACATGGACCGGCCCGTCGGCCGACGACATCGTGCCGATCCTCATCGTCGGCGTGATGGGAACTTTTGCGCCCTTCCTGTTTACGACGGCACTGCGCATGGCCGATGCCAGCGTGATCGGACCGACCGATTTCCTGCGCCTGCCCTTCACCGCCGGGTTCGCCTTCGCGCTGTTCGGCGAAGTGCCGGAAATATGGGTATGGGTCGGCGGCGGGATCATCTTCCTCAGCACCTGGTACATCACCGTCCGCGAAAGCCGGCTTGAAAAGCTGAGGCGGGCGCAAGCCGCAGAAGCCGGCGACCAATGACCGGTGTGCGCCGCTGGTTCGCCGGTATTTCATCCAATCTGCGCGGCTTCGTGTGGATCACCCTGTCGACATTTGCGTTTATGTCCATGGTCATGGTCGTTCGCCATCTGTCGGACAGCTACAACACGGGCGAGCTTGCGTTCTGGCGGGCGCTTATCGGCCTCGGCCTGCTGGCGCCGATATTCGCACGCAGCGGCAGTGCACTGTTCCGGACAACCCAGTTCCGTTACCACCTGTTACGCAATGTCATGCATTTCGTCGGCGTCGCCGGTTGGTTCTATGCGATTTCCCACATCAACCTGTCGACCGGCATGGCGCTGCAATTCACGGTGCCGCTGTTTACCATCGTGCTGGCGATTTTCATTCTCGGCGAAAAAGTGGATGCAGCGCGCTGGGTCGCGACCGCGATCGGGTTCGCCGGGGTTCTGGTCATTCTGCGACCCGGGATCGAGCCGATAACGCTGGCAGCCATCGCCGCCCTCGTCTCCGCCATCGGCTATGCGGGCGCCAATATCGCGACCAAGGTGCTGATGCGCCAGTGTTCCAGCGACACGGTGGTGTTCTACATGAACGTAATGCACCTGCCGATGGCGCTTGCCCTTGCCTGGGCGCTTGGCGGGATCGGCATTCCGGTCCTGCCCGACATTCCCTGGCTGGTCGCGCTCGCCGCGTTCGCCACGCTCGCCCACTGGCTGCTGGCAAAGGCTCTGGGTGAAGCGGATGCCAGCCTGATCATCCTGGTCGATTTCACCAAGCTGCCCTGGGTTACCCTGGGCGCATTCGTATTCTTCGCCGAAACGCCGGTCCTCTGGGCGTGGATCGGCGGGGCGGTAATCTTCGCATCGACCCTCTATATCGTCCGCCGCGAAGCGCGGGCGGCCCGGACCCGCCGCGACGCGGACTGACCTTCCCCGGCCACGGCCGACGCCTATTTCCGCACGGCTAGTATCCGTCGATATAATCGGCCAGATCGATCCGGTCCCACACGTCCCGCGGCGGGTGGATGCGCTCCTCGAAGGGCAGCGTCGCCGGGCGGGTCGCGTCGATCACCAGCTTCGTGTTCATCGGCCCGTGCTGTTCGCGGATTTCGCCATAGGATGACGGGTTGAGGTGGGACCCCATGGCGTTGGGAATGACAACCAGGTCGCGGTCCGCCTCGAACGTGGTCGCGATCGCCCACAGCACCCGCTGCTCGTCGTAGATATTGATATCGTCGTCGACGACGACCGCGATTTTCAGATTCGGATTGGCCGCAATCGCGGCAAGGCCTGCGGATTTTCCCTGGCCGGGCACGCTTTTTCTGATCGCGACATAGGTCGTGAAACGGCACGCCCCCGATACCGGCACGTACACCGCCGCGACCGACGGCACCAGCCGGTGCACGCTGTCGTATACCGCGCTTTCGAGCGACAGCGCATTGGCGAGGTTGTGCTCCTGGTGGGCCGGGTCGAGATCGTGATAGATCGCGTCCGAACGCATCGTAATGGCGGTAATCTGCATCAGACCGATCGGGTCCTTGGCCGGGCCGTAATATCCGGTGAATTCGGCAAACGGGCCGTCCGCGGTCTCGCTGGCGGGATCCAGGTAGCCCTCGATGGCGATTTCGGCAAAGGCGGGAACCGGCAGGTCGACGGTTTCGGCGTCGGTAACGGCGAGCGGTTCGCCCATCAGTCCCCCCATCAGATCGAGCTCGCAGGAATCGATAGATCCTTCGCCCAGCGCGCCGAGCAGCGCCGCCGGGTGATGGCCGATGAACAGAACCGCCTCCATCCGCTTGTTCAACTCCTGGCAGCGGCGATAGATATAGCCGGCATGGTGGGTCGGGTTGAACATGCAGCCGAGCTTGTCTTTTCCCTGAACCTCGTGACGATACATGCCGGCATTCAGCACACCGCTGTCGGGATCGCGCAGAATCAGCACGCCGACAGTGATGTATTTGCCGGAATCCCGTTCGGCATGGTGAACGATCGGCAGTTTGGCGAGATCGATATCGTCGCCCGTCAGAACCACCTGTTTTACCGGCGCCGCGTCGCGCGGGACCGGTTGCGGTTCGAGCGGCGTCGCCGCGCGGTCGCGAAAGCGTTTCAGGATGGCGCTTTTGGGCTGTCCCGGGTCGACCCCCAGCGCCAGGCCGAGAAGCGAATAACTGCCGAGAATATTGGTCGCCAGGGGCAGCTCCGCGCCCTTTATGTTTTCCATCCGGATCGCGGGAAAGCGGCCGTCCGCCGCCAGCTTCTGCTGTATTACGCAGGTCTCGAGCACCGGATCGACCGGTTTCGAGATACTGACAAAATACTCCGGCCCGAGCTGCCGCGCCTCGCCGATAAAACTTCTCAGGTCCATGTTCATCGCATTCTCCTTATGCGCGCACTCTACGTTGCTGCGGCGGCGCGACCAAGCCGGCGCGGCGGAATACCCTTGCCGGGAGTCGGAAAAAAGGTAAGTTGCCCCGACCGAGCACGCCCGTCAGAAATCATTCCCGGACATCGCTACAGGAACAACCGCGTCGCGGAACACGGTCCGGCCTCCCCGCGACGGGGCCGGACCCTTCCCCGGCCCTGCAGACGACGAAAGCAGCACACGATGGCAGACACCGCTGTACCGTTGACGATACGCCCGCAAAACCCCGTGCGCGCGGCGTTGTGGGTACTGTGCGCCGCCGCGTCGTTCATTCTGATGATGATATCCGTGCGCGAGCTTTCCACCGTCATGTCGACCTTTCAGCTCCTGTCTTTCCGGTCGATCGTCGGTATCCCGGTGATGTGCGGCGTCGCCTGGTATATGGGGTTCCGCCATATCCGGACGCGGCGCGCGGGCATGCAGATCGGGCGAAACGTGGTGCATTTCGGCGGTCAGTGGTGCTGGGTGATCGGGGTCACCATCCTGCCGATGGCCCATGTCACGGCGCTGGAATTCACGATGCCCATGTGGACGGCGGTGATCGCCATTCTGTTCCTGGGGGAGAAAGCGAAAGCACACCGGATCGTCGCGGTCGCGATCGGCCTTGCCGGCGTTCTGGTTATCCTGCGCCCCGGGATAGAGATCGTTTCCGGGGGCGCGCTGGTGGTGCTCCTGGGCGCGTTGTTCTACGGCATGTCGAACGTGATGATGAAGTCGCTGACCGGCAGCGATTCCCCCTGGGTGATCGTGTTCTGGATGCAGGTGATCCAGCTGCCGCTGAGCATCGTGCCGGCGGTGTTCTGGTTCGACTGGGTGTGGCCGTCCTGGGGGGAAGTCCCCTGGGTGCTGGCCATCGGCCTTGCCGGAATGTCGGCGCATTTCTGCCTTGCCCGGGCGTTCCAGCTCGCCGATGCGACAGTCTGCATTCCGATCGATTTCGTGCGCCTGCCGCTGGCGGGCGCGATCGGATGGCTGTTCTACAGCGAAGGGGTCAGCATCTGGATTCTCGTCGGCGCGATGATGATATTCGCCGGAAACTACTATTCCGTTCTGCGGGAAATGCGGCCCGGCAGAGACGCCGCGAAGGCGGGATAGCGCCGATGCCCCCCCTGTTTCAGGCAATCCTGTGGTTCTGCGGCACCATGGCCGGGTTTGCCGGCATGGTCATTGCGGCGCGCGGTCTCCATGCCGAGATGTCGACCTTCGAAATACTGTTTTTCAGAAGTCTGATCGGCGTCCTGGTGGTGCTGCCGTTCCTCGCGCGGTCGCGGTTCGCCGAACTGCGGACACAGCGCTTTCGCTGGCATTTCGGACGCGCCACAATCCAGTTCGGCGGGCAGATCTGCTGGATATACGGCATCGTCCATCTGACGCTGTCCGATCTGACCGCCATCGAATTTTCGATTCCGCTGTTTACCGCCCTGCTGGCCGTGCTCGTCCTCGGCGAGCGCATGTGGCGCCACAAATGGATCGCGACGATTTTCGGGTTCGCGGGCGTGCTGCTGATCCTGCGGCCGGAAGGGTCCGCCTTCAACCTCGCCGGGCTGGTCATGGTCACGGGCTCGTTCCTCTATGCCGGGTCCGGCGTGATGGTCAAATTTCTGACCCGCACGGAATCCCCGCAGGCAATCATCTTCTGGATGAACCTGCTGCAACTGCCCGCCGGGCTGATTCCCGCCGTGTTCATATACGACTGGGTCACCCCGGGGACCGTCGACATACCGCGGATCCTGGTCTGGGGACTGGCGGGGCTCTGGGCGCATTACTCGATGGCGCGCGCGCTGGCGCTTGCGGACATTACGGTCATCTTCCCGCTCGATTTCCTGCGCCTGCCGGCAATGGCGGTGCTCGGCTACCTGCTCTACGCCGAAGCGCTGGACCCGTGGACCGCCGTGGGCGCGCTGATCATATTTGCCGGCAACTGGTACAGCGTGCGCGCGGAAGCGCGGCGGACCCCGTAACCGGGAACGCTCTAGCGACGGTCGAACTGGCCCCTGCCGAACAGCAAATCGCGGCTTTCATCTGTCATTTTTTTCGATCCGCGACGCTCCGACAGCAGTTCCATGCCCGCCTGCACGCCGGGCCGGGCCGACATTTCGTCGAACCAGTGTCTGACGTGCGGAAATTCCGCCTTGTCCACGCCCTGGCGGCGCGACGGGCGCGCCCACGGCCAGCACGCCATGTCGGCGATGGAATATTGCTCACCGCCCAGCCACTCGTTTTCAGCCAGCCGTCTGTCCATCACACGGTACAGACGGCGCACTTCGTTGGAATAGCGCTCCACCCCGTAGGGCACATCGACCCCGCCCATCGCCTGGCGGAAATGATGCGCCTGCCCGGCCATGGGGCCGAGCCCGCCCATCTGCCACATCAGCCATTCGAGGACCGCCTTGCGGCCGCGGATATCGTCCGGGCCCGGCAGGAACCGGCCTTCTTTCTCCGCCAGATAGACCATGATCGCGCCGGTCTCGAACACCGAAACCGCATCCCCGCCATCCGCCGGATCGTGGTCGACAATCGCGGGAATGCGGTTATTGGGGCTGAGTTTCAGGAACTCGGGATCGAACTGGTCCCCCTGATTGATGTCGACCGCCACCACCTCGTTCTCGAGGCCGAGTTCCGCGATCAGGATCGAGACCTTGTGCCCGTTCGGGGTCGGCCAGGTGTACTGGGTAATCATATCGCCGCCGCTATCGCCTTGCCCGCCTCCACGGTCGTCGCCTGGCCGCCGAGGTCGCGGGTGCACGGCCCGCCGTCGCCGAGCACGTTCTCGATGGCGGAAACAATGGCGGCACCGGCCTCGCGCTCGCCGAAATGGTCCAGCATCATGGCCGCCGACCATATCTGCGCCACCGGGTTGGCGATGCCCTGACCGAATATATCGGGCGCCGATCCGTGCACGGGCTCGAACATGGACGGATGATCGCGTTCCGGGTTGATATTCGCCGACGCCGCAATGCCGATGGAGCCGGCAATCGCCGGGCCGAGATCCGACAGGATATCGCCGAACAGGTTGGAGCCGACGACGACATCGAACCAGTCCGGGCTGGTCACGAACCGCGCCGTCAGGATATCGATGTGATACTGGTCGGTCTCCACCTCGGGGTAGTTCGCGGCCATGGCGGCGAAGCGTTCGTCCCAGTACGGCATGGAATGGATGATGCCGTTGGACTTGGTGGCCGACGTCACCTTCTTGGCCGGACGCGTCATCGCCAGTTCGAACGCATAGCGCATCACCCGGTCGCAGCCCGCCCGCGTGAACACGGCCTGCTGGACGGCCATTTCCGCGTCGGTGCCTTCATACATCCGCCCACCGATCTGCGAATATTCGCCTTCGACGTTTTCGCGCACGATCATCATGTCGATATCGTCCGGCCCGCGCCCCGCCAGCGGCGAGGTCACCCCCGGCAGCAGCCGCGCCGGGCGCAGATTGACGTACTGGAAAAACTCGCGGCGGATGGGGATCAGCATGCCCCATAGCGACACATGGTCCGGCACGCCGGGCATGCCGACCGCGCCGAGAAATACCGCGTCGAACGGGCGGAGCTGTTCGATACCGTCTTCCGGCATGATGTAGCCCGTGGACGCGTAGTCGTCGCAGTTCCAGCCGAAATGCGTGAAATCGTAATCGATGCCGAATTTGGCGCCCGCCGCTTCGAGCGCGCGCAGCCCTTCGGGCATCACTTCCTTGCCGATCCCGTCTCCCGGAATGACCGCAATTCTGTACGTGCTCATGATGTCAGGTCCCGCCTCTGCGTTCGAATACGATGACGTAATAACTGGCGCAAAAGATAACCAGCGCGCCGGCCCAGGTATAGGCATCGGATGTCTCGCCGAAGACGACCCAGCCCAGAATCGCCGCCGTAATCAGGCGGGAAAAATCGAAAGGCTGCACCACGCGCGCGTCTGCAACGGCGATGGAGCGGGTAATCGCATACTGGCCCATCAGCGCAAAAACGCCGACGCCGAGAATCGCCGGCAGATCGGCCAGGACAGGATCGGTCCAGTAGAACCAGGCCGGAACGGCGGACAGGACAAGCATCAGGATACTGACATAGGCCACCATCACGGCGGCCGAGTCGGTCCGCGACAGGAATTTCATGCAGGTATTGACCCCGGCAAACAGCACCGCAGTTGCAATTGCCGCGATCATGCCGAAGCTGATGTCCTGGAAACCCGGACGCAGGATGACCAGCGCGCCGACGAAGGCGACCGCCACCGCCCCCCATGTGCGGGGTCCCGCCGTTTCACGCAGGATAAAGATCGCGAACAGGATGGTGAAAATCGGCTGAAAATAGAGCAGCGCCGTGTAGTCGGAAATCGGGATCACACTGACCGCATAGAACCAGCACATCATGCCGCCATAGGTGAAAATCGACCGCAGCAGGTGCAGCGGGAACACCGTCGTCCTCATCACCGAGATGCCGTTACGCAGAATCAGCGGGGCGACGAAGCCGAGCGCGATGACGGCGCGCATGAACGCCAGTTGCGCGGTCGAATAGTCGGACGACAATTCGCGCGTACAGACAGATGTGAGCGTATAGCCAATCCCGGCCGTCACCATCCAGACCGGACCGGCGACGACCGGCGGCACGTTCGCAAAAGGGTTTTTCATCGGATCCGCTTCGTCAGGCTCTGGCCGTCACTCATCGGTCACCTGCCGGATATCGGTATTCGGGGCGACGCCCGTGCGGCGCTGCTGGTGCGACCGTTCCCCGTTCAATCTCCAGTCCCCGGCGGCGGCGCGGGCGGCGAGGGTATCCCATTCCGCCGACCAGTCGCCCAGCTCGTAGCCGTGCCACGGCGGTTCGGGCTTCAGCGGCGGCAGGCCGAGCTTTTCCCATAATTCCTTCGCGTGCTCCATGTATTCGCGTTTCGGCAGCGCCACCGGCGCCATATCGGCCTTGAGGGTCGCATCGATAAGCATCGTCGCGTCCTCCGCCGCGCCCGATTTCGGGCCGTGCCCCAGCGGGCGGTGATGCATCAGTTCGCAATCCTCGGCCAGGTTGGCGCGGTAGCTCATCGCCCAGAACACCGCGTCGAGATTGTCGGGATCGATATCCTCGTTGACCGCGATCAGGTACTTGCCGACCGGCGCCTGCAGCGACATCGCGCCGTACAGCGCCCGCCAGATTTCGGTGCGCGGCACCGAGCGGTCGAACTGGATGACCAGCACCTTGCGCAGGTTCGTCAGGGGTTCGTGCATGGCGACGCGCCTGACGCCGCGAATGCCGAGATGCCCGGTCAGGTGGCTGAGAAACAGCGGCTCGTAGGCGACCCGCTTGATGACCGACGATTCAGACGGCGTCACCTGGCTGATGATCGACGTGAACACGGCCTTTTTCCGCCGCGTGATCGCGGTCACGGTCAGGATGAAATTGAATTCCTCGAGATTGATATGGCCGTGGCTTTCGCCGAACGGGCCTTCGGGTTCGAAATATTCCGGATCGATCAGCCCCTCGATGACGATTTCCGCGTCCGCCGGCACCAGCAGGTCGGAACTGCGGGCCTTCGCGACCCGCATCGGCGCACCGGCAATCCCGCCCGCCACGCCCATCTCGTCGACATCCTTCGCCAGTTTCTGCGGTGCGGCATAGGCGACCGGCGGCGGACAGCCGACCACCATGGCAATCGGCATGGGCTCGCCCCGCGCCCGGTACTTTTCCCAGTGGGCGGCGCCGCCCTGCCCCAGATTCATGAACAGTTTGAGCCCGATCCTGTCGGGCGCCTTCAGCCCGCCGCGATACGTACCGAGGTTCTGGATTCCGGTATCCGGGTCGCGGGTCACGCAGGCCGTCGCGGTCAGATAGGGGGCGGAATCGTAGCCCGGCGTCGACACCGGCACCGGCAAGGCATCGAGTCCGTTGCCGGACGTCAGATCGGTGCCTTCGAACACGACGTCCTGGCAGGGCGGGTTGTCGACGACCACCGGGGCGATCGGGTTGGCGATTGCATGGGACCAGCGATCGCCGATCTCCGCCGCGGGCACACCCATCCCAATGCTGTAAATCGCGGCATTCCCGGCGAGGGCGCCGACGGCGACCGGGATGTCGAACGACCGTCCGTCGCCACCGTGTATATCGGTGAACAGGAACGCCTTGCGCTCCGCCTCCGGGATGCCGCCGCGAAACTGCCAGCGCACCAGCGGGCTCAGCTCCGAATCCTTGTCGATGGGCGCCGCAATCGTCGTCAGCAGGCCTGCGGCATCGAGCGCCGCAAGATGATCCTGCATATCGTTGTAGCCGCGCGCCTCTGCGTCGCCTGTGGCGGCATCGTTCATCTGCCCAGTTCCTTCGGGGTCTTCGGGGGGCGCATGATGATGCGGATGGCGGGGCCGGGCAAGCGGTGACGCCGTCATGCCGGATTGGTACACTGCGCCGGCAACAGGGAGAATAGCGATGAAAGCGGCAGTCGTCGGCGAAAACGGGCTCGAGATCAAAGACATTGCGGAACCGAAACCCGCCCCCAACGAGGTGCTGATCCGGGTACGGGCCTGCGGCCTCAACCGCGCCGATTCGATGGTCGCGAGCGGTATGGCGCACGGCCGCGACGGCGGCCCCGGTACGGTGCCCGGCATCGAATATGTCGGCGAAGTGGTCGAAACCGGCGCAGAGGTCGATAACGTCAAACCCGGCGACCGGGTGATGTGTTCCGGCACGTCGGGCTGGGGCGAATTTGCTACCGCCGACTGGGGCCGGACCGTGCCGATCCCCGCCAACAACATGACCTGGGCGCAGGCGGCCACCCTGCCGGTCGGGCTGCAGACGATGCACAATGCCGCAATCACCGCCGGTCGGATGAAAGCCGGCGAGACCGTGATGATCCAGGGCGCCAGTTCCGGCGTCGGACTGCTGGGCATGCAGATTGCCAGGGCGATGGGCGCAAAGCTGGTGATCGGATCGTCCACCAATCCGGAACGCAGGGCACGGCTTTACGAATTCGGCGCCGACCTCGCGGTGGATTCGACCGATCCCGGCTGGGTCGACCAGGTGCTGGAAGCCACCGGCGGCGACGGCGTCGACCTGATCGTCGACCAGGTTGCCGGCTATGTCGCCAACCAGAACCTGGCGGCCACCAGAATTCTGGGCCGTATCGTCAATGTCGGGCGGCTCGGCGGTTTTACCGGCGAGTTCAATTTCGATCTCCATGCGATGCGGCGGATCGACTATATCGGCGTGTCGTTCCGCACGCGCTCGGTCGCGGAAGTGCGCGACATCGTCGCCGCCATGAAAGCCGATTTGTGGGATGCCGTGGAAGCCGGGAAGCTGAGCCTGCCGATAGACCGCGAATTCGCCTTCGAGGACGCCGCCGAAGCGGTCGAATACATGAAGGCCAACAGGCATTTCGGCAAGATCGTCATGCGCCTCGACTGATGCAGCGCCCGTTCAGGGCGGAGGCGTTTGTCCGGACGGCACGGCCAGCGGCTCAACGGCCGAGAACGTATCCGACCGGGCGGCCGACCAGTACTCGGCATAGTCCGGCACGCCGCCGGGGCTGAGCAATTCGCCGGGTTCGAGCCACGAATAGGCCTTGCTGACCGGCAGCACCGGCCCGTTTTCGGCGCGCAGATACAGATATTGCGGTCCAAGCTGGTAAGGCTGTTCGAGTCCCGAAGCGGCGACGAATTCGGCAAGCGCCTTCAGGGTATTGCGGTGAAAGTTGTAAACCCGGTCCGCCTTGTCCGGCACGACAAGCGCCCGCTGGCGCTGTTCGTCCTGTGTCGCGACACCGACCGGGCAGCGGTTCGTATGGCAGCTTTGCGACTGGATACAGCCGACGGCGAACATGAACCCGCGCGCGGAATTGCACCAGTCCGCGCCGAGGCTCATGGCGGCCGCGATGTCGAAAGCGGAAACCAGTTTGCCGCTCGCCCCGATTTTTACCCTGTCGCGAAGACCGGCACCGACCAGGACGTTGTGGACGAAACGGACCCCGTCCCGGAGCGGCGTTCCCATGCGGTTGCTGAATTCGATCGGCGCCGCGCCGGTGCCGCCCTCGCTGCCGTCGACCACGATAAAATCGGGGGTGATCCCGGTTTCGAGCATCGCCTTGCAGATCGCCATGAACTCCCACCGGTGCCCGATACAGAGCTTGAATCCTGTGGGCTTCCCGCCGGACAGGTCCCGCAAACGCGCCACGAATTCCATCATTTCCAGGGGTGTCGAGAACGCGCTGTGCGCCGCCGGGGAGACGCAGTCGACGCCTTCCGGCACCCGCCGGGTCTTCGCGATTTCAGGTGTAATCTTTCCCGCCGGCAGAACGCCGCCATGTCCGGGTTTGGCGCCCTGGGACAGCTTGATCTCGACCATTTGCACCTGGCCGTCCCCGGCCTGCTCCGCGAACATGTCCGCGTTGAAGCTGCCGTCGTCGTTGCGGCAGCCGAAATACCCGCTGCCGATCTCCCAGATCAGGTCGCCGCCGAATTCGCGGTGATAACGGCTGATCCCCCCTTCGCCGGTGTCATGCGCAAACCCGCCGCGTTTCGCGCCCTGGTTCATGGCCCGGATCGCGTTCGGACTGATCGCGCCGTAGCTCATGGCTGAAATGTTGAAAAGCGATGCCGAATAGGGCCGCCGGCAATCCGGCCCGCCGATTTCGACACGCATCGGCGCGTCGTGATGGGCTTTCGGTGCGACGGAATGATTCACCCAGCGATAGCCTTGGGCATATACGTCCAGTTCCGTCCCGAACGGCTTTCTGTCCTCCTCGTTCTTGGCGCGTCCGTAAACCAGCGAACGCTGTTCCCGGCTGAACGGCGTGCCGCTGAGATTGGATTCAAAGAAATACTGCCGCAGTTCGGGCCGGATCCCCTCGAACAGAAACCGCAGATGGGCGAGGACCGGGTAATTCCGGAGGACGCTGTGGCGGGTCTGAAGGACATCCCAGGTGCCGAGCAGGCAGAGCGGCACCGCAATCGGCAGGAACCAGAGAAAGATACCGTTGCCGGCGGCGCCAAGCACCGCAAATGCGGCCGTAACAATGAGGATCGCATAGAAAAAGTAGTAACGGGACGAACCCATGGAATCAGCCTCTCCGGTCGATTGCGAGATACCTCGACACCGACATAGATGGCTCGACAACGACGATTCCACAACCGCCATTACGTCCCGCCTTGCGGTCACGACTGCGGGGGCCCGGTTTTCACCGGAACCCCCGTTGCCAAATCTGCCCGTATTGCCTGCCCGGACTGCCTGCCCTGTCTAGCCGTCGGCGTGACGGACGGCGATTTTCTTCATCAACTCATACATTTCCCTAACCTCGGGCTTGTCCTTCATTACTGCGTCCCCGACGGTCGACAACCGCCTGCGGAATTCCGCAAGATCCGCCGGCGGCAGGGTAATCAGTTCGCCGCCGATCTTTTTCCAGACATTGTAAATGTTGCTGTTGAAGGCGATCGACCGCGGCTGCATCACGGTATCCGTGTTCTGCGCTTCCTCGAGCACCATCTGCTGGTCGTCTTTCGACAGCTTGTCGAACCATGTCTTGCTGGCAATGGTCGGCACGCAGATCAGCGATTCGTTGGTACGGGTGACGTATTTCGTCGTGTGCTGGAACTTGAAGGCCACAAAGATCACCATCCCGGACTTGGCGCTATCGAGGACGCCCCGCTGCAACGCGGGCAGAACCTCGGACAACGGCATGGGCGCCGCCGTTGCACCGATACGGCGCAGGGCCTCGCGTTCCAGCGCATTTGCAAACACGCGGATCTTTTTGCCCTTGAAATCCGCCAGTGTCCTGATCGGAGTCCGGCTCGCGTAATTCGTATCGGCCGGGCAGAACAGACCGATCATCTTGATGCCTTTCTTCTCTCCCATATCCCAGAACGCCTTTTTGAATTCGGGGTCCTGGACCGTCCGGAAGCCATGCGCCTGGTCTTTGAACACCGCAGGGGCGTCGAGAACCTGGAACCGCTGGTCGATCCCGACCATGAAACCCGACGGCACCATCGCAAGCTCGATCGTGCCGAACTGGACACCCTCGACCATCCGGGGGATCGAGCCGAGCTGGCTGAGCGGGAAGACTTTGACGTCGAATTTTTTCCCGGCACGGGCTTCGATCCGTTTTTCATATTCCAGCATCCAGTGATGGACGCTTTCCTTGATGGTCGGCGAACCGATCTTGATCACCGTCTGCGCCGACACAGGCGCCGACACGGCGAATGCTAATGCGGCGGCCGAAGCCATCGCAGCAATGAACGTTATGGATTTTGCCATCTATCCGTTTCCCTATCTGATTTTGTCATTTTTGTTTTCGACAGAATCATTAGGCCTGAAACGGAAAAAAGGCGCAACGATAGGCTGAAACGGCGAATTGCGGGGTTCAGACCCCTTCGGTTTCGATATCGATCACCCTGCCGCAGTGTTTGCAATGCACGGCATCGCGGTCATGCTCGGTCAGACCGCAATCGGGGCACCGGTGTTTGACCTGCGCCGGACGGAAAATCGTCTGGATCAGGCGCAGGAAAAGCGCAACGCCGGCGACCATGATAATAACGGATAAAAGCTGCCCCGATCCGCCGGTGAGCACAATGTCGCCGAAGCCGGTGGTCGTCAGCGTCGTGACCGTGAAATACAGCGCGTCGAGATAATTGCCGATCAGCGGATTGCGGCCGACCTGCAGCACGAGCACAAGCGCCGACACGATATAGATAAACACCACCAGGTTGAGGACCGCGTGAATGACGGTCTCGTTCCTGCGGAAAAACGGATAGATCCGGCGCAGGTCGCGAACCATGTGATAGGACTGCAGCAGGCGGAGCGCCCGCAATATGCGAAGGAACGCCAGGCTTTCCACGAAGGGTGCGAACAGCAGGCTGATGACGACGACGATGTCGGCAATCGTTGTCGGCCAGAGCAGATAGATCAGCCTGCGTTTGCGCAGCAGCCCGCGTGCGGTCAGATCGGCGACGAGATAGGCCGCGATCAGGTAATTGAGCGCCGTGATCCAGGGCGCCTGGAGCGCCGCCATCGACAGTGCCACGAAGAACGTAATGGTCACCAGGTCGATCGTCAGCAGGGCGAAACGAAAGCGGACGGCCGCCGCCGTATCCCCGTGATAAAGCCGGTCAAGCAGGTCGATTGTCTTTTTCATCGGCCGTCCGGATCCCCTGCCCGGTCCGTTACCCGATCAGCCCGCCGGCGGCGCGACGCAGACCTGGTCCCAGCGATAGCGTTCCTTCAGCGTGCCGAAATGTTCGAACACGTCGAGAATGACCTCATACGCGGGCTCGGTGATTTCGACATGGGGCGTCCAGGTGCCGAGATCCTGGTAGCTCGCAATACACTGCGCCAGAACGTCTTCGTCGATATCGGGGAAATAGGGGCTTTCCGCCGCCGCGATTTCCGATGCCGGGGTTTCGTTCATGTAAATCCGCGTTTTCCGGTAGGCCCGCATGAAGGCCTTCGCCATATCGGTCTTCAGCCATTCGCGGGTGCTGACGAGGCTGGAAAACCCGCAGGGGCCGATCAGCGGGCCGGATTGCGCGACCACGAAACCGACGCCGTCGGCTTCCAGCTGCTGCGGGAACGGTCCCTGCTGCTGGACATATTCGCCGACGCCCGCGCGGAATGCCGCATCGATATCGGCGGCGCCGCCGGGATGAATCAGATTGATCTTGTCATAATCGATCCCCGCCTTGTGGCAGGCATATTTGAACATGGCGAGCGGCTGGCCGCCCGGGAAGGTAATGACATCGGCGCCTTCGAGCTTGTCCCAGGTGAAATCCGGGTCGTCTTCGCGGCCGGTGATGAAAAACCCGTCCATTTCGTTGATCTGGGCGAAATGGACGACGCTCGGAATCTCTCCCTTGGACAGCGGACCGAAACCCTGGCTCAGCGCGGACTGGGCGACATGAACCGAACCGTCCTCGATCGCCGCGATGGCGGAAACGCCGGGCGGCGAGATCGACCATTCGGGATCGAGCCCCTCTTCCTGCAGAAACCCCGCCGAGAACGTCGAAATCAGCGGCGAATAAAACGCCGAAAACAGCGTGAACTGGATATTGATCTTTTCCATGAGAGGTTTCCTTTGCGTGCGGCGATGACGGCGGACCGAACGTCTCATATGGCGCGGCGGAACACAATCCGGCGGCCGGACACACCGCAATCTGCCCCGTACCTGCAGAACGTTGCCGACAGAGAGCGACCCCGCTAAGCTTCCCGCATATACCAACCAGCCGGGTGTCGCTAAAAAATGTCCGCTCTTAGAATTGCCCCCAGAACAGCCGAAATCGGCGCCGAAATCGACGGGATCGACCTGTCGCAACCGCTCTCCGACGAAGATTTCGCTGCGTTGACGGCCGCCTTCGACGAATACCGCCTGCTGGTGTTCCGGGGACAACGGCTCAATGCGGACCAGCAGGTCGCGTTCAGCGAAAGGTTCGGCAGGCTCGAAGATTTTCCCGACCCCAAGGACCAGGCGGACGGCCACAAGACGGTGCTGCGCGTCACCAATATCGATCGCGCTACCGGGGGCATCAAACCGGTGAACGACCCCGGGCATAAATCCTTCACGCTCGGCACGTCGTCCTGGCATATCGACTCCTCGTTCCGCACCCTGCCGTCGAAGGCGTCGATGCTCTATGCGATCGAAATGCCCGCAGAGGGCGGCGACACCATGTTCGCGGACACGACCCTCGCCTATGACGCGCTGCCCGACGCGCAAAAGGCGGAGATCGAAAACCTGGTCATTGTCCACGATTTCGAGGAAACGCGGCGGCGGCACAACCTGCCGCCCCGCCCGCCCGAGGTTCAGGCCGCCACCCCGCCGGCGCGCCAGCCGCTGGTCGCCGAACGCGCAAACGGCCGCCGCGCCCTTTTTATCGGTTCCCACGCCGCCGGCATCGAAGGCCTGAGCGACGAAGAAGCCCGGGCGAAGATCGACGAGCTGGAGGAATTCGCGACCCGGCCGCAATTCACCTATCGCCACAAATGGCGCGCGGGCGACATGATCATGTTCGACAACATCTGCATGATGCACCAGGCAATGCCCTACGACCTCGCCGGTGTGCGCCGCCTGCTCCACCGCACGACCGTCGCGGGCGACGCGCCGCTTGCCGGTGTCGGCGGGATAATTCTCTAGGACAGACCGCGGCTGCGGGAAGGGGCAGGCCGGTCAGGCGTCGTCCGCAATTCCGATTTCGACCGCAAACCGCCGGGTAAGACCGGCGCAGACCGCCGGTTTCTGTATCTGCATGAAATGTCCGGTGCCGGACACGCATTCATAAGGCCAGCCGCATTCGTCGCGCAGGGCGCGGCAGGCATATCCCGGCGCGGACGGGATTTTGCTGTCGGGATCGCTGGCGATGGCGAGAATCGGCATCGGAAATTCGCCGGCTTCGGGCCAGAAGGTCAACGCGGCGTTCTGGCGGTATATCTCTGCTTCGCGCTCGCCCGAGCAGGTGAGCCTCCATTTACCGGTCGCCGCATCGCGGCGCAGGATCGACCGCGCCATCAGGTCATAGGCTCCGTCGACCCAGGCGGACAACATCCGCGATTTCATAAACAGGTCGGCCTGTTCCGAAGGACCGGCAAATCCGTCGGGACGCTTCTGCGCCCATCGCCACAATACGCGCTCCTCCGCCGCCATCCGCTCGTGCAGGGGGTGTCCCGCCGGCGGCACCATGGGCGGATCGAAGACCACAAGCCCGTCGAGCCGCCGGTTTCCGTCCAGCGCGTATTTCAGATTGGTGCGCGACGACATGGAATGAAACGCTCCGATCTGGGGTTTCTTGCCGTATTCGGCGTCGATGGCGTCGAAGATGTGGTCCAGGTCGGCGATAAACCGGTCGTAGCCATGCACGCCGTCATGCACCGGGTTTTCGCCGCAATTGCGGAAATCGAACACGACGACCTCGAAATCGTCCATCAGAAGCGCCCAATAGGGAAAATACCCGTTGATCGCGAGCCCGTTGCCGTGGCTCAGGATAATGCGCGGGCCGGACAGGTTGCCATGGCGCCGCAGTCGCACGATCGCGCCGTCATCCATGCAGACGTCGAAAATGCTGTGCGGCGGGGGGACTGTCAGACGGGTCATCGAATGGTATGTATAGCAGGAACTGAGGAATATCGAACGGGCTTCGCCATGGCTGCACAACGTTTTTCATTCGGCTGGATATTCAAGATCGCGCTCTGGTGCCTCATCGTCGGTGTCGCCCTGTCGGCGCTCGGGGTCACGCCGGGCGATTTCTGGAACAGCCTGTGGGATGCCGCCAACCGCGTCTATGCTTGGGGGGTTTCGGCCTTTGGATGGGCCTGGGACTATGTGCTGATCGGCGCCGCCATCGTGCTGCCCATCGTGATCGTCCGCTATGTATGGCTGTCGCTGAAGCGGCGCTAGGGCGGGCATCGGTTTCAGGTCGATTTTTTCGGCCACATTTTCTGAAAATCGTTTAGGTTGCGCCGCCATGGATATTGAGAATTTCATCGCCCGCGCCCGACTTTCCCTCGCCTGCGAACCTGCATTGGACAATCCCGACCTGCATCCCGAGGAAGTGCCCGAGGCCTGCGACCATTTCAAGTGCGCATTGCGCGGCCGGACCCACGAGATGGAGTTTCACTTCACCAGTCCGCCGAATGAAGGCCCGCCGCAGATCGAAGACGCCGCCCGATATCTCGGCGCGGTCGCCGCGGAATACGAAAGCTGCGACGACCTGCTCGACTGGGCCGACGAATACGGGTTCGATCCCGGCCATATCGACACCCGCAATGCCTACGATTCAATCGCGCGGCTGACCCGCGACCTGTGGCGCATGGTCGGCGACGAGATGTACGACGAATTGCGGCGCGGCGTGGAGATAGAACAGGCGGTCGATATGGCCTGGGCCGGGTTCGAAAGCTCGGGCCGGGGCTAACCCGCGCCGTAGCCCCGCTTCACCGCGGCGAGCATCGCGGCCGTGTGGAATTCCTGTTGTTCGCGACCGTAGCGGTATTCCCGTCCCACCGGACAGGCGCGGCGCGCCAGACATCCGCGTTCGCGGCAGTTTGTCCCCGCCGCACTTTCGACATGCGCGGCGCAGGCCGGGGCGTCGAACCGGTCCGGCAGAAACGCATCCGCCGGACAGACCGTCAGACAGGGCCTGTTCGCACAGCTTTCGCACGGGCTTGGCCGCTCTTCGCGCTCAGCCGCGCCGGGGGGTACATCGATCCTGTCGGCGAACAGCAATGCCGCCCGGTAGACGTGCCAAAGGCCGTAATCCGGATGGATCATGATCCCGATGGGCGAGCGGTAGACCGGTTCCGCCCGCGCCGCCCAGTCCTGGACGGGCACGAAGGGCGGGCCGTCATTGGGGAATACCGGGTGAGCGCCCGCCGACACGGCCGCCGCTTCGACCCGCGGCCGCAGCCAGGAATCGAGCGGATCGCGAACCCTACGGTCGCCGCCCCGGACAAAGGCATCCCACATATCGGTGCCGGCATTCCCGACCAGCACGACCGTCCTTGCCGGCGCACCGCCGGGCAGCGCCGGAACGCCGTCCGCGGCTTCGGGGTGAAACCCGGCACGGACAAACAGCCCGGTATCGCCGAGAAGGGCATTCAGACGTTCGATCATGCGGCCATGTTAGGGCAGATCGCGGGTTCTAACGCAAACGTTATTGGCGGTGAGCGCGACACGTCCCGATATTCGAACCGGAACCACTGGCTTTCTAGATTAAACGGAGATTTCAGATGACCGCTGTAACGCATGCCTCTCCTGTGCCGCCCTTCATCCGCCGCATGTTCGCCCTTGCCGCCGTCGCCGTCGCTGTCCTCGCCGGCGGGGCGGCGCTTCAACCCGCCGCCGCCGGAAAAATATGGTTCGAAGGCGGATCCTCCGGATCGGCAGCCATCCGCGGGTATGATGTCGTCGCCTATTTCACGCAGGCAAAGCCGGTCGCCGGAAAGGCCGACTTCAGCCATAGTTGGAACAACGCCGAATGGCGTTTTGCCAGCGCCGAAAACCGCGACCTGTTCGCCGCAAACCCGGAAAAATATGCGCCGCAATACGGCGGCTGGTGTGCCTGGGCGGTGTCCCAGGGATATACCGCGCCCATCGACCCGGAAGCGTGGCGGATCGTGGACGGCAAGCTTTACCTGAATTACTCGAAATCCGTGCAACAGCGATGGGCGCGGGACGTGCCCGGCAATATATCCAAAAGCGACCGCAACTGGCCCGGGATCAGGGAAAAACTCGTCGCGAAATGAGCATCGCGTCCGGGCGGCGCCCGTTCCCGCGACAGTCTCCGAGGGTTCGTTTCCCCAGGCGGACCCTCGGGATCCTGTTCCCCGACGGCGTTCGGGCACCCGTGACAGACCCGGCACCGATGCGTTAACGTTCCTTCCATGCTGAAAAGAACAATTCCTTCCTCCGGTGAGAAAATCGCCGCCGTCGGCCTTGGCACCTGGCGCGGTTTCGATATCGGAACCGGCAATGCCGAGCGGGCGCAACGCCGTGCGGTGCTCGAAACCCTGCTCGATGCCGGCGCGTCGGTGGTCGACTCATCGCCGATGTATGGCCGCGCCGAAGGCGTTACCGGCGATCTGCTTGCCCACATGGAACGCCGCGACGAGGCCTTTATCGCAACCAAGGTCTGGACCCAGGGCGGCCGCCAGGGCATCCGCGAGATGGAGGATTCCTTCCGGCTGCTCCGAACCGGCACCATCGATCTGATGCAGGTGCATAACCTGGTCGACTGGCGCACCCATCTCGAGCCCATGCGCGCCTGGAAGGACGAGGGCCGCCTGCGCTATACCGGCTATACCCATTACCGCCCCCATGCCTTCGACGACCTGATGGACAGCGTGCGGGCCGAACCGGTCGATTTCCTGCAGTTCTGCTATTCCATCGACGAACGCGACGCCGAGGACGATATACTGCCTTTCTGCGCCGCCAACGGGATTGCCACCCTGATCAACCTGCCCTTTGGCGGCGGCGGGCTGCTGTCGCGCTTCGACCGCAAACCGTTACCGTCCCTTGCCGCCGATCTCGGTTGTACGACCTGGGCGCAGTTCTGTCTCAAATACGTGATATCCCACCCGGCCGTGACCTGTGTCATCCCCGGCACGGCGAATCCCGCCCATATGGCCGACCTGCTGGCCGCCGCGGCCGGCGAAATGCCGGATGAAGCGACCCGGCGGGATATGGCGGCTCTGATTTAGGCGTTTAGTCGCTGCCTGCCCTTTACGCGCCCGCCGAAATGGGCGAATTTTAGGCCAGATCAACGACAACACAAAACACCGGAGGCATCAGCATGTCCGATACCGTCAAATATCTTCTCGATGAAAACGAGATGCCCACGCACTGGTACAACATCATGGCGGATTTCCCGGAACCGATGGCGCCGCCGCTGCATCCCGGCACCGGCCAGCCTATCGGCCCCGAAGACCTTGCGCCGCTGTTCCCCATGGAACTGATCAAGCAGGAAGTGTCGGCAGAACGCGAAATCGAAATTCCCGAACAGGTGCGCGACATCTATCGCCAATGGCGTCCGTCGCCGCTGTACCGTGCCCGCAGGCTCGAAGCGATGCTCGATACCCCGGCGAAGATTTACTACAAGTATGAAGGCGTCAGCCCGGCGGGCAGCCACAAGCCGAACACCGCCATCGCGCAGGCCTATTACAACAAGCAGGAAGGCATCACCAAGCTGTCGACCGAAACCGGCGCCGGCCAGTGGGGGTCGTCGCTGGCCTTTGCAGGCTCGCTGTTCGGGCTGCAGGTCGATGTCTACATGGTCAAGATCTCGTTTAATCAGAAGCCCTATCGCAAGGCGCTGATGGAAACATACGGCGCGCGCTGCGTTGCAAGCCCGTCGACCGAAACCAATGCCGGCCGCACGATCCTTGAAAAAAACCCCGAATCCACGGGCAGCCTCGGTATCGCGATTTCGGAAGCTGTCGAGATCGCCGCGACCCGCGACGACACCAAGTACGCACTCGGCAGCGTCCTCAACCACGTTCTGATGCACCAGTCGATCGTCGGCCTTGAATCGATCAAGCAGATGGAAATGGCCGGCGACTACCCGGACGTCGTCATCGGCTGCGCGGGGGGCGGTTCGAACTTCGCCGGCATCGCGTTCCCGTTCATCGGCGAGAAACTGCGCGGCGGAAAAGACGTTCGCGTCATAGCGGTCGAACCGGCGGCCTGCCCGACCCTGACGCGCGGTCAGTTCGCCTACGATTTCGGCGATACCGGACACCTGACCCCGCTGGTGAAGATGCATACGCTGGGGTCGGCTTTCATGCCCCCGGGCTTCCATGCCGGCGGATTGCGCTATCACGGCATGGCGCCGCAGGTCAGCCACGCCCTCTCGCTCGGACTGATGTCGGCCAAATCCTATCATCAGACACCCTGCTTCGAAGCGGGCGTGCAGTTCGCCCGGGCCGAAGGCATCGTACCGGCGCCGGAATCCACCCATGCGGTCCGCGCCGCGATCGACGAGGCGCTGCGCTGCAAGGAAGAAGGCAAATCGGAAACGATCCTGTTCAACCTGTCCGGCCACGGCCATTTCGACATGCAGGCCTATCTGGATTACTTCTCGGGCAACCTCGAAGATCTCGATTACGACGCCGCGGCGCTCAGCGATTCTCTGTCGGGACTGCCGGCGGTCGCCGCCGAATAACACGCTCCTCCGGGGGCTTCGTTCCGAACGGCCGGCCTTCGCGCCGGCCGTTTTCATCTGATATTGGAAATCGGCCATGGGCCTTGAACATCTGAAAGACATTGCGGCGATCGTCGACGATCTTGATGCCATGGGCCGCCTGGTACGCGTGAAATCCGAAGTCGATATCAACCACGACCTTGCCGGGATCGCCGCGGAATTCGAACGCGGGCCGCGCGCGGTCCTGTTCGAAAACGTCAAGGGCCAGACGGCGCCCGTACTGATCGGGCTTTACTGGTCCCGCGAAGTGCTGGGCGCCCTGATGCGGACGCCGGAACGCGAACTCCCCGCGCTGGTCTCGGCGCATATCAAGAAATGGCAGGTCGATCCGGTCGCCCCGGTCGTCCTCGACGACGGCCCGGTGCGCGAAGTGACCGAGAAGAAGGTCGATGTCACCAGACTGCCGGTGCCGGTGCACGCCACCAAGGACGGCGGCGCCTATTTCGACGCCGCCATGGTCATCACCAGGGACCCGGATACCGGCGTGCGGAACGCCTCGATCCAGCGTTTCCAGGTGATCGACAAGGACACGCTGGCGGTCAATATCGATTCCGGGCGTCACCTCGAACTGTATCTCGAAAAGGCCCGAAAGACGGGCAAGCCCCTGTCCTTCACCCTGAATGTCGGCATCGGGCCGGGGTTTCATTTTGCGTCTTCCGCGCCCGCCGAAGCGGCGCCGATGGAAAAGGACGAACTCGGCATCGCGAGCGAATTCCACGGCGAAGCGGTGGAACTGGTGGCGTCGGACCTGTCGGAATGCGAATTGGTCGCCCATGCGATGTACGGTCTCGAATGCGAATTGATGCACGACGAAGACCATATGGAAGGCCCCTTCGCCGAAGTCACCGGCTGTTATGCAAGCTACGCGCCCCGCGGCAAGGTAAAGGTCAGACGCATCCACCGGCGGAAAAACCCGATCATGCACACCATCCTGCCGGGCACGGAAGTTCACAACTCGGTCGGCCTGCTCGGCGAAGCGAACGTGCTGAACCTGCTCCAACTTCAGGTGCCGGGGGTCAAAGACGTGTTCTTCACCCATGGCGGCTGCGGTTTCTACGGTGCGGTCGTGCAGATTGCGCAGACCCGCGCCGGCTGGGCCAAACAGGCGGTCCTCGCCGCCTTCGCCGCATTTCCGCCGCTGAAAACGGTCACGGTGGTCGATGACGACGTGAATATATACGACCCCACGGATGTCGAATGGGCAATGACCACGCGGCTCGACCCCGACAAGGGAATCATGGTGTTCCGCGATATTTTCGGCCACGGGCTGAACCCCAGCTTTCCCGACTACCTCGGGAACAAGGTCGGGTATGACGCGACCCAGCCATTTCCCCACCGCCCGGAATTCGAACGCGCCGCCATGAAGAAAATGTCGCTGACCGGGCTCGAAATCGAGACGCCGGACATAACGCCCCCCAAGGGGTGAACCAAAAACAAGAATCAAAGGGACGAAACATGAAAGTCTATCACGCAGTTCTCGACCAGCTTATCGGCTCTGGCGTCGAGTATTTTTCCGGCATGATCGGATCGACCTCGGCGCCCTATGCCGCGACCCTCGCGGACCGCAACGACATGCGCTATGTCGGCGTGCGTCACGAACAGACCGCCGCCGCCATTCTCGACGCCACGGGCCGCCTGACCGGCAAGCCCGGCTGCCTGATGGTGCACGGTGCGTCAGGGCTGCTGGCCGCAAGTGCCGGCATCGCGTCGGCCGCGCTCGATTCCACGCCGATGTTCGTGCTCAGCGCGACCCAGGAACGCCGCGCCATGGAAAACGGCTGGTGGCAGACCATGAACGTCCAGACTCCGTTACGGGACGTGCTGAAATGGCAGCGCCGGGCGGAAAGGCCCGACCAGGCGGTGGAAGCCGTGCGCCGCGCGCTGCGCGAAACGGTTTCCGGCAAGCCCGGCATTGCGCAGGTCGACCTGCCCATCGATGTTTCCGCGGACGATCTCGGCACCGATGACGTGCCGGAACCGGTGCTCCTGGCCGCACCGCTTCACCGCACATATCCCGGCCCGGCAGAAGTATCGGCCGCGGCCGACCTGCTCTCCGGGGCGGAGCGTCCCGTCCTGCTGGTGGGCGGCGGCGCGGTTTATTCCGGCGCGGAACGGGAACTGGTGAAGCTGGCGGAACGGCTGCACATGCCGGTCGTCAATTCGCCGACGTCGCGCCACGCCATGCCCGAAACCCATCCGCTGGTGCTCGGCCCGTCCGGGATCGTCGGATACGAGCCGGTCGGCGATGCGATCCGCGAAGCGGACCTTGTTCTCGCCATCGGCTCGCGCCTGTCGGACCTTCAGACGGCGCGGGGCGCATTGCTGCCCGACGGGGCGCCGATCGTCCAGGTCGATATCGACAGTGCCGCGATCGGCGAGAACCACAACGTCACCGTGGGTATCGCAGCGGATGCCCGGTCCTTCGCCGAAGCCCTGAACGCCGTCCTGGACGGCAGGACAATCGATGTGCCGGCGGCCCGGCGCGACTGGGCCGACAGCCTGGCCACCCGGATCGCCGACTGGCAGCAGGCGTGGTTCGACGCAACGCCGCAGAACGGCAAGGTGCAGCCGCAGGAAGTGGTGCAGGCCCTGATGACCCTGCCGGCGGAGACGATCTTTACCCATGGCGCGGGCGATCACGGATTCTACGGCTATATGGTGCCGGTGGCCGCGCCCGGCGCGCACCTGGTATCGACCCGGCTCGGCGCGATGGGCTGCGCCCTCGGCCTCGCCCTCGGCGCCAAGCTGGCACGGCCCGACCAGACGGTGATCGGCTGTGTCGGCGACGGCGATTTCATGCTCCAGATCGGCGATCTGGAAACCATGGCCCGCGAAAACCTGTCCGCGGTGATCGTGGTATTCAACAACTTCCGGCTCGGTTCCCAGCGCAAGCGGGTCGAAGCCTATGGCACGGTCATGGGGGTCGATCACGGCAATCCGGATTTCGCCAAACTCGCCGACCTTTTCGGCTGCCGCGGCTTCCGGGTGGACACCCCCGGCCAGTTTGACGGCGCGTTACGCGAAGCGCTGGCGAGCGGCGCTCCCTGCGTTATCGATGTCATCATGGACCCGGACGCCCGCCCGCCGCGGATTGCAGCCAGCCGCGAGGCCCGGTGAGCCGCGGACAACCGTCCGGTTAAAGCCGGTTCAGCGGACGTTCGTCCCGCCGGTCACCTTGCCGAGCGCCTTTTCCAGGGTGGCGACCGTGCGGTCGACATTGTGCAGCTTGTCGAGGCCGAACAGGCCGACGCGGAAGGTCCGGAAATCCGCGGGCTCGTCGCACATCAGCGGCACGCCGGCAGCCGTCTGCAGCCCTGCAGCGGCGAACTTGCTGCCGTTGTGGATGTCGGGATCGTCGGTGTAGCAAACCACAACCCCGGGTGCTTCGAAGCCCTTGGCGGCGAGGCTTTTGAAACCGTGGGCGGCCATCAGCGCGCGCACCCTGTCGCCCAGTTCCTGCTGTTCGTCGCGCACCTTGTCGAAACCGTATTCTTCGGTTTCCTTCATGGACTGATGGAACTTGACGATGGCGTCGGTCGGCATGGTCGCGTGATAGGCATGCCCGCCGCCCTCATAGGCTTCCATGATCTGCATCCATTTCTTCAGGTCGGCGGCGAAGCTTGAACTGGCGGTGTCGTCGATCCGCGTCCGCGCCAGTTCGCTCATCATCACGAGCGCGCTGCAGGGAGAGGCGCTCCACCCCTTTTGCGGGGCGCTGATCAGCACATCGACGCCGACGTCTTTCATATCGACCCAGATCGTGCCCGAGGCCACGCAGTCGAGGACGAACAATCCGCCGACGGCATGCACGGCGTCCGCTATGCCCCGCATGTAGTCGTCGGGCAGGATCATGCCGGACGCGGTCTCCACATGCGGCGCGAAAACGACATCCGGTTTTTCGGCGGCGATCGCGGCGACGACGTCGTCCAGCGGCGCCGGCGCGAACGACGCCTGGCTGCCCTCTTCGACGGGACCCGCCTTCATCACGATTTCCTCGGACGGGATGGCGCCGGCTTCGAATATCTGCGTCCAGCGGAAGCTGAACCAGCCATTGCGGATGACCATGCACTTTTTGCCGTTGCCGAACTGACGCGCGACGGCTTCCATGCCGTAGGTACCGCCGCCGGGAACGATGACGACCGAGTGCGCATTATAGACCTTCTTCAGCGTCGCCGAGATATCGGTCATCACGCCCTGGAAAGTCTGCGACATGTGATTGAGCGAACGATCCGTGAAAACCACGGAATATTCGAGAAGCCCGTCGGGATCGATATCAGTCAGACCTGGCACGTCAGTTCTCCGGTTCGGTAGTGGATTTTCGCCATATCTAGCAGATTGGCGGCAGAAAGCTAATTGACCCGATGCCGCACCCTATTCCGCGGCTTTTTGTTCCGTAAAATAGCGGTTTTCCGGGCGCGGCAGCCCGAGGTTTTCGCGCAGCGTGCTGCCTTCGTATTCGGTCCGGAACAGCCCGCGCCGCTGAATTTCCGGAATCACCCGGTCGACGACATCGTCGAGCCCCTGCGGCAGGTAGGGGAACATTACGGTAAAGCCGTCGCTGCCCTTTGTGTGCAGCCATTCTTCCATATCGTCGGCGATGGTTTCAGGCGTGCCGACCATGGCAAGCCCGGAATAGCCGCCGAGCCGTTGCGCCAGTTGGCGGACGCTCAGGCCTTCGCGCCTGGCAAGCAGCTCGGCCCGGTCGCGTCCGGATTTCGTCGCATTGGTTTCGGGCAGGTTTTCCGGCAGCGGCCCGTCGGGATCGAATTTGGAGGCATCGAGACCGAGCGTGATCGACAGCGATGCGATCGCGCTTTCGTCGTGCACGAGGGAATCGAGCTTTGCCCGCTTGGCTTTGGCCTCTTCCACCGTGTCGCCGACGATGATCATGCAGCCCGGCATGATCTTCAGATGATCCGGGTCCCGGCCCAGCTTCGCCATGCGGCCCTTCACGTCCTTGTAAAAGGCCTGCCCGGCTTCGAGATTGCTCTGCGCCGCGAAAACCGCCTCGGCCGTTTCCGCCGCGAGCTGGCGGCCCGGCTCCGACCCGCCCGCCTGGACGATCACCGGCCAGCCCTGAACGGGCCGGGCAATATTAAGCGGACCGGCAACCTTGAAGAATTCGCCGTCGTGGTTGAGCCGGTGCATTTTGTCCGGGTCCATGAAAAAGCCGGTTTCCTGATCGCGGACGAACGCGTCTTCGGCCCAGCTGTCCCAGAGCCCGGTGACGACGTCGTAGAATTCGCGCGCGCGCCGATACCGTTCGGCATGTTCGAGATGGTCTTCCTTGCCGAAATTCTTCGATGCGTCGGGGTTCGACGTGGTCACGATGTTCCAGCCTGCCCGTCCGCCGCTGATATGGTCGAGGGACGCGAAACGGCGCGCGATATGATAGGGCTCGTCATAGGTCGTCGAACCGGTCGCCATCAGGCCGAGATGGTCGGTCGCCATGGACAGAGCGGAAAGCAGCGTGAAGGGTTCGAACGAGGTCGGTGTCGTCGACCGCCGCAGCGCCTCGACCGGCATGTTCAGGACGGCAAGGTGATCGGCCATGAAAAAACTGTCGAACTTCGCCTGTTCGAGCCGCTGCGCGAATGTCTTGATATGGCCGAAATTGAAATTCGCGTCGGCATAGGCGCCGGGCCAGCGCCAGCTGCCGGTGTGTATCGTCGTCGGCCGCATAAATGCGTTCAGCCTGATTTTTCCGTCCGCGCTCATGGTCGAAATACCTTCCGGTCACCATTTGAACGGGCATGATACCGGATTCCGGCGACCGGATCAGCAGCAACGGAAGCGAAAGAGTTTTGCGGCGCGGCGGTGCAAAGCCGTCGCCTTCAGCCCCCTTGTCCGGCGGGCGCGGACAACCTGCCGCCGGACCGCAGGAAATCGATGCCTTCGCCGGACACGCTGACAATCACGCCTTCGCCGTCGACATGGGTGCGCACGACATAACCGCGATCCACGGCGTCTTCCCAGACCGGCAGGCGCGGACAGGATGTGCGCCAGGCGTCGAGCACCACATCGATCGGTTTCGGTTTCAGGGCGACCCATTCGACAAGATCGAGAACAAGCGATTCAGGCGCATTCATTGTGCTTCCCTTTGTTCTAGCCGGTGAAGATCAGATAACCGCCATAAGCGATATGGAACCCGGCGACGCCCGGCAGCAACCACGCTCCCCGCCCGACAGAACCGGACAGGACAAGACCACCCGCCATCACCCATATTATAACTAATCCTGTTGATATCGTCATTCCGGTCACACCATTTGAATATACCCCTATTAATTGGCTTATTGACCCTCATTCGCAAACGGCATTACCTTGCCCATAGAATCACTATTCCTGAGGGTATAATGCGAAGCCTGCCGTCCCTGAACGGAATCCGGGCTTTCGAGGCCGCCGCAAGATGCGGCAGCTTCGTCAAGGCGGCGGATGAGCTGAACGTTACGCCGGCGGCCGTCAGCCGTCTGGTCCGGCTGCTGGAAGAACGGCTCGACGTCCCATTGTTCCAGCGCAACCCGAACAACCTGACCCTGACGGCGGCGGGCGCGGCCTATCAGCCGGGGCTGACTGCCATGCTGGACAACCTGTCGGCACTGACGGACCGGATAAAGTCGATGTCCGGCCAGCGTGTCCTGACCGTCGGCGTCGGCCCCACCTTCGCAATCCGCTGGCTGATTCCCCGTCTTGCGGCCTTTCAGGCGGCCCATCCCGGCACGGATGTGCGCATCACGACCGGCGGCGAGACCGTGCCGTTTTCCGATGACTGGACCTGCAGCGTCACCCCCGGCAATGGCGACTGGCCCGGACTGGTCGCCGAACCGCTCTTCGCGGCGAAGCTGACCCCGGTTTGCCGGCCGGCGCTGGCGAAGACGCTGAAAGCCCCGGCGGATCTCCGCGACCAGACCCTGTTGCGGGTCCGCGTCGGCCACGCGGTCGACGACTGGCCGCGCTGGTTCGCCGCGGCGGGTACACCCGGCATCGCCGCGGACGGACCGGAGGTCGGCTATTACGATCAGTCCCTGCAGGCGGCCGCCGACGGTGTCGGCGTCTCCATGGGCATTACGCCCTATATCGACGACGATCTTGCTGCCGGACGGCTGGTCGCACCCTTCGACATAACGATTCCCAAGGGGATGCGCTGGTATCTGGTCTATCGGGCCGCCCGGGCGGACGAGCCTGCCTTCACGGCATTCCGGGACTGGATCCGGGCCGCGGCGGATATATCCGACTAAGGTTTCGCCGCCGCAATCGCCGTCCGTACCCGGCGCGGCGACATCGGGGTTTCGTTCACCTCGACGCCGAAATCCCGCAGGGCATCGTTTATCGCGTTGGCAATCGTCGCGGGCGGCGGAATCGCCCCGCCCTCGCCCAGGCCCTTCACGCCGAATTCGGTGAGCGGCGACGGGGTCACAAAATGATCGAGACGGACCGTCGGCAATTGGGTCGAACCGGGCATACTGTAATCGGCGAAGGTCGACGACAGCGGCTGCCCGTCATCGTCGTATTGCGATTCCTCGAACAGGGCCGTACCGACGCCCTGCAATGCGCCGCCCAGAATTTGGCCGTCGACGATCATCGGGTTGACGATCGTGCCGCAATCCTCGGCAATCACGTAGTCCAGTATTTCGACCTGCCCGAGATCGGGATCGACGGCGACAACCGCGGCATGGGTCGCATAGGAAAACGGGCTGTTATCCGGCGACGGCCGGAAACCGGATGTCACCTCCACCCCCGCCGGATCGACATCCGCCGGCAGGTCTTCGGGATTGCGGTGCCAGACCCGTGCGATTTCGGCAAAGGACACATCGCCGGACGGGCCGACCACACGGGCGTTCTCGATGCGGGTTTCTTCCAGATCGGATTGCAGCAGGTGGGCGCCGATACATTTTATTTTCTCGCCCAGAACGTCGCAGGTCCGCGCGATCGCGCCCCCCGCCATGACCATCGACCGCGATGCATAGGTGCCGGTCGAATAGGGGGACGTCGCCGTATCGCCATGGCGGACCGAGACCGACTGGATGTCCATCCCGAATTTTTCGCAGGCGACCTGGGCGAGCGTAGTTTCCATCCCCTGACCGTGATTCTGCACGCCGACGCCGATCTCGAGCCCGCCATCGGGGGTCAGGCGGACATGGGCCTGTTCGTAGCCGGGAATGGCCGCCAGTCCGGCGCGGGCGGCAGCCGTCGTCTGTAACGCCGTCATTTCGATGTAGCAGCCGAAACCGACCCCGATCAGGCGCCCGTCGGCCTCTTTCCCTTGCTGGCGCGCGCGAATGGCGGGAAGGTCGATCAGATCGACGGACCGGCGCAGCGCTTCCCGGTAATCTCCGGAATCGAATTCGCCGCCGGTGATCGTCGTATACGGCATGGCCTCCGCGGGAATCAGATTCTGCATCCGGAGGTCGTGCGGCTCGCGCCCGAGTTCGCGGGCGAGGGCGTCGACCGCAAGTTCAAGCGCGAAACAGATACCGGGACGCGCGACGCCGCGATACGGCACGATGGGCGGCTTGTTGGTGGCAACCGCGCGCGACCGCACCCGGTAGGACGAAAACGTATACGGACCGTGCAGGGTACGCCCCGCCATCGTCGATTCCAGGATATTGGAATGGGGATAGACCGAATAAGCCCCGGCATCGACGACGATATCGGCCTCGATACCGGTAAAATTGCCCGCCGCATCCGCATGCAGCGTGACCGAATAATGATGTTCGCGCGCGTTTGCCCCCGCTACCAGGTGTTCGCGCCGGTCCTGTATCCAGCGCACCGGGCGTTTCACCTGCATCGCCACCCAGGGTATGAAAATCTCCTCCGGCAGCAGCACGCATTTATAGCCGAAACCGCCGCCGACATCGGGCGCGACGACGCGTACCTGGTTCTGGCGCAGGCCGAGGCATTCGCAGAGGGCGTTTTTCAGGACATGGGGAATCTGCGATGCGCTGTGAACCACAAGCCGGTCTTCGCGCGCGTCCCATTCGGCGAGCACCGCCGCCCCTTCGAGCGGGTTTACCGCCTGACGGTTCATGCGGAAGGTGCGGGTTACGGACACGCCGCCGTCCTTTATTCCGTCCGGATTTCCCTCGAACAGGGAATCGAGGATGACGTTGTCTTCCCAGTCGTCATGCACTCTTGCCGCGGTGCCCTCGAGCGCCGCCAGCATATCGACCACCGGCGGCAGCGGATCGAATTCAAGACCCGTCCGAACGGCGAGATCTTCGGCCCCGGCGCGGGTATCCGCGAGGCACACGGCCACGGCTTCCCCGACAAAACGCAGCTTGCCGGTCGCGAGATGGGGATAGTCCGCGCCCCGATGGCCGGGGAATTTCGAAACCACATGAATCGGCTTCACCCCGTCCGCGGCGAGGTCGGCGGCGGTGAAAACCCGGTTGCCGGCGTCTTCCGGCCTGGTGACGGTCAGGTTTGCGCCATGGGCGACGGGGCTGCGGACAATCGCCGCTTCAAGCATCCGGGGCCGTGCAATATCCGCGACATAGCACCCGGCCCCCTCAAGGAAGCGCCGGTCTTCCTTGCGCAGGACCCGCGCGCCGATCCCATGTCCCGTTCCGCCGTCCGCCATGACGTTTCCCCGCTATGATTGAGCGTTCCCGCGCAACTTCTGCGTTTCCAACTGCGGCATCAACGTTTTGGTGCGACCGCTGGTCGACGGATATCCCTGCCCTTTACGCCGCGTTTGGAGATGTTATCCGCGCCGCTGTTCGAGTACGGACAGGATCGCGTTGACGATACCGACATAGCCTGTGCATCGGCACAGGTTCCCGGCCAGTTCCAGACGGACCCGGTCTTCGTCCGCATCGGGCAGGCGCGTGACGATATCGCGCGCGGCGACCAGCATGCCCGGCGTACAGTATCCGCATTGCAGCGCATGGTTTTCATGAAACGCCTGACGCAGCTGGGCCATCGGGTCGTCTTCGTCGAACCCTTCGATTGTCGTGATCTCGGTGCCGTCGGCAACCACCGCAAAGGTGATACAGGACCGGACCGGTTCGCCGTTCATCAGCACCGTACAGGCGCCGCAGACGCCGTGCTCACACCCGAGATGGGTACCGGTAAGCCGGCGATGGTCGCGGATGAAATCGGCCAGGGAAAGACGGGGTTCGACATTGGCAGAGACGTCTTCGCCGTTAATTTTCAGCGTCAGTTCGGTCATGCGAACGCCCTCCCCACGGCGCGGCTCAGCGCGACGGCATGTATTTGCAGATCGTAATCGTCAAAGCCCGGATCGTGCGCGGCTATCATGTCGCGCGCGTCGGCGACGGATAGCTCCGTCGCGCCGCCGGCCAGTTTTTCCTCTATTGCAGTCACCCTGAACGGCGCCGATTCGGTGGCGCCGCAGACGGCGCGGGGCTCTGGACCCATGACCACCGCCCCGATGGCGTCGGCGAATTCCCCCGGCTTGCGGTTGACCTTGTAATATCCCCATTTCGCCCCGTCGCTCAGCACCGGCAGGTCGAAACCGGTGAGGATTTCGTCATAGCCAAGCCCGGTGGCGAACGGACCGATCTGGAACCCGTCCAGCGGCATCCGGCGTTCGCCGCCCTGGCCGGAAATCGTCACCTCGCCGCCAAGCGCCAGCAGGGCCGACGGCCAGTCGGCGGACGGATCGGCATGGGCAACCGACCCGCCGATGGTCCCGCGGTTGCGCACGGAACGGTATGAAATACCCGACGCAACGGCCTGCAGATAGGCGCCGGTCACGCCGGGCACCTCGCCGTCCTCGATCCGGGCGTGGGTCACCCGCGCGCCGATCAGAAGGCTGCTTCCCGTCATGTCGATGCCGTCGAGCCCGGCGACCCGGCTGATATCGATCAGCAGGTCGGGCTGCGCCAGGCGCAGGTTCATCATCGGTCCGAGCGATTGCCCGCCGCCCATGATACGCGCCTCGCCGTCTGCATTTCCAAGCGCGGCGAGCGCATCCGCCAGCGAGGTCGTGCGTTGATGATCGAATTTTGCGGATTTCATGCCGCATCTCCTTGCTGGTTCTTCTGGGCCGCTATAATCGCCGCGCGCACCCGGCGCGGCGTAAACGGCGTCTCGTTGACTTCGGCGCCGATTGCTTTCAGCGCATCGTTGATGGCGTTACCGATCGCCGCCGGAGTCGGGATCGTGCCGCCCTCGCCCATGCCCTTGATCCCGTATTCGGTGAACGGCGACGGGCTCTCCATATGGTCGATCCGGTAATGCGGGGCATCGGTCGTCCCCGGCATCATGTAGTCCGCAAAGGTCGATGCCAGCGGATTGCCATCCGCATCGTATGCGCTTTCCTCGAACAGGGCCGTACCGATACCCTGGGTCGCGCCGCCATAGGTCTGTCCTTCGACGATCATCGGATTCACAATGGTGCCACAATCCTCGACGATCACGTAATCCAGCACCTTGACCTTGCCGGTATCGACATCGACAGCCACCTTGCAGGCATGGCTGGCATAGGTGAATGCGCCGGAATCCGGCTCTGGCCGGTAGCCCATCGTCACTTCCACGCCGCCCTGGTCGACATCGTCCGGCAGTTCGTCGGGATTGAGATACCAGACACGGCCGATCTCGGCGAAGGACACCTCACCCTTGCCGCTGACGACCTTGCCGCCGCGCACACTGACTTCGGCGCGTTCGCATTGCAGCAGGTGGGCGGCGATGATCTCCATCCGTTCGGCCAGCACGCGGCAGGCGCGTGCGGTCGCGCCACCCGCCATGACCATGCTGCGCGACGCGTAGGTCCCCGTGGAATACGGCGTAAGACCGGTATCGCCATGGGTAACGGTGACTGCCGCGGGGTCAATGCCGAGAACCTCGTTCGCCATCTGCGCCATCGACGTTTCCATGCCCTGGCCGTGGCTCTGCACGCCGATGCGCAGTTCCAGGCCGCCATCGGGGGTAAGCCGCACGGTGGCCTGCTCGTAGCCCGGCACCATGGCGACGCCCCAGCTCGCGAACACGGACGTGCCATGCGCGGTCTGTTCGACATAGGACCCCATGCCGACGCCGATCAGGCGTCCGTCGGCGGGCGGCGTTTGCTGCTCGCGCCGGATATCGTCGAAGCCGATCATGTCGGTCGCCATTTCCACGCTTTTTGCGTAATTGCCGCTGTCGAAATGCTTCTTCGCAATCGACATGAACGGCATGGCGGATTCCTTCACCATGTTCATCTTGCGGATTTCATGCGACTCGACCCCGATTTCGCGGGCGAGCGCATCGATGGTCATTTCCATCGCGTAACACACGCCGGGACGGGCAACGCCGCGATAGGGCATCAGCGGCGGTTTGTTGGTGGTCATGGTCTGGGTGCGGCAGCGATAGACTTCCAGATCGTAGGGCCCGGGCAGATTGCCGTGCGCCATGGCCCCTTCGAGCCCGTTGGTAAACGGATAGACCGAATACGCCCCGGCATCGACGGTGACGTCGCAGTCGAGGCCGAGCATGCGGCCTTCGGGCGTCGCGTGGATGGTAATGAAATAGTGATGTTCCCGGCAGTTCGCGCCGGTCACGAGATGCTCGCGGCGGTCCTCGATCCAGCGGACAGGCACTTCGAGATGACGGGTCAGCCAGCCCGCGACCAGTTCTTCGGGCTGGAGCAACGCCTTGCACCCGAAACCGCCGCCGACATCGGGGGCGATCACCCGCACCTGCTTTTGTTCCAGGCCGAGGAATTCCGCCAGCCCGGTCCGGATCAGATGCGGCACCTGGGTCGACGTCCACATCATCAGCTGATCCGTACGATCGTCCCATTCGGCGAAGACGGCGCGGCCTTCCATCGGGTTCATCGCATGACGGGCCATGCGGTACTCGCGCTTGATCACGACGGTCGCGCGGTCGGCGATCTTGCCGAAATCGTCATCGGCAAAGGTTTCCATCACGAGGTTGCTGTCCCAGTCCTCGTGAATGCGGGGCGCGTCAGGCGCCTTTGCCGCCAGCATGTCCACGACCGGCGCGAGCTCTTCGAACTCGACCTGCGTTGCCTGCGCCAGATCCTCGGCTTCGGCCCGCGTATCGGCAACACAAACGGCAATCGGCTCGCCCACGAAGCGGACCTTGCCGATCGCCAGCGCCGGATAGTCCGACGCCTTGTAACCGGGCATCTTGGACGGCGCCCGCATGGGGAGCATGCCGGGCATATCGTCGGTGGTAAAAACGCAATGCTCGAAACCCGCCGGTTTGGTAACCGATTTTATGCGCCCATGCGCCACGGGACTGCGGACGAAGGCCAGTTCCTTCTGGCCGGGGCGCCTGAAATCGCCGGTAAATTTGCCGCGTCCCGCGAGATGACGCGCATCTTCCTTGCGAAGGACCCGCGCGCCAATACCCTTGCCATCCGTTGCGCCGCCGTCTGCCATGGTCTCAGACCTCCTGTGGACGTGTAAGCTGCATCATGACCCTGAACGGTATCAGCATCGACAGGGCAAGCGCCAGCTTGACGGCGTAATCGCCGGCGCCGAGCGTCACCCACGGCACCGCCGTTCCGGCAAATGCGATCGAAAAGAACAACACAGTATCGACCGCCGACCCGATGGAAGACGATACGAGGGGCGCGGTCCACCAGCGCCCCCGGCGATGAAAGCGGTTGAAAATCCGGACATCCAGCAGCTGCGCGACGAGAAACGCCGTGCCTGAGGCGAGCGCGATACGCGGGGTTGCCAACGCGATCGATAAAATCACCGCCAGCACGAACCCGGCATAGACGACCTGCCGCGCCCGCGCCGGACCGAAGGCCCGGTTCGTCAGGTCGGTGATCAGAAAAGCCACCGGATACGTGAACGCACCCCAGGTGATCCAGTCGTTTACCGGGAACTGCACGAGGTAATTGGAGGCCGCGACGACGACCGTCATCGCCGCTACACCGATCATCACGCCCCGCGGAAAAGCCTTCATTTCTGGAGTATCTCCAGCACGTTTTCCGGCGGACGGCCAAGGGCGTAACGCCCCTGGTTCACGACGACGGGGCGTTCCATCAGGATGGGGTTTGCGACGATCGCGTCGATCAGCGCATCGCGGCTCATATCGGCATCCGAAAGATTGAGCGCCTTGTAGGGGTCTTCCTTCTTGCGCATCAGATCGCGCGGCTCCATTCCCAGTCCATCGAGTATCCGCTCCATCTCACCCTTTGTCGGCGGCGTCTTCAGATATTCTACGATTTCAGGCTGAACACCGTTTTCATTCAGCAGGGCCAGCGTCGCGCGCGACTTGGAACAGCGTGGATTATGATAGATGGTGACGGTCATACCCTGTCCTCGGTAAATTCTCAGTCTTCTGAATGCCGTGTCGCCGGGGCGGGGTCAAGACCGAAGGAAGGATATGCGATGGGATTCGATTTCGCCGAAATGCTGGACCGGTTCACCGCCGCTGTCGAACAGGGGAAAGGCGATGCGCTGGCCGGCCTGTTTACCCCCGACGGAGTGTATCACGATACGTTCTATGGGGCATTTCAGGGCCGCGACGCCATTGCGGACATGCTTGAAAACCGCTTCTGGGGAGACGCCGAGGCGTTCCTATGGGACATGTTCGAACCGGTTTACGACGAATCCCGCAGCCTCGGCTATGCGCGCTGGGTTTTCAGCTATGCATCGACGATGGAAGACAGCGCGGGAAAACGGGTCGCGTTCGACGGCATGAGCCAGTTTTCGATGGACCGGGGCCTGATCGCGAATTACCGGGAAATCTTTTCGGCCGGGATCGGTCTCGTCCAGCTCGACATGGCGCCGGCGCGGATCGATACGATTTTGCGGCGGATGACGGACGCCAAAAAAAACGACCCCGAATGGAGCCGCCACCTGCCGTCAGGGCGATAAACCCCGGATGGTCCCTGTCATACGTTGACGGCGCGCCCTTCGGGATGCTGAAGCTTTTGTATCTGGGCATTGGCGACGGCCAGAGCGACGCTCACGCTTTTGTCCTTGTCGGGCAGGGACCGCAGATGGTCCCGATAGGCCAGCCAGTCTTCGATCGATGCCGAAGTCTGATCGGGTTCGCCTCTGATAACCATTCCGATACAGTGTCCCTGTCTGCCGCTTCGTATGGGTTAGAGATCCCACATGTTCGATTTTTCCAAGCATGCAATTCCCATGCCACCTACAGACAATGCACGATATCAGTAGGTTAGAGACAGTGAGCTCCACGCGGAGTCACAAAACCGTAAAAAATTCCGACAGTCGGGTCCAATCCCGGAAAGCAGCCGGCGCGGATAACGGGCGATCAGCAGGTCTCGGCGACATGGGCGGCGGCGTCCCGCAGCACGTCGCTGCCGGCGTCCCGGCGGGGACCGTTTTCGCTGATATGCCGTCGCCATGCCCGGGCGCCGGGCAGTCCCTGGAACAGCCCCAGCGCATGGCGCGCCATGGCGTAAAGCGGCACGTCCCGGCCCAGTTCCCGCTCGATATAAGGCAGATAGGCCTGCAGGGCGGCGTGCCGGCTTTCCGGCGGGGCGCCGCCCAGCACGCCGCCGTCGATTTCCGCCAGAAGCCAGGGGTTTTCATAGGCGGCGCGGCCGATCATGACGCCATCGACATGCGCGAGATGGTCTTCGATCTCGGTCGCCTTTGTAATCCCGCCATTGATCACGACGGCCAGCTCGGGGAAGGTCTGTTTCAACCGATAGACCGTTTCATAGGACAGGGGCGGAATTTCCCTGTTTTCCTTGGGGCTGAGCCCCTGCAGCCAGGCCTTGCGGGCATGAATGATAAAGACGTCGCACCCGGCCGCCGCAACGGTTTCGACGAAAGCCCGGAATTCTTCCCATGAATCTCGGTCATCGACGCCGATCCGCGTTTTTACCGTTACGGGAATATCGACTTCGGCGATCATGCGCGCCACGCAGGCAGCAACCAGATCGGGATGGTTCATGAGACAGGCGCCGAACTGCGCATTCTGCACGCGGTCGCTCGGGCAGCCCACATTCAGGTTCACTTCGTCGTATCCGCGTTCGGCGGCAATGACGGCGCAGCGCGCCAGTTCTTCCGGATCCGCCCCGCCGAGCTGCAACGCCACCGGGTGTTCCGCGGGGTCGAATTTCAGGAATCGGTCCCGGTCGCCGTGAAGGATGGCGCCGGTCGTGATCATTTCCGTATAGAGAAGCGCGGACGGCGATATCTGGCGCAGGAAATACCTGTCGTGACGGTCCGTCCGGTCCATCATCGGCGCCACCGAAAGCCGACGGTCCAGCGGTGCGGCGACGGTTTCTGTCTGTTCAGTCGGTTTTTGTAAGGCGGTCGTCGTCATGGCAAGGTCCCGAAGCGCGGCTCCGTGACAATAACTAGGTCAAATTACCGGAAATATACAGGCCGTCGTGCTTATGACAGCCTGATGGCGCTTTTGCGCTAGGCGAAAACCGCGCTCGCATACACCCCGGCGATCAGAAGTGCCGTCACGGTGAAAGCAAGCTGTTTAACGAATGTACGCCGCCGTGCATTACCCTGCATGGTACTACCCCTGTTCAAGATACTAAATCCTACGCCAACCGTGATGCAATTATCGTGCCAAGGCAGGTTTCGTGGCGTTTCAATAGCTTAGTCCGGCGCGGACTCCAAGCCTGTAAAACAGCCCGACGCTTAAATTCGGGGAGAGAAGTAAATATTCCGGTTTGATGTCAGGTGCTTACGGAAATTTATGCGACTCCCGTCAGTTTTCGGCCGCCTTTTCGCCGTAAGGTTTTCCGACGTTCCATTCCGCGCCGACGTCGGAATCCGGCTCGCCATCGGCATGTCGGACTTTCAGGGCCCGGAATTCATCGGGCGGCAACAATCGGGACAGCGCCCAGACCGCCATCGCCCGGACCAGCGGAGAAGCGTCGTTCAGCAAATTCCGCGCGGAATCGGCCAGGCCCGCATCGCCGCTATTGCCGACGGCGATCAACACATTGCGGACGAAGCGGTCCCGCCCCAGCCGTTTGACGGGCGAGCCCGAAAAAACCTGCCGGAAGCTCGCATCGTCCAGTCCCGCAAAATCCTTGAGACGCGGACGCATCAGATGGATGTGCGGCCGCAGGTCGTCATGCGGCGTCGGACGCGCGAACTTGTTCCATGGACAGACGGCAAGACAATCGTCGCAACCATAGATCCGGTTGCCGATGGGTTCGCGGAACTCGCGGGGAATGTGCCCGCCATGTTCGATGGTCAGATAGGAAATGCAGCGCCGGGCATCGAGCCGGTACGGTTCCGGAAAGGCCGCCGTCGGACATACGTCGAGGCAGTTCCGGCAGGCGCCGCAATGATCGGTCTCTTCGCCGTCCGGCGGCAGATCCAGTGTGGTGAACACCTCGCCGAGAAACAGCCAGGATCCGAAATCCCGTGATACCAGATTGGTGTGTTTTCCCTGCCAGCCGAGTCCTGCCCGCTGTGCAGCAGGCTTTTCCATTACCGGCGCGGTATCGACAAACAGTTTCACCTCGCACGTCCAGTCTTCGGCAATCGACCGGGCGAGCTGGCGCAGGCGTTTCTTCAATACGTCGTGATAGTCCCGTCCCCGCGCATAGGCCGACACCGTCGCCCGGTCGGGATGTCCGTGCAGCAGCAGCGGGTCTTCGGCCGGGCCGTAATTCATCGCGACGGAAACGATGCTTTTTACATCCGGCCACAGGCCCCGCGGGGTCTGGCGCCGTTCACGGGTGGTTTCCATCCAGCCCATATCGCCATGGAATCCCTCGGCGAGATAATCGCCGAGCTGCCGCGCGGTCTCTCCGCTTTCGGGGCCCGCGAAGCCAACCGCGTCAAACCCCAGCGACAACGCAAGATCGCGAATGGCGGATCTCGGATCGGCGGCGTGCGCGGGAGGGGTGCTCATCTCAGACCGGCTCTATGTCGCCCTGCGCCTGTTCGGCCCGGAAAGACTCCGCAAACGCATCCAGCGTACCGCGCTCTATAGCCGACCGGATGTCACGCATAAGCTCCTGATAGTAATGCAGGTTGTGCATCGTCAGCAGGATCGGGCCCAGCATTTCCTTCGCCTTGAACAGGTGATGCAGATAACCGCGGCTGACGCCGCCGACAACGGGATAATCGCTGCCCGGGTCGAGCGGCCGCAGGTCTTCGGCGTGACGCGCGTTCCGGATGTTCAGGGTGCCCCGGCGGGTAAACGCCTGGCCGGTCCGGCCGGACCGGGTCGGCAGGACGCAATCGAACATGTCGATACCCCGCTGCACCGCGCCGACGATATCTTGCGGCGTGCCGACGCCCATCAGGTAGCGTGGCGCCCCCGCAGGCAGGGCGGGCGTCGTTATATCGAGAACCTCGAACATCGCAGTCTGCCCTTCGCCGACGGCAAGGCCGCCGACCGCATAGCCGTCAAACCCGATATCGACCAGCGCCGCCGCGGATTCCAGCCGCTGGTCCGGGTAGACGCTGCCCTGCACGATGCCGAACAGGCCATAGCCCTCGCGCTGCTCGAAGGCTTCCCGGCAGCGCGCCGCCCAGCGCATCGACAACTGCATCGACGACGACGCCGCCGCTTCGTCGACGCCATTGGCTGTACATTCGTCAAGCACCATCGTGATGGTCGAATCCAGCAGGTTCTGTATCTCGATCGACCGTTCCGGGGTCAGCATGAATTTCGCGCCGTCGATATGCGAGCGAAACTCGACCCCCTTGTCATCCAGCTTGCGCAGGTCGGTAAGCGACATCACCTGGAACCCGCCTGAATCGGTGAGGATCGGGCGCGGCCAGTCCATGAACCGATGCAGCCCCCCGAGTTTGGAGACGGCCTCCGCCCCCGGGCGAAGCATCAAGTGATAGGTGTTGGCGAGCACGATTTCGGCACCGGTCCGCGCGACACCTTCCGACGTCATGCCCTTAACCGTCGCCGCGGTGCCCACGGGCATGAAGACCGGCGTCTCGATGGTGCCATGGGCCGTCGTCAGGCGGCCGCGCCGGGCATTCCCGTCCGTGCCGAGCAATTCGAAGCCGAATGCCGTCATTTTTCGCCAACCCGGTGCAGAAAACTGGAATCGCCATAGGAATAGAATCGGTATCCCGTCCGGATCGCGTGTTCGTAGGCTGCCTTCATGCGGTCCAGCCCGGCAAAGGCCGACACCAGCATGAACAGCGTCGAGCGCGGCAGGTGGAAATTGGTCATCAGGGCATCCACGGCCCGGAACCGGTAGCCGGGCGTAATGAAAATATCGGTCTCTCCCGCGAAGGGGCGGATTTCATCGTCCTCCGTCGCCGCCGTTTCAAGCAGCCGCAGGGGTGTGGTGCCCACGGATATCACGCGGCCGCCGGCCTGACGCGCCGTATTGATGGCATCTGCCGTCGCCCGGTCGATCTCGCCCCATTCGCTGTGCATCCTGTGATCGGCGATCCTGTCGACCTTGACCGGCAGGAACGTCCCCGCCCCGACATGAAGGGTGACAGTCGCGAACGACGCGCCCGCGTCCCGGACGCGGTTCATCAGCGATTCCGTAAAATGCAGTCCCGCCGTGGGCGCCGCCACCGCCCCCCGTTTATCGGCGTACACGGTCTGGTAATCGTGCTCGTCGGCAGATGTCGGACCGTCCGCCCTTGCTATATAGGGCGGCAGGGGCATTTCGCCGTGGCGGTCCAGCGCGGTAAACAGATCGCCGGCATCCGGAAACGACAGGACCACTTCGCCGGCGTCGCCCTTGGCATCGACATGGGCGCTGAAGCCGTCGGCAAATTCAATAGTATCGCCAGCCGACAGTTTCCGGGCCGGGCGGGCAAACGCCCGCCATGCGCCGCCGGGTTCCGCCTTGTGCAGGGTAACTTCCACCTTCGCGCCGCGGCGGGTTCCCCGCAATCGCGCAGGGATCACCTTTGTATCGTTGATTACAACGATATCGCCGGGCCGGAGCAGAGCGGGAAAATCCGCGACGGTGCGATCGGTCAGGCGCTCGCCTATTTCAAGCAACCTGGCGGATTCGCGCGGCCGCGCCGGCTCGGTCGCAATGTTTTCGGCCGGCAGGTCGAAATCGAACGCATCGGTCAACAGATCTTGGGGCAGCCCCGCGGCGCTGCCTGTCAGGGCGGTTTCGCGAACGTTCAAGACGACTCCCACTGTGCCATGACCTCGGCTTCGACACGGGCAAAGCATTCGTCCCGGTCGAGCACCGGTTGCGGGGTGGTATCTTCCTCGCGCGTCCGGTTCAGGCCCCACTCGTAGACATATTCCCGCAATTCCTGGTCGGTAAGGATGAACTTCAGCAGGTGATTCTGGACCTCGATCGGCGGGTCCGCCTCGTCCGTCGTCATATAGATGACCGACCGGAAATAGGTGACGCAATCATGGATCAGCTTCGCCTCTTCCTTGCTCCACAGCCGGGACGGTTCGAAATCGTTCTCCTTGAGCCATTTCATCTGCTCGCGGGTGATCGTACCCGGCGTGCCAAGCCGCGGCATGCTGCCGGGATCTTCCGGCGGGCCGCCCCGCTCGGCATCTTCGGCCTGGCGGCGTTTCTGCGCCTTCAGAACCTTCATCCGGCGGATGAACAGGTAGACGGTCAGGCCAATAACCGCCGCAAATATCAGACTTTCCATAGCTTCCGCTCACGTCCCCGTTTTATTCCGGATATTCCTGTTGTCTCCGATTGCCTTGATACGCGTTGCGCGGGAGGCGCGAAACCCCTGTTATAGAATGGCAAACGCCCCGCAGGATGCGGTAGACTGAAAATCGGAACTTTATACGAAGCCGCGGGTTATACACGCACGATGACTGGCACGATGACAGGCACGATGAAACATATTCTGACAATCATGGCATTCGCCGCCCTGGCAACGCCCGCGGCAGCGGACGGCCTTTCGTCGGGCTATGTGTGCGGCCCGTTCCCGTCAGCCTACAATATCGATGTGGAGGTGAATGACGATTCCCCCCAGATGCTGAAAATCAGAGAGGCTGCAGTCCGCGCGCTAAAACGCGACCGCACCCGAATTACGAATTCCGCCGAGCTTATCCTTGCGATCGACGTGCGGACGCTTCTGGAAGGGACGAAAAGAAAAAAGCCGGATCTGGGTTCGGTCACCGACGGATCGAGCGATCGCATACGCGCACGGATGAATCTCTGGTCGAACAAACGCGACAGCATTGTCGGCGGTCGTAAAAACACCGTCATTGCCGAAGCGGTCGACGAAGTCCGCGTCGAAATCACCGTCAACGACAAATCCAATGGAAAATGCGTGTGGCGCGGGGAAGCGCTGCACAGTGCCGGCGGCGCGGATATATGGGTTGTCGCCGAAAAAATCACGCTGCATCTGATCAAACTGACCGGCCGGAACTTTCGCGACAAAGAATTTGCAATCGAATAGACCGCGACGGCAATCGGGCGGGAAGGCCTAGGGATTCTGAGACACCCCGCCTAAAATAGGCAGATGAAACACAAAGATGAAGCCCGACCGGCAGGCGGGCCCGACGACGGCACCGGCTGGGCCGACATGTTCCGTGGAATCCGGGGAATCTATACGATTCTGCTGAATGTCGGGATCGGCGTTCATGCCATCGACATTTTCGTCATCACCACCGTCATGCCGACGGTGGTCGCGGAGATCGGCGGCGTCGAATTCTACGCCTGGACGACGATGCTCTACATGGTCGGGACCATCGTCGGCGCCGCCAGCGGGCGATATACGCGCTCCATTCTCGGTCGCCGCAAGGGCTATGTCGCCGGCGGACTGATATTCCTGGCCGGCGCAGCCGGCTGTGCGGCGGCGCCGAACATGGCGTTTCTGCTTATTTTCCGCATCATCGAAGGGTTCGGCGGCGGACTGCTGATGTCTCAGTCGATGACGCTGGTGAACGATCTGTATACCGGCCGTTTACGCACCCGGGTGCTCGCCACCATCACGACGACCTGGAGCATTGCGGCCGTGATCGGGCCGCTGATCGGCGGCATATGGGGCAGTATCGGGTGGTGGCGCGGCGCATTTCTGACAACCTGCGTGCTGACCATTCTGTTCATTGTCGCCGCCTGGCGGGTGGTGCCGGATGGCGAAGGGGGCCCGCGCCACAAATTGCCCAAGCGGCGGCTCGCCCTGCTCGGCATTTCGGTTCTTCTGGTCGGCGCATCCGGGCAGTTCGACGGGATCGCCCTGCGCGCCGGGTCTATCGTCGGCGGCATGTTCTGTTTGTGGCTGACCCTGAAGCTGGATACAGGCGAAAGCACCATCTTTCCGAAGCGCGTGCTGTCGCTCTTTGCGCCCATCGGCGCCGCCTACTGGGTGTTTCTGCTTCTGTCGGCTGCCTATACGCCCCTGACCATCTTTATTCCGCTGGCTCTGAAACAGCTTTACGGGCTGGACCCGCTTTGGATCGGCTTCATGCTAACCGTTTTCTCCCTGGCGTGGTCGGTCGGGACATTGGGCACGGCAGGCTGGAACGAGAAATGGGCCCGAGTCGCCTGTGCCGGGGGGCTCGCCATCACTGCGCTGAGCATTGCCGGGATCGCCGTGAGCATCGGCACCGCATCGATCTGGGTCCTGACGGCTCTGATGACGATGGCGGGCATCGGCGTCGGCATGACCAATGCCCATTCGATTTCCTGGGCGCTTGCCGCCGCCGACCCGGACCAGGCGCAGATCACGGCGTCGGCTGCCCCCGCCATGCGGTCGATCGGCATCGCCTACGGCGCTGCGATGGCCGGACTGATTGCGAATACAGCGGGGTTATCGGCAGGCACCAGCCCGGAGATCGTCCGCGCCGCCCTGCCCTGGGTATTCGGGATCGGGGCGCTGGTTCCCCTGGCGGGAAGCCTGTGCGCGATAAGAATGTATATGCTCAAACCCGGCGTGAAGATTTGACGGCGCTGCGCAACCCGGACGGGGACCCCGTCCTGCTGCCCCTCGGCGGCGGACGCGAAGTCTCTGTCAGCGTCCGGCACAGTCAGCGCGCCCGGCGGATTTTGCTGCATGTCGGCGTCTATGACGGAAAGGTCGAACTCGTTCTGCCGCCCGGCGCATCGCGCCGCGAAGGATTAAACTTCGCCCGCACGCAAACGCGCTGGATTTCCGGGCAGCTTGCAAAAATCGGCGGCGGTGTCCCCTTTGCCGACGGCACCGCCTTTCCACTGCTCGACCGACGGATCACCATCCGGCGCCGTGATGCCCGGTCGGCGCTCCCCGTATTGTGCGAAGACGAGCTTCTGGTCGGGGGCCGTGACGATACCCTGCCGGCGCGGGTAAAACGCTGGGTCCGTTCGCGGGCGCTCGAAGAGATCAAGCCGCGCGCCCACCGGATGGGCGCCGAGATCGGCCGCCTGCCCGTCCGCATATCGATGCGCGATACCCGGTCGCGCTGGGGAAGCTGTTCCCGCGCCGGCAATCTCAATTTCAGCTGGCGGCTCGTGATGGCGCCGGAGCATGTCCTGGAATACGTGGTTGCCCATGAAGTCGCGCATTTGCGCGAACTGAACCACAGCGACCGGTTCTGGGCGGTCGTGGACACCCTGTGCGACGACGTCCCCCGTGCACGCAACTGGTTACGCAAACACGGCGCCGAGCTGCACCGCTACGGCCGGGATATGACCTGACGGCCCCGTTTCGCGAAGGGGTATCAGAGGGTTATGTTTTTGAGAATGTTCGGAAATACCGGATAGTCAGGGTTCACGATCTCGCGGGCGACCTGGAAATGGTGGAGATCGTCGAGCACGAAACTGTCCACCGTGTGCCCGGCCGCTGCCCAAGCCGCGGCGAATTCGCTGCACTGGCGCTGGAACTCGTCTAGCTCGCCTGTGCCCCAGGCCATGGTGATGGGTATATCGTTCGCCGGAATATGGCGGATAGAACTGTTCCGCACCGCAGCCTTTTCCGTCAGGTCAAGATACGAGTTGCGGTGGCTGAGGCGGACCGGTTCCAGTTCGTACATGCCGCTGCACGTCGCCGCGCTCTTGATAACGTCCGCCGGCAACCCGTAATCGCCGGCCCAGTCGGTGACCAGCATCATGCCGCAGATATGGCCGCCGGATGAATGACCGATACAGTGAATCTTGTTTCGGTCCCATCCGTATGTATCGGCATTATGCCAGGCCCAGGCGATCGCGGCCCGGTTCTGACGCACGATTTCGTCGAGCGAGACCTTGGGCGCCAGTGCAAAATCGAGCACGAGAACGTTGATTCCCGCCGCGACGAAAGGCGGCGCAACATAGGAACACTGATCCTTGTCCGACCGGGTCCAGGCACCGCCATGGTGATAGATCACAACCGGGGCGCCCTTTGTGGCGACGGGAAAAATATCGAGACGTTCCATCACCGTCGGGCCGTAGGATACGTTCTGGATGCATTCCAGTTCCGTCCGGATTTTTGCGCTTTCCTGCGCATTGATCTCCATGAGCTCGCCCGTATTGGGCACCAGCGTCCCCTGATCGTATTGCCGGTCCAGTTCTTCCTGCGTGAAATTTCCCCAGACGATGTCGCTCATGGTGTCGGTCTCCGTTATTTTTCGAACATTGCGAATTTTAGGATGCCGATGCAACCCGCTTCGCCGCCTCGCGGGCACGTTTTTCGAACCATGCGTTCAGAAACACCCCGGTAAAGACGATCGTGCCCCCGATCCATATCCATATTTCCGGCAGTTCGGCAAAAAACATCCATCCCGCCAGCCCGGCGAATACCAGCTTGGAAAAATCCGCCGGGAGCACCACCGTTGCATCGGCTTCCCGAAACGCCTGGGCGATCGCAAGCTGCGTCATGCTTCCGAAAATCGCCACCAGCCCCATCACCAGCAACTGGTCGAGGGTCGGCCATTGCCAGTAGAACAATGCAGCGACAAGGCAGACCGGCATTTGCAGCACAGAGGCATAAAGCGCGATCGTCACCGGCGAATCCGTGCGCGACAGCACCTTGATCACCACCAGCGCCACGCCCCAGGTCGCCGAAGAGAGGATGAGCAGGATCGACCCCGTGCTGATTTCGACCGCCCAGGGCCGCAGAATGATAAGCGCCCCGGCAAAACCGACGGCGAGCGCGAAATACCGGGCCCCGGTGACCTTTTCCCGCAGCAGAAGGACGGCCCCCACCGTAGCAATCAACGGCGCCGTAAAGGTCAGCGCCACCACCTTCGCCAGCGGTTCCATCGTCAGCGCCATGAAATAGGCCAGCATGGCGACCACATTCAGCAGGGCACGCAATCCCTGGAGCGGAAAATTCCCGGTCCGGAACGGGTTGCTGCCGGGGCGGACGAACATGGGGACAAGAAGACAAACACCGATCGTATGGCGGAAGAACGCGATGACGAAGGGATGAATATCGTCGGCGATCTGGCGGACCGATACGTTCATCGCAACGACCCCCAGCGCCGAGATCATCATAAACAGCACCCCGCGCAGGGGCGGCGGTACGGCGGCGTATGCGGCAGCGGCGGTGGCGGCGATGGGGCCCGGCACGGACGGCATCAGACAAACCTTTCAGGAACACCACCTGAATAGCACGATTCGGCGTCCCCGGTTGCGCCGCACCGGCAAATAATCGTTAAAAGATTCGTTAACTTATCCTGCTTACGCTTTGGCCCGCGGACACCCCGGCGCACACCCCCGGCGCCGAAACCAGCAGGGAGCGACGGGCAGCCATGTCCGATTCCGTAAACGATCTCGAAAAACTGACGGCGATTGCCCGTAACGGCAGTCCCGCGGAACGCATGGCCCTTGCCAAGCGCCGCGATATACCGCCCGAACTTCTCTATTTCCTGGCAGAAGACCCGGACAGGACGGTGCGCCGGGCGATTGCGGAGAATCCCAATACCCCGCGCCAGGCCGACGTGGTTCTGGGCCGCGACGCCGACACGGGTGTGCGCTGCCTCCTCGCCCGGAAAATCGTAGGCGAAGGCCTCGGCGACGACCAGCGCAGCCAGCTTTGGCGGATGGGCTTCACGATTCTGGAAACGCTGATGCGCGACAGCAGTATCCGCGTCCGGCAGTCCCTGGCGGACGCCATCCGTCATATGTTTCACGTTCCCCACGATATCGCGTCCGGACTGGCGCGCGACCCCGAACGCCGGGTCGCCGTCCCCGTGCTGCGCCATTCTCCGGTCCTGACCGATGACGACCTTGTCGGTATTGTCGAATCCGGCGCCAAGGACTGGGCGCATCAGGCCATTGCGTCCCGCGACTCCGTCTCGGAGCGCGTCAGCGACGCTATCGTCCGGGCCGGCGCGACACCGACCGTCACCCGGCTGCTCAAAAACCGCACCGCGAAAATCGGCGAACCTGCCCTTGAATCCATCGTCGAACGCGCGCCCGACGTAGAAGCATGGCACGAACCGCTGGTCCAACGTCCCAAACTGTCAATCGGTCTGGTGCGTAAAATTGCCGGATTCGTAAAGGCCCCGCTGAAAACCGCTCTTTCCGCCCGCAAGGACGTTAAATCCGGGGACGGAGCCGATACGCCGCCCGCGACGGCGGTCGGCTGGTCTTCACGCGAGATCAAGGAAAACGGCGGCATGGAAACAGCGAAGGACCGGGCGCGCCGCCTCCACGCCGACAAGAAGCTGAACGACGCCGTCATCGAGATGGCGCTGAACGCCAATGAACGCGAATTCGTGATGGCGTCCCTTGCCCTGCGCGCAGGTGTCCCGCTATGGGGCGTCGAGCGTATCGTCAAGGGTGGCAGTGCCAAGGGGGTCACGGCGCTCAGCTGGAAAGCGGGTGTCCAGATGCGCTTTGCGATCGAATTGCAGCGCCGTCTCGCCCGCGTACCGCCGTCGCGTGTGATCCATGCCCGCGACGGGTTCGATTACCCGTTTTCCGAGGAAGACATGCAGGGCCGGCTCGAACTCCTGCTTGCCTAGGCGGGCAGCCTTCAGAAAACACCCTTGCGTATCAGATTCACGGCGGCGATCAGCAGGAACACGTAGACGAACAGGCGAAACCGGTCTTCGGACAGATAACGGCGCAGCCGTTGTCCGATCGCCATTCCGGCAAAAGCGGGAACCAGACTGGCGGCGGAGATCAGGGCGTTTTCCTGGCTGATGGCGCCTTTTTCGAGCAGGGCCAGCACCAGCATCGACGCGCTGATCAGGAATGTCAGCGCGATCGCCCGCAGGAAGCTTTCCTTGTCCACGTCGCGCGCCTGCAGATACAGCGCGATCGGAATGCCCACGGACCCCGTGGTGCCGGTCAGCAGACCCGACAATATGCCGAGCGGCGGCGCCGCCCAGGGCGCGGCCCTGTCGGATATCCGTATCCGGAACCGCGTCGCGTTGATCGCGACATAGACAATGACGACAACGCCGAGAACGGTGATCAAAATATCCGGATCGACCATGAACAGTATCTGCGCGCCGATCACGGTGCTGACGACCGAACACAGATTTATCAGCCAGTATTTCCGCAACATCTCCATCGCGCGGCCACCTTCGAACGCCTGATAGAGATTGGTGGCCACGACCGGCACGGCGATAAAGACGATGGCGGTCCGCAGATCGGTGACGGCGCCGATAATGGACACCGCCGTCAGCGGCAGTCCCAGGCCGATCACGCCTTTAACGCCCCCGGCAACGAACAGCGCCGCCATAACCACAATGATGAGAGAGATTTCCAGGACAGTGCTCCGCGGGGACTGGCGGGATAATGGCCCTATCCACGGATTAAGAGAATAGTAATTCGAACGCGCAAAAATAACGACTAGCCAGTTCTGCACGGCCAACGATGTCGGGCAACGCGCAGGTACCGCAGAAACAGCTCGTGAAAGCTTATGCCGGCTGAAAGAAGACGCATTATTTTCTCGAACGACGAAGTCGTCGCCGCGGCCCTGTCCTATTGCCGGGCGACCGGCATTCCGGTCCCGGATGCAGAGGTGCAACGCCGCTCCGTCTGCATGGAAAGCGATGGCAGCCTTTTCCTGGTCTTCGACGTCAGTTCTCCGGACCAGGAAGACGACGTCACGCTCGACGTCGAAACGGTGCTGAACGCCCTCGTCGAGTTTTGCCGGGTGCAGTCGATTCCGTTGCCGAGAGCAGCCCAAAAGCGGCTTGAATATCACGGCGGCGCGTTATCTCTGGTCTTCGACATGACGCTTGAACGCGGCTCG
>CAXBCP010000023.1:0-79171 GCA_963974055.1 uncultured Rhodospirillaceae bacterium
GTCGCAGAAATGCGTGCGCGCCGGCGGCAAGCACAACGACCTGGAAAACGTCGGCTACACGGCGCGCCACCACACGTTTTTCGAAATGCTCGGCAATTTCTCGTTCGGCGATTATTTCAAGGACGTCGCGATCGAACTGGCGTGGAACCTGGTGACCCGGGAATACGGCCTGCCGGCGGAAAAACTCCTGGTGACCGTCTATTCCGAAGACGAACAGGCGGCGGAGCTGTGGAAGAAGATCGCCGGGCTGTCGGACGACCGCATCATCCGCATCCCGACAAGCGACAATTTCTGGTCGATGGGCGATACCGGGCCGTGCGGTCCGTGTTCGGAAATCTTTTTCGACCATGGCGACGATATCCCGGGCGGCCCGCCCGGCAGCCCGGACGAAGACGGCGACCGGTTTATCGAAATCTGGAACCTCGTCTTCATGCAGTACGAGCAGATCGATGCCGAGACACGGAACGACCTGCCGCGCCCGTCGATCGATACCGGCATGGGGCTGGAACGGGTCGCCGCCGTCCTGCAGGGCAAGCACAACAATTACGATATCGACCTGATGCGTCACCTGATCGAGGCGTCGGCCCAGGCATCCGGCGTCGATCCGGACGGCGACCACCAGGCATCGCACCGGGTGATCGCCGACCATCTGCGCGCATCCAGTTTTCTGATTGCCGACGGCGTGCTGCCGTCGAACGAGGGGCGTGGCTATGTCCTGCGCCGTATCATGCGCCGGGCCATGCGCCACGCCCATATCATGGGCTGCCAGGATCCGCTGATCTGGAAACTGGTGCCGTCGCTGGTTCATGAAATGGGCAAGGCGTTCCCCGAACTGGAACGCGCCGAGGCGCTGGTCACGGAAACGCTGAAACTGGAAGAAACCCGGTTCAAGGAAACCCTCGGGCGCGGCCTCCGCCTGCTCGAGGACGAAACCGCGAAACTGGGCGACGGCGAGGCGCTGGACGGCGAAGTCGCGTTCAAACTTTACGATACGTTCGGTTTCCCGCTCGACCTGACAGAAGACGTCCTGCGCGGGCAGGGCCGTCCCGTGGATACGGTCGGGTTCGAAGTGGCCATGGAACGCCAGCGCGCGGAAGCGCGCAAAAGCTGGACCGGATCGGGCTCGGCCGCGGATGAAAGCGTCTGGTTCGATATTCGCGACCGCGCCGGCGCAACCGAATTCCTCGGCTACACCACCGAATCCGCCGAAGGGACGATTGTCGCCCTCGTGGTCGACGGGGCCGGGGTCGAAACCGCCGTCGAGGGTGTGGACGTTGCCGTTGTCGCCAACCAGACACCGTTCTATGGCGAATCCGGCGGCCAGCAGGGCGATGCCGGGATCATCCGCATGGAAGGCGCCGAGATCCGGATCACCGATACGCTGAAGAAGGTCGGCGACCTGCACGTTCACATGGGCACCGTCGCCAGGGGAAGCCTGTCGGTTGGCGACACCGCGACGCTGGAGGTCGACCATGCGCGCCGGGCGTCGCTGCGCGCCCATCATTCGGCGACCCATCTGCTGCACGAAGCGCTGCGCCGCCGCCTCGGCGATCACGTGACCCAGAAAGGCTCGATGGTCGCACCGGACCGGCTGCGTTTCGATATCTCGCATCCCCGGGCGATCGAGGCGGACGACCTGCGCGCGATTGAACGCGAGGTGAACGCGCGTATCCGGCTGAATTCGCCGGTGGATACGCGGTTGATGACGCCCGACGAAGCGATCGAGAGCGGCGCGATGGCGTTGTTCGGCGAAAAATACGGCGACGAAGTGCGCGTCGTTGCGATGGGGATGGACGAGGACAGGTTCTCGGTCGAGCTGTGCGGCGGGACCCATGTCGGCCGCACGGGCGATATCGGGTTCTTCCATATTATCGGCGAAAGCGCCGTCGGCGCCGGCGTGCGCCGGATCGAGGCGCTGGCGGGAGCGACCGCCGATGCCTATGCGATCGATCGCGAAGAGCTGCTGGGCCGCGCCGCGCTCGAACTGAAGACGACGGCAGAAGACGTGCCGGCGCGTGTCGCCGGGCTGCTCGACGAACGCAAGAAGCTGGAGCGCGAAGTAACGGATTTGCGCCGTAAACTGGCGACCGGCGGCGGCGGGGCCGAAACCGCCGGCGGCGGCGGCGGCGATGTGATCGATATCGGCGGTATCAAGTATGCGCCGCGAAAGCTCGACGGCATGCCGGCGAAAGAGCTCAAATCCATGGCCGACGAAATCAAGAAGCAGATCGGCTCGGGCGTGACGGCGATCGTTTCGGTCGATGACGGCAAGGCGTCGATTGTCGTCGGCGTGACGGCCGACGTGATGGAGCAAATAAGCGCGGTCGACCTGGTGCGCGTCGGATCGGCGGCGCTCGGCGGCAAGGGCGGTGGGGGACGGCCCGATATGGCGCAGGCCGGCGGTCCCGACGGTTCCGCGGCCGGGGCGGCGCTGGATGCCATTGCGGCCGCGATCGGCGAACAGGCGGGGTAACGCCCGGGCCCGTGTTGTCGCCCGGTTTTCCGCGCTTTCGGGCGGCGGAAACCGGGTGTTCCGGACACTGGATCGGCGAATTGAAATAGCCTATTATCCGCCGCGTTCCCGATGGCGATTTGACCATGGCCGGCTCCTCAAGGCGCGTTTCAGCATATATTTGCGTATGCTGGGAAACCGCAACCGCAGGTCCGGTATGATTCCAAATTCGTTAGGGTGGCATCCCGGAGGCCGCGCTTCGCGCCCCCACCCCTATACGTAATTCAATCGAAAGAGGCCCTTATGATCGACCTGATGTCCATTGCACGCGAGGAAGCCGCCGGCGGCGACCTGTTCGGCAAGCTGTCTGCGCTGTTTGAACCGTCCGACGTCAAACCCGAGGGATATCCCGATGCGGTCGTCTGGCAGGGGGGCAATCACGACGGAAAAGTGAATCCCGTCGCCCATTCGATGACCGACGCCTATGCGTTGCTCGGCACGCTTGCCGCGATCGACGTCCTGGGCCTGCCGTTCTACGCGGTGCCGATGTGGTCGCAGTATCGTCACGACACGAAACTGGCGTCGCTCGGCTGGTTCGGCAACATGCCGTGCACGTCGATCAAATGGTCGACGGCGGGCGATGCCTACGTCAATGACGGCAATGGCAATAAGGTCGTCGTGATGGGCAAGTCGGCGAATGCGCCGCTGCGTACCCAGGCCGGCGTCTACTGCAACGTGCGCCCCTACGGCCCGATCACCGTTGTCCGCTGCATGCCGTGCCTGCCCTATTCGCAGGACAAGGCGAAGTTCGAGGTCGATGAAAAGGGCATCGTTCATTCCGAAATGAACACCCCCGGCGTTCAGCTCGCCTATGCGAACCGCCTGTTCCTGAAGATGGTGAATGAAACCGGCCGTCTCGGCCGTGTTGCGACCAAGCCGACCCAGGCGATGGAGGACGGCATCAATGCCGGTCTGCATTCCTGGCTCATCAAGGACACCAAGTTCGAAGTCGGCCGCAAATATGCCGTCGATCCCTATGAAGAGCACAAGGAACGCATCGACCGTATAATTGCGCTCCTGCCGTCCGACTTTAAGGCGGGCATGGAGAACTGGGGCGGCCGTATCGAGCAGCATATCGCCGATACCAATTACGGCCTGATGGTCTGGGACCTGATCGAAAAACGCGACTCGATCGTCCTGGCGACCGATCTGGACGGCGACCGGCTGACCGACCTGCTGGCCGACATCTCCGATCCGCTGCGCGCTTTCGGCGGCATGGTCGCCAAGCATCTCGGCCAGGACGTGAACATGAACGACGTCTGGGCGGATATGGGCCACACCACGGGCAACGGCCGTGACATGACGTCGGTGATGTACCGCATGGAAGGCCCGCCGATCCACGAACAGACCCTGGGCTCCGCGGATGCGATGCTGCTGCGTCTGCTCGATGGCGACGAATCCATGGGCGGCACCAAGCAGCCCTACGATCCGCGCATTCACTTCGTGCTGATCCGCGACGCGTATCTCGACGCGAACCCGGACAACGCCGAGCTGCGCAAATGGCTCGACGATGCGCTCGACAAGTTCGACAGCGTCTACGGCGAGACCCGCCCGGGCTTCCTGGAAGGCTATAAGGCCCTCAAAGAGACCATCGAGCCCTGGGGCGCGTAAGGCGGCCTTTCCACCAGGGGCCGACCGCATCGGTCTGAATATTCAACCCCGCGCCGGTGTTTCCGGTGCGGGGTTTTCTGTCTGTGGCGGCGGGTCAGAAGATCGCGGCAAAGGGAACCACGGCGGCGATCAGATATACAGCGACGGCGCAGACGATATAGCCAAGCAAAGCCATGAACCCGTCATTTGCCATAAGGGCGAGTGCAAACATCGTGACGGCGATCGCCGGGACCACGGCGCCCATCGGAATCAGCTCCAGCGGCGGCAGCATCGCGCCCAGCAGGACACAGGCAAGGGCAATCGCATAGAGTGCTGGCCCCTCTGTGAGGAATGTCCATCGCGGCCTGAAGACACGGTCAACCCGGCGGGCCATCGGGCGGATTTTTTCTGTGCCGGCTTTCAGCTTGTCCGCCGGGACACTGCGTTCCCGGATACCGGACGGCAGCCAGAGGGTCCGTTGCCCGAGCAGAATCTGGCCGGCGACAAGAATGACGATTATGCCGAACATCGTCGGCGCACCCGGTATCCCGCCAACGGGGGTCATCACGATCAGGCCCAATATCGCGAGCAGGGGCGCGAAGGACCGGTGCCCCACCATATCCTGTATATCGACGACGGAGATCTGATCGTCCTTTTCGCTCGCGTCCGCCAATTCGTCGAGTAGTCCCTCGAGATTTGTCTCGTTGTCTGCCATGCGTGGATTTTTTCCCGGAAAGGCGGTGCCGCCGTGTAATACCTGTCTGGTAAACACTCCAGACGGTCGGCGGTTCCCCGGGGCCGGGAAAGAGCGCTTACCTCAATACGGCAAGCGCGCCCGCGGGGTCTTCAACGACTTTGAAATACGTCTCGACCTTGCCATGTGCGAAATCGTTGTCGACCACGCGGTCCACCATGTCCTGGAACGGCGCCCAGTAGCCGTTGGTGCTGATCAGAACGATGGGCTTTTCGTGGCGGCCGAGCTGCCGCCATGTGATCATTTCGAACATTTCCTCCAGCGTGCCGAGCCCGCCCGGCAACACGATGAATGCGTCCGACAGGTCGAACATCATCTGTTTCCGTGTATGCATGGAATCGACAACATGAAGTTCGGTCAGTCCCATATGCGCCTGTTCGCGGGCGCGCAGGAATTCGGGAATAACCCCGATCGCTTCGCCGCCGCCGGCGAGAACGGCATCCGCGACGGTGCCCATCATGCCGACATGTCCGGCGCCGAAAACGAGCCGCATGCCGGCTGCGGCCATTTGCGTGCCAAGTTCGCGCGCCGCGGCGACATAGGCAGGGTCGTTGCCGACCGAGGCGCCGCAAAAGACGCAGGCGGCGTTCACAGTTGAAGTCGTCATCGATTGTTCCTGATTTATGATCGCGATTGTGGCAACAATTATGACGGCGTTTGTGATGGCCGTCACTTGACGGGACAAGAGAAACCACGAATATCCGAGTCCATCAAGCGGCGGGGCTGTTCCGCCCGGAAAGGCGATGAAATGTTGAAACGACACGCACGGGTGCTCGCGCTTTCGATCCTTGCATTCGCTGTTGCGCCGGCAACGGGCACGTTCGTGGCCGCCGCCGCAGATGACGACCTGATCGCGCGTGGCGGGTATCTGGTGACCGCGGGCGGCTGTATCAGCTGCCATACGGATTACAAGAAAAAGGGCAAGCCGTTTGCCGGCGGCGCTGCGATACCGACGCCGTTCGGCACGTTCTATCCGCCGAACATCACACCGGACAAAACCCACGGTATCGGCGGCTGGTCGGATGCGGACTTCATCCGCGCCATGCGCGACGGAAAGAATCCCGACGGCGCGCATTACTTCCCGGCATTTCCCTATACGTCCTACACGCGCATCGCCGAGCCGGACCTGATCGCGATGAAGGCTTACCTGTTTTCCCTGCCGGCGGTTGCAGAAGCCTCGACGCCGCACGATATTTCGTTCCCGTTCAGCTGGCGGTTTCTTCAGACCGGCTGGAAGCTGCTGTTTTTCAGGAACGAGCGCTTTACGCCGGATACGTCCAAATCGGCGGAGGTCAATCGCGGCGCCTATCTCGCCAACGCGCTCGCCCATTGCGGCGAATGCCATACGCCGCGCAATATACTGGGCGGGCTCGATTACGACCGCTGGATGGCGGGCACGCCCGACGGGCCCGAAGGCGAAAAGGTCCCGAACCTTACGCCCGCCGAAAAGACCGGTCTGAAATGGACCGGTCCGGAGATCGTCGAATATCTGAAATCGGGCCAGACTCCCGAATTCGATTTCGCGGGGTCACTGATGGCAGACGTGATCGAGCATAATACCGGCAAGATGACGCAGGCCGACCGGGTGGCGATTGCGGCTTATCTGAAATCCCTGAAGCCGGTTGAAACAGAACGCTGACCGCTGGGGCGACAGGCCCGGAGAATGCCGTTGGCGGACCGGCCGAGAAATTTGGTGCGATTCCGTCTGAGTCGCCTATGCTTTCAGTGGAATTATGTTTTTGACTGCGAGGCGCGGTGAATAGGCCCCTTATTGTTGGCATTGCAGGCGCGGTAATCGTCCTGGTGGCGATCGTTCTTACGTTTTTTATCGACCGCGAACCTGACAGGCCGGTCTCTCAGGCCGACGGGGCCGGCGGGCAGACGGCACAGTCGCGGCCGTCCGGCGGCGCGCCGGAGCCGAGTTCGCCGAGACGGTCCATCCTTCAGCCGCGGGCGACAGGCGATAACCCGTCAGAGGGTGCAACCGACAACGCGGCCGGTGCCGATGCGGTGGAAAAGCCTTCCTTCGATATCGTCCGGGTCAATCCGCAGGGCGACACGGTCATCGCCGGACGTGCAGCGCCGGATTCGGAAACCACCGTTATGCAGGGCGACAAGGTCATCGGGCGCGCCCGCGCCGACAAGCGGGGGGAATGGGTCCTGATCCCGGAGGAGCCCATCGCCCCCGGTACGCATTCCCTGACGATTACCTCGCGGACGGAGGCCGGCGGCGAAGTGTCGTCCGATCAGAGCGTCGTCGTCGTCGTTCCCGAACGCGGCAAGGATGTTGCCGGGCGGCCGGCATCGGAACAGAGCGGGTCGCTGGCGGTTGCCGTGCCGAAACAAGGCGGCGGCGCGCCGGTGGTATTGCAAACGCCGGGCGGGGTCGGCGATTCAGAGTTGTCGCTCGACGCGATCGACTATGGGGACGGCGGCAGAAACGTCGCCCTGTCGGGACGCGCACCGCCGGGGGCGGAAGTGCGGGTCTATCTCGACAACAAATTCATCGGGCGGGCCGTCGCCGACGATAAAGGTGTCTGGCGGCTCAGCCCCGGTATCGATATAGACCCCGGTCTGTACCGGATGCGGGTGGACCGCGTCGGTCCGGCGGGGAAAGTCGTCGCCCGGGTCGAACTGCCGTTTTCGCGGGCGGAACCTGTCCGGAACCTGGCGGAAGGCACGGTCATCTTCGTGCAGCCCGGCAACAGCCTCTGGCGTCTCGCGCGGCGCAGTTACGGGGAAGGGCTGCGCTATACCGAGATATACCAGGCGAACCGGGACCAGATCCGGGATCCCGACCTCATCTACCCCGGACAGGTTTTTGTCGTACCGCAGGTGAACTAGCGTCAGCCGGCGGCAGCGGGCAGGGTCTTTGTATCCGGGGCGGCGACAGCCGGCGAGATGCTTGTTTCCATAAGTTCGATCAGCGGAAGATTGGCCACCACGCCGGCAGCGGCAGCGGCGACGATGGATTTCGAATCCGTGGCATCATCGATTTTCGATATCGACAGAAGCGATATCGCATGCAGATCCGACAGCATCAGGCGGGAAGACGCCGGCGACAGGATGGACCCCGCGGCGCTGAGGATCATCAGGGCCGCACGGCGGCCGTCGCGGTTCTCGGCGCTGAACGGCAGACGGCCGATCTCGCAGGCAAGGTAAACTTCCGGTCCGTTTGCACTGGTCTGAACCCAGACGCTGAATCTCCGGCCTCTGAAGCGGAATGAAAAATTCGGTGTTTCTGCAGGGTCGTCCTTGGCGATGACGTCTCGTTCCGGCGCGCTGTCCGGGGGCGTATCGATGGCGAGAGCAGGCATGCGGGTTCCCGTTTCTTGATCGCCTCAAGCGATAGCACAGGGCCTGTTAAATTTAGGTAAAATGCGAGGGTTAACAAGCAGGCGCGGGCCTGCCCGCCGCCGGTGAGGCAGAGCGTGCGGCCCGGCCCGGCCCGGCCGGGAAAAGGCCTGCCGGGCGCTCTATTCGCGGATCAGGCGCTTTTCGCGGACTTCCAGACGTCCCGCAGGGCATCCCGCAGAACCTTGCCACGGTCGGATTTCGGCAGGTCGTTCAGGAAAAACACCTCTTTCGGCGCTTTGAAGGCCGGCAATTCCGCGGCGCACCACGTTTTCACGTCGTCTTCCGACAGGGTCTCTCCCGACTTTACCGCGACATAGGCAATGACTTCCTCGCCGTAGATTCCGTCGGGCACGCCGACGGCCGCCGCTTCGCGCACCTTCGGATTGCGCAGCAATACGTTGTCGATCTCCAGCGGCGCGATATTGACGCCGCCGCGGATGATGAGGTCCTTGGTGCGTCCGGTGACGGTGACGAAACCGTCCGTATCCATCATGCCGAGATCGCCGGTCTTGATCCGGGCATCCGACAGGTCTTCGAATTCCCCCTGGGGCGAGATTGTGCCCATGCAGGTCTGCGGGCCGCCGACGGTGATCTCGCCTTCGGTGCCGGACGGGCAGGGGTTGCCGTCGCCGTCGACGATGATGAATTCCTGGTGTTTCGCGGGCGGGCCCACGGTTCCCATGCGGCGCCGGTAATGCCGGTTGCCGCAGATCCATCCCGCTTCCGACATGCCGTAAAGCTGAAGCAGGGTCACGCCATACATGGATTCGAACTTGGCCCACTGGTCCGGCGACAGCGGCGCGGTCGAGCAGGTCATGCGCTGGAGCGTCGGCACGTCGCGTTCCGATTCGGGCGGCGGTTCGTTCAGCAGCATGTTGACGACTGTCGGGACCCCGGCGGCGAAGGTGATGCCGTGGTCGCGAATCCAGCCGAAAAACCGGGAGCGCGAGAACCGCTTCGCCATGTGCATCGTCAGACCGGTCTGCATCCATGGCAGCAGGCTCAGGATCTGCGCGGAATTCCAGCCGAACGAGCGGTATTCGAGCGTCCGGTCGTCTTCGGTGAGACCCAGCATATCGAGCGTGCTGAGCCCGCTGAGCCAGTAGGACATGTGATTATAGACAACGCTTTTCGGCTTCGACGTGGTCCCGGAGGTGCAGAAGATACAGGCGAGGTCGTCGTCGGCATTCTCCGACGCGATATCGGCGCCGGTGCCGGCCGGATAGCCGGCGAGAACGGTGAACAATTCGTCCGCCCCGGAATCGCCGGCCTGGTCCGCATGCCAGCTGTCGAAGCGGATCGTCGGCGTCGACATGCCGGCCGTCAGCTTGGGGCCGTCGAGGTCGGTATGCCAGATGGTCAGGGCGGGCGCGATGCCTTCGAGGATCTCGACCAGGTGGACCTCGTTCATCTCGACGTTCAGCGGACAGATCGCCGCGCCGTAGCGCCAGATCCCCATCCAGATAATCAGTTTTTCGACGTTCTCGTCGGATAGCACGGCGATCTTGTCGCCGGGCTTGATGCCCCGCTCCGCCAGAAACGCGGCGACCCTGTCCGCGGCATCCGCAATCTGTCCCCAGGTGATCGATTTTGCATCCTGGTCGAGGTCGACAATCGCCGTTTTACCGGCATCGCGCCCGCGCCATTTCGCCAGAAGGCTGCGGGTCGATTCAAAGGGGATCGCCAGCTCGGGCTGGTTGGACAAATCTATGGGCATCGGTTTTCCTGCATCTCACCGCGTATCGCGGCCGGTCTCTTTTGATTTTCTCATCCCTAGTAGCGGGGCAGAACGTACCGGGTCAACCCGCTCGCTGCAACCCGGCGGGGCTACTCCGCCGCGACCGTTCCGGCGCCGGTTTTCGCCGCCCGCCGGCGGTCGCGCCAGGCCACCACGTTGGCCCGGACCATGAGCAGGCAGGGGGTGACGATCATGGTCAGGATGGTTGCAAAGGCGAGGCCGAAAGCGATGGCGGTGGCGAGCTGCTGCCACCACTGGGTCGACGGCGCGCCGACCGAGACTTCCCGCGTGACGAAGTCGATATTGACCCGGGTCACCATCGGCAACAGGCCGAAAATGGTCGTCGCGGTCGTCAGAAGGACCGGGCGCAGGCGCTGGGCGCCGGTCCGCAGGATAGCCTCCATCGGCGATCTTGCGGTGCTTGCGATGCGGTCGAATGTATCGATGAGCACGATATTGTTGTTCACGACGATACCGGCAAGGGCGATTACCCCGATCCCGCTCATGACGACCGAGAAGGGCTCCTGAATGATCAGCAGGCCGAGCAGAACGCCCGCGGTCGACATGACGACGGCGGTCAGGATCAGGAAGGCCGAATAGAACCGGTTGAACTGCGTCACCAGGATGATGGCCATCAGGAACAGCGCAATCCCGAACGCCCGGCCGAGAAAGGCGCTGGCTTTTTTCTGTTCTTCGTCTTCGCCCTTGAAGACGATCTCGACCCGCGGGTCGAGCTTGGCGTCGGTATCGAGCCAGGCCTGGATTTCCGACAGTTTGGTGTTGGCGAGCACGCCGGGCAACAGGTCGGCCTTTACCGTCATGGACCGCCTGGCGTCGGTGCGGCGCAATTCGCTGGTCTGCAGTTTCGGCGTTCGCCTGACGAAATTGCTGAGCGGGATCAGGCCTTTCGGCGTTTGCACACGGATGGTGTCTAGCTGGTTCAGGGTGCGCTGATCCGACGGGTAGCGGATCACGATATCGATTTCGTCATCTGCATCGTCGGGCCGGAAATCCGACACTTTCAGCCCGTTCGTGGCGAGCCGGATAATATTGCCGATGACCGAAATGTCGGCGTCGAATTTTGCGGCCTGCGCACGGTCGACCGTGAGCTCCCATTCGATACCCGGAACGGGGCGGCCGTCCTCGATATCCTTGAGCCCGATCATTGAATCGAGCTTTTCGCGTATTCGGGCGACCGCCGGGGCAATGGTTTCCGGCGCGCGGGACGTTACCAGCAGGTGGATCGGCTTGCCGACCGGCGGCCCGGATTCTTCCTTCGCCGTTTCGATATGAATGCCGGCGAGGCCTTTCGAACGTTCCACGATATCGGCGAGAATGTCGTCGGCGCGCCGGCGGCTGTCCCAGTCGGCAAACTCGATATTGATTGCCCCGATGATGTCGGACGGCGCGTCGTCGCGCCGCTGCTGCTTGCCCGACAGGATGTAGATCGCGCGCATCTCGCCGCGCTCGCGCTGCAGCTCCAGTATCCGTTCCTCGACCTGCGCGACCAGGGCCGCTTGTTCGTCCACCGACAGGTTGCCGCGGGCATATACCTTCATCGCGGCCCGGTCGGGCTCGACCTTGGGAAAGAATTCGAACCCGCGGCCGAACTGGCCGTATAGAAGGCCGGCAGCGACAAGCGTAAGGATCGCCATCGACACGATCTTGCCGGGATGGTGCAGGGCGCCGCGGAGGACTTTGACGTAAAGACCGGTAAAGCCGCCGGTTTCGCTGAGGTCTCCCTTTTCCATCACGGCCATCTGGCTGACCATGCGGGCGTCCACGGCGCCGGGTTTGCCGATCTGTGCGCCAAGGACGGGCATGAAGATCAGGGCCATGAAGAGCGACGCGGTCAGCGTTGCGATCAGGGTGATCGGCAGGAATTTCATGAATTCGCCGACAAGCCCGGGCCAGAACAGCAGCGGCAGGAACGCCGCCAGCGTCGTGGCGGTCGAGGCGATAATTGGCCACGACATGCGCTTTGCCGCTTCGGCATAGGCCTTCGCCCGATGGGTGCCCTCGATCATGCGCCTGTCGGCATATTCCGTGACGACGATGGCGCCGTCGACCAGCAGCCCGACGGACAGGATAAGGGCGAACAGGACGACCACGTTCACCGTCATGCCGAACGCGGACAGCACCAGGATGCCGGTCAGGAAGGACCCGGGAATCGATATGCCGACCAGCAGGCCGGTACGGACGCCGAGGGCAGCGACGATGATGATCATCACCAGCAGGATGGCCGACAGCACGTTGTTCTGAAGATCGCGCAGCATGTCGCGGATGTTCTTGGAATCGTCGCTCGAAAACGTAACCGTGATTTCCGCCGGCCAGGACTTGCGTTCCTCCGCGACGAGGTCTTTTACGGAATTCACGGTTTCGATGATGTTCTGGCCGGTGCGTTTTTTCACTTCGATAGAGATCGCCGGTTCGCCGTTGAGGCGCGCGTAGTTGTCGCGGTCCTCGAAGGTGCGCCGGACCGACGCGATGTCGCGGACGGTGACCACGGAATCGCCACTGGTCTTGAGCGGCATGTCGAGGATGTCGTTGACGTTCTCGAACAGGCCGGGAACCTTGATGGCGAAACTGCCTTTTTCGCCGCGCAGAGACCCGGCGGCGATCAGCAGGTTGGAGCGGCTGACCGCGTCCAGGATGGCCCTGGGGTCGAGGGCGTAGGAATCGACCAGCAGGGGGTCGATGATGATTTCGACCTGTTCGTCGCGGTCGCCGCCGATCGTCGCCTCGAGAACGCTGGAAATGCCTTCGATTTTTTCCTGCAGGTCGCGGCTGATTTTCAGCAAGGTCCGCTCGGGAACCTCGCCGCCCAGCGTGACGATGATGATGGGAAACAGGCTCAGATTGACCTCGTTCACGGTCGGCTCGTCCGCGGATTCGGGAAGTTCGGCCTTCGCTATATCCACTTTTTCGCGGACATCGGCGAGGGCGAGGTCGGCGTTGAACCCGGCCTCGAATTCCAGCAGGACGTTCGCGCCGCCCTGATAGGCGCTGGACCGGATTTCCTTGATGCCCTCGATCGATTTGACCTCCGTCTCCATCGGACGGACGAGCAGGCGTTCCGCGTCTTCCGGTGAAATACCCTTCAGCGTCATCGACACGTAGATAATCGGGACATTGACGTCGGGCCGGGCTTCCTTGGGAATATTGAGGTAGGACGAAAACCCGGCGATCAGCAGCAATACGAGGACCGCAAGGACGGTCCGCGAACGCGACAGGGCAGCGTCGATAATGCTCATGACCCGGCGATTTCCGCTTCGGCCACCGGTTTCACCTTCTGGCCCGAGCGGACATATTCATGGCCGACGGTGATCAGCCTGTCGCCGTCCTGCAGGCCCGATATCCATAACCCTTCGGGTGAATCGGAGAGGATCGAAATCGCCTTGAAGCGGACGATGTCGCCGTCATCGACCGTCCGGACACCGATACGGCCGTCATCCGACAGGGTCAGGACCGCGGGCGAAACCACATGCGCCTTTACCGGCGGCAGGGGGAGTGAGAGCTTGCCGGTCAGCCCGGCGCGTATCCGGTAGTCCGGGTTGGGAATTTCCAGCTCGATCCGGAACGACCGTGTCTGCGGGTCCGATACCGAGGCGATATAGCGGATCGTGCCGGTCGCGGTTGTCCCGTCGATGAACGTAACCTGTCCCTGTTCGCCGACCGAAATGGAACCGATTTCGCGCTCCGACGCGGACCCGACCGCGAGGACGGGATCGAGGTCGACGATCTTCGCAACCGCGTCGCCGGCCTTTACGTAATCGCCTTTTTCGACATGGCGCGTTTCCAGCACGCCCCGGAACGGCGCCTTGAGGGTGGTGCGCGACAGGTCGATCTGCATCGACTTGGTTCTGGCGCGGGCGGCGTCCAGCTGGGCGCGGGCCTCGGCGAGCTTGGTGTCGGACCTGAACCCTTTTTTCGCCAGTTCCGTGGCGGCGCGGTATTCGATCTCGCGCTGCCGGACCAGCGCCGTCGCCTCCGAGAGCAGGGCATTGCGGTCTTCCGCGCTCTGGCGGGCGACGGTGTCGCCGGCGTCAAGGATGCGTCCCTCGACGGCGGGCACGTCGACGATCGGACCGGCGGTCTCCGCGCGTAAGGTGACGAGGCGGGATTCTTCGGTGCGGCCGTTCACAACCAGGGACGCGTTTCGTATCCGGGCCGTCACCGACCGTACCCGCACGGATACGACCGGTTTTGCCGTTTCCTGTTTCCCGGCGCCGTTGGCGGCCGCCTGGCGGTCGGCGCCGCCGAACTGGCCGGAGGCGATCCAGGCGGTGGCGCCGATGGCGAGGATTCCGGCGACGATGACGGACGTTCTCATGTCTTTGCCTCCTGCGCGGAGGAGGGGATGCTTTCGTCCGCCGGACCGTGCATTTCATTCCTGAGCGCCGCGCCGACAAGTTCGTGCCGGTGGTTTTCAAGGTAATCGGCGGCGGCCCGGTAGATCGCCATGCCGTACCCCAGGGAAAACGCTTCGCCGCCGGGCATGTCCGGCCTGCGGCATTCTTCCATTTCGCCGAGCCGGTGATTCAGCATTTCGACGCGCGCGGAGATCAGGTTGTCGATGTCCCTGGCGGGCAGAAGCTGGCCGAAGAACATCGTGAACAGAAAATCGGATCGCAGCCGGTCCGGTCCGGGCGGTTCTTCCAGCGCCTGGATCAGCGCAAGCCGCCCCGCCGGGGTGATCGAATAGACTTTCTTTGCCGGTTTGCCGTCCTGGCGGATGTCCTGCACCGAGATCAGGCCGGCCCCTTTCAGCGCGCTGAGAGCCGGATATATGGAGCCGAAGCCGGCCGCGTAGAAATAGGCGAAGGGGCCTTCTTCGCACTGTTTCTTGATTTCATAACCCGTGGCGTCGCCGCGGGAAAGAACACCCAGACAAAGTGTTTTAACGTCCATATCGGGGGCCTGACCGTTGAGAGAATTTATAATTGATATATGTTGGTTCGATATATATAATTGCTTCCGGCCAAAAATTCAAACACTATCGCGGCCGCAGGACGGAACATTCGAAAAGCCGGTTTGGTTCGGCCGGGGATATGTCGCCGGCGCGGGAATCAGGATACCGGAATTTATCCACAGGATGTCCGCATTTGCGTTGAAGAAATGTGTCGGATTTTTTTACAGTTTCGTGACGGCCGACCGCCTGTTTCGTGCTTAAGGTATTGATAAGTAACGGTTATGAAGAACTGGCATGAGTCTTGCATACGATATACCGTTGTATTCGCGGGCCGGTGAACGAAGCGTATTCCGCATTAAAGGGATGGGCGTCGGAAGCCGGATTGAATTCGTCCGGGGGTGCCGGACGCCGCATGTTTGAGTTGAGAAATCCAAAACGGGCAATGCCTACCCTGCCTGTTTGGAGGTTGCGCTGCAGACGCTTCGGCAAATGTGGTGCGACTGATGGGCTGCCGGATGCCTACCCCCGGCAGGTCGTCATGCGGACTGTCTGACGCCTACCCCGGACAGTCCCCAAAAAGGCGGCGGTTCAGCGTATCCGGACCGCCGCCGCTTTTTTCCGTATATTGATATCGCAGCGATACCGGCGCGGTCCTGTAAGGGCCGGCACGGGGGCTTTTCAACTATCAGATTGAGACCTGGAGATTGGCTGCCCTTCTTGAACACGTATAGAACCAATTGTCTCGCGCCGGAGGCTGAATTTCGCAGGCTCATTCAAGAAATTTCTAATCTCGACGCGGCGGCATAGCGGAAATTCGGGCCATGCGCAGACAACGAACGTTTCGAGCCCGTCGACGCCGTTCGACGCTGCGCAGCGAATGACCGCTTCCGGGACAGCCCGACGAAAAACGTGTCAAGTCAGGGTGGAGTTTTGCCAAGGGGCTCTGACAAAGCAATCTTAAGCGTCCACACTGGACCTCTTGCGCGGGTCACTATGACCTTCGTTGGTTTATCTCAAAGCACACAAAAGCTCCTTGCAGGTGGGTAGAGACACCACCTTGGAGAGGACACCGGGATGGGGTTGTAACATAAACATTCTCGCAGGTTACTCGGGCCGAACGATCTTATGGTCGACCAGCGGTCCTTCAAGAATCTTGCTCACGCCGCTCCGCTCATTCGTAGTCGCGATCACGAGCTCCTGAGCGGCCCTACTCGCCCCAAGATACACGCGGGAAATGTAGCGCCTTTTGGCACCGATCCCCATGCCATCAACCGACCAATCGGCGTCGTCTAGATTTACGAGAAACACGGAATCAAACTGTAGTCCCGCCACGTATTCCGGCATGCTAAGGACGCATCTCTTCTTTGCGTATCTCAACTCTCGCATGTCATCGCGGGACACCACAGTGACCACTTTGTCTTTGACCCTCGATGCCATCATGTACGTCTTGAAGCGCTCTTCGTTCATACAGAGGACTGCCACCTGCCGGCCGCCTCCATCCAAGGCGTTCGCTCTCCGGTTCGCCTCCTCCAAAACGCTATCGATCATTTCGATGTCGGTCTCGAACTCCCAGAGCTCTGGAACCGGCCCGCTTTCCCGGCTTGAATTGCCGGAGTATTCTCGAAATTCCCCCTCCAGATCCAGCGCAGGAAAGCTCGCATCCAGCCCGGCGAGCAGCTCGACGATTTCCGGCGTCGACCGGTATACTTTCTCAAGATCGACCTGTTCGGACGGCCCAATGCCAGGGTTGCGGAACCGCTTTCCGCCCACATTCAGGGCGTTGTCGGAGGTGCTCTGCTTCAGGTCGTAGGCCATGAGAAGCGGCCACTTCCCGTCTACGCGTGCCCGGGTTGCGAAAAGGTTGTGGAAAACCATCGCCTCAACCCGATTGAAGTAGTGATACTCGTCCACGAAAATGGCGTCGAACCCGACGGAATCGCGGAGTTGATCCCATTCGTGCAGGACGAGATATCTTTCGAAATCGGATATCATCTGGTCCATACTCAGGAAATTCTCGGCCCGAAGTGCTTGGCGGTATTTCTCGTGAAGTTCTAGAAGCAGCTTCCGATCAGCCTCGGTCTTGAGCTCCATCTGCCATCTCTCTCGTGTAGTCGTGACATACCGAGCGGCTTCAGTCGTTCCCTTCCGGATTTTCTCCGCATCGAGAATACACGCGAATTCGTTTCCGATTTCCTGAATTAGAGTGTCGGGCGGATCGTCATCATCGAAGATCTCCAGCAAACTCTCGCATTGTTTGCGGAGCGTAAGCACGAAACGCGGATGCAATCGGATTTCCTTGATCGCGTCGCGTATTAGCATTGCCTGTATCTCTCGGCCTTCCATTCCGTCTGAGGAGAGTGGGGTAAGGCCCTTTTTCTCGTAGCTTAGCAACTCGCGTGCAAGCTCGTAGAGCGTGCCGACCCAGAGCTTCGGCTTTCCGTCCACGGTCTGAAGAGACGCCCATCTCTCGGTGGGGTCGAGCGCGTGGAACGTTTGCCTGAGAACGTCGTGGGCCAGAGCGGAACTGTGCGTCAGGAACGCGAACCTCTTTTGGTTCTCGCCGTCAGCGTCCTCATAGAGGTCCCTCAAGCATTTTACGGCCATCGCCTGTGTCTTTCCTGTTCCTGCCGCGCCGCGCAGGCGCACAGGGGCGGAATAGTCTTTTTCGACGAATGCCAGCTGCTCTTTATTAAGCTTGTATTGGTACCATTCTTGCAGCGTTCCGGACGAACTGAGGTCCAGCTTCTTGGGCATCAACAAGAGGATACCGTATTCTCCGACTGTCGATGTCCGTTCTTTGTCGTCCTTAACCAAGGCGTCAAGAAACCCTTCCTTGGCACGTTCGTAGACCGTATAGCTAATATTCAAACCATTGAAGCCCTGTGTTTCGGACGTCACTGCAAAAACGAAAAGGTTGGTGTTGTCGCCCTGCGGCGATTGGTCGAAGTGGAGCCGCGGCCCCCCCGGTCGCCTAGACGGCGCGGCATAGATCGAAAGGAGTGATCCCTCACGGTAGGGTTGCCACGCAATCGGCAATGAAATGTTGCGGTCGAATTGTCGCATCCCCACACGGGCGATGCGACTCAGAAGAGCAATCGAACTGATCTCCGGGCTGAAGATCACCGCGTCGGCGACCACGAAAGCGCTTGTTTCGTCGGCGTCGTCCGTAAGTATATATACGATATCATTTAGTTCGACCTTTCGAAGACCCAAGGCATTGTCGGGAATATCGAAATTTTCGAACCAAGACTCGTCGATCAGCGCGGAATCAAGCGCAGAGAGAGCGGACCCGACAATAACAACCCCCTTATACGCCATTATTAGCTACCTCCGAGTTCTTTTGGTCGACCAGCAGTTGGGCCGCCACCCGGCATTCTTCCTCAAATGCTCGCGGCGACCCTATCCGCGAGAAAAGAAAGGCCATCTTCTGCACTATCTGGTACCTCAGTCCATCGGAGAACCGACCGACCCTGTAGAAAGCGTGTGGTTGATCGTGAATTCTGATCTCTGCTATCGATCGAAATACTTCGGTTTCGGGGACGCCGGAGATGTCGCGCAGCCGGACGACGAACCCTTCAGATTTGCTTCCTGGGATGCCGGGGACGAACACGTAATCAGCGAAGCCGCCCGGCTGCTCCAAGCAGCGTCGCGCCTCGTCTAGAATCTTTTCTCGCTTCTGCGAAAATGTCTCCGCGCATTTCAAGAGATCCGAAAGCCCCTCACTGTCGCCGTTCGAACACAAAGCCGCGTTGATAGCGGTGATCCTCGCGCGCAGCTTGACGTCTTCCACACCGATGGTATCGATAATCTGGTCGGCGCCCTCTTCCTGCATCCACTGCAACAGATCCGCAGTCTCCAGAAGGCGCAAACTAGCATCTTTACTCTTCAAGAGTGAATTCAACTGTTCGCAGATGGGGCCGAGTTGCTTTTGTACCAACTTGTCAAGTTGCTCCTTTGCCCAATAGCGCTCGATGAACCTGTCCGCGGGAATGATCTCCATCCAGGAGATCAGGCTAGAGTTCTTTTTTTGTTCGATGTCGCAATCGGCGTTCAGGATGAAGCCCCATTGAAACTGCTCCTCATTGTCTATTGGGACCGCACGGCGAATGATGTCGCCCTGCATGAAGTTCTCGTCCTCGGAGACCTCCTGAAGATGGTCAGCCATCAGGACACCCCTCCTCGGCATAGAGCAACAAACAAGGTCGGGTCCTGCCGAATCCTACCGACTTGAATCGGCAAGATGTCGGGGCGCGACGTACTTGGCAGTAGCGGTGGTGACCACTCGGATTATGCATTAGATTCGGCATTTAGTTGTGCGGCTTTTGCCAAGTTAGTGCTTCCAATACGTAGCCTCGCCGATGGCACCACGCTTGGCAACCCGGTGTGTATCGGCCTAGTTGGGACTAAGAGCCTTACTTCTACAGTCGGAAATGGTTCACTTGGCACAGACAATCGATTTCTGGGCAGGGTTTGTGTCCGGGATCAACCTTATAGCTTTCGGCACGACAGCCAAAGTCGAGTTTCGGCGATTGGTGAAGGCGTTGTCCGTCGTTTTGCCCGCTGGCGAGAAGTCCAGCGCAACGCTTTTCTGATAGGCTTGCAGTTCCAGGGCCCGCGAGAGGAAATCGCTGCCCTGATCGACATGGATCGTTTTCGGATAAAGTACGCCAGATAAACCGATCAAACGAGGTTGGGGGCAGCCAAGGCTCTGGGAGGCGTTACGACAGGGTCGAGGGGATGGCGACCTCTTCGGCCGGAGATCGAGCCTGAACTCAACACAGAAATGCGGGGATGGGGCGATACTGCCCGGAAAGGTCTTCCAATTAACAAGCCTCATCTCGATCGGTGTCAGGGGCAATACCACTGGATCGTGAGAGTTTCTGGGTATCTGTAACAAAAAAGTGGCCCAGATTTAGGGAGGAAGTACCCATTTCCGACTTGAATCGCCGTCTCCGGATCCAGATGCAGCACCCAGCCCTGCGCCTCGTTTTGGTCATTGTTTAGTAATCGCTATACGATTCGGGGTTGTTAAGTGTAAAGTGCTTTCTAAACAAAAACTGGAGTGAGGGACCATGACTGACGTTAGCGAGAGATTCGGCGCGTACATACGGGAAAAACGGGAAGAAAAGGGGATCAGTTTGCGGGATATGGCGAGGCAGATCTCGGCGAGTCCCACATTTGTATCGAAGGTGGAAACTGAGGACTGGAAGCCTGGCGAGGAAAAGCTGCGAAAGATAGCTCACGTCATCGAGTGCGATGAGGAGGAACTGATTGCGATGGCAGGGCGCGTGCCGTCAGAACTCTCAGATATCATCAAGCAGCACGCACATCGTCATGAACTTTCGGCATTGCTGCGGACGACACAGGGAATGTCCGCAGAAGAACTTGGAAAGCTGGTTGAGCAGGCGAAGAAAGCAAAAATGGATTGATTGCCTGCGAAAGTGGGCGCCCCCCGAAGATGAAAATGAGGATAACGAAATATGTCGATTAAGGTCAGGTATCTCTCCAAGGACGAGATCGAACTGGAGGCGGAGCTGCTGCTCGCGCAATACGCGGAGACGATCGGTGGCCCCGTGAAGCTGCCTGTCCCGGTCGACGAAATAACAAAATATCATCTTGCGCTCCAATTAGAATTTGCCGATCTCCACGATGTTCTCGATGTTCCCAGGCAGCGCAATACGCCCGATATTCTGGGGGCAATTTGGGTCGATAAGGAAGTTATCCTGATCGACGAAATGCTCGATCCGAATGGTTACCCCTCCATGGCGGGACGCTACCGTTTCAGCGTGGCGCACGAAATCGGTCACTGGTGCCTTCACCGGGACTATGTTTCAAAGGATACCAGACAAGCTGCACTGTTCGACGCCCCGTCAGAACCGACGGTAATCTGCCGCTCCGGACTAACGAGAGAGCCGATTGAATGGCAGGCGGATAAATATGCATCCTGTTTGCTGATGCCGCGTCTCAAAGTGCGGGAGATGTGGCAAGAGCGTTTCAACAGCAAGCGCCCCTTGCTGCTTTCGTCCCTGAAACCGAATGTCGATGTGATGATGCGCGCGCACAATTTGATGTGCGGGCAGGGCAAATCTGAGGTCGCCGCTGTCAATGATGCACTTTTCGAGGAGGTCTCGAAACCGATTGCCCGACGCTTCGGCGTTTCGCCGTCGGCAATGCGGATACGGTTGGAAGAACTCGGTTTATTGCTGCGCGAGGCGCCAAAGCAGTCCGCATTAACGGATAGTTTTTGACTCTTTTTTTGGAAGGATTGTTAAGTGTCAACTGAACGATACGCGCAAGCATCACCTCAGGCATGTGTCGCGTTTGAGACGTCAGATTTCTATCTGGCCTGTTTCTTGCGCTGTTCAGGATATGCGTTGCTTGATCTCCGGCCAGCAGGTCGTCGAAAGATATTTGTGTTTAAGGATAGCCCCGAGCGCCCGACCGATGTGCTGTCCTTCTACGGCGACAACACAACCGTCCCGCCGCTCGCATTCTCTTCCACCATCAAAGACATGAAGGCGCTGTTATACAATGGATAACCATCAGATCATCGAACCGAATAACCACGCCTGCGGCCCGCAGGCTCGCGAAGCTATCGACCGCCTGATCGAAGTAGTCTTGGACGGATTGCGGCACGGACATTTTCACTGCGCGATTTCGAGTGGAGTCGGAAAGGGCAACCGTCGCGAACTCGTGATTGAGGCAGGTAAGAGCCACAAGTTTGTTATCCCCGAGAATGAGCTGCGGGGCTGACAGCGCGAACGAACGGCGATCCCTGGGATTGGGACGCCGAACATGCAAATGACAATACGATCCAGCGTTATCGGTGGGAATCCGAGGCCGGAGATCAGAGGCACGGAGCGGCGAAGAGCCGGCCGTGAGATCTTCGGTGAAAGCTGCAAACGACAATCAGAATGACGACCAGATCGAACGAACCCGTGAGGTATGGCAACCGCGCGTCGGGCGCGACCTGAGCCGCGACGAGGCACAACAGATTGCTGCCAACGTTACTGGCTTTTTCTCTGTCCTGGCCGAGTGGTCACGGGCCGAACTGCCGATGCCCGCGAACGATAATTCCAACGGGTTACCTCCTGACGACAAGGGGGTGCGCCATGACCGTTGATTACATCGAGATGTCGACAGCCCCGACAGTTTTTCCAATCGAGCTTCCGGAAGCAGGTAAAGGCGGTGAAGCCGGTGCATTCCAGATCGGAAATGCCGAATTTATCGATAAGGTTTTCCCGCTGCTGCCCGAAGGCGCCTTTGCAGCAGTCTCGTCAAAGAGCGGCGATCCCGGTCTGGGCGGATGGCCGGCCTGTCGCGCGGATATCTCGGCCATGACTCTATCCACCGAAACTAACAACTTCATCGGTTGTTCGAGCTTTTATCCCGGCGCTGATGGTTCTTTCCGGGCGCGTAAAGGCCAGTTTGCCGCCTGCCATTTCCTGATGCTCGACGATCTGGGCACAAAGGTGCATCTGGGTCGACTGGATGGTTTCGAGTTGTCATGGCTGATCGAAACGAGTCCCGGAAATCACCAGGGCGGGATCATCCTTGCAGAAGCACTTACAGACGGTGCTACGGCAATACGGTTGTTAAATGCGTTGATTGAAGCTGGTTTGTGCGACGCGGGTGCGACAGGTCCACTGAGCCGCTGGGCGCGGTTGCCGGTGGCGATTAACGGCAAGCCGAAATATGTGGATGAGGCCGGCATGCCCTTTCAGTGCCGACTGCTCGAATGGCGTCCCGAAAACCGCTACACGCCGCAGGAGATCGTTGATCAATTACAATTGGAACTTGCACCTGCCGGGAGGCCGAAGAAGACCGGTAAGCGGTCCACATCCTCTGACAGCACCCCCCACAGTATCGGTAATGCGAATGACGACGTTCTGACGCCCAGGGCGGCGGAGAACCCGGTTGTGGCAGCACTGAAGGCGCGGGGCCTCTACAAGACGCCACTGGGGTCCGGTAAGCACGACATTACCTGCCCGTGGGTTCAGGAGCATACCGACGCGATTGACAGCGGTGCGGCGTATTTTGAACCTGACGAGCACTATCCCGTGGGCGGTTTTTGTTGTCAGCATTCCCATCGCGACAAGTACCATATTCGACAGCTGCTTGAATTCCTCTACGTGCGCAACGCAGAGGCAAGGCACAAGCCGCTGATCCGGGTGATCGCCGGCGACCTGCACCGCGTTGTGGATGCGGCAGAAAAGGAACTAGCTAACCGTGGGCGGCATTATCAGGCCGGTGGCTTGATTGTTTCTGTCTCGACCGATCCGACCTCAGGTGACCCTTCAATCGTGCCTACCAGCGCGCCTGCTTTGACCCGTGATCTTTCAATCGCGGCGACCTGGGAGAAATACGACGGGCGCACAGAAGACTGGGTTCGCTGTGACCCGCCAGCGCGGCATGCCACAATTCTGTTCGATTCACAGAATTTTCGTTACTTGCCGCCGTTGTCTGGAGTAGTGCGCCAACCATACTTTCGGGAGACCGACGGAGAACTCATCCGACAGCCCGGTTACGACAAAACGGCGCAGCGTTTCGGTGTTTTCGATGCGCGGCAATTCGTGATCCCGGATCCGACGCCTGAAGCGGCAGGGGAGGCACTGGCCTTACTCGAAGAACTGCTCTCGGAGTTTCACTTCGTGGCGGCCACGGACAAGGCTGCGGCGCTTGCGGCAATTTTCACCGCGGTTGTGCGCCCGACACTGCCCTGTGCACCGGCATTTCACGTCCGGGCACCGGTATTCGGGAGTGGCAAGACCTACCTCTGCGAACTGATTGGTGCATTCGCGGGGCCGGGCGGAAATGCAAAAGTGAGTTATCCTACGAGTTCGGAGGAGGCCACTAAGGTCATCCTGTCGCTTCTGCTGAGCAGTCCGGCGGTCATCGAATTTGATGACATGGACACCGACTGGATACCGCACGGCACGATCAAGCGTATGCTGACAGCGGAACACATCACAGACCGCATTCTGGGGGTCAGCAAGACCGCGACAGTCAGCACCCGCACCCTGTTTCTGGGGTCAGGTAATAACGTCGGCCCGATACGCGATTTATTGCGCCGCGTGCTGACGATTCACATCGACCCGCGCTGCGCGACACCGGCAACGATGTCCTACAAAGGCTTTCCCGTCGATAAGGTTCGTCAGAGGCGTGGTGAATACGTAGCGGCGGTTCTGACGATCATCCAGGCATGGCGGGCGGCTGGTTCACCGTCCGCGGCGGTGGACAGCATTGTCACTTTCGGCGGGGCGTGGTCGGACTATTGCCGGTATCCACTGATGTGGCTCGGTCACCCTGACCCCGCAACGGCGCTGCTGGAACAGGTCCGCCATGATCCTGACGGCGACGCGCTCGGCTGTCTGATGGCGGAGTGGCATGGTGTCTTCGGTTCGGCCCCGGTTACTGTGCGCAAGGCCGTTGACGCGGCACTTCGTGACTATCCCAACCTGATTGACGCGATGCGCGAATTTCCGATCGAAGAACGCGGCGAGATCAACCGCTCGAAACTGGGCTGGCTGCTGAAGAAGAACGCCAACCGGATCGTTAATGACCTTGAGTTCCAGCGGGCAGAAGCTGACGGGCGCACAGCCTGGCGTGTGGTAGCTGTAAAAACACCGCCTTTACCGGCTTCACCGCCTTCCGCCGGCTCGGTTGGGGAAACTGTCACGGGTTGGAGGGGACGGGTATGAACGCACCCAAAGCTATAATGGAGGCCCGTGCGGCGGGTGTCCAAATCCTCCTCGACGGCGAAGACCTGGTTCTTGAAGCCTCATCACCACCCCCGGAATCCGTTCTCGACGCACTGTCCCGCAACAAGGTCGGGATTGTCACCCTGCTGCGTCTGGCTAACGACGGGTGGTCGTCCGACGACTGGCAGGCGTTCTTCGACGAACGCGCAGGCATCGCCGAGTTCGATGCAGGGCAGACACCGGAGCAGGCTGAAACCACCGCGTTCGAGTGCTGCATGGTCGAATGGCTTGATCGCCATTTATTCCGTACCGACCCGGGGCGCTGCGCTGCGTGCGGCGAGCCCGACAGGGACGGGCATACCGTCGTTCCCTACGGGGCAGAAAGCCACGGTCACACCTGGCTTCATCCCGCCTGTCGGGGTGATTGGAACCGGTATAGACGGCAGCAGGCACGGCAGTTCCTGGAAGGCGCTGGGATCAGAGGTCGGTCCGAAGCGACGGAAAGGACCAAGTTTCCAAACGATCTCGGAAAAAACGGGGGCGCATGATGGGTGGATTCGGGTCCGGGCGGCCCAGTGGATACGGGCGCCAGATTGTGGAAGCCTGCCGGTCGATCGATGTGAACCGGTTACATCGGGAGGGCTGTCTTGTTCCGGGATGGGGAGGTGGGTGGCAATGGACGTGTGATGGGGAGAAGGTAGCGTCGATCAATATGCGCGCCGAGGACGACCTGCTGAACCTTTCCTATCGGGTGCGCATCGCCGACGGCGACTGGGAAGACGTGGGGGAGACCGTCCGCATCGTCCGCGTACCCTGCCGGTTCGGCGGCACAAGGCCCTATTTCATCTGCCCTGGCGTCGTCGACGGCGCTGTCTGTGGCCGGCGCGTGGTGAAACTGTACGGCCCGGGACGTTATTTTCTTTGCCGCCATTGTTACCGCCTTGCGAATGCGAGCCAGAACGAGGAGGCGTGGGACCGGTCACTACGGCGTGCGGGGAAAATCAGACGGCGGCTCGGTGGCGAGGATGGGGCTGCGATACCGTTCCCGGCGCGTCCCAAAGGCATGTGGCAACGCACCTATGAGAGGTTGCGCGAGGAAGCCCTGGAGGCGGAAATTCTGGCCGATGAAGCTTTTATTATGAGAGCCCAACGGCTTCTCAATCATCTAGAAAGATCAAACCGATAAAGGAGTTTCCGACCATGATCGAGACCAATCCAATCTTGCCGGCAGAGGCGGGAGGCACCGAAATCACGCGCTTCAACGCACTCCGGCACGGCATCCTGTCGCGCTACACGGTACTGCCTTGGGAAGATGCGGACGAGTACCAGAGGCTTCTGGCAGCGCTGGTGGCAGAGCACACCCCGCGGGGGCCGACAGAAGAACATCTGGTCGAGGAGTTGGCCGGTATCCTGTGGCGCAAACGGCGCCTTAGACTTGCCGAAGCAGCAGTCCACCGGCGCGGGCTGGACGGTACCCTGTGTTCCTATCGTGAGACCGTGAAGGTGGCGCTGGTACATCTCGACGCTACTGACCAGTCCGAGCGCGTGGTTGATGCTATCCGCGCCACGGCCGAAGAAACAGCCGAAGACATACGCGGGATGGAGGAGGACGAGGCGATGACGCGCCGGGCGATGGAGTTGCTCTCATCGTCGCGCAATGATGCCTACGAGACGGCCCTGGCGGCGCTGAGGGCCGACACGCGGGATTGGTGGGAGGGCACCCTCAACAGTGATCCCGACGAGCTCGACGAGGACGAGGAGCCACCCACCGCCGATGCGGACTCCCTTTGCCGTTTCCTGACGCGGGAGATTTTGCCCTGGTATGCGACCCGGCGTAAGGAGCTTGCCAACCGGCCGCTCATCCGCGAGCAGGCCTATGGCGACGCCGTGAATGCGGACAAGCTGGAACGGCTCGGCCGCTACGAGGTTTATCTCGACCGCAAGATGGAGCGCACGCTCACTATGCTGATCCGGCTTCAGGGTCTTCGGGCCGGTTCAGCTGACGGCTGATCCGTTTCGCAAAACGGCGCGAACTCGCGGGTCCTTCCTGGCAGCGTTCCTATACGGGCGGGCGTGGCGCGGCGTATCGCTGGCGACTGGACTCTATTTTCTGGGAATCCATCGGAATCCGGAATCCATTGCGCTTTGGGCCAATTTGGCCAAAACTGCTTTAGAGCTAGACGGGGAAACCGATGCAAACACTGAGTGCAAAAGACGCGAAATACGGGTTTGGCCGGTTGATCGATTTGGCGCGCGCTGAGCCCGTCGCGGTGGCTAAGCATGGACGCCCCGTTGTCGTCGTGCTGGCGGTTGAGGAGTACGAGAGGCTGAGGACGCTGGATATGCGAAAGGGCTCGAAAAAGCAGGAGGGCCTGACATCGGAGGAGAACCAATGATTCTCAAGCTGGCGCTGCTGGGTGATCGGCTGGTCCGCTATCCAGACCAACAAGTAGGCGATGTTGCCCGTCGGGCGGCTGCTTGAGGCGCTGCGCGAGCAAGACCTCGACACCAAGAAAAGCAAGGACGACTATGAATACAAATACCTCCCTGGCCGATTTCATCTGGAAAAACGCGGATGATCTCTGGGGTAATTTCAAGCACACCGATTTCGGCAAGATCATCTTACCTTTCACGCTTCTTCGGCGCCTTGAGTGCGTCCTGGAGCCGACGCGGGAGCAGGTCCGAGAGACGTTCGCTTCTATGAAAGACAAGGGGATAGACCTTGATGTCATCCTGCGCACGCAGACCGACTACCCGTTCTACAACACCTCGAATTACGACCTGCGCAGCCTCGGCGCAACCCGGACCCGTCAGAACCTCGAGGACTACATTGCCTCCTTCTCTGACAACGCGCGCGTGATCTTCGAACAGTTCGATTTCGCGAACACGCTGGCGCGGATGGACAAGGCTGGGGTCCTCTACAAGATATGCCAGAACTTCGCCGCCATCGACCTCCACCCGGACGCGGTTCCGGAACGGGTGATGTCCAACGTCTACGAACACCTGATCCGGCGCTTCGGCGCCGAGGTGAACGAGGCGGCCGAAGACTTCATGACCCCGCGCGACGTCGTCCATCTGGCCATCGAGCTGCTGCTCGACCCGGACGACCAGATGTTCATCGACAACCCCGGCCTGATCCGGACCCTCTATGACCCCACCTGCGGCACCGGCGGCTTCCTGTCGGACGGGATGGAGCACGTGAACGCGCTGCGCGACCAGTATTCGGTCGCCCCGGTCATCGTCCCCTACGGTCAGGAACTGGAACCGGAGACCCACGCGGTCTGCCTCGCCTCAATGCTGCTCAAGACCGTCGAGTCCGATCCCGGCCGCGACCTGTCTAAGAACATCAAGCTCGGCAGCACCCTGTCCGACGACAAGCTGGCGAACGACCGGTTCCACTACTGCGTCTCGAATCCTCCCTTCGGCAAGAAATGGGAGATGGACCAGGTCGACGTGGTGCGGGAGCATCAGGAAAAGGGGTTCGAGGGCCGGTTCGGCCCCAAGCTGCCGCGTGTCAGCGACGGGTCGATGCTGTTCCTGCTTCATCTTCTTAGCAAGCTGGAGGCGCCGGAACGCGGTGGCGGGCGGGCGGCCATCGTCTTGTCCGGCTCGCCCCTGTTCAACGGGAACGCGGGACAGGGCGAATCCGAGATTCGGCGCTATCTGCTTGAGGAGGACGTGGTCGAGGCGATCATCGCGCTTCCGACCGAGATCTTCTTCCGCACCGGGATCGGCACCTACATCTGGCTCCTGTCCAACAAGAAGCCTGCCGCCCGAAAGGGCAAGGTCCAACTGATCGACGCGACCGCGCTCTATGAGCCCATGCGCAAGAGCGAGGGGAACAAGCGCCGCCGCGTCGGGGACGACCAGATCCGCCAGATCGTCCAGATGTATGCCGACTTCGCCGAGACGAAGGAGAGCCGTCTATTCGACAGCCGCGACTTCGGCTACCGCCGGGTGAAGGTTCTGCGCCCGCTGCGCAAGAAGATCGTGATCTCGGCCGAGGGGCTGGCGGCGCTGGCGGATGAAACCGCATGGGGCAAGCTCGCGCCCGAAGTGCAGATCGCCTGGACCGCGCTGTTAGAGGACATGATGGGCGACGAGCAGGCCTGGAGCTGGGTCGACACGTGGGCGAAGGAAGCGGCAAAGCAGGACTCGGGTCTGGGCAAGGTGAACGCCGCCCTGATCAAGGCGTTCCATAAATCCTTCGGCCTGCGGGACCCGGACCTCGATCCGGTGCTTGACAAGAAGGGTGAGATCATCCCCGACGACGACCTGACGGATTTCGAGAACATCCCCCTTGGCACGGACATCCGGGACTACATGGCGCAGGAGGTGCTGCCCCATGCGCACGACGCCTATGTGGATGAGACGTTCCGCGACGACTACGACGGCCAGGTGGGCGTCGTGGGGTACGAGATCAACTTCAACCGCTACTTCTATGAATATCAGCCGCCCCGCGATCTCGAGGTGATCGACGCCGAGCTGAAGGCGGTCGAGGCGGAGATCGCCGCGGTGCTGGCGGAGGTGACGGAATGAGTTACCGGCGCCCCGTTGAGGTGAAGCCCGCCAAAGCGCCGTGGATTGAGGAAATTCCGGCGCATTGGGATGAGCGCCCCTTCTATGCAGTCGCGAAAGAGCGGCGGTCGAAGAACATTGGGATGAAAGAGGATAACCTTTTGTCCCTGAGCTACGGAAATATCATCCGCAAGGACATAAACACGCCGAACGGCCTGCTGCCCGAGTCATTCGAGACCTACCAGATTGTCGAACCGCACGATGTCGTTTTCCGTCTGACCGACCTCCAGAACGACAAGCGCAGCCTGCGGTCAGCGATCTGCCCGGAACGGGGGATCATCACGTCCGCCTATCTGGCAGTCCGGTCAGAGGGCGTGCTGCCGGGCTTCATGAGCTACCTGATGCGGGCCTATGACGTTCAGAAGGTCTTTTACTCGATGGGTGGTGGCCTGCGTCAGTCGCTGGGGTTTGAAGACCTACGCCGAATGTCGGTGGTCGCTCCGGGACTTGATGAGCAGGCCAACATCGTTGCGTTCCTCGACCGAGAAACCGCCCAGATTGACGGCCTGGTCGAGAAGAAGACCCGGTTCATCGCGCTGCTGAAGGAAAAGCGGGCAGCTGACATCATCGAGGCGATATCCCCCAAGGAGGGATGGAACCGCTTCCCCTTCTGGTCTGTAGCCAATGCGAAGTCGATTTCCGGCCGTCCGGATGTAGATCTTCTGTCAGTCTATCTTGATAGAGGCGTTATTCCGTATTCGGAGGGCGGCGGTTTGGTTCACAAACCTGCCGAGAGCCTCGAAAAATACCAGTTGGTAGAGCCAGGCGACCTGGTGCTGAACAACCAGCAAGCGTGGCGCGGTTCTCTGGGGGTATCTCTTCATCGGGGCATTGTCAGCCCCGCCTATCTCGTCCTGAAGCTGGATAGGGAAAAGCTCGATCCAACCTTCGCAAACTACATGTTCCGAGCTCGACCGTATGTCGAGAAATTCATGCTTGCCTCGATGAGTGTTGGAGACATTCAGCGGCAGATTAAATGGCCGCACCTGCGAATTGTCCCAGTGGTGGTTCCGAGTGTTACAGAACAGCGCGAAATTGCTGAGCGCCTCGATAGTGAGGGAAAGCGCATTAATGATCTGATCACGCTAACCGAGCGCAGCATCGACCTACTCCGCGAGAAGCGTGCGGCACTCATCACTGCCGCCGTCACCGGCAAAGTCGACGTGAGTGCCACACCATGAGTGACCTCCACCACGAGAAGCATCTCGAGTCCCATATCGTCGGCAAGCTCGCCGAGGCGGGCTGGCTGGTCGGCACCTCAGGTGCCTACGACACGGACCGCGCCATGTATCCAGAAGATCTGGAGGCCTGGCTGCGCGCCACCCAGCCGCAGAAATGGGACCGGCTTCAGGCGATGAACGGCGACAAGACCCTGACGGTCGTTATGGACCGGCTGGAGACAGCGCTGGAAAAACAGGGGATGGTCCAGACCCTCCGCCGGGGCTTCTCGATCGCCGGCGCCGGTCACCTCGACCTGTCCGAGGCAGCCCCGGAGGACCAGCGCAACGAGAAGGTCCTGCAACGCTACGCATCGAACCGGCTGCGGGTCGTGCCGCAGCTGAAATATCACCCGGGCCGCGAGCTCGCCATCGACCTCGGGCTGTTCCTGAACGGCCTGCCGCTCGCCACGGTCGAGCTGAAGACGGATTTCACCCAGTCGGTCGAACACGCAAAAGCCCAGTACCGGCGAGACCGCCCCCCGGTTGATCCTGTCACGAAACGCAAGCACCCGCTCTTGACGTATCAGCGGGGTGCGGTGGTGCATTTCGCGATGTCGGACAGCGAGATCTGGATGACCACGAAGCTCGCGGGCGACGACACCTTCTTCCTGCCGTTCAACAAGGGTGACGATGGCCGGGCAGGAAACCCGGCGGGGGAGGGTGGCGAATACCCGGTCGCCTATTTCTGGGAGGAGATCTGCCGACGCGACGCGTTCTTGCGGATTTTTCATAGCTTCGTCTATGTCGAGAAGAAGAACGTGGTGGACCTGAAGGGGAACTGGTCGGTCAAGGAGACGCTGATCTTTCCCCGGTTCCATCAGTTTGACGCGGTCAACAGGATGATCGCCGACGCGAAGGCGAGGGGACCCGGGCATCCCTACCTGTGCGAGCACAGCGCGGGCTCGGGCAAGACCTCGACCATCGCCTGGACGGCTCATGATCTGGTGAAGCTACGCCGGGACGACGGGACGCCGATCTTCGACACGGTGATCATCGTGACGGACCGGAACGTCCTGGACGGGCAGCTTCAGGACGCGGTCCAGCAGATCGACCACCAGAAGGGGCTGATCGCCGCGATCGACAGGGAGACCTCGTCGAAGTCGAAGAGCGACCAGTTGAGCGAGGCGATGCTGAAGGGCACCCCGATCATCGTGGTGACCATCCAGACCTTTCCCTTCGCCATGGAGGCAATCCTGACAGAGACGTCCCTGCGGGACCGGAACTTCGCAGTGATCATCGACGAGGCGCACAATTCCCAGACCGGGAACACCGCCTCCAAACTGCAAGCAACGCTTGCCCTGTCTGCGCGCAAGGATGTGGAGGAGATGACGGTCGAGGACATTCTGGTGGAGATCCAGCGAGCCCGGAAGCGCCCGTCGAACGTGTCCCATTTCGCCTTCACCGCGACCCCGAAGCACTCGACCATGATGCTCTTCGGGCGCCCGGCCGATCTCACCAAGCCCGCCTCGGACGACAACCTGCTGGTCTCATTCCACAAGTACGAGATGCGCCAGGCGATCGAGGAAGGGTTCATCCTGGACGTTCTCCGCGGCTACGTCCCCTACAAGACCGCCTTCAACCTCGGACAGGAAATCGTCGACGAGAAGCGTGTTGACGGAAAGGCGGCAAAGCGCGCCCTGGCGAAATGGATGACGCTCCACCCGACGAACGTGACCCAGAAGGTTCAGTTCATCATCGAGCATTTCTCGAAGAACGTCGCCCATCTGTTGGACGGGAAAGCAAAGGCGATGGTGGTAACCAGTTCCCGGGCCTCAGCGGTTCGGTACAAGCGCGCCTTCGATGCATTTATCGAAGCGAACCCGGAATATGGATACATTCGGACCCTTGTTGCCTTCTCCGGCAAGCTGACCGGGCGCGAAGTAATGCACCCTAACGACGATCTGCTACATGGGGACGTCTTCGTCGTCGAGGAGGACGCCGAGTTCACCGAGGCGAACATGAACCGGGAGACAGGCGGCAAGGACCTGCGCCACGTCTTCGACCGGCCGGAATACCGGGTCATGCTCGTGGCGGACAAGTTCCAGACCGGGTTCGACCAGCCTAAGCTGGTCGCGATGTATGTGGACAAGAAGATCGCGAACACGGTTGAGATCGTCCAGACCTTCTCGCGCCTGAACCGGACCTTTCCGGGCAAGGATCAGACCTTCATCATCGATTTCGTGAACGATCCGGACGTGGTCCGGGCCGCATTCGCCCAGTACGACCGGGGCGCGCGGATCGAGGAGGTTCAGGACCTCAACGTCATCTACGACCTGAAGGAATTCCTCGACAACCAAGGGATCTATGACGAGACCCACATTCTCGACTTTCAGGCCGCCCGTTTTCGGACCGCTGCGTCTGCGGCGACCGGAAAGGACGACGAGGCGGTGCACAAGGAGATGTACGCCGCGACCCAGGAGCCGACAGACGCCTACAACCGGCGCCTGTCCGAGCTGCGGGATCGCGCGGCAGCGGCGGAGGACGCTTGGCAGCGCGCGAGGAGTGCTGGGAACGAAGATGGGATGAAGCGAGCCGATCACGAACGCGAGCAGGTCGAAACGGCGATCGTTTCCCTCACTGACTTCAAGTCAGGCTTGTCCCGGTTCGGACGGCTCTACGCCTATATCGCCCAGCTGGTAGATTTAGGAGACCCAGACTTGGAGACTTTTGCCGCCTTCTCGAAGCTGCTTGCGAACCGGCTCGACGGAGTGCCTGCGGTTGAGATCGACCTGCACGGCATTGCGCTGACCGGGTACGACATCACGGATCGGGAACCGACAAACGAAGGCGAGGACGAGGAGCCGCCCACCCTCGACCCGGTGAAGGGCGGTGGCGGCGGCTCTCTACCCGGCGCTCTGCCCGTGTACATGCAGGAGCTGATTGAGCGGCTGAACAGCCTGTTTGGCGAGGCGACCCCGATCGAGGATCAGGTCGCCTTCGTGAATCAGGTGGCTGCGATCACTCGCGAAAATCCTGTGGTGATGGCGCAGATCGAGAAGAACACCAAGGACCAAGCAATGAAGGGCAATCTTCCCGGAGCGGTCCAGGCTGCAGTGGTGCGGGCGATGTCATCGCACAGCGCGCTAGCGTCCCTCCTCCTAAGCAGAGACCGGCAGGCCATGCCTATTTTGGAGGGCGTAATCTATGAGATCCTAAAGCGTGGCGGGACGCTGAGCTTTTACGATCAATGAGTTGGAGCCCCGAAATAAATTGAGATTCTTCAAGGCAGCAGAATGAGTGTGACGGCAAGCTTCCTTCACGGGTATCCTCAGACGAAGATCGCTACGATGATTTGCGACCGTCTGGCACGCTGCGGCGAAGCGCAGATCGTGTCGGGTTTTGCGACACCTGATGGAATTGAGGCGCTACGCGCCAGATCGTACTCGAATAAGATCACCCGTTTCGTGCTCGGCGCAGGTACTTTCAAGGCCTTCGAAGCATTGGATGACCTGTTAACTTCTGGACTACCGCCCAATGCGGCACGGGTTCATCTCGGGCATACACGTGCAACCGGAGGCAGGAAAAACCCGTTTGCACGATTGCGACCCATGCTTCACAGCAAGGTCTATTACTTCGAAATGCCCGACGGAAAGGCAGCGGCCTTTGTCGGCTCTCATAACCTGACCGGATTCGCCATGCGCGGGTTGAACGGCGAGGCTGCGGTCCTTCTTGAGGGTGAAACTTCAGACACTGTCTTCGACGAGATTCGAGCGCATGTCGCGGAGAGTTATCGACAAGCCGTTGCCTATGATACATCGCTCAAGGAAGCGTATGCGCTCTGGTTCCGTGAATATCTTGAAGGGTTGCGCATTGAGACGTCCGATATGCCGCGGGACGATGAAAGCCGGCGTACGGTAATCCTATTTGCGAAGGCGCCTGCGGGACGAATTCCCTCGGAAGGGGATCGGGTTTATTTCGAACTCGATCTGCGGATCACCGACGTCAAAGCCATCGACACAGAAGTGCATTTGCATCTTTTTGAAACGATGCCGGCTAACCCGGCAGAAGCGCTCTCGCGCTCCAGTCAATCTGACACCGCCCTTTTGGGCAAGGTGGAAGCAATTGATTCCGCCGCGGGCTCTGCCGAGGTCAGGGCGGATTGGTTTATTGATGACCCTTCGAATCCTGAATTGAAGCCAGCGGTGGCGCCATTTCGGCCGATTTTATCGCCCGGCAAACAACAGGTGCGTGCGGAGATCTCGGAGGACCTTATGACACGATTTGACTATCTATTCGATTCAGGAAGAGGGAAATGGGTCCCAACTTTGGGTAATGAGACGGTCGTCGAAGAGGGTACAGATCTGGTTTGGTCCCGAGTGGAGGGGCTTCGTGAACAAGAAAGCGGGGAGGTAGGGCAACAAATGATGTTGGCCGACCTTCGGGAGATATCGCCAGAGTCGGGCTCCTTTGTTCTCTTCTCACGCAGGCGCCGAAAGCTTGGCACGCGCGAATGAGACTGAAAACTAACTGAAGCATGCTCCAGGCGCGGGGATAGCCTCTGAGAAGCTTGAGCGATAAGTATTCAGGGTTGTGCTGGGCATATTGTTTAGTATATACTAAACAATATGCCCAGCACAACAAACAAATCCAAAAGCGAGGCCGCCGGCGATGTCAGCCGGGCGGTGCTCTATGCCCGCGTCTCCTCCAAAGAACAAGAGAAGGAAGGCTTCTCGATCCCGGCACAGCTTAAGCTGCTGAAGGAGTACGCCGCGCGCGAAGGGTTGTCCGTCGTTCAAGAGTTCGTTGACGTGGAAACGGCCAAGCAGACGGGCCGCACCAACTTCTCTGAGATGATCGCATTTCTGCGTGCCAATCCCGGGGTTCGGATCATTCTGGTCGAGAAGACCGACCGCCTTTACCGAAACCTTAAGGACTGGGTGATGCTCGACGAGATTGACGTCGAAATCCATCTCGTCAAGGAAGGCGTGGTCTTGTCGCGTGACTCGAGGTCGTCGGAGAAGTTCATGCATGGCATCAAGGTTTTGATGGCCAAGAACTACATCGACAACCTGTCCGAGGAAGCGCGTAAAGGTATGCAGGAGAAGGCCGAGCAGGGCATCTGGCCGACCAAAGCGCCGCTCGGCTATCGCAATATCACGGGGCCGGACGGAAAGAAGATCATCGACGTCAATCCCGAGGTCGCCCCGATCGTTGGAAAGCTGTTCGAATGGTATGCCGCTGGAAGTTATTCGCTGAAGGAGCTTGGCAGAAAGGCGGCAGCGGAGGGTTTCCGCTATCCGCGGTCCGGCGCCCGTGTTCCGAACAGCACGATCCACACGATCCTGCGGAACCGGCTCTATACCGGCCAGTTCGAATGGAACGGCAAGTTGATCGTGGGTAAGCACGAACCGCTGGTTTCGGCTGAGCTTTGGCAGCGCGTTCAGGACGTGCTCGACGGTCGGAACGCCAAAAAGCACCGGCGTATGAAACATGATTTCGCTTTTTCGGGGCTTATCGGCTGTGCGAAATGTGGCTGCTCGGTCGTCGGTGAGATCAAGAAGCAGAAATACATCTACTATCACTGTACCGGCTACGCCGATAAGTGCCGGGAGGATCCCGCCGCCTGCCGCAGGAAGTATGTTCGCGAGGAAGCGTTGGAGGCCCAGTTCTCGGAACTGCTTGGCAAGCTGTGTTTCGACGACGAAGTGCTGGAATGGGTGCGGGAGGCACTGCATGCTAGCAAAGCTGACGAACAGCGGGAACATGGTGAAGCAATTAGGCGGTTGAGGACTGAGTATGACCGCCTGCAGCACCGCATCGATGTGATGTATATCGATAAGTTGGACGGAAAAATCGGCGGCGAGTTCTTCGACCGGATGGCCGGAGATTGGCGGGAGGAACAGTCTCGTTGCCTGAAAGACATCGAACGCCACCAGGAAGCACAGCAGTCTTACATGGACGAGGGAGTGAAGATTCTCGAACTCGCGCAGAACGCTCAAACGCTGTTCGAACGCCAGCCCGCTCGAGAAAAGCGGCGATTACTGAACTTCGTACTTTCGAACTGCTCGTGGGACGATGGCGAATTGATCGCCGAATTCCGGCAACCCTTTGATTTATTGGCGAAAACCACTGCCACTTCCTCCCAAAAACGGGCAGAAAACGGCGGGAGTGTGATAAAAAAAGAGATTTGGCTGGGGAACCTGGATTCGAACCAGGACTAAGCGGGTCAGAGCCACTCGTTCTACCGTTAAACTATTCCCCATCGGACCGGGCGACGGTCTCGCCGTTATCCGGGCGCGGTTTCTAGCATACGCCAATCGTGTTGAGAAGAAGCTTTCGTCCGCCGTGCCGATTGCGTCCGGCGTCGGAGAATTTGCTTCGCAGGCTATCAATACGTGGATATAGTTAATCACACTCGGATTAACAAATTTGCGCAAACCTGCCCGGGGTGAAGCGCATTGGAGAGGAAGCGTGCCGGCAATGCCGCCGCATAAAAACAATAGCCGGGCGGATGGACGAGACAGGGCGGGTGGTCGCAACGGGGCCGGTCGCAGGCAACGTGTATTCGCAGCGCTTGATCTCGGGACCAACAATTGTCGTTTGTTGATCGCCCATCCGGCGCGCAATGGTTTCCGCGTCGTCGACGGCTTTTCGCGTATCGTCCGCCTCGGAGAAGGCGTCAGCGAAAAGGGTACGCTGTCGGAGGACGCGATCGAGCGAACGGTCGATGCGCTCCGGATCTGCGCAAAAAAAATGGCGCGCCGCCGGGTCTCCGCCGCCCGCTGTGTCGCGACCCAGGCGGCCCGGTCGGCCGGCAACAGCGACGATTTCGTGCGCCGCGTGAAAGAGGAAACCGGCCTCACCCTGGAAGTGATTACCGCGCGCGAGGAAGCGGAACTGACGCTGACCGGCTGTTTTTCGCTGCTCGATACGAATCACGATCATGCCCTGATGTTCGATGTCGGCGGCGGCAGCGCTGAATTCGTCTGGGCGCGTATTCTGCCCGGCGGCGGCGCCGAGGTCGAGGGCTGGACATCGCTGCCCTGCGGCGTGGTCACGCTGACGGAACGGCACGGGCGGGAAGATTTTCTGCCGGAAGAATACCGGTCACTGGTGTCGGATGTGGTAGGGATGCTCCGTTCGTTCGACGCGGAGCACGATATTTCGCGTCATATTGCCGCCGGAAGGGTGCAGATGGTGGGAACGGCCGGGACCGTCACCACCATTGCCGGGGTCGATATGTGCCTGCCGCGCTACAACCGGTCCAAGGTGGACGGTGCCTGGCTGTCCTTCGATGCGGTCGCGCGGATCAGTGGAGAACTGTCGATGCAGAATTACGATCAACGTGCCGCGCATCCGTGCATCGGCCATAACCGGGCGGATCTCGTTGTCGCCGGGTGCGCCGTGCTGGAAGCCGTCTGCACGTTGTGGCCGGCGGGCCGTCTGCGTGTCGCCGACCGTGGCGTGCGCGAAGGCATTCTCAGCGTCATGGCGGGGCAGCCCCAGGCATCCTGCACCATTGCAACCGCCTCGGCGGCGGAATAACCCCCGGATGGCGCGGAACTCCGGCGGAAAAAGCGGTGGCGGCAAAGGCAGCGGCAAAGGCGGCGGCCGGGGCGCCGCCGGCGGCAAGTCTTCGGGGCGCGGGCTGACCGGCCGCAACATGCGGGTGCGGGTCAAGACCGCCCGCGGCCGCACGTCGTCGTCGACCCGCTGGCTGGACCGCCAGCTCAACGATCCGTATGTCCACGAGGCGCGCAAGCAGGGCCTGCGGTCGCGCGCCGCTTTCAAGATTGCCCAGCTCGACGACCAGTACAAACTCTTCCGGCGCGGCCAGAAGGTGGTGGATATCGGCGCGGCACCGGGCGGCTGGACCCAGATCGCCGTCGAACGGGTGGCCCCCGACGAAAGCGGCGGGGTCGTGATCGCGGTCGACATCCAGGAAATGGAGCCGGTCGGCGGTGCGACCACAATGGTCCTCGATATCAACGATCCGACGGCGCCCGCATTGTTAATGGGCGCGCTTGGCGGCCAGGCCGACGTGATCCTGAGCGATATGGCGGCGCCGGTCACGGGGCATAAATCCACGGATCACCTGCGGACGATGGCGCTCTGCGAAGAAGCGCATGCCTTTGCCTGCGATGCGCTGGTGGCGGGCGGGACGCTGGTGATGAAGGCCTTCGCCGGCGGCGCCCATGGCGAACTGATGACGGCCATTAACCGGAATTTCGACAAGGTCCGCACCGTCAAGCCCGATGCGTCGCGCCCGGAAAGCCCCGAAACCTATATCGTCGCGACGGGATTCAGACGGCCCGAACAGGCCGGCTAGACCTCCCTGCAATTTTTCTTTGTGCACTGCGCCATTCTTGTTGGGATTCGAGGGGGCGATGTGTATATTTCGGCGTCACTCCAACAACAGGTGGTGGCATGGAAATCCGCGAAGCGCTGACGTTTGACGACATACTCCTCGTACCCGCGGAATCTGCCGTTCTCCCCCATGAAGCCTCTACGAAAACGCGCCTGACGCGCTCGATCAGCCTTGGTATTCCGCTGGTTTCCGCGGCAATGGACACGGTGACGGAATCGGCTATGGCGATTGCCATGGCCCAGGCGGGCGGCATCGGCGTGCTTCACAAGAACCTTGAAATTGCCGCCCAGGCGGACGAGGTCCGGGCCGTCAAGAAATTCGAGTCCGGCATGGTGGTCAACCCGGTCACCATCGCGCCCGAACGCACCCTTGCCGACGCGCTGGCCCTGATGGAAGGCCACAGGATTTCCGGCATTCCGGTCGTCGAGGCCAATAGCGGCAAGCTTGTCGGCGTCCTCACCAACCGGGACGTCCGCTTCGCAGACCGGCCCGACCAGCCCGTCAGCGAACTGATGACCCATGAAAACCTGGTGACGGTGAACGAAGGCGTCGATATGGCCGAGGCCCGGCGCCTGCTGCACAAATTCCGGATCGAAAAGCTTCTGGTTGTCGATGACAGCTATCGCTGCATCGGCCTGATCACGGTCAAGGACATGGAAAAGGCGAAGCTTCATCCGGATGCCACCAAGGACGACAAGGGCCGTCTGCGCGTCGCTGCGGCGACCGGAGTCGGCGATGACGGGTTTGCGCGGGCCGAGGCGCTGATTGACGCCGAGGCGGATGTCGTGGTGGTCGATACCGCGCACGGTCATTCCCGCGGCGTGCTCGAAGCGGTCGCCCGGATCAAACGCATTTCCAACAGCACGCAGGTCATCGCCGGCAATATCGCGACCCCCGACGGCGCCAGGGCACTGATCGATGCAGGTGCGGATTCGGTCAAGATCGGGATCGGGCCGGGCTCGATCTGCACCACGCGCGCGGTCACCGGCGTCGGCGTGCCGCAGTTCAGCGCGGTGCATGAATCCTCGGAAATCTGTCATAAAAACGACGTGCCCTGTATTGCCGATGGCGGTGTCCGCCTGTCGGGCGATGTCGCGAAAGCGATCGCGGCGGGGGCGGACTGCGTGATGGTGGGCTCGTTGCTCGCCGGCACCGAGGAAAGCCCCGGCGAGGTGTTCCTGTATCAGGGGCGGTCCTACAAGTCCTATCGCGGGATGGGATCGCTGGGCGCGATGGCACAGGGATCGGCGGACCGTTATTTTCAGCAGGAAGTGAACGATACGCTCAAGCTCGTGCCCGAGGGGATCGAGGGCAGGGTGCCGTACAAGGGCCCGGCGGGCGCGGTCCTGCACCAGCTCATCGGCGGCCTGCGCGCCTCGATGGGATATACCGGCAACGGCACCGTCGCCGACATGCAGGCCAACTGCTCCTTCCGGCGGGCGACGTCGGCGGGCTTCCGCGAAGGTCACGTCCACGACGTGTCGATCATGCGCGAGGCGCCCAATTACCGGCCCCCGGAATAGTGCGGTGACGGGGGCGGCGACCGATATCGGCGTAAGGGAGGCGGATGCCGACGATGCCGCGGTGATCGCCCGCATTCATTCGGAAAGCTGGCGGTCGACCTATGCCGGCATTCTGCCCGACGACGTTCTGCTCGATCTCGAATCCCGGGACCACAAAGAGCGCTGGTGGCGCCATGTGCTCGGACCGGTGCGCAGCGATCATTTCGTGTATGTTGCGGAATCGGCCGATGGCGGCGTGATCGGATTCGCCAGCGCCGGCCCGTCGCGCAATACCGGTCTGCCCTACCGGGCCGAGGTTTATACAATTTACCTGCAGGACGATTTTCACGGTTTCGGTATCGGGCGCCAGCTTTTCGCCAGCACCGTCGCCCGGGCGCAGGAAGCGCGCGGCCCGTCCGTGATCGTCTGGTGCCTGAGGGAAAATCCGTCCCGGTTCTTTTACGAGCGCATGGGCGGGGTAATGGTGGCACGCCGGACCGGCACGGTCGGATCGGCGGCCGTAGAGGAAATCGGATACGCCTGGGAAGACGCTTCCGATCTGGCTGTCTGGGGGAGTGCCTGAGTCCGTGAATATTTCCGACCGCGTATTGATTATCGATTTCGGGTCCCAGGTGACCCAGCTTATCGCCCGCCGCGTGCGCGAAAGCGGCGTGTATTGCGAAATCCATCCGTTCAACAAGGTAACGGCGGCGACGCTGGCCGAGTTCGCGCCGAAGGCGATCGTCCTGTCCGGCGGTCCGGCCTCGGTACTCGATATCGATACCCCGCGGGCGCCCGACGAGGTCTTCGATCTCGGCGTGCCGGTGCTCGGCATCTGTTACGGCCAGCAGACCATGGTCGAACAGCTCGGCGGCGAGGTGCAGACGTCGGATCACCGGGAATTCGGCCGCGCCATGGTCACGGTCGCCGAGGACTGCGCGATGTTCGAGGGCGTCTGGCATGTCGGCGCCGAGGAGCAGGTCTGGATGAGCCACGGCGACCGCGTGGTGCGGCTGCCGGACGGGTTCCGCGTTGTCGGCACCAGCGTCGGCGCGCCCTATGCCGCGATCGCCAATGACGAGCGCCGGTTCTACGCGGTCCAGTTCCATCCCGAAGTCGTCCACACGCCCCACGGCGCGGAGCTGCTGAAGAATTTCACCCATGGCGTTGCCGGCTGTCGGGGCGACTGGACCATGGCGGCGTTTCGCGACCAGGAAATAGCCAAGGTGCGCGCCCAGGTCGGCACCGGGCGCGTGATCTGCGGCCTGTCGGGCGGCGTGGATTCGTCGGTGGTCGCGGTGCTGCTGCACGAAGCGATCGGCGACCAGCTGACCTGCGTATTCGTCGATACCGGCATGATGCGCCAGGACGAGGCGGAGGAGGTCGTGACCCTGTTCCGCGATCACTACAACATTTCGCTGGTGCATCGCGATGCGGCGGACCTGTTCGTCGGCAAGCTCGCCGGCGTCACCGACCCGGAACAGAAGCGCAAGATTATCGGCAGCACGTTCATCGACGTGTTCGACGAGGAAGCGAAGAAGGTCGGCGGCGCCGATTTCCTCGCCCAGGGCACGCTGTATCCCGATGTAATCGAATCCGTCTCGTTCCATGGCGGGCCCAGCGTGACGATCAAGTCCCACCACAATGTCGGCGGCCTGCCGGAGCGCATGAACATGGCGCTGGTCGAGCCGCTGCGCGAACTGTTCAAGGACGAAGTCCGCGCGCTCGGCCGCGAACTGGGGCTGCCGGAAAGCTTCGTCGGCCGCCATCCGTTTCCCGGGCCGGGCCTCGCGATCCGCATTCCCGGCGACATCACGCGCGAAAAGCTCGACGTGCTGCGCAAGGCCGATGCGATCTACCTCGAGGAAATCCGCAATGCCGGGCTGTACGACGAGATCTGGCAGGCCTTCGCCGTGCTGCTGCCGGTCCAGACCGTCGGCGTGATGGGCGATGCCCGTACCTACGACAATGTCTGCGCCCTGCGCGCGGTAACGTCGACCGACGGCATGACCGCCGATTTCTATCCCTATGACATGGGGTTTCTCGGCCGCACGGCGAACCGCATCATCAACGAGGTCCGCGGCATCAACCGGGTGGTCTACGACATCACGTCGAAACCGCCCGGCACCATCGAGTGGGAATAGGGTTTCGGATCGAATTCACCGGCTTTTGAGATCGGGGGCATCCGCCGGCGGAAATCCGCCGGTGCCGGGTCGGGGTGCCTATTCCGCGGCGGCGAGGATCCGGCTTTTCTGCGCCTGAATTTCGCAGTAATTCGCGGCATGCTGCAGCGTCATGTCGGCGATCTCGATGTGTTCCGGCAGATCGATCAGTGTTTTTACGGCCTCGGCGACTTCGGTATACGACAGGGACGGCAGCGCATGTTCCAGCAGGCCCAGGTTGATCGTGGTGATCCGGCAGCGCTTGTCCGAATTGTAGGTCAGGTTGGCGGCAAGCTGGTTCAGCGCCGCTTTCTGGGCCGCGTACATGTAGCCTTTCGAAATGTTCGGCTGCGCCGCTCTCGACGACATATTGATGATGTATTTGCCCGCGTCGGCTTTCCAGGCGTCGAAAAACCGGAACAGCAGCTCGACCTGCGAAAAACCCTGATGTGCCTGGTTGATGAAAATGTCGAAGTCCCGGGGACGGATATCGTCCTCGAGCCTGACATTCGTCACGCTAAAGGCGCGCGCGCGGCCGGACGGCCCGTGGTTCGCGGATTCGTCCGTCAGCAGATCCGTGATCGCCCCGGCCAGACCGGTGCTACCGGTTATTGCCACTCTCGTAGTGTTCATTGAGCATCCTGAAAGATTCGCCACCGAACAATACCCCTTTGACATTGCATTGATTGCAGGGGGCCTGGCTCCGGTCCCCCTTGGCCAGGCGCCGGCGGATTTTGGCCATCGCCTTGGAGAACCACACATCCTCGAGGCTGTCCTGTATCAGATTGCCGACCACCTGTTCCCGGCCCCAGTCGTTCGAGCAGAAAAGAACGTCGCCGTTCCAGTCGACGAACATCTTGTAGAACGGGTAATGGCAGGGCTTGCCGCGCAACTGTTCGACCTCGCTTTCGTCCTGGCCGGTCCAGGTGATCCGGCCCGACCGGTTGTTCAGGATCAGGCCATGGTCGCTGTCGTTCCAGTGCATGCGGTATTTGACGCTTTCCGCGCGTTCCGGCCCGACCATCCGCTCGAATCCGGCCATCTGGTCCGCGCCGTCGTACAAATTGATATAGAGGAGATCGAGGCCGTTTTCGAAAACCCGGGACACCAGTTCCGGGGTCAGTTTGTCGCCGTTGGTGTTGCACTCGATCGTTGCGTGCGGCAGCTTTTCGCGGAATATCCCGACGATTTCGGGAAACAGCGGGTTCAGGAAATTTTCCCCGAACCCGGAGAACGATACCTTTCCGGCATATTGCGCGGCGCTTAGCCGTTCGGCGATCAGTTCGGCGCCGGTGAGGGACATGTTGAGGTTTCTGTTCGGAAAGACCGTTTCGTCGAAGCGCGGGCAGAACACGCATTTCCGGTTGCACAGTTCCGTCGTGTTGACCTCCACCGTCAGCAGGGACTTCACCAGGCCTGCGCCATGGGTGTTTCTTTTGAAATGGGACGCTTCCTGGTTTTTCCGGTGTTCCAGAAAGGTTTCCTTGTCGAATGTGTTTGGTGTCGCGTCCATTTCGTTCCCGCTTGCAAACCGAATAAGGGGCGCGCACGGCGCCGGTTTCGTTAAAAGCACGCATGCTGCGACCCGTGCTCTGAAAGAAACGCCCCTATTTGTGCCTCTTAACCAACAAATTAAGGTTAATTTTTGGCGCCCATGTCCCTGTTTTTTGCCGGAACGCGGTTTCGGCGCGCGGCGGCAGGGTACTTGATCGGATCGGCGCCGGATGTAGGGTGGGCCGCGCCCGCGGTCAGCGGCGTATTTCAGGTATGAGAGTTGTGAGATGGAACTGAAGATCAGAAATCCCTACCGGGTCGTCGGCGATCTCAGCTGCTTTCTGCGCCTGTATTGCCGGCAACCCAATGCCTATTACGCCTCCCCGAAACGGAATGTGCTGAATTCGGCTGTGTCCCTGGCGGCGCGGGTGTGGGGCTTCAGAAAGCTGACCCGCGCGGCACACCGGTTTTTTCCCGTCGAATGCGGCGACGGGCGGGTATTCACCGCCCGGGATACGAATTCCCAGTACCATTCGATCTATTTCGATGCCTATCGCGACGCCTACGAGCCCGATGTGACGTCGGCGCTCGAATGTTTCCTGAATGCCGGCGACGTGTTCGTGGATGTCGGCTCCAACTGGGGCCATCACACGTTTTACGCGGTTCTCGAAAAGGGCGCGTCCGCGGTGGCGTTCGAACCGAACCCGATCGTCGGCGACGACCTTGCACGGGTGGCCGGCGAACTGGGCGTATCGGACCGGGTGACCCTGCACCGGGCCGGGGTATCCGACGGCGAGGGGACCCTTCGTCTCAGCCAGAACTATTTCGAATCCGGCGTGGCCTCTATTGACGACAGCTTCGCCGCCGAGCGCAAATCCGAAAAACTGATATCGGTCTGCCACCGGGTTCTCGGTCTCAAACCCATCGTCAACGAGGTGCCGGTCGTGACGCTCGATTCCCTCGCCCTCGACAGGATCGACCTGATGAAGGTCGATGCCGAAGGCGTTGAGCTGGCGGTCTTCCGGGGCGGGCGGGACACGATCGCGAGGCTGCGGCCCAGGATATGCTTCGAGTTTCACAGCGCCGACCTCAGCACATACGACCCGTTCGAACGGTTCTTCGCCGATCTCGATTACACGCTCTATGAAATCGCGGCGGAAAAGAAGCCGTCCTCTCCCGGCGTCTTCGATGTCGCGTTGAGCCCCATCGCCGGGCCGTCGCTCGTTGCGCACAGGCAATACAACATCATCGCCATGCCCAACGAGGCCGATCCGCCGGACGGGGCCCCGACGCCTGATTAAGGACGCTTATTTAAGCGCGTCGCGCATAAACATGTCCTTGAAGATCCGGTCGAGTTTTTCACGATAGGCCGGCCCGACCATCTTGCCCGTCTCCGACGGGATAAGCCCGGAGCCGAGCCCGTCGGTGCCGCGAAATTCGGTTTCGGCGAGCTGCTTTCCGTCCGCCCCGAATATCTGCGCGCGGAGTTCGTAGAGCAGGCGCGTCGCTACGTAGGTATCGGATTTCCATTCCTGGAGCGTGATCAGCAGGGCGCGCGCGGCCCCGGTGCCGGTTATCGTGCGGCGGGCCTCCGCCGGTCCCTGGGCCGGTGCGATCGTAACGGCCTCGGCCTTGATATTGCGGGCTTTGAGCCCGTTGACGACCGCGGTCGTCATGTCGGCGGCCAGCGGCTTGCCGGATGCCGTGACGACATCGAACGGGTTGCCCCAACCGCCCCGCGAGAGCCCGACAAAGTCCGGCGTCTTGTTGTTGTCGACGATGTAGCTCCGCCGGTCATGGACGGCGACCGCAACGGTCTTGTCCGTCTGAACGTCCCAGTTCGGGTCGGCATAGGTATAGTCGTGCTTGACGCCGATCGCGCAGCCGCCTGTGATTATTGCCAGAGCAATCGTGATAAGGATCGAGCGCATTGTTTCTCCAGTTTTTGATCTGTGTGTTGAACCCGGTCGCTACGTGCATCCATGGAGGGCAGGGCGACGGGCATCGTAGCGGACCGCCTCACGGGGTTGAATACTATATTTTTCGCAACGGCCTGCGCGTTGCAGGGGTGTCTGTCGCGTGGCGGTTATGGCGCGGTCAGACAGGGGGCGGCCACCGCGAACCGGTTTGTCGTGACCCGGACCGGGCCCGAGCGTCCGTGATCCCGAAAATTAACCCTGTTATGCAGTCATGCGACCGGGGGAAGGAATGTAATACCTTTGAAAACAATGCATTAGCCGCAATTTTGTCCTTTGGGCTGATGCAAAAATGTTAATGGAATCAATGCGCTTTAAAATACATGTCATAAAACGGTTGAAATCCCGAATCGGGTTTGTTACACTTTTGTGGTCCGGCGCTTCCTGTGTAAAGGAAACGTCATATTTCGCTTGAAAAATTAGTTGCACTGCACTATCTCACCGTGCACTGCAATATTTTGTTGAATCGGGTAAGAATCATGAGCCAAGCTAAGCAGAAAGTCCTCAATATCACGCGTCTGTTCAATCATGGACCGTCGCCGTTCCGTACCTGCCAGTGGCCGCACGGCGAGCCGGCAACGAAGGAATTTCATTTCTGCGGCGACAAGACGCTCGAAGGATATTCCTATTGCCCGAAGCACGTTGAAATGGCCTATCGTGAGCCGGAGCCGCGCCGCAAGGTCGCCTAGTTCACTGTAAATCGCCTGCTGTCCTTCATGGATAGCCGGTGACCGAACGGTCGAAAATTGATAAGCTGCCTCCCGACCGGAGGCAGCTTTCTTTCGTGAGGACCCCATGATCGTTCAGACCGCGCCCGAGGGCGCTCGCCGTTTCGTTATCCGCATGTCGGAACACACGGCATTGTCGGACAGCCTCGCCGGGGCATTCGGCAATGACCGTTTTGCACCGGTCGAAGATCCCGCATCCCGTTACATCATTGCAAATCACGATGCCGGGTGGGCGGATCTGGACGACGAATTCCGGATCGATCCCGCGACCGGCTTTCCCTATAACCTGGCCGAAACGCCGTTCGACCTGATCATGGGAACCAGCAAGGCCTCGCCGGATTTCAATGAAGCCCACGACCCGTTTGCGGGCCTGTTGTCGAGCATGCATTCCTGGGGCCTGTACAATGGCCGCTACGGACTGTCCGACGTCGTATTGCTCGACAAGGTGGCCGAACAGAATGTCCCCGCCGCGGAGGCCATGCTGGCCGGCGAGGAGGCGCGGCAGGCGCGGCTGAAAGAAACATTGCGCGACCGTCCGGACACCCGCGACAAGGTCGAAGACCGGCGCCTGATGCAGGCCTACAAGCAGCTTCAGTTCTTCGATACGCTGGCCCTTTATTTCAACCGGATACACGAAGGCGCGCGCGCCGAAGCCGTGTTCCCCAACGTGCCGATGTCGGAAACGGCCGATGCCGAGATCACCGTCACGCCGCTCGGCGACGGCATCTACAGGGTCGCGCCCTGGCCGTTTGCCGGCGACCGGCTGACGGTCGAATTCGACGGCCGCTACATGGCGCCCGAGCCGGGGCGGGAACGATCATCCGTCGCCCCGGACCTGCCGGTTGAAGCGCAGTCCGTGACGCTGGTCGCAGGCTGACCCGCCGGGCGTTTTCCGCGCGACGATCCGGCTTTTGCCCGCCTGTCCTCCCTGCGGTATTGTCTCTCCGAATGGAGGCCTCTGCGTGTTTGCAAAAATAATCGGTGTCGTCACGGCGATCACCATCTTCCTGCTGTATTTCAGGTGGCGCGGCACCGATCCGGTCCTGGAAACGATGCTCGGAATCCTGCTGGCGCTCGCCGGCGGGACCTGGGCCTGGTGGCTGACCGGGCGGCGCCAGCAGCGCATGGAGCGCGACAGCCGGGATCCCCACGACCGGACACCGCCCCGATGACAGGGATCGAAGGCCGCAAACGCGAACATATCGACACCGTTCTGAACGAGGACGTTTCGTCGAAGGGCGTCACGACGGGGTTGGAGGACTATGCGTTCGACCACGTCGCACTGCCCGAGATCGACCTCGACGCGGTGGAGACGGGCTGTACGGTTCTCGGCAGGGACCTGTCGGCGCCGTTGCTGATTTCCAGCATGACCGGGGGCACGGCCATCGCTCGCGATATCAACATGCGTCTCGCCGAGGCGGCGCAGTCGCTCGGGATTGCGATGGGCGTCGGATCGCAACGGGCGGCGATCGAGCAGCCCTGCTTTGCCGATACGTTCGATGTGCGATCGGTCGCCCCCGATATCCTGCTTTTCGCCAATCTCGGCGCGGTGCAGCTCAATTACGGCTATTCGGCGGACCAGGCCCGGCAGGCGGTGGACATGATCGGCGCGGATGCGCTGTTTCTTCATCTGAACCCGCTGCAGGAGGCCGTGCAGGCCGGCGGCGACCGCAACTGGACCGGGCTGTACGCCAAGATCGGCACGCTCGTGGAAACGCTCGGGGTTCCGGTGGTGATCAAGGAAGTCGGCAACGGCATTTCGGGCGCCGTTGCCCGGCGGCTTGCGGATCTCGGCGTTGCGGGCATCGATGTCGCGGGCGCCGGCGGCACCAGCTGGAGCGAGGTCGAAGCGTATCGTCAGAAAGACCCGGCGGTCCGCCGCATAGCCCATACCTTTGCCGGGTGGGGAATCCCGACGGCCACGGCGCTGGCGGATGTCTGCGAGGCCGCGCCCGGTCTGCCGGTTTTCGCGTCCGGCGGCATCCGCTCGGGTATCGATGTCGCCAAGGCGATCCGGCTCGGGGCATCCCTGGTCGGGATGGCGGCGCCGGCGCTGGGCTCGGCGACCGAAACGGCCGATATGGTAACGGAAACACTGACGGAAACCGCGGCTGAGCTGCGCATTGCGATGTTTTGTACGGGGAGCAGGGATTTGACGGCACTGAAATCGGCGGCAATGCGCCGCGTATCCAGCGGGGACCGCGTGTGAGTACGAAAAAGGTATTGCCGCCGCAGCCGGTTCGCGAGGCGGGGACGAAGGCGGTGCGCCCGTCCGATGCCGCGACGATCATCATCTGGCGCAAGCGGGGGCGGCGGATCGAAGTGCTCATGGGCGAACGCCACCGGGCGCACAAGTTCCTGCCGCATCGCTACGTGTTTCCCGGCGGCCGCGTCGATGCCGGCGATGCCCGTGTCCGGGTGGGCAGCGAGATGGCGCCCGCGGTGGCGGCGCAGCTTGCCCGTACGACCCGCAACGGCCGTGCCCGTTCGATCGCCATTGCCGCGATCCGCGAGACGTTCGAAGAGACCGGCCTGATCATCGGGGCCGACGATCCGCTGCCGCACCGGCCGCCGCCCAGCGGCTGGGACCGGTTTTTCGGGGCGGGCTACGCCCCGGCACTGGACCGGCTGGATTATATCGCGCGCGCGATTACGCCTGTCTTCCGGCCGATGCGCTTCGATGCGCGCTTTTTCATGGTCGAGGCCGGCGGGGTGGTCGGCGACCTGGAGGGCTCGGGCGAGCTTGAAAACCTGGACTGGATTCCCATACAGGAGACGCAGAATTTCGAACTCGCGCTGGTGACCCGGAACATCCTGAATTACGCGGAAGGTCTGATCAAAGACCCGCCGGCCCAGACGGCGCGCCGCAAGATTCCCTTTTTCAGGCATTACGGCGGCGGACACCACCTGATCATGCAATAGGCGTGCCCGCGCGGCGGCGTGCCTACATGTTCATGACGTCGGGTTTCTGCCGGGCGAGCTGGCGCAGCAGGTAGGTCCAGCCGCGGCCGAACATCTTGTCGTTGAACAGGTAGCCCTTGGTCCGCCGGCTTCCTTCGTCCGACGGCGGCGACAGGCGTCCCGCCGCCATGGCCATCAGCTGCATCTCGGCCTCTTTTTCCATCGTATCCGCCAGGATCACGGCCGCCGGGATCGATCCGGCGGCGGTTAGCAATCCATGGTTTTTAAGAACCATGCAGGATCTTTCGCCCAGCGCGCGCGCCATGGCGGCGCCGGGTTCCTTGCCGAGCGCGACGCCGTCGTCTTCATCGAACAGGACGCATTCGTCGTGGAGCCGGGCGCCGCCCTGGGTGATCGTCTGGATGTTTTCGCCGAGGGCGCTGAGCGCCGTTACATGTTTTGCATGGGTATGAAGGATACAGGTAACGTCGGGCCGGGCGGCGTAGATCTGTGTGTGAATATGCAGTGTCGGATTGATATCGACATCGTCGCCCGACAGCACGTTGAGTTCGAAATCCGATTCATGAATAAGATCCTGCGTGACCTCGCCGAAACCGAAATTCTGGACGTGAAACAGGAACGTTTCCGCGCCCGGCAGCCGCGCCGTAAGGTGACTGCCCATACCGCTCGGCTGGCCGAGCATGTCGACGACATGAAAGGCGAAAAGAAGTTCCTGGCGCAGCCGCGCAACGGCGTCGTCGGGATCGACCTGCCGGATTTGCGGCATCCGTACGATCTGTCCGGTCATGGGAAGGGGCCTTTCGGAAAGGGTTATTTCTTGACGAGTTTCAGTTTGCGTTTCAGTACCGACAGGGCGTCGGTCAGGGAAGCGCTGCGTTTCAGTCTTTCGCGGCCGTGAAACACCAGAAATTCGGTTTTGTCGGACGACGTCTGGCGCTTGATCACGGTGAAGGCCGGCTGGCGGCTGTTATTGCGGTAGATGAGGAAGGCGGCCATCGTGGGATCGTGGCGGATGGCGTAATCCTTCCACTCGCCGTTCATGACCCGCCGGCTGTAGACGGTGAGAAGCTGATCGAGTTCCCGCTTGTTGAAACATATATCGGGCAGGCCGAGCCGGGCGGCGCGTTTGTAGTCGGCAAGGCTGACAACGGTTGTCATCGTCGCAGGCGGAGCCCTTTATTGTGGCTTTTCGATGACAACAATTATCCCCATTTCGTCCGCCGCGTCCAGTCATCTGGACGATCGGTTGCGATTTGGTCCCGCACATCGCGGATTGGTGCCGTTTCGCGCCCTAAATTATTAATACAAAAGCGAAAATGGGGGTTTGCTACCATTCCGTCACCCCGGTATCTTACCGGCCATTTTCCTGAAATGTCCGGAGTGCCCCGTGGGCGATATATTTCGCGAAGTCGATGAAGAGCTGAAACAGGACCGCTACGAAAAGCTGTGGCGGCAATACGGCAAGTACGTCATTGCCGGCGCGGTCCTGATCGTGGCCGCGGTGGCGGGCTGGAAGGCCTGGGAAAGCCACCAGACCAGCCAGCGCCATGCCGAAGGAAAGAAATTCGCCGCCGCCGCCGCGCTGATGCAGGACGGCAAGGCGTCCGAAGCGTCTGCCGCGTTCTCCCAGCTTGCCGCCGATGCGGGCTCGGGATACGGCGTCCTGGCGCGCTTCTACCAGGCATCGATCGTTGCGAAGGGCGGCGACGCCGCCGGCGCGATCGGAATTTACGATTCGATCGCCGATGACGGCTCGGTTCCGACCGCCATGCAGGAGCTGGCCACCGTGCTTGGCGCGCTGCAGGCGCTTCGCGTGCCGTCCATCGACGCGGCGACGATCGAAAAAAAGGTGCAGCCGATGACCGGGGCGGGCAGGGCCTATCGCCATGTCGCGCTGGAGGTCATGGCACTGACGGCACAGCGTGCCGGCGATATGGAAAAGGCGCGGACCAGTTACCGCGCCATCGTCGACGACCCGGCATCGCCGCCGGGCATCCGGGCGCGGGCGTCTCAAATGCTTAACATTCTCGGCGCGTCCTGAGCGGGAGAGAACGGGTAATGTCGGCCTTTCCCTTTGCCCGCATCGTTGCGATCGCGGCCCTGGCGCTTACGCTCGCGGGCTGCAGCGGCTGGCTCGGCGGATCCGTGAAGAAACCCCTGGAAGGGGAGAGGATCGACGTTCTGCGCGGCGGCAACACGATCGCAGTGGACGAGCGGATCAAGGATCTGAAGGTCCTGTTGCCGAAACCCGACGTCAATCTCGACTGGCCCCAGGCCGGGGGGTATCCCAATCACGCCATGCATCATCTGGCGGCGTCGGGCGCGCTGGCGCGGCAATGGCAGTCGAGCATCGGCGAAGGCTCCGATGACGAGGCGCAACTCCTGGCCCAGCCCGTGATTTCCGGCGGGCGGATTTACACCATGGACATCGAGGCGCAGGTCAGCGCGTTCGACGAAAAGTCAGGCTCGCGCCTGTGGCGGGCGGAGCTGTCCGGGGACGACGACGAAGGCATTCTCGGCGGCGGCGTTGCCGTCGATGGCGGCCGGGTCTATGCGACGACGGGGTTTGCCGACGTCGTGGTGCTCGACGCGAAAACCGGACGCGAGATCTGGCGGAAAAAGCTGAGCGGGCCGATCCGGGCGGCGCCCACGATCTGGGCCGGCAGGGTCTTCGTGGTGACGGTGGCGAACGAGTTGTTCGCGCTGAGCGCCGATGACGGCCGCGAGCTCTGGACCCATGCCGGGCTCAGCGAAGTCGCCGGGCTTGTCGGCGGTTCTGCCCCGGCGGTGGATGGCGGCGTGGTGGTCGTTCCCTATTCCTCGGGCGAGGTCGTGGCCCTGCGCGTCGAGAACGGGCGGCAGGTCTGGACCGAGTCCCTGACCGCGATCCGCCGTTCGGATGCCGTGACGGCCATCGCCCATATCCGCGGCCAGCCCGTGATCGACCGGGGCATCGTGTATATCGTCGGGAACAGCAACCGCACCGTCGCCGTGGACCTGCGGACGGGGACGCGGCTCTGGGAAGTTCCCATGGGGGGAATGCACGGCGCATGGGTCGCCGGCGACTTTCTCTACGTCGTCACGCGGGATTCGGAACTTGTCTGCCTGACCCGGCGCGGCGGGCGGGTGCGGTGGGTGACCCAGTTACCGCAGTTCGAGGATCCGGAAGACCGGGAGGGACCGGTTCTGTGGGCCGGTCCGGTGCTGGCGGGCGATCGTCTTCTGGTGGCGAACAATATCGAGGAAATCTGGTCTGTTTCGCCCTATTCGGGGAAAATTCTCGGGCGTATCGAAATCTCCGGCCCGGTGCTGATTCCGCCGATCGTCGCGCGGGAAACGGTTTACGTCCTCACGGACGAAGCCGACCTGATCGCATTCCGCTGATCCGGCGCCCGTCATGAAACCCCACATAGCAATCGTCGGCCGTCCGAATGTCGGCAAATCGACCCTGTTCAACCGGCTGATCGGCCGGCGTTCCGCGCTTGTCGACCCGACGCCGGGAGTGACGCGCGACCGCCGCGAGGGCGACGCCTATCTCGGGCGGCTCCGGTTCACGGCAATCGATACGGCGGGGCTCGAGGATGCGCCGAAATCCGAAATGGAATCCGAAATGCAGGCGCAGACATTGCGGGCCATCGACGAGGCCGATGCAGCGCTCCTGGTGTTCGATGCGCGGGCCGGCGTTACGCCGCTCGACCGGCATTTCGCCGCCCTGATGCGGAAATCGAATTCCCCCGTGATCCTGGTCGCGAACAAGTGCGAGGCGCGGTCCGCCGATGCCGGCCGGCTCGAGGCCTATGAACTGGGCCTCGGCGAACCCGTCGCGATTGCCTCCGAGCACGGTATCGGCATGCCCGACCTCGAAGACGCCATCGCCGCCGCGCTTGCTGATTTCGACTGGGATGCGGACGAGCCCGATACGGATTTCGGGGAACCGGTCGAAGGCCGCCGGGGCAAAGTCGCGCGTCCGGCAGCGAATAAAGTCGAGGACGATGACGGGGAAATCGGTGACGAAGAGTTTGCCGAGTATGCGGAAGAAGAGGCCGAGTTCGAGGAATATCACGGGCCTCTCCAGCTCGCGATCGTGGGCCGGCCGAATGTCGGCAAGTCGACGCTGGTCAACAATCTTCTCGGCGACGAGCGGGTCATCACGGGACCGGAGGCTGGGATCACGCGGGATGCGATCTCCATCGAATGGACATGGCAGGGCACGCCGATCAAGCTGATCGATACGGCGGGGATGCGGCGCCGGGCGCGGGTCAACCAGAAGGTCGAAAAGCTTTCGGTCGGCGACACGCTCGAAGCGATCCGGTTTGCCCATGTGGTCGTGCTTGTCGTGGATGCGACGATGATGCCGGAGAAGCAGGATCTCGTGATCGCGCGCCATATCATCGACGAGGGACGCGGCATTGTGATCGCGGTGAACAAGTGGGACGTTGTCGAAAACGGTGCCGAAGCCCTGAAACTGATGTTCGACCGGATGGAAATTTCCCTGCCGCAGATTCGCGGGGTGCCGGTCGTCACGTTGTCGGCGCTGACGTCGCGCGGCATTCACAAGCTGTTGCCGGCGGTACTCGATGTTTACGAGGTATGGAACCGCCGTGTGTCGACGGGGCCGTTGAACCGGTGGCTGCACGCCACCATCGAACGTCATCCGCCGCCGATCAATCGCGGCCGCCGTATCCGGATACGCTACATCACGCAATCGAAGTCCCGCCCGCCGACCTTCGCTGTTTTCTGCAGCCAGCCGACAGGCGTTCCGGAATCCTATATCCGTTACCTGACCAACGGGATTCGCGAAATGTTCGAATTCCCGGGGGTGCCGATCCGGATCAATCTCCGCGGACAGAAGAACCCTTACGCGCCGGGCAGCGACCGCAGCTAGCGCATATTCCGCTTACGCGGAATGCCGGGTTATTTCTGCGATGCGTCCGTTTTCTCGGCCGTTTTCTCCGCCGGTTTTTCCGGCAGGCTCGCCTTCCGGTCGATAGCGGCGCGCGCCTCGGCCGTCTTTTCGGCGGCCTGTCTTGCAAAACGGTCGAACAGCGTGCCGAGGTCCTTCCACAGGGCCTTGCCGGCGTCGGCCTTGTGCGCAAAAACGGCGCGGCGCGCATTCGTGCTGCGTTCGGACAGGCTGGCTTCTATGGCTGCGCCGTTGAAGGCGAATTCGAGTTCGTCCAGGCTGACAGGACCGATTTTCGTGGTGTTTCGCTTTACAGTCAGGTTTGTCAGGGCAATCCGCAGAATGTAGGCATCGGCGTCCGCGTCCGCGCTGCTGCTCCGGGCCGATGCCGCGATATGCTTCTTGAGCGCATCGGAGAACGCGGCGCGTACTTTCTCGTAGGCGGCGGGGTCGAGGCTATTGAAGTCCGAAGCGGCTGATACCGTAATTTCGGCCGGGGCGAGGATCAGCTGCTTTACCCGGGCCGGCCGGGTCCCTTCCTTGCGGACAAAGACACCGAAACTGTCGGCGCCGCTCTGGCGTTCGTACCTGTGCAGCGGCCCCAGCCAGTTGGTCGAAACCCCGAGGACATCGTCGTTTCCGGACGAGCAGGCGGCGCAGGTGATCAGCATCAAAAGGCCGATCGCCGATAGTCTGTATGCCGGACGGTTCATGTCTGCAATCTATGAGCCTTATGCCCCCCGCACAAGAATCGGGAGCCGGGCAAGATGGATGTGTCAGCCCTTTATTTGTCATATTACTGTCATAAATAATTCATTTAGTCCCCTGAAATATAAAGAGAAAATAATCATTCGGGCCGTATTCTCGGCCGGTACCAGAAAGCTTCGGGGAAAATTGGTGGACGGTAATTTCGAAAGCGCCGCGGACGGCGTCGGGCGACTGGTGAATCGTGTCGCTCCGATTGCACCGACGGATTATTGCGGCGACGTGCATCACAGGTTTCTGGCGGACCCTGATTTGCTGGCGCTTGCGGTCGTGGACGATCAGAACGTTCCCGTCGGACTGGTAAACCGTCAGGAACTCCAGGTCAGGCTTGCGGACCGTTTCGGCTGGGCATTGTACGAACGCAAGCCGGTCTCCGTTGTGATGGAAGAGGAGCCGTTTTCCGTGGACGCGTCGATTGCGTTCGACCCGCTCAGCCGGCTGATTATCAGCCAGCGGCCATCGGCGTTGATGTCGGGATTTATCGTTACGGAGAACGGCAGGTATGCAGGGCTGGGGACGGCGCTGGCCGTGTTGCAGATGGCGGCCGACCGGTCTGCTGCCCGCGCCCGAGAGCTTGAACGCGCTCATTCCCGGGCGGAGGAAGCCAACCGGGCGAAATCCCTGTTCCTCGCGAATATGAGCCACGAATTGCGGACCCCGCTGAATGCCATTATCGGGTTTTCGGATCTTATGAAAAACCGGATATTCGGACAGCTGGGCAGCGACCAATACGACCAGTACGCACAGGATATCAACACCAGCGGGCATCATTTGCTGGAACTGATCGACGGCATTCTCGATCTGTCGAAGGTCGAAGCGGGCAAGCTCGATCCTGTCTTCGAGCCGGTGGACGTGGGGGAACTGCTTGGTGAGTGCCTCCGGTATTTTACCGTTGCCGGCGCCGAGGCCGGGGTATCCCTGGAAATCGATATTCCGGAACTGCCGGTATGTATCACCGCAGACAGGCGAATGCTGCGTCAGGTGCTGCTGAACCTGATCTCGAACGCCCTTAAATTCACCGAGGCGGGGGGGCAGGTGACCGTCTCCGTCATGGTCCGTGACGGCGCGGCCGTCATCCGCGTGAACGATACGGGAATCGGTATCGCACCCGAGGATATGTCCAAGGTGATGGAGCCCTTCGGACAGGTAGAGGGAGGCCTGAACCGTCGGTTCGATGGCACCGGGCTGGGATTGCCGCTGTCGGAAGCACTGGTAACGGTCCTGGAGGGAAGCCTGTCGATCGAGAGCACGGTCGGGGTCGGCACGGCCGTGACAATCTCGCTGCCGCGACAGGTGACCCGGGGCAGAACGGCTTCCCTGTCGACAGAACGCGGGCGTTCAACCGGCACGCACAGCTAGAGCGTTCGCCCGGCGTCAGTAGGCGGGAATCACCGCGCCATGCGGCTCGCAGTCCGGGGCGGCGAGATCGACGAAAAACCCGGTAATGTCATCGGGCGTTTTCAGGGTGTCCGGGTCCTCGCCGGGAAAGGCTTCGGCGCGCATCGACGTGCGGGTCGCGCCGGGGTCCAGCAGGTTGATCTTCAGCCTGGTTTCCTCGGTTTCGGCGGCCCAGCAGTTCACCATCATTTCGAGCGCCGCCTTGGTCACCGCATAGGCGCCCCAATAGGGCCGCTTGCCCCGCGCGGCGCCGGAGGTCACGAAGATCGCCCGGCCGGCATCGGACTGGCGCAGCAGCGGGTCCGTCGTCCGGATCAGGCGCCAGTTCGCATTCAGGTTCACGTCCACCACGTCGGACCATACGGCGGCGTCGATATGGTTGATCGGCGCCATTTCGCCGAGCAGGGCGGCGTTCCCGACCAGGATATCGAGCCTGCCGAAGCGCTCGGCAATGGTCGGGCCGATCATGTCCACCTGGTCGAGGTCGCGCAGGTCCAGTTCGAGCAGGGTCGCCGCCCGGTCGTCGCCATGAACGCTGCGGATACGGTCGTCGATGTCTTCAAGCCCGCCCCGGGTGCGGGCGACAAGCACCACATGGGCGCCTTCCGCGGCGAAACGCAGAGCGACGGCGGCGCCGATGCCGCGCGATGCCCCGGTGACGAGGGCGATCCGGTCCTGCAGGCGTCCGGTCACGCGAGCTGTGTCAGGAAGGACAGTTGCGGGCTGGGCTGGTCGGTCGATTCATCCGTCAGCGCGATCGGGTATTCGCCGGAGAAACAGGCATCGCAGTATTGCGGCTGTTCGCCGTTTCGCGAGGCTTCGCCCATCGCCCGGTACAGCCCGTCCATGGACAGGAAGGCCAGGCTGTCGACGCCGATGATCTTCGCCATTTCCGCGATATTGTGCTGGGCGGCGAGCAACTGGTCGCGGTCCGGGGTATCGACGCCGTAAAAACAGGAATACGTCGTCGGCGGGCTCGCGATGCGCATGTGAACCTCGGTCGCGCCGGCGGCACGGACCATTTCGACGATTTTCACCGACGTCGTGCCGCGGACGATGCTGTCGTCGACCAGGATGACGCGGCGGCCGTCGATGACTTCGCGGTTGGCGTTGTGTTTCAGCTTGACCCCGAGATGGCGGATACGGTCGGTCGGTTCGATAAATGTCCGCCCGACATAGTGGTTGCGGATAATCCCGAGCTCGTAAGGAATGCCTGACTGTTCGGAATAGCCGAGGGCGGCGGGGACGCCGGAATCCGGCACCGGGATGACGACATCCGCGGGCACCCCGGTTTCGACGGCCAGTTCGCGGCCGATGTTCTTGCGGGCGTCGTAGACGTTCTTGCCCTCGATCGTGCTGTCGGGGCGCGCAAAGTAGATATATTCGAAAATGCAGAACCGGTGCTGCTTCTTCCCGAACGGATGCATCGACTGCAAGCCGTCTTCGTCGATCAGGACCATTTCTCCGGGTTCGATATCGCGCACGTATTCGGCGCCGATGATGTCGAGCGCGCAGGTCTCGGAGGCCAGGATATAGGCTTCCTCGAAACGGCCGAGAACCAGCGGGCGCACACCGTGCGGATCGCGGACGCCGATGAGCGTGTCGTTATGCAGCGCGACCAGCGAATAGGCGCCTTCGACCGTCTGCAGCGCGGCGACGGCCCGGTCGACGACGGTGTCGAATGTGCTGGTGGCGATCAGGTGCAGGATCACCTCGGTATCGGTGGTCGACTGGAAAATACACCCGCGCTGGACCAGCGCGTGGCGCAGCGCGACGGCGTTGGTCAGGTTGCCGTTATGGCCGATGGCAAAGCCGCCGGACGAGAAATCGGCGAAAAGCGGCTGGATATTGCGGGTGAGCGTGTCGCCCGTCGTCGAATAGCGGTTATGGCCGATGGCCGACCGGCCCGGCAGTTTGCTGATGACGCTTTCTTCGCTGAAATTGTCGCCGACATGGCCGGCCGCCCGGTGGCTGTAGAACTGACCGCCTTCGTAGGTGACGATCCCGGCCGCTTCCTGGCCGCGGTGCTGCAGGGCGTGAAGGCCGAGCGCGGTAAGGGCGGCGGCGTCCGTGTGGCCGTAGACGCCAAAGATGCCGCATTCTTCATGCAGCTTGTCGTCATCGAATGGGTTTGTGGTTATCGACACGCGGGGTGCATCCTTATTGATGGCTTCGGATCAGGCGATCCATTTCCTGACGCTCTTCGGGCTTGTAACCGGATTTACGTTCGTTTCCGGCACTTTCGGGCTTCGGCGACAGCAGCGAGCGAAAAGTGCCGTCGCGGTCGGCATCGGGCGCTGCCGGGGGCTTCAGGCCCAGTTCCGACGGGACCGCCGACACAAGCATGTTCGCGCCGCGCTTGAGCAGCGGCAGCGTTTTTGCGCCTTTGTAGAACGCCGACTGGTCGTTCAGGTCCAGGACCTGCTGGCTGAACAGGTAGCCGCCGCTGACCACGACCGCGCCGATCGCAAGACCGGCGAGGAAGCCGAACGTGCGGTCGAGCATCCCGAACGCGCTGTCGCGGACGCCGCCGGCGATGGCGTGGCTGATCAGGGTGAGCACGATCATCGACACCACGAAAATCGCGGCGCCGGCCGCGATGTCGGCGATCAGCTCCTGGCCGATCCATTCCCGCGCATAGGGGCGGGCATGGGAAAATCCGTAGACCGTCGCGAGCGTCGCGCCGACCCAGCCGGCCAGGCCCAGGATGACCCGGACCAGTCCGAGCCGCAGGGCGATGATCCCGCATAAAACGATAATTACCGCAACGGCGATATCCGCAGTGTTCATTCAGCAGCCTCTGTCTCAGCACGCATCGCTGCACCCGAAAGATCGAACAGTCCTAGCATGTCCTGCAGTTTTCGCATCTCAGAAATACGGATTTTGGCAGAATCGTCGCTATTCTGTCCCGTGTCGTTTCCGGGGTCCCGTTTGCGCCCGGCGCGGCGGCGCGGCGGCGCCCAGGCGGCTTCGAACCCCAGTTTCGCGGCTTCCTTGAGCCGCAGGTCGGCCTGATTGACGGACCGCACTTCGCCGGACAGCCCGATTTCGCCGAATATGACGGTATCCGCCGCAAGCGGCTGGTCGAGGATCGCGGACACCAGTGCGGCGGCGACGGCGAGGTCGGCCGCCGGCTCGCTTATGCGCAGCCCGCCCGCAACGTTCAGATAGACGTCCCGCCCGGCCAGGCTTATGCCGCAGCGGGCTTCGAGCACCGCGAGCACCATGGCGAGACGCGCCGAATCCCAGCCGATCACGGCGCGCCGCGGGGTGCCGAGCGCGGACGGCGCCACAAGGGCCTGAATTTCCACCAGCACGGGGCGCGTGCCCTCCATGCCGGCGAATACAGCGGCGCCCGATACGTCGTCGCGCCGTTCGGACAGGAACAGCGCGGACGGGTTTTCGACCTGCATCAGGCCGGCGCCGGTCATTTCGAACACGCCGATTTCGTCGGTCGGCCCGAAGCGGTTCTTGATGGCGCGCAGCAGCCGGAACTGGTGGCCGCGCTCGCCTTCGAAATACAGAACCGTATCGACCATGTGTTCGAGGACGCGGGGACCGGCAATGGCCCCGTCCTTGGTGACGTGGCCGACCAGAATGACGGTGAACCCCCGCCGTTTGGCAAGCCGGATGAGCGTGTCGGCGGTACTGCGCACCTGCGAAACGGAGCCCGGCGCGGAATCGAGATTGTCGAGATACATCGTCTGGATGGAGTCGATGATCACCATGCGCGGCGGGTTGGCGACATCCAGGGTCGCCATGATATCGCGGACATTCGTCGCCGCGGCGAGCTGCACCGGCGACGAGGTCAGGCCGAGCCGGTCGGCGCGCATCCGGACCTGGTCGATGGCTTCCTCGCCCGAGATATAGGCGCAGGATGCGGACCTCGAAATTGCCGCGGCGACCTGCAGCAGGATCGTCGATTTTCCGATTCCGGGATCGCCGCCCACCAGCAGCGCCGAGCCGGGCACGAGCCCGCCGCCCGTTACCCTGTCGAATTCCAGCAGGCCGGAGGTCAGGCGCGGCGGCGGCTTGGTTTTTCCGTCCAGCGGAACGAATTCGATATTGCGGCCTTTTCCGGCGCCGAGACCTTTCGGTGTCGTGTCGGCGGCGATCTCTTCGGCGATGGAATTCCATTCGTTGCAGGAATCGCACTGGCCCTGCCATTTGCTGTAGGTCGCGGCGCAGTTCTGACAGGTGAACACGGTCGATTTCTTCGCCATCGCTCAGTCCGCCCCGGCGGTGGCGAGGTTTGTCGAAATCGGGCCGTCGACCCGGCCGTGGATGAACTGGTCGACATAGGGGTTGCCGCTGGCGTTGATCGCCCCGACATCGCCGACCCAGATGATCTTGCCTTCGTAGATCATGGCGATGCGGTCGGCGATCCGCCGGGCGCTTTCCATGTCGTGGGTGATGGTCAGGGCGGTCGCCCCGAGTTCGCGCACGCATTTGACGATCAGGCTGTCGATGACTTCGCCCATCAGCGGGTCGATTCCCGTTGTCGGCTCGTCGAAGAACAGGATCTCCGGATTGGCGGCGATCGCCCGGGCGAGGCCGACCCGTTTCTGCGCGCCGGCGGAGATATCGGCCGGAAACCGGTCGACGCCGTCGCTGTCCAGCCCGACCTGGCGGAGCCGCTCGATCGCGATTTCGCGGGCTTCGGCTTTTTCGACGCCATGGGCCGACATCAGACCGAAGGCGACGTTTTCCCAGAGCGGCAGCGAGTCGAACAGCGCCGCGCCCTGGAACAGCATGCCGAGCTTGCGGTTGATCCGGTCGCGGGCGGCGCCGGTGATGCCGACGACTTCTTCGCCGTCGATTTTGATCGACCCGGAATCCGGCGTCAGGATACCGACGATGTTCTTCAGCAGCACCGATTTGCCGCTGCCCGACCCCCCGATCACGGCCAGGGATTCGCCTTCGTATACGTCGAGATCGAGTCCCCGCAGGACGTGTTTTGTACCGAACGACTTGGTCAGCCCGCGAATGGCGATTTTGACCGGCGCCGCCGTCATTTGGCGAAAAACGCTTCGGTGATCAGGTAATTCGACGCCAGGATAAGGATCGATGCCGATACCACGGCGTTCGTCGTCGCCGCGCCGACGCCCTGGGCGCCGCCCTTGGAATAATACCCGTGGTAACACCCCATCAGGGCGATCAGGAAACCGAACACCGCGGCTTTGACGAGGCCGGATACCACGTCGATGAATTCGAGAAACTGCCAGGTGTTCTTCAGGTAGACGGCGGGGTTGAAATCCAGCTTGTGCACCGCGACCAGGTAGCCGCCGAATACGCCGATGATATCCGCGACCAGCACGCAGCACGGCAGCATCACCATCCCGGCGAGGAGACGCGGCGCAACCAGGTATTTGTAGGGGTTGGTCGCCAGGGTCGACAGGGCGTCTATCTGCTCTGTGACCCGCATGGTACCGATTTCGGCCGCCATCGCGGCGCCGATCCGGCCCGCGATCATCAGCCCGGCGAGAACCGGGGCGAGTTCCCGCGTGATCGACAGGACGACCACGGTCGCGACCGCGCCCTCGGCGTTGAAGCGCGCAAAGCCGCTATAGCTCTGCAGTGCCAGAACCATGCCGGTAAACACCGCGGTCAGGCCGACCACGGGAAGCGAATAATACCCGATCTCGATAATCTGGCGCAGCAGCAGCCGGGGATAGAAGGGCGGGCGGACGACGTGGCTGACGCTGATGCCCGCGAAAATGGCGAGACGTCCGGTCGAGGCCAGGAAACGCAGCAGGACGCGGCCGATGGCGGCAACGAAATTCATGACCGATCCCCGCCGGCGGGGACGCCGCCGCCGGTATAGGTGCGGGCATAACGCTGGCCCAGCGCCGTCAGGATTTCATAGCCGATGGTGCCCGCCTCGTCGGCAAGGTCGTCGATCGTGTGCTGTTCGCAGATCATGTCGATATCGTCGCCCGTTCCGATGGCGTGTGGCGGGACGGCGGAAATATCGAACGTTACCAGGTCCATTGAAACGCGCCCGACAACCGGCACTTTTACGCCGGCTGCGTATCCGTGCCCGCGATTTCCCAGAGACCTAAGATATCCGTCCGCATATCCTGCCGCGACGGTCGCCAGACGGCTGCCCGCCGGTACCGATTGCGTCGCACCGTAGCCAACGGTCGATTCGCTGTCAACGACACGGATTTGCAGGATTTTCCCTTTTAAACCAACAGCTTGTTTCATCTTTTTCGGGGCGCCCGTCGACCGTGAAACGCCGTACAGCGCGGCCCCCGGCCGGGACAGGTCGTAGTGGAAATCGGGGCCGAGAAATATCCCCGCCGAATTGGCCAGCGATGCCGGCGCCGCCGGAAGCTCGGCCCGCAATGCGTCGAACTGGACGCGCTGTTCCCGGTTCATGGGGTGGCCGGAATCTTCGCCGCAGGCAAGATGGCTCATGATATAGGCGACCGAGATACCGTCGAGCGCATCCGGCGCGCGGGCGAGCGCGCCTGCTTCCGCCGGCGACAGGCCGAGACGGCGCATGCCGGTATCCAGCGACAGGATCGCCGCCGCGCCGCCGGTCGCGCGCCCGTGGTCCGCCCAGGCCGCGATATCCTCCGGGGTGTTCAGCACCGGGGTCAGGTCGAATGCCGCAATGTCTTTCGCCGTATCCGCGCCCATCAGCCCGTTCAGGACATAAATCGCCGGCGCCGCGCCCAGCGCCGCCCGCAGGCGGATGCCCTCGTCGATGGTGGCGACGAAAAACCGGGTGCAGCCGGCGGCGGCGAGTGCGCGTCCTGCCTGTTCGAGGCCGACGCCGTAGCCGTCCGCCTTGACGACGGCGCCGCAGGCCGCCGGGGCCGTCCGTGCCGACAGGTCGCGCCAGTTTTCGGCGATCGCGTCCAGGTTGACGGTCAGGACGGCGCCGGGATGGCCGGAGGCGCGCGCCGTCAGAACGGCACGTCTCCCGGCGGCGGCGCGCCGTCGGCGTCGCGCGGATCGGCGTAGTCGTCCTCGTCTTCCAGGTTGTCGAATTTCGTGGCTTCGGGATAGAAGCGGAGCTTCACCGTGCCGGTCGGTCCGTGCCGCTGCTTGGCGATGATGACCTCGGCATGGCCGCGGACTTCGGCCATCGCTTCTTCCCAGATCATGTAGCGTTCGTTCAGCTTTTCATGGGATTCGTCGCCGCGCCGCGACGGTTCGGCGCGCTGCAGATAGTATTCGTCGCGATAGATGAACATCACGACGTCGGCGTCCTGTTCGATCGTGCCCGATTCACGCAGGTCGGCGAGCTGCGGGCGTTTGTCTTCGCGCTGTTCGACGGCGCGGCTGAGCTGCGACAGGGCGATCACCGGGACCTCCAGCTCCTTGGCCAGGGTTTTCAGCCCCCGGGTGATTTCCGAAATTTCCTGGACGCGGTTCTGTTCGCGCCCGCCGCCGCTGCCCTGCAGCAGTTGCAGGTAATCGACGACGATCAGTCCCAGGCCGTGCTGGCGTTTCAGGCGCCGCGCCCGGGTCCGCAGGGCGGAAACCGTGAGGGCAGGGGTGTCGTCGATATAAAGCGGGGCTTTCTGAAGCCGCTGGCTGGTCTGTACCAGACGGTCGAACTCGGTCTGGTTCAGCTCGCCCTTGCGGATCTTGTCCGACGCGATCTGGGCGCCTTCGGCAAGGATACGGGCTGCGAGCTGTTCGGCCGACATTTCGAGCGAGAAAAATCCGACCACCGGATCGTCGACCGGGGTTTCGTTGCCGTGTTCGTCGACGACGGTATCGGTCAGGTTGGCGACGTTGAAGGCGATATTGGTGGCCAGCGCCGTCTTGCCCATGGCCGGGCGGCCGGCGAGGACGATCAGATCGGACCTGTGCAGCCCGCCGAGCAGCAGGTCGAGCTGCCGGAACTGGGTCGGCACGCCGCCGAGCGCGCCGTCCCGGTTGAAGGCGACGGCCGCCATGTCGACCGCATCGCGGATGGATTCGGCGAAGCTCTGGAACCCGCCCTCGTAATTGCCCGTGGTCGCGAGGTCGTAAAGATACTGTTCCGCGCCTTCGACCTGGCGCATCGCGCTGTCTTCGGGATCGTGGGAGAACGCATGGTTGACGACATCGGTGCCGAGCTCGATCAGCTGGCGGCGCAGGAAAAGGTCGTAGATCAGGCGGCCGTAATCTTCGGCATTGATGATGGCGAAGGTCGCGCCCGCCAGCTCCGCGAGATAGCGGTGACCGCCGATTTCGGCGAATTCCTCGGTGTCGAAGACGTGTTTCAGGGTCGTCGGGTTGGCCTGCTGGCCGCGTTCGATCAGCTTGGCGCAGGCATCGTATATCCGCCCGTGGAGAGGGTCGAAGAAATGCTCCGGGCGCAGGAATTCGGAAATCCGTTCATAGGCGCGGTTGTTTTCCAGCACCGCGCCCAGAAGCCCCATTTCGGCCTCGATATTGTTCGGCGGCTGCCGATAGCCCTGGGTGTCTTCGCCCGGGGAGTCGTCTTCGTGCTGATGCAGCGTTGTGGCCACGATTCATTCTCCGGTTTTCGAGTATGCGGAGCCTACTGCGAATCGGCGATTCGCAGATTGCATTCCTCGTCTGCGATCCGTATTTGCGGTGGACGGTTCCGGTCTGCGGACCCTGTCTGTGGAATACGGGGAAAATAAGGCGAAGTCTGGGGACAACCGCGTTTTAATTCGCGATAGCGCTTCCCGCGGGCCTTGCGGCGAACACGGAACTGTGGGCAGGCGTCGGTCAGGCGGCCCGGGTGCGGTCGCCGCGCCGTTCCTTGTCCGCCTGCGCGCGTTCCCAGTCGACCATGTAATCGCGGGTCAGGGGCACCGTCTCGAGCGATTTGGTCAGCTGAATCTGGAACACCATCAGGTTTTCGTAGCGGAAACCCATTTCGCAGATCACGAGATACAGGTCCCACATACGGCAGAATTTCTCGTCGTATATCGCAGCGACTTCGTCGCGGCGGGCTTCGAAGGCTTCGCGCCAGTGACGCAGGGTTTCGGCATAGTGAAGCCGCAATATCTCGATATCGGTGCAGATCAGGCCCGATTTTTCCACGACCGGCATTACCTCGGACAGCGCGGGTACGTCCGCGCCCGGGAAAATATACTTGCGGATAAACGGATTGATCGCGTTCGGGCGGTCGAGCCGGCCGATGGAGTGGATCACCGCCACGCCGTCATCGGTCAGCAGGTCGCGGAGCTTGTCGAAAAATTCCGCATAGTTCTTCTTGCCGACATGTTCGAACATGCCGACAGAAACGATCCGGTCGAATTTTTCGGGCAGTTCGCGGTAGTCCTGAAGCCGGAACCGGACGCGCTCGTCGATGCCGGCGGTTTTCGCCCGTTCGTTCGAAAGCTTGTGCTGCTCTGTGGACAGGGTCACGCCGGTCACGTCGGCATCGGACACGTCGGCGATATACAGGCCGAGACCGCCCCAGCCGGAACCGATATCGAGAACGTTCAACCCGTCGCGGTCGAGCAGCAGTTTCGACGCCAGATGGCGTTTCTTGTTCAGCTGGGCGGTTTCCAGGTCTTCGTCGGGGCGCGTGAAATAGGCGCAGGAATACTGACGGTCCCGGTCGAGGAACAGTTCGTACAGTTCGGAAGACAGGTCGTAGTGATGGGCGACGTTCTTCCGGGCAATCCCGATCGGATTGTATTGCTTCAGCTTGCGGCTGCCGAGCCCGATCCAGCGCAGGACATCAAGTAACGGGAACGTCTCGATATATTTATAGTTGATCGCGGCAAGTTCAAGAAAATCGAACAGGGTGCCGTCCTCGATCTCCAGGTCGCCGTTCATATAGGCTTCCGCAACCGACAGGCCCGGGTTCAAAGGCAGCGTGTAGTTCAGGCTGGACTTGTTCAGCCGGACCGTGCACCGCGGCGGCGACCCGTCTCCAAAGACCCGCGTGTTGCCGCGGGCGTCGATGACGCGAATGGCCTGAGTCCGGATTCCGTACTTCATCAAAGACGTAAACAGCATGACCCGTCCCCCATGCTGATCCACACCCTTCGGACTTCCTGTCGGGGGTGCGCTCGATAATTGCCAAGAATAAGACAATATCGGTGCAAATTTCAAATGGCTTTGACCGGGATCAATCTATTGGCAGTCCCGCGCGTAAAGAAACAGTGCTGCGAAGAATACCCCGGTATTCATCGGTGCCGGGGACGCCGATCCGGATGCATTTGGCTCAAATCGTTGCCCGGAAACATTCAGCGAAAGATAACTATAGTCGCGGCGGCGGCGAATACATTCGCGAAAAGTTTCGGGCAATGACCGTTATAGTTAACGGTTTTTTTTAATGATCACTGGAGTTGAAGCCGGGCGAAAACCGGGTCTCGCCCGAAGTAGTCTTTCGAACCCCCGGGAATATTGTAACGGAAAGCCATACACAAGGCGCGTTTGTTTGCTTTCGTCTGTGGTGGCATGTAATGTATTGATATTTAAGGATAAAATTTAATCCGGGGCAGCAAAGGGTAAATTTGCCGAAAACTTTCCCCAAACTTATCCACAGCGGGAAAGGTATAAATTTCAAAGACCTAGAGGGGATTTTTAGTCCCGTCCGTAAATATCTTCGTAGCGTTCGATGTCGTCTTCCCCGAGATAGCTGCCCGACTGAACCTCGATCAGGTTCAGCGGCACCTTGCCCGGATTGGACAGCCGGTGGACGGCCAGGGGCGGCAGGTAGACGGACTCGTTTTCGTGCAGGACGAACGTGTTGTCGTCTTTCGTCACTTCTGCGACGCCGTTGACGATAACCCAGTGCTCGGCGCGGTGATGGTGCCGCTGCAGGGACAACGAGGCGCCGGCATTCACGGTAATGCGCTTGACCTGGAAGCGGTCGCCGGCGTGAACGGTCTGGTAAAAGCCCCACGGCCGGTAGACCCGCGGATGCAGCGAGGATTCGTCGCGTTTCTCGCTCTTCAGCCGGTCGATAATCGACTTTACGTCCTGGGTGCGGTTCAACGGCAATACGAGCACGGCATCCATCGTCGCGACCACGGCAAGGTCTTCGACGCCGAGCACCGTCACCAGCGGCCCGTCGGAGGCGACGAAGGAATTTTTCGTCTCCAGCGCCAGGGCGTCGCCGCGGATGACATTCCCGCCGGAATCCTTGTCGCCGATCTCCCACAGCGAGGCCCAGGAGCCGACGTCGTTCCATCCGATATCCGCGGGTACAACCGCGGCGCGCGCCGTGTGTTCCATCACCGCGTAATCGATAGACTTCGACGGGATGGCGGCAAAGGCGGCTTTGTCGAGGCGCAGGAAGTCGAGATCGGTCTCCGCGGTGGCCACCGAATCTTCGGCGCCCTTGCGGATTTCCGGCTCGAAGGTACTGCACTCTTCGAGGAAGCTCGCGGCCGAGAACAGGAACATGCCGCTGTTCCAGAAATAGGTCCCCCTGGCGAGATAGTCTTCGGCGGTCGCCCGGTCCGGTTTCTCGACGAAGCTGTCGACCCTGAAGACCCCTTCGCGGGTGCCGAGCCGGTCGCCGCCGGAAATATATCCGTAGCCGGTCTCGGCGCGGGTCGGTTTTATCCCGAAGGTCACAAGCGCGCCGTCCGACGCGGCTTCGGCGGCGGTCTTTACGGCGGCGCGGAACATGGCCACGTCCTTGATCAAATGGTCCGACGGCAGGACGAGCATCAGCGCGTCCGGCTCCCGCGCCGCGAGGATCGTCGCCGCAACCGCGACGGCGGGGGCGGTGTTGCGCGCGACCGGTTCCAGCACGATATGGCTCGGCGTGATGCCGGCTTCGCGAAGTTGCTGGGCGACGAGAAAGCGGTGCTCTTCGTTGCAGACCATAAGCGGCGCCGCGAACAGCGCCGGATCCGAGACCCGGGAAGCCGTTTCCTGCAGCAGGCTCTGGTCCGATACCAGGGGCAGGAACTGTTTCGGATAGGACGTCCGCGACTGGGGCCACAGGCGCGTCCCCGAACCGCCCGACAGTATCACCGGGTAAATTTTTGCCGCCACCTGATCTCTCCCCCGACGCTTGCCGAAACTCTGTGCTGCTTTGCTAGAACATTTTCGTCCAATACGGAAGAAAACGTTCCAGGTCGTACTCCGTTTGCGCGGACTCGCGCGGGTGCCGTAAAAACAGGAAACGTTCTAGGTTACGGCGCACAGAACAATCCAGCCGATTGCCACACCGATCGCTCCGAAGAGAACCGCGATCGCTATTTCGAGCTTCCGCTGGGCGATATGGACCTGGAGCAGGGGGCCGAGCTGCCCGCCGACGATCACCCCCGGAATCGAATAACAGACCAGGTTCCACGGAATCGCTTCCAGCCCGCCGGCATAGATCAGCGCCGCCATCTGCACGACCGACGCCGCGGCGATGGTGACGATCACGATAAACACCGATGTCGCCGCGGCGACGGCGACCGGCACGCGGTTGCGTTTGAGGAGCTGGGGCAGGATCACCTCGCCGATGCCGACCCCCAGGAACCCGGTCAGGACCGCGCCGATCGCGGTATAGATGCCGCCGACAAACCCCTGTTTCGGTTTGCGGAACCGGTAGGTCTGGCCGTCGCGGCCCGTTACCGTGCGGATTTCCGCCCGGGCATCGACGGCGGCCTCGGCGGCGTTGCGAACGTCCGGCGTATGGCGCAGGAGCACCGGGCACAGGACAAGCATCAGCGCGGCGTATGCCGCTTGCAGCAGCAGTTCCTGTTTCTGCACAATGCCGAACATCAGCGCGCCGGCAACGGCGACGGGGACCGAAACACGGAGGAACGCCGTCGCGCTGTCAAAGTCGATGAGCCGCCGTCGGTAATAGCCGACGAAGCCGGACGAAAAGCCGAAGACGGTTGTCAGCAGCGCCGCGCCGATGGCGGCGGAGGTCGCAAGCGGGTATTCCGGACCCAGCAGCGGAAAAATCACGACGAATACGGGGATGAACAGGGCCGCGCCGCCGATTCCGCCCAGCATCGCCAGGGTGGCGACGCATATCCCGACCGGGAACATAAACCAGTATTGCGTCCAATCCATCTTTGACCCGGGAGGTTTTAACGGTGATCGCCGTCGGCGTGGCGGACGGGCAGGATAGCCGAATCTCTCGGTATCGCTATATTCGGAAAATCCCGGGCCCCTGCCGCCGGGCGCGCAAGCGGCGGGTGGATTGGATATTAACCATACCGGGTGTTCGATCGGACAAATTAACGAACTTTAAACGGTTCGACATGTATCAAACCCTACCGATTCTGGTACAAAGTCTGGTGTTGTTAACCAATTTGTTGTATGGCTTTGGGCGTTCGTCCGGGAATTGGCAGATTTTACTTGGATCCAGATAGAGTACCGCTAGGAGGTAGAAGAATGAAGTATCTTAAATATGTGACCGTGATCGCCGTGCCGCTGCTGTTTGCCGCGGGTTGCGAGACGATGAACCAGAACGACAAGGCAATGCTTGAAAAAGCCAATGCCAGCTCGGCGGAAGCCAAAGCAGCGTCGATGAAAGCCTCGGCCGATGCCGCGGCCGCCGCCGCCGCCGCCCGTGCCGCCGCCGATGCCGCCAATCGTGCGGCTGCGGAAGCGAAAGCGGCCAGCGACAAGGCCGACCGGATCTTCCAGAAGGGTCTTCGCAAATAAAAACCGGGCTTTAGCCCGATTTTCCAGAAACGGCGCTTCCCACTACCGGGAAGCGCCGTTTTTTATTTGTCTGTGCTGTGGAGGCGTTACTGGGGAACGGTTTCCGGCGCTTCCGCCTGCCCGGATGCCGTTTCCGAGACCGATTTCGGCCTGAGTATCCCGATCGGAATACCGCGGCGTTCGACCGCCGCCTGTTTGGCCGCGTCCCAGTCGATCCGGTCGCTGTCTTCGCCGGCGGCCATCGCGATGAAATATTCGAATTCGGCCGGTTTCGCCGGCGTCAGCTTGCCGGTCTGTTCGACCTCGTCCGCCTGTTCCTGGCTCGGGTGGATTTCCAGCCAGAGCTGGTCGCCCTGGCGCGCCAGTTTCACGGGCTGGTCGACGACGGTGACCGGCGTGCCGACTTTGATGTCGGGGAACAGCCGGGCGATATCCTCGGGATAGAGACGCACGCAGCCATGGCTGACGCGGCGGCCGACGCCATACGGCTTGTTGGTTCCGTGAAAAAGATAGGCGGGCCAGCCGAGATAGACCGCGTGGGTGCCGAGCGGGTTGTCCGGGCCGGGTTTGACGATTGCCGGCAGGTCGGGATCCTGTTCGCGCACCGATTTGGGGACGTACCAGGTCGGCGCCTTTTTCTTGCGGACGACCTTGGTCGTTCCCTTGGGCGTGTCCCAGCCCGAATCGCCGATGCCGAGCGGCACGGTGTCCACCGTCCGGCCGTCGGGCCGGAAAAAATACAGCCGCTGATCGGCAAGGTTGATGACCAGCCCTTCATGCAGTGCGGCGGGCAGGATATGGGCGGTCGGCAGCACGATTTTCTTGTCGGCGCCGGGCACCCACGGATCGATCCCCGGATTGGCCGACACGATTTCGGTGTAGCCGAGCCCGAATTTGCGGGCGAGGTCGACCAGGGAATCCTCGTAAACCGTCACATGGGTCTGCATTTTGCCGACGATCGACGGATAACCGGATGCTTCGGCCCCGGCGGCTTCCGCCCCGGTTGCGGTCCCGGGCTTCGCCGCATTTTCCATCGCTGCGCGGGCGGCCGCCGGCAGCGCCGACAGTCCGGCGGCGGCGGCAAGGGCGGAACAGAATAGACGTCGATCGGTCTGTATCATCGGATCGCTTTCAGGATTAACCAGTCAAATATGTACGCGATTACACATTAGCAAGGGTTAAACCTTCGCTAAGCTGTTGACCACACACGAATATATGAACGCGTTTGCGCGGCGGAACCGCGTTTCGGGCGGTCTCACGCGTCTGCCGGCACGCCTTCCGGCAGGTGGCTGCCGCGCCCGTAGCGGCCGACGACTTCGCCGGTGGCCAGCAGGTTGCCGTCGGTATCGTGGACGTCGCAGGAGGCCACGAAAATCGTCTTTCCCGCCTTGCGGACCCGGGCGGTGGTCACCAGCGTGCCTTCGGTCGCGCTGCCGACCAGGTTGACGTTGAGCGAAATCGTCATCGCCTTGCGGGTATTGCCCGGCACGGCGCAGAAGATGCCGGCATGCGCGCCCGCGGTATCGATCAGCGACGCATAGACCCCGCCGTGAACGACGCTGATTCCGTTGCGGTGCATGTCCGAAATCGCAAGGTGGATGACGCAGCGATCCGGTCCCCATTCCGCAATTCGCGCGCCCATTTCGTCGAGGAAGCCGACGAAACGCTTCATTTCCCTTCCGGCGTCGTCCAGTACGGGGACGTCTATGGGAGCATCTGCCATGACGAGAAATCCAATATGCGTCTATCGACGTAACCTGATAAACCAAATCGCCTTTGAATCAACCACTTATGCGCGCGAATATCGACATGTGACGATTTTTGGCTATAGTGGCCGCGCCTAATTCTGGGGAACTTTCTATGAAAAGAGTAATTGTCGGCATCACCGGTGCCACCGGCACGATTTACGGCGTGCGCCTGATGGAACTGATGAAAACCGATCCGGAGATCGAAATTCATCTCGTGATGAGCCGGTCTGCCAAGCTGACCCTGAAGATGGAGCACGACCTCGAGCTCGACTACATCAACGCCCTTGCCGACGAAGTCCACGACCCCGGCAATATCGGCGCGTCGATCTCGTCGGGCTCATTCCATTCCGAAGGCATGATTATCGCCCCGTGCTCCATCAAGACGATGTCGAATATCGCGGCCGGCAATACCGGCGACCTGATCAGCCGGGCGGCCGACGTGATCCTGAAGGAACGCCGCACGCTGATCGTCGCGATCCGCGAAACCCCGCTCCATATCGGCCACCTCGAAAACCTGACCAAGCTGGCCCGCATCGGCGCGGTTATCTTTCCGCCCGTGCCGGCGTTCTATAACCGCCCGGCCTCGTTGCAGGATATCGTCGACCAGTCCTGCATGCGCATGCTCGACCAGTTGCACATCCATCTCGAATCGGCGCCGCGCTGGGGCGAAGAGGGCGGCGTGCCCGCCGTCGGCCAGAAAATCGACGGCGGCAAGGCGGACAGCGCGGGCTAGACCATATTCCGCTTGCGCGGGGGAGCGGACCGGTGCCGTCAAAACCGGAAACGCCCCAGGCGCGGACCTAGACGAATGCGACGCTGACCGATCCCAGCCGGTCGAGGGCGATTTCTGCCGTGGCGGTTTCGCTTTCGACCCAGATCACCGGCGCGACCGAGCCGGTCAGTACGACCTGACCCGCGGTGAGTTGCTCGCCCTGCGCCGCCAGCGTGTTGGCAAGCCAGGAAAGGGCTTCGAACGGGTGGCCCATGACCTCGGCGCCGGTGCCGCTGCCTTTTTCCACCCCGTCGATCCGCGTCCGTCCAACGAGAGCGGCGAGGTCGATATCGCGCCAGTCCGATATTTCCGCGCCCGGGACGCAGGCTTTGTGAAAAAAATCGTCGGCGACCAGTGTCGGCGTGCCGCGGGCGAGGAAATCGCCGTAGCGGTTCTCGACGATCTCGATCGCCGGGAAAACCGTATCGACGATATCGCCGACGCTGTCGCGCGTATACGCTCCGCCGGCCGAGTCCGCACCGATCCGCAGGCCGATTTCGCATTCGATGCCGGGATTGCAGAAGCCCGACGCAGCAAGGGACGTGCCGTTTTCATAAACATTGTCCGACATCATCCGCCCGCAGGCCGGGCCGTCGACGCCGAGATAGGCCTGCATGGAACCGGTGGTGGCGCCGATTTTCCAGCCGGCGAGGGTACTGCCGGTGTGTTCCCGGAAATAATCGTGGAGCGCCGCCTGTACGGAATAGCCGTCTGCGATGCGTTCGGGGCGGTCGGCATCCGCAAGGTCGGGCACCGGCGCGGCCGCCAGCCGGGCGCCGCCGATCAGGGCGGCGCATCGGGAAATTGCGGCGGCATCCATGATCAGGTGACCGGTTTTTCGTCCTCGAAATTGGCGGCCTGTTTGCGCTCGTTGAGTTCCACCGCTTCGCGGCAGCGCTGCCAAAGCTGTTCGCCGTAATAGTCGGTGAAATCGTCGAACACGCGCTGGACCGGCACGTCTGACCACAGCCCGTGGCTGCGGACGTATTCCATGTGCTTGTGGCCGTGCTGGTCGAATTCCTGGAGCAGCGCGTCCTCGACCCCGTCGAATTCGGTCGGGGTGACGCCGAACTTGTCGCACAGTTCGATATTGAACGCCGGCGCCGCCTTTACCCATTTGCCGTCGATCAGCATCACCGCGTAACCGTGGTGCAGGAACAGGGTCTTGCCGCCCATCGCCTCCGCCATGCGCGGGCTGCACATGTGGTTGGTGACGTCCGACAGGCCGATAGCGGTGGGAATGCCCGCGGCGCGGGTGACAGCGGCGAGCAGGGCGGCTTTCGGGATGCAATAGGCGGCACCCGTTTCCAGCACGTCGCTTGCCGAATAGGCTTCCGCCCGGTTGGTGATCCGGTAGGGATCGTAGCGCACGGAATCTCGGACCGCGTAAAACGCCTGCACTGCCTTTTCCTTGTCGGTCGCCGCGCCATCGATCGCCTTGGCGGCGAATTCGGCGACGACCGGTTTGTCGAAGTCGAGAAACGGGGTGGGGCGGAGATATTCGTCCGTCGGTTCGGGATGGCCGGTTTCGAGAAATTCCATGGATCTGCCTTGCTGCGCTGGTCGGGCGCGAAGATTAGGGGCCGGGAGCGGCGACGGCAAGCGGGTCTGTTTCGGGCCCGTGCATATCTGGGGCGCGCGATGGAGATGGCGCTGATGCATGCCGGTCGGCTAAGCTGCCGCACAATAATAAACCCGGTGGGGACGGAACGAAAAATGACATTAAAAACAGACACGGCCTGCGCACGGCCGGGCATTGCATCGGCTGCCGGAGTACGGGCCTGATGGCGGCGCCCGCCGGCGGACCGGACCGGCACAGCCCCGTCGCCGGAATTCTCTGGATGGTGGCGGCCGCGCTCTGCTTTTCCGCTTCGCTTACCCTGATCAAAGCGGTGCAGGATGGCGGCATGACCGTGTTTCAGGCGGTCTTGTTCCGCCAGATTTTCGGCCTGATCGTTTTCACTCCCATCATCCTGCGGGCCGGCGCCGCATCGATGAAGACGAGCGTGCCGTTCGGTCATTTCATGCGCGCGCTGCTCGGGATTATCGGCATGTGCACCGGCTATTATTCGCTGAACTTCATCAACGTCCCGGATTCGGTGGCGCTGCAGTTTACGCTGCCGATCTTCACGATGTTCTGCGCGATCCTGCTGCTGGGCGAAAAGCTCCGCTCGCATCGCGTGATCGCGACGCTGGTCGGGTTCGGCGGCGTGCTGATCATCGTGCGGCCCGGATTTTCGGAATTGAATCCGGGGATATTCCTGGCGCTGACCGCGGCGGCGTTTTACGCGATGTCGGATACGATATCGCGGTGGCTCGCGCGCTACGACAAGCTGCCGTCGATCATGATGTGGAATTTCATCTTCATGATTCCGATGGCCGGAATTCCCGCCGCTATCTGGTGGGTGACGCCGCAACCGGAAATCTGGCTGCACGCGTTCGCCTTCGCGGTCGCGGGCGTCGGCGCCCAGTTCTGCCTGACCCGTTCGTTCGGTCTCGCCGAAGCGAGTCTGGTGTCGCCGATCCTGTTCCTGCGCCTGCCGCTGATTGCGGTGATTTCGTTCTTCGCCTTCGGCCAGATCACGGAAATCTGGACCTGGGTCGGGGCCGCTGTCATCTTTATCGCGACAAGCTGGATGACCCGTGTGGAGACTCGGAAACCGGCCGCCGTGAAATCGGCTTAGGGGCGCGGGACGCTGCGCGACGACAGGGGAGAGAGCATGCCAGAGCCGGCGACATCCTGTACGGACGGCGATCTCGCGCATGCGGCGCTCATGCAGGCGGCGCGGGCGATGACCGAAACCGTGCGGTCGCGCGCCGCCGGGGCCGAGCGGAACCGGCGGCTTCACCGCGAAACCCATGAAGCGCTGCGCGACGGCGGATTCTACAAAATCCAGATGCCGGCCCGATATGGCGGGCTGGAGATGAGCCACCGGACGATGCTCGACGTATCGGTCGAACTCGGGCGCGGCTGCGGCTCCACGGCCTGGATTTTTTCGAACATAGCCGCCCAGAACGGGATCGTTGCCATGGCGTCCCGCCAGGCGCAGGACGATGTCTGGGCCGCCGACAACGATGCCTGCACGGCGTCGTCGTTTCCCGCCAGGGGCGGCAGGGTGGAGCGGGTCGCGGGCGGGATCGTGGCCAACGGCGTGTGGAGCTTCGCGTCCGGGGTCGACTGGGCCGACTGGAACAACATGCAGGTTTTCGTGCCGACGGAAGGCGGCGGGGTCGCGCATCACATGGCGCTGGTCCCGAAATCCGACTACCGCGTCATCGACGACTGGAACTCGCCGGGTCTCGTCGCCACCGGATCGCGGTCGATCGAACTCGACAACGTCTTTATCCCGGAACACCGGATGCTCAGCACCGGGGCCGCCCGCACCGGGGCGACGATCGAGGCGTCGGAGAATTTCGGGCCGATCTTCCGGGTGCCGCCCATGTGCGGCGCCAACAAGATATTCTCCGGGCCGGTGATCGGCATGGCGCGCGGCGCGCTGGACGCGATCGAGCGCGATCTGTCGGGGCGCAACAACGTCGCCGGCAACCCGATGGCGTCGCTGACCACCGCGCAGCTGCGGGTCGCCGAGTCCGGCGCCCTGATCGAGGCCGCCTGGGCGCTGATGCAGCGCGACTGCGACGTTGCGCTGGAGATCGGCAGGGTGGGGCGTCTGACCACGGTGGAGGACCGCGCCTTCTGGCGGCGCAACAATGCCTATGCCGGCGTCATGTGCATCCGCGCGGCCGATATTCTTCATCCCCTGATCGGCGCGCGCGGGCTGGTGCCGGAAAGCGATTTCATGCGCGCCTGGCGCGATATCCACGCGGCGACCATGCAGATCAACATGGCCTGGGACCGCCACGCCATTTCGGCGGCCGAGATACAGCTCGGCCTCACCCCCACCGACCCGAGAGTGTGAGCCCGCAGATGTACACGTCCGAACAGAAGAACATGATCGCCCGCGCCCGGGCCCTGGCGCCGGTCCTGCTGGGCCGCGCCCGCCAGGCGGAACAGGACCGCGCCGTGCCCCGCGAAACGTTCGAGGCGTTTTCGGAGGAAGGCTTTTTCCGCATCCACCAGCCGGAGCGCTATGGCGGGTTGGGCTGGAACATCGGCATGATGGTGCGCCTCGGCGCGGAACTGGGGCAGGGCTGCGGGTCGAGCTGCTGGATATTTTCCAACCTCGCGGTCCAGAGCTGGATTCTGGGGATGAACAACCCCGCGGCGCAGGAAGACGTCTGGGGCGAAAACCCGAAGGCGCTGGTCGCTTCCTCGTTTCCGGCCAAGGGCGGCAAGGTGGTGCGCACGGACGGCGGGCTGATCGCCAACGGGCTGTGGAGCTTCGCCTCCGGCGTCGACTTCGCGGACTGGAACAACATGCAGGTCTTCGTGCCGCCGGAAGACGGCGACGGCCCGCCCGAACACCGTTTCGCGCTGGTGCCGAAATCGGATTACAAAATCGTCGACGACTGGTTCGCGCCCGGTCTCGCGGCCACCGGCTCGCGCTCGATCGAACTCGACAACGTGTTCATTCCCGAGCACCGGACCCTGCCGTCGACACGGCTGATGGGCGGCGCGTCGCCGGGATCGGAGATCAATACCGCGGCGCTGTATCGCGTGCCGCCGCTGACGCTCGGCACGATGGTGTTCGCCTCCCCGGCGCTCGGCATCGCAAAGGGCGCGCTGGCGACGATCGAGAACGAAATGGGCGGCCGCAATACGGTCGGCAATGCGCCGATGGCCGAACTGCCGACGGTGCAGATCCGCATCGCCGAAGCGGGCGCCGAGATCGAAGCCGCCGAGGCGCTGCTGCTCCGCGACTGCGCGGATGCGACGGCGATCGCCGAGGCGGGCGACCTGCCGGCGCTCGGCGACCGCGCCCGCTGGCGGCGCAACAACGCGTTTGCGGTCCAGCTCTGCGTCCGGGCGGTGGAACGGCTCAACCCGTTGATCGGCGCGCGCGGGCTGACTCCGGAAAACGACTTCCTGCGCATGTTCCGCGACGTCCATGCCGCATCGCTGCAGATAACGGTGTCGTGGGATATACAATCCGTGAATGCGGGGCGGATCCGCTTCGGCCTGCCGTCGCTCGACCCGCGCGTCTGACCAGAATACTTACAAGGAATTCCGATGGCTCTGACCGACATGCGCGACTATCTCGCGGTTCTCGAACAGCGCGGGCTTGTCCGCCGCGTCAGCGAGGAGGTCGACCCCGCCTGGGAAATCGGCTGCATGGTCAAATGGGGGTTCCAGGCGCTGCCGGAGGCCGACCGTTTCGGTTTCCTGTTCGACAACGTGAAGGGCAGCATAATCCCGGTCGCGACCGGGGCGCTCGGCGCGTCCGACGCGGCCTATGCGATCGGGCTCGGCGTCGAACCCGGCGAAATCAACGCGAAATGGGAAGACGCGCTGCTCAACCCGGTCCCCCCGGTGACGGTCGAGACGGCGCCGTGCCACGACGTGGTGATCGAGGGCGATGCGGTCGATCTCGGGCTGCTGCCGGTCCCCGTGTGGACGCCGGGCCGGGATGCCGGCCCCTATATCACCGCCATCGTGGTGACGCGGGACGCGGATACGGACGTGCAGAATTACGGTGTCTACCGCACCCAGGTATTGGGGCCGGACCGGATGGTCTGCAATCTGTCGCCCGGGCGCCAGGGGACGCGCTGCATACAGTCCTGGCATGCGCGCGGCGAGCCGGCGCCGATCGCCTTCGTTATCGGCGCGGAACCGGCAATGTACTACGCTTCGGTCACGACGCTTCCCTTCGCGGTCGACGAAGCCACGCTGGCCGGCGGGCTTAAAGGCGAAGCGCTGGAACAGGTGCGCGGCCGCACGGTCGATCTGGCGATCCCGGCGCGCACCGAAATCGTGGTCGAAGGGCTCGTTCACCCGGGCGAAACGGCCGAAGAAGGCCCGTTCGGGGAATTCGCCGGCTATATGGGGCCGGTCGGCCACAAGCCGGTCGTGCGGGTGACGGCGATCACCCACCGCACGGACCCGGTTTTCTACGGGCTGGCCAGCCAGATGCCGCCGAGCGAAAGCACGACCATGCAAAGCCTGACCAATGCCGGCCAGTTGCTGAAGGTCCTGCGCCACGATCTCGGCGAAGCGTCGGTCGCCGACGTGGTGATCGACAAGACGTTCGGCGGCCTGCTGGCGCATGCGATCGTTGCCGTGCGGCCCGGGGCGCCGGGCAACGGCAAGCGGATCGGCCGGCTGGTCGCCGATGTCTCGCCGTGCAAGCGCGTCACCGTGGTCGATCATGACGTCGACATCCGCGATCAGGAACACCTCAACTGGGCGATGAATTCCCACTACGACCCGGCGCGCGACACCGTGATTATCGATGACGTGTTCGTCCCCATGTATATGGACCCGTCGGTGCGGATCCGCGGCGGCAATACCGATCCCGGCAGCAAGATCGTGGCGGACGCGACCAGCTCGATCGATGCCGGCGATTTTTCCATCCCGCGGCGGGAGGTGATGGAGCGCGCATTGTCGACCTGGAAGAAGGCCGGGCTGACGGAATTCGACATTCCCCCGCGGCTCGACATGCGGCTCGACCGCGACTAG
>CAXBCP010000024.1:0-73732 GCA_963974055.1 uncultured Rhodospirillaceae bacterium
CCGCCGCCTTGCTGTGCCCGCCGCCGTGACCCGCATTGGGCATCATTTTGCTGCTGCTGCCATGGCCACCTGCCCCATGGCCGCCCCCATGGCCGCCGCTGTGTTCGCCTGCCGCCAGCGCGCCTGTCGAGGCTGACAGGGCCATCGTGACAGCCAAGGTGAGAATTGATTTGCAGATTGCAGACGTGTTTTCGTTACGACGCATGGTCGATTTCTCCTGGTTTTGAGAGTTAATTCATCGAGCTCTCCGAAGTCGCGCAGAAACGCACGGCTTGGGCCGCGTCAAATGACGCCGGTCATACACTCGACGGAATCGCCGAAAATGTTCGGAAAAAGCTCTTTAGATTAGGGAGAAACCGCCTCGCGGGACGGGAGGGTCGCTGTCCAGATACAAAGAGGGAATATCCAGATCATCTGCGATCCAGGTGTGCAGACGAAAAATCAAGTCTGCAGACGTCGTCGAAACGACAGGCGTTCCGACAAATGAGGGAGCACATGCAGTCGAGCCGCAATGGGTCAACGCATGCCCGATGCCCTTGTGTTCATCATCATCGGACTGCTCGTGGCTATCCATGCCATCATGATGGTCCGCGGCAGAATGAGACTCATGATGCTCTGCGTGCCGTTCCGCAGCGTATGAATACGGACCGATAAATACAGCGAAAACAAGCATGACAGAAAGAAGAACCCTCAGTGCAGCCGCTGGAGACCATCTATCGGTTTCGGTCAAATTCAAGGGATGAAACCCGAGCACAACGTCTCGCTTTCACAGACTTCTATATCGGCTGAATCCATTTGGGCAGAATGATGGTCAATCGCCACCATGCCGGCATCTCCGGCGGAGATGGGAGATATCGACGCCAATACCGAATTCGGCGAAAGCATTCCGAGCGAAAAACTCGCAACAAGCGATACGATCGGTGCGTAGCACCACCGCGTCTTCCGCCGTTTTGTCTGGAACGTCTTTTCGGTCACAAGCACTTCAATGCTGATTTGGTCTTCCTCAGGATAGGAGGGATACGCCCGGCAGATCAAGAAACTAATTGCCTTCGCCTCCCGGCTCACCCTACTCCGCAGCTGCCGCGCTTGCCCCCGCCCGTTCCGCCTCGATCATCCCGTGCAGGTGCTTGCGCGCCAGATACAGCGCCTTGTCCGCCTTGATGCTGACCAGGGTGCGGCCGGGATCGCGATCTAGCCGGGCCTGCTGGACCTCCATGATCGCCTTGTCTTCCTTGAAGGTCGGCAGGCTTTCGTCGAACAGTTGCTTTGTGGCCGCCGGTTCGTCCTGGCGATAGCCGTTGGCGACCGAAAAGAAATAGTGGAACGAGGTTTCGGTTTCGGGCGTCGCGTGGTGGATAAGCTGGAAATGCAGGCCGGGCTGATCCTGGTTTTCGCGCGCGCCCCTGCCGACATCGATGGCGCCGTTGTTCTGGATGACCGTCGCCGGCGCGACGTATTCGAACTTGTGCCAGCGGTCGATATTGCCCTTGAAGCCCACCGCCTTCACATAGGTCGGCGGGGCGGGCGCGTTCATCATCCAGCGTTCGTAAAACACCCCGGTATCGGTCGGCCGGATCGCCATTTCGGCGGCGGCATGGGCTTCCGGCAGGCCGCCGATGGTCTTGCGGTGAACATAGGCGAGATGCGACAGGTCCATCAGGTTGTCGATCATCATCATGTAATTGGCGTTGATGGTGAACACCGCCTTTTTATGGGGCCATTTTTCGGGCTGGTCGTGAAACGGGCAATCGAGGATTTTGCTTTCGTCCGCCGCGTCGGCATCGCCCATCCAGATCCAGATGCATTGATGGCGTTCGACCACGGGATAGCTGCGCACGCGGGCGCTGGCGGGAACGGTATCCTGCCCCGGAATATCGATGCATTTGCCGTCGCCGTCGAACACCAGCCCGTGATAGCCGCATTTCAGGCCCTTCCCGTCGGTCCAGCCGTGGCTGAGCGGCGCCCCGCGGTGACAGCAGCTGTCTTCCAGCGCCGACGCCCTGCCGTTCGCATCGCGGAACAGGACGATGGGCTCGTTCATGATGGTGCGGCCGACAACGCCGGTTTCCGTGCCGTCGCCGTCATCGTCCTTCGCCGCCAGTTCCTCGGGCCAGGCCGCAATATACCAGGCGTTGCGCACGAAGGGCTCGTTCCTGGGGTTGTTCATCTGGTTTCTCCCTGTCGGTAGCTTAAAGTCGGTGGCTCGAATTTTGCCGCCGGTTTCTTCACGCCGGTTTGCGGCCAAGTCTACAGCACCGTGCGCACATCCCACAATTCCGGGAAGAAACGGATATCCAGCGCCTTTTGCAGGTAGGACACCCCGGCGGTGCCGCCGGTGCCGCGCTTGTTGCCGATGATGCGCTCGACCGTGGTGACATGGCGGAACCGCCATTGCTGGAACCAGTCTTCGAGATCGACCAGTTCCTCGGCAAGTTCGTATTCCGTCCAGTGATTTTCGGTATCGCGGTATATTTTCAGCCACATTTCGGTCACGCCGGGATGGCCGGTATAGCGCTGCGTGACGTCGCGGTTGAGAACGTCTTCCGGCACCGGCAGACCCTTGCGCGCCAGCAGGCGGAGAACGGTATCGTACAGCGTCGGGCTTTCCAGCGTTTCCTGCAGGATGCGGTAATCGTCCGGCCGGTCGCGATGGGGTTCCAGCATGGCCCGGTTCTTGTTGCCGAACAGGAATTCGATCTGGCGGTACTGGCAGGACTGGAACCCCGAAGAATGGCCGAGCGCGTCGCGGAAGGTCAGGTAATCCGCCGGGGTCAGGGTCGACAGAACGTCCCAGGACTGGATCAGCTGCGACTGGATGCGCCCGACGCGGGCCAGCATCTTGAACCCGGGGCGCAGGTCGTCCGCCGCGATCGCCGCGATGGCGGCACGCAATTCGTGCAGCGCCAGCTTCATCCACAGCTCGGTCGTCTGGTGGATGACGATGAACAACTGTTCGTCATGGCGGTCCGATACCGGGCGCTGCGCCGACAGGATGGAATCGAGCTGCAGATAGTCGCCATAGGTCATGTCCTCGGCGAAATCGGTATGCGCGCCTTCGGGAAGGATCGGGCCCTTGTCGTCGGTCATCGTGCGGTCTTCATGTTACGGCGGCCTTTGTTTTGAATTCGGGCGTGTCCCAGGCGGACGTCTCCATCACGCGGCGCAGATGGACCGCCGCATCCCACAGGTCGCGATAGCGCAGGTAGAGCGGCGCAAAACCGAAGCGCAGGATATCGGGGCTGCGGAAATCGCCGGTCACGCCGCGCGCGATCAGGGCCTGGACGATGGCGTAGCCTTCCGGATGGCGGAAACTGACCTGGCTGCCGCGGCGGTCCGCATCGCGCGGGGTCGCCAGAACGAATCCGTGACCGGCGCATTCCTGTTCGACCAGCGCGATAAAGCATTCCGTCATCAGGACCGACTTGCGGCGCAGATCGCCTGGATCGGCCTCGAGAAACAGATCGACGCCTTCTTCCAGCGCGACGAGGCCGAGAACCGCCGGCGTGCCGGCCAGGTGACGCGTAATCCCCGGCGCCGGGCGGTAGCTGCCTTCGAAGTCGAACGGCGCGGCATGGCCCATCCAGCCGGAGAGCGGCTGGCGTGCGGCATCCTGATGACGGGCCGCGACGAACAGGAAGGCCGGCGCACCGGGCCCGCCGTTCAGATACTTGTAACCGCAGCCGACGGCGAAATCCGCGTCCGCCCCGTTGAGATCGACCGGCAGCGCGCCCGCCGAATGCGACAGATCCCACAGCATCAGCGCGCCGGCGCCGTGCGCGGCGGCGGTGACGGCGGCCATGTCGAGCATTTCGCCGGTCCGGTAATCGACCTGGGTCAGCGCGACGACCGCGATCTCGTCGGTGATCGACCGGGCGATGTCTTCCTTCGCCACCGCGCGGACCTCGAAACCCGGTCCCAGCATCGAGACCAGACCCTCGGCGATATAGATATCGGTTGGAAAATTGCCCGCCTCGGTCAGGATCACCCGGCGGCCGTGGCGCAGCGCGCAGGCGGCGGCAAGCATCTTGAACAGGTTGACCGACGTCGAATCCGCGGCAACGACCTCCCCCGGCGCGGCGCCGACGATGCGCGCGATCTTGTCTCCGATGCGCTGCGGCATTTCCATCCAGCCATGGGTGTTCCAGCTCGTTATCAGGGACTGGCCCCATTCCTCGCGGGTGACGTCGATCAGGCGGGCGAGCGTCCGGCGCGGCAGGGGACCGAGCGAATTGCCGTCGAGATAGATCCCCCCCATGGGCAGGTCGAACTGGTCCCGGAACGGAGCCAGCCTGTCCTCGCGGTCGAGCGCTGAAAGTGCCTCACTGGTGATCATGCTGTATCAAATATGAGACGGGGTTTCCGGATCGGGTTACGGGCGGTCGCAATTGTTTGCGTACGAACAAGTCTCTCGGACAGGTCGGCGAGACCGATTAGACCCTACCTGCCCCGACATTTCCACATTTTCGCCGCGGTCGTGCCCCAATCGGGCGGCTTAGTGTCATCCGACGCCTCTCTGAACCCGTCCGAAGACGAAAGGAAAACCCCATGCCCCTTATAAAAAATACCATGCTCGCTTCCTGCGCCGCCGGCCTGCTCTCCGCCTGCTCGGGAACGCTGATCCAGGCCGAAAACGCCGCCGCCCCCGCAGATCCGTTCGCCCGCGCGCTGCACGCCGGATATCTCGATCTCGCCCGCGGGGAGCTCGACGAAAGCGATTTCGCCGATACTGCCGCCTTCGCCGCCCGCGCGGTCGCGTCGTCGGCCGGAACCCCGCCACCGCCCGAAAACTTCGGCGCGCGCCGGCTGCCGGCGGAAAAGCTGCCGGAACTCGCGGCGGCGCGAACGCAACTCATGACCGCGCTCGAACGCGGGGCCGCGGGATCCGCGCCCGATCAGGCGGCCCGCGCCCAGCTTGCCTTCGACTGCTGGATGCAGGAACAGGAAGAAAATTTCCAGGCCGCCGACATCGCCGCCTGCCGTGACCGGTTCGCCGCCGCAATCCGCGGTCTCGACACCAAACCGCTGGCCAGCGTGGAGCCCGCACAACCGCGCGCGACGCCGGCGACGCTGAAGGCCCCGCGCGGCGCAACGCCGCTGAAAACGCGTTTCGTCGTGTATTTCGATCTCGACACGGCAAAGCTGGTGCCCGGCGCGGAATCGGAAATCACGCGGGCGGCCGCGGCGGCGCGGCGTTCCGGCGCCGCGATGGTACGGGTTACCGGCCATGCCGACCGGTCGGGCCCGGACGGCCACAATCTTGCCCTCAGCCGGACACGGGCACGCGAAGTCGTCCGCGCGCTGCGGCGCCTGGGGCTGCCGGAAATCGGGGTCGCCACCCAGGCCTTCGGCGAGGAGAAACCGGCCGTGCCCACCGGCGACGGCAAGCCCGAGCCGCGCAACCGCCGGGTGGAAATCGAACTGACGCACTAGCCTGTCGAACCGGGCCAGACCGGAAAACGCCAAAATAAAACGCGGGTCCATCGGGCCCGCGTTTTTCGGTTAGTTCTCGGCGATAACGGTCAGGCAGGGGCTGGAATATTGGCGACGAGCTGGGCGACCTTGCCCGTCAACTGCTCGCCGATCGCGCCACCATTCCCCTGAATGTTTTTTTCCAGGACGAAATCCATCGCCGCGAAATGCGCCGCAATGACCTTGAGCTGCTTTTCGTCCGCCGACGCCGCTTCCACCCGCAGGTAATCGCACAACGACCCGCCGATTTTCGTCAGCAGGTCGTATCCGAACGAGCCGCCCTGCCCTTTGACGTTGTGAACGACTTCGAAGATCGCGCGAAGCTCGGGCTGATTGTCGCCGGGCTTTTCCTGGCCCGCAGCTAGCGCCTCTTTGGCGCGACCGATATCTTCGCCGATCCATTCGAGGAAACTGTCGGCGAGCGCCGCGACCGCCGCCTCGGCAGCGCGGACGGCATCCGGCACATCGTCTTCATCTGACGGCGACGAAAGCGGCTCTGCGGCTGCGGTGGAATTCATACGGTCTCTCCTGATAACTGTCGGGCTAACGGCTCGATACGCACGCAAATTTCCCCGATCCCGGAGCGTATTACGTTGGGAACGTATTACATTGGGAGCGTATTACATTTAATGGCAGCCCCCCTTAAGGACAGGTTAACAGCGGACCGCCGCCCGCCAGCTTGCAAAAGCGCGGGCGGAGTCGTACACCGTTAAGAGACAGTTAATGTCGGAAAAGGGCGGCACCGAATCCGCCTTCAACATTCTCGAAGGAGCCAAAATGAACAACAGGCTTGGAATTTTCGCGATTGCCGCAGCAACAGCGATCACAACCGCAACCACGGCGCAGGCCCATAAGAGCACGGAATTCGGCGGCGGTTTTCTGCATCCCGTCAGCGGCATCGATCATCTTATCGCCCTGATTGCCGGTCTCCCGGCGGGCGTCATTGCCGGCGGCATCGTCGCCCTGACCGTTGCAGGCTTCGGCGCGATTCGTATGGTGCGGCGCAGCCGCCAGAACTGATCCGGTCCCCGTTGTCGCCGACCGGCGGGCACGAACGACCGTCAGGGCGACAGACCGTGAGACAGACAGCGAAATAAGCCGCCGGGATTCCCTGGCGGTTTTTTTCATGAGCGTTACCGGGGTTCTCCGCCGAAATCGTCTCGCTCAGCAATCCGGGCGACCGCGTAGCCGAACACCAGCCCCCAGAACGCCGCCCCGATCCCGAATATCGATACCCCGGCCACGGTGATCATGAATGTCACCAGCGAACCGAGCGAAAACCTGCCGCCAAAACCGCTGACGAATGCAGATTGCAGCACGGGCACCATGGCCAGTCCGGCGAGGGTCGCGATAAAGGCCGCCGGCAGGGCAATGCCGAGTTGGACGGCGCTGGGCGCGAACAGCCCGAAAGCCAGGATAAACAGTCCGAACCACATACCGCCGACATAGCGCCATTCCTTCGCGCCCGACACGTTGAGGATCGCGTTTGCCGGCGCGGTCACAACCGTCGGCACGCAGCCCAGTGCGCCGTAGACCAGAGTCCCGGTGCCGCACAGCAGAGTTGCCATGTTTTCCGGCGGACGGTAGCCGGCGTTGCGGGCGATCGCGAAACCCTGGGTATTGTGAATGCCGACAACGGTGACCGTCAGCGGAATGACAAGCTCGATAATTGCCGTCAGGTTGAAAACCGGACGGAAGATCAGGGGTTCCGCGGTGCGCAGGACCAGTTGACCATCCGGCACGAACGCCCCGGTCGCGACGATCGCCACCGTGCCTGTGACCAGTGCCGCAAGGACGGGCGGGAACCGCCGCTTCAATGTCGGCGTGGCAGACACCGCCAGATACCCGGCCGCCATCGCGCCGGCAATCCAGGCATTGCTGTCGAACGCGCCGATCATGCGCAGCCCGTAGGGCAGGAACACACCCGCGACCATCGCCATCACGATCGGTTCGGGCAACGCGGCCGTCACCCGCCGGATCAGCCCGGTCAGGGCAAGCACCAGGATAAGAGCGCCGGTGACGATATAGGCGCCGACCAGTTCCGGCATGGAAAAGTGCATCAATGCCGGGCCCACGATCACGACGCCCGGCATGCTGTAACCGATAGTCAGCGGCTGGCGGTACAGATAACAGACGCCGATCGACAATACGCCGCTGAGTCCGTAGGCGGTGAAAAGCCAGGCCGCGATGACGTCATTCGGCAGCGAGGCGGCGGTGCCGACCGCGAGAATCATGGCCCCCGGCCCGGTCGCCGCAAACAGGAAAGCACTGAAACCGTTGACGAGATTGTGGCCAAAGGCATGACGCAGCATATCGCGCAGGCCCGGCAGCGGCCGGACAACCGGCTCGATCGCCGCCGTCACCGCGGTTTTATGATCCGTCATCGCGTATGCGCCCCCTTCCCGCCGCTGATAGCAGATTCGGCGAATTCGGCAAAGCCGCAGGAATGCATATGTGGCCAACGCAAGCGGGCGATTGCGGAAAGGCACCGCGGGATTCGCCGGGAACCGATGGGGACGGCCTGCGGGACGGTACCGTCAACATCCCGTTAACCGTGAATTTTCATCGTTGCTCAACCCTGTCGGTGTAAACAGAAGGTGAGAGTTTCCAAAGCCATGAAGGCGACAGGACATGCAGGACCGCAGACCCATCAAGCGCAGGCAGCGCAGGTTCCGGAAACGGGTCCTGTTCGCGATGGCGTTCGCCGGGTTTTCCGTCCTCTTCTATCAGAGCGCCCTCACCTTCAAACAGGACCGGATCGCCGCCGCCGTCATGACGGCGCCGCATCACGATTCCCTGCCGCACGGCGCCGGCGCCGTTTCTGCCGCAACCGTCGGGTCCGATTCAAAAACCGTGCCCTATGCGGCGGCGCCGCTCCAGGGACCGGTCGCGGTCGGCCTGGCTTTCCGCATAAACGGTACCCCGGGACTCGATGCGGTGGGCGCCCGGATACAACGCCGGGACGCCCGCGACGGCGCACCGCGGCCCTTCTGACAGAACACCGCCGGAGCAACCGGCGCAAGGCGTCTGTCGATTTGGGAAGAATGGCGCACCCGAAGAGATTCGAACTCCTAACCTCCTGATTCGTAGTCAGGTGCTCTATCCAGTTGAGCTACGGGTGCGCGTGGGCAGGGGTATAACCAATGCGCGGCGTCGGTGCAATGCGTTCTTTGAACCGAAATAGCCGCGTCCTGTATTCCGTCCGGTTTCGGGCGGCGGCGCCGTTTTGCCCGATTCGGCCAAGCGGTTCGCCCATCGGTCAGGGAAATCCCGCCCCGCGGAAAGGCAATCCACCCGGCGCCTACCTGCGGCGAACCGACCCGGCCGGCGCGCCGGGGCCGCCCCGAAATACCCCGAATATTCGCCGCCGGGGACGGTAGCGCCAGTCACAACCCGCCCGGCAGACCGGAATTCGGTCAAAAACGGGCAAAAAGTTGTGCGCGTGCCCGAATTCGAATCGAATCGGACAAGCGGGTAGTGCCGTTATTGACACGGACAAGCGCCTTGTGGAGCGCGAATCGTTAAAGTATTATGCCCGCCGGTTGGGGCGGGTTAGCAGAATCTTACTATTTTCCAATTATTTGCTGTGACTCGTACTATAAACCTATGAACTGAAATATTGGGGGTAAGGCCGAACCATGGCCCGTGTAAGAACCCGAACACAAATAGCGAATAACTGCGCAACCCTCGTCCTTGCGGCCGGTCTGCTTGGCGGCTGCTCGATGGCGTCCGATGCGCTATGGCCCTCGCTGACCGGCGACGATCCCGCCGGCAACGGCAATGCGCAATCCACAATCCCCGCATCGCAGGCCGAGGCGAACCGGCAACCGACGCTGTCGCCACCGCCGCCGCCGGCGCTGGGCCGGACGAACTTCGTCCCGCCGCAGATCAGCCAGGGCGTATCGACCGGCACCTATGTCGGTCAGCGCGTGGTCGAACTGCGCGGCGAACTGCAGCGGCTGCAGGGCCAGATCGGCCAGCAGAACCAGCAGCTTCAGGCAATCCGCAACCTGACGGTTCAGCACTCGCAGAATTATCACGGCACGGTCGCCGCGGTGAATTCGAAGCTGCAGGTCGGCACGACCCCGGGCAATCCGACACTGGTGAACCAGTGGAACGTCGCCCAGGCGAGCCTCGCGCAGGTTGAAAACGATATCGCGCAGATGAATTCGCTGGCCAACGGCGTTGCCGGCACATCGACGCTGTCGGCGTATCTCCTTGAAACCACCCGCGCCGCTTACGGGCTGTCGGGCGCGGTCGATGCCGATCATCGCCAGCTCGCGGTGCTCGAAGACGAAGTCAACCGCACCGTCGTGCTGATCGATCGGCTGCTGAACGAACTGAGCGAAGACGTCAGCCGCCAGAACAATTATCTCAGCGCGGAACGGACCAACCTGACGACACTGGCGCTTGCCATCAAGAATGGCGAGCTGCTGGGATCGAGCCTCGGCAACCGGGCGTATTCTTCCTCGGCGCCGGCGTCGAGCGGCTTCCAGGCCGCACCGGCGGCAAGCAGCGGCGGCGTCCGCCGCCCGCTGGTCGTGATCCGGTTCGACCGCACGAACGTCCAGTACGAACAGCCGCTCTATAACGCGGTCAGCCGCGCGCTCCAGCGCCGCCCGAACGCGATGTTCGACCTTGTCGCAATTGCGCCCAACCGCGGCAATGCCGCCCGGGTCGCGCTTGCCACCAGTTCGTCCAAGAAAAACGCCGAGACCGTTCTGCGGTCGCTGTCCGACATGGGCCTGCCGCTCGACCGGGTCCGCCTGTCGGCCCTGACCAGCAATACGGCAGCCACCAACGAAGTACACGTATACGTGCGCTGACGGAGGCCGTTATCCGATAAAAAAACGGACGCCCTGCGGCGTCCGTTTTTTTGTGCGGCGTGCCCCGTTACAGCGCGGGGCCGGATAAATTCCCCGTCGGCCTATTCCGCCGCATCCCGGCCATGGGCGCGGCCTTCCAGTCCGCGGCGGATCTTTTCGATATCCGGACCGCCGGGCGCCATCTCGAACACGGATTCGACGGACGTATAATCGAAATATCCCATCCGGGCGAGCGGGCGGCATTTGAGAATATCGATCTTGCCCTCGTCGGTAATCACGTCGTCGCTGATATGCACGCCGAGCACTTCGCCGACGACGACATAGACGATGTTGTCGACCGAGTTCCCGGGCAGGGTCAGGGTGGTGTGGTATCTGCATTCCAGATGCACGGGGGACGCCTTGACCCGGGGCGGGGCGACCATGTTCGACGGAATCATTTCAAGCCCCGCCATCTCTGCCTCGTCGACGTCGGACGGCACCATCTGGGCGGTGGTGTTGATCTGGTCGCGCAGTTCCCAGGTCGCCATGTTGCACACGAACTCGCCGGTCAGGACCGCGTTGCGCGCGCTGTCCTTCGGCCCGCCATCGCCAAACTGCGACCCGGACGAAAACATCACATAGGGCGGATCGTAGCCGAGATTGTTGAACTGGCTGTAGGGCGCCAGATTGACCACGCCGTCGGTATCCAGCGTCGTGATCCAGCCGATCGGGCGGGGAACGACGATCGATTTATAGGGATTATAAGGCAGGCCGTGATCGTTCTTGGCGGTTTCGTAGAACATAGGCGCCTCCGGCTATCGTATTTTTTTATCGCGCAACGATTATCGGGGCGGGGTGCGGGTAAGGCAAACTCATTCTCCCCGCGCCGCCGTCAGGCGCCTGGCGCATCCGCCGGCACGTTGTCGATCAGCCGGGTCTTTCCGATCCATGCGGCGGCAAAAACCCGGAGGCCCGGGCGGTAGCTTTCGGCCGGCGCCAGGGTCGCAGCGTCGCGAATATCGAAATAATCGACACGGTCGAACCCCGATTCGAGCAGGGCGCGACGGCCCCATTCGCACTGGGCGGCGATATCGATATCCGGATGCAGCCGGTCGGCGACCGCCGACAGCGTCCCGAACAAACGCGCCGCGACGGACACCTGCGCCTCGGTCAGATAGTTGTTGCGCGACGACAGGGCGAGCCCGGTGGCCGCGCGGACGATGGGCACGCCGATGATGCGGATGCCGAGACCGAGCTGCTCGGTCATCTTTTCGATCACCTTGAGCTGCTGATAATCCTTTTCCCCGAAATAGGCGACATAGGGCTGACAGTGTTCGAACAGTTTAGAGACCACGGTGGTCACGCCGTCGAAATGGCCAGGCCGCGCAGCGCCGCACATGCCCTCGGTAACGCCGTCGACGGTCACGGTGATTTCAAATCCGTCAGGGTACATTTCATCGACGCCGGGCGCATAGACGATATCCACGCCGTGTTTTTCGAAGAGCGCCAGATCCTGCGCCTCGTCGCGGGGGTAGGAGCTAAAATCCTCGCCCTCGCCGAACTGGGTCGGGTTTACGAACAGGCTTGCGATCACCAGCCGGCAATCGCGCCGCGCGCGGTTTACCAGCGTCAGGTGACCGGCATGCAGGGATCCCATGGTGGGAACGAGACCGATGATCGCCCCCTCTTCGCGATAGGGGGCCGTTGCCGCACGCAGTTCCGCGGCGGTGCGCAGGACGATCATGGGCGCGTGCTCGATTTCTGCCGACACGGTTTTGTCTGGCTTACGAACGTTGGAGATGGGACATGCCGGGCGCTGAATTCACGGTTTGAGGTGACGTACCTCTGCGCCGTCCGTCTTGGGCGCGCCGAAGCAGTATTCGGCAGACGGGAACCGGCGGGCGCGGACGTCTTCGGCATAGGCCGCCGCGGCCTTGCCGAGCTCGGCGCCCAGTTCGGCATACCGTTTGACGAATTTGGGGGTGAAATCGCTGAACATTCCGACAAGGTCTTCGGTCACCAGAACCTGTCCGTCGCAGTCGGCGGACGCGCCGATGCCGATCGTCGGGACCGGGACGACCTGCGTGATTTCCCGCGCCACCGGCTCCATAACGCCTTCGACCACCATCGAGAACGCGCCGGCATCGGCGACTGCGCGGGCATCGTCGATCACCTGGCGGGCGACGGCGGTGTCCTTGCCCTGGACCCGGAAGCCGCCATAGGTGTTCACCGATTGCGGCATCAATCCGACATGCCCCATCACGGGAATCCCGCGTTTGGCGAGAAATTCGATGGTCGGCGCGAGCGCGACGCCGGCTTCCAGCTTGACCGCATCGCAACCGGTTTCCTGCATCACGCGGACGGCGTTGCGATAGGCCTGCTCCGCCGATTCCTGGTAGGAGCCGAACGGCATATCGACGACGACGCAGGCGCGCTGCGACCCGCGGACCACGGCGGCGCCGTGGTTGATCATCATATCGAGCGTCACGGCCAGGGTCGTATCGAGGCCATAAACCACCATGCCGAGCGAATCGCCGACCAGAAGACAGTCGACATGTTCGTCGAGAAACTGCGCCATCGGCGCCGTATACGCGGTCAGAACCGCAATCGGTTCTCCGCCCTTGCGCGCCGCGAGTTCCGGCGCTGTAATCCGTTTTATCCGGGTAGGGGTGCTCATCGTCGCCCTCCGCGAGCTGATCCGGCTGAAGTCGCGGCTTTTCTACCCCCTTTTTCGCACCTGCAAAAGGAATTCCTCCGAATGCTGTTATCACCTTGATTCACCAACGATATCCAGCTTCGGGATATTGCCGGACCTTGCTGATTGCCGGCATATGCGCCGTGATCTCCGCCTGTGCGGGCACCACCGAGATGCCGCGGCGGCATATGATTTCCACGGCCAATCCGCTGGCATCGGCGGCGGGACGCGACATTCTGCGGGCCGGCGGCAGCGCGGTCGACGCCGCGATCGCCGCCCAGGCGGTCCTGACCCTGGTGGAACCGCAAAGTTCAGGCATTGGCGGCGGCGCATTCCTGATGCATTTCCGAAAATCCGCCCGCCGCGTCGAAGCCTATGACGGCCGCGAAACCGCGCCCACCGCCATCCGGCCGGACGTGTTCATGACCGCCGACGGCAAGCGCCGCAACTTTCGCGACGTCAGCACGGGCGGCGCGGCGGTCGGCGTGCCGGGAATCCTGCACATGCTCGCCATGGCCTATCGCGATCACGGCACGCTGCCCTGGGCGCGCCTGTTCGAACCCGCCATAGCGCTGGCGGAAAACGGCTTCGCGATATCGCCGCGGCTGCACGGCATGATCCGGGCCTCCAAAGACCTGAAAGATTTCCCGGCGGCACGGGCCTATTTCCTGACACCGGGCGGCGCCGCGAAACCGGCGGGGGCGATTCTCAGAAACCCGGCACTTGCCGATACCTACAAACGCATCGCCAGAGACGGCGCAGCGGCGTTCTATGGCGGCGATATCGCCCGCGATATCTCGGCGGCGGTTTCCGGCGCGGCGCGCAACCCGGCGAAGATGACCGTTGACGATATCGCCGGCTACCGGGCGAAAAAACGCGGGGCAATCTGCCGTCCCTACCGGCAGTGGCGGCTCTGCGCGATGCCGCCGCCGACATCGGGCGGCATTACGACCCTGCAGATTCTCGGGCTGCTCGAACGGTTCGACATGGCGCGGATTGCGCCGTCTTCGGTCCAGGCGGTCCATTTGATCTCGGAGGCCAGCCGCCTCGCCTATGCCGACCGGCGGCGCTATATCGGCGATCCGGATTTCGTGAGCGTGCCGGTGGACGGCCTGCTCGACCGCGACTACCTGCACCGGCGCGGCGCGCGGATTTCCGCCGGAGAGAGCCTCGGCGTCGTGACGCCGGGCCGCCCGCCCGGCAGCGATACGGCCCGGTTCGCGGACGACGACCGGGAAGGCTTCCCGTCGACATCGCACCTGTCGGTGATCGACGGCGACGGCAATGCCGTCAGCATGACCACGACGATCGAGCGCGCCTTCGGCAGCCGGCTGATGGTGCGGGGTTTTCTGCTCAACAACCAGTTGACCGATTTCGCCTATATCCCGCGGCGCGGCGGGCGCACGGTTGCCAACGCGGTCGCCGCCGGCAAGCGGCCCCGCAGTTCCATGTCGCCGACCCTGGTATTCGATGCGGACGGCAAACTGTTCGCCACCGTCGGGTCGCCCGGCGGGTCGCGGATCATCGGCTATGTCGCGAAGACGCTGATCGGCCTGCTCGACTGGAATCTCAGCATGCAGGCGGCCATCGACCTGCCCAACCACATCAACCGCAACGGCGCGACCGAGCTGGAGAAAAACACCATGCTGACCGGCCATGCCGACGCGCTCCGCCGACGGGGACACAAGATCCGCCTGGGATCCCTGGTGAGCGGCCTGCACGGCATCCGCGTAACCCCCGGCGGCTACGACGGCGGCGCCGACAGACGGCGCGAGGGCGTGGCCCTTGGGGATTGAACCGGCATATGAGTAACGCGGCGAAAGGTGCGCTATGGATGATCGCGGCAGCGGGAGCGCTGACCGCGATGGCGGTCTGCATCCGCTATCTGCCCGCCTATTCGGTTCTGCTGATGATTTTCCTGCGCAACGTGATCAACCTGGTCCTGATGGCGCCGTCGCTTCTCCGCCAGGGCACCCAGATGGTCAAAACCGGACGTCTCGGCACCCATGCGCTGCGCAATGCGTTTCTCTATGGCGGCAATGTCGCGTGGTTTTACGGCGTAACGCTGATCGCGCTTGCCGATGTCGCGTCGCTGCAGTTCACATCGCCCCTGTTCACCGCCCTGATCGCCGCGGCGTTTCTCGGCGAGCGGATCGGCGGCCACCGCCTGATCGCCATCGTCGTCGGATTCGCAGGCGCGCTGATCATCATCCGGCCCGGCGTTATCCCGATCAATCTCGGCACCGTCATGATCCTGATCGCGGCATTCCTGTATTCCTGCGCCCATGTAGTGACCAAGCGGCTGTCGGACACCGAATCAGGCTCGACGGTCGTGTTCTACATGAGCGTCACGATCCTGGTCTATTCGGCGATCCCGGCGTTTTTCGTGTGGCAGACCCCGGCCTGGGCCGACATGCCAGCCATGATCGGCCTCGGCATCACCGGGTATGCGACGCATTACTGCATCACCCGCTCGCTGGCGAAGGGGGATGCGAGCTTCGTGATCGCCTTCGATTTCATGCGCCTGCCGTTTTCGGCGATCCTGGGCTGGCTGCTGTTCCGCGAAATTCTCGACATCTGGACCTGCGCCGGGGCGCTGATCATCTTCGCCGCCGGGTATTACAGCACGGTCAGCGAGGCGAAAAAGACGGGATAGATATCTTCGCGCCCGGATTGGCTGTAGACTGCCGGCATGAATGATATTGCAGATACCGCACCGCCCGAAACCGGCGCTGCCCCCACCGACCGCCCGGTTATCCGGGTCTCCCCCGGACGCCAGAAACGCGTGCGCGCCGGCCACCCCTGGGTGTTTTCCAACGAGATCGAGATGACGCCGGAAGCCAAGGCGCTGCCGCGCGGCACCGTGGTCGATGTGGTCGATGCCGCCGGCAGCGCCATCGGCACGGCGATCTTCAACCCCAATACGCTGATCAGCGCGCGGCTGCTGACATCCCATTCCTTTGCCGACATCGACGCGGACTGGCTGGCGGCGAAGATCGTGCGCGCCGCCGCCCTGCGCGACCGTCTCTACGACCGGCCGTTTTACCGCCTGGTCCATGCCGAGGCCGACGGCCTGCCCGGCCTGATCGTCGACCGTTACGGCGATGCCTGCGTGGTCCAGATCAATACCGCCGGGATGGAACTGCTGGTCGCCGACATCGTCGCCGCCCTGCAGCAGGCAATCGCGCCGACCGGAATCGTGCTGCAGCGGGACAGCGCCGCACGGCATCTTGAAGGGTTGCCGGATGCGGCGCCGGAAATCGTCGGCAGCGTCCCGTCGCCCGCGCATCTCACCGAAAACGGGGTCGGCTTCCTCGCCGATCTTTCCGAGGGCCAGAAGACCGGCTGGTTTTACGATCACCGCGAAAACCGCGCCCGGATAGCCGCTCTTTCCGGCGGCCGGCGTGTTGCCGACGTCTACAGCTATCTCGGCGGGTTCGGCCTGCAGGCCGCGGCAGCGGGCGCGTCGGACGTGGTCTGTATCGACCGCTCCGAGCCGGCGCTCGACCTCGCGGCGCAGGCCGCAAAAGCCGCCGGGCTCGGCGACATCGCCCGGTTCGAGAAATCCGAAGCCTTCGCCGCGCTCGAGGCGCTGTCCGACGCGAAGGAGAAATTCGGCGTGGTCATCGCCGACCCGCCCGCCTTCGTGAAATCGAAGAAGGATCTGAAACCGGGCGCGCGCGGCTATCGCAAGCTGACCCGTATGGCGGCGAAGATCGTCGAACACGAAGGCATTCTGTGCGTCGCGTCGTGTTCGCATCACATGCCGATGGATGTCTATGCCGAACAGGTCCGGCGCGGCGTTCACGATGCCGGGCGCACGGGCCGTATTCTGCATATCGACGGCGCCGGCCCGGACCACCCGGTGCATCCGCACCTGCCGGAAAGCGCCTATCTGAAATGTCTGCTGCTGCAGCTGGACTGACGCGGCAGGACCTGTCCCCCCGGCCTGGTCGGTGGGTGCGTATTTCTGGACCGCACCCCTTTTCCTGACGCCGAATAGGGGCTATCGAATTCGCAACGGATCAACGGGAGAAATCGGAAACATGCTGAAAATTCTGGGACGGGCGACATCGTCCAATGTGCAGAAAGTCGTCTGGCTGTGCGAAGAGCTGGATATTCCTTACGATCGTACCGATATCGGCGGGCCGTTCGGCGGCAACGACCAGCCGGAATACCTGGCGCTGAACCCGAACGGCGTCGTGCCGACGATCGACGATGACGGGTTCATCCTGTGGGAATCGAATTCCATCGTCCGCTATCTCGCCGAAAAACACGCCAAGGGGTCGCAATTCTATCCGGACGACCTTCAGGCACGCGCCAGCGCCGGCCGCTGGATGGACTGGACGCTGTCGATCCTGTCGCCACGCCATGTGCCGGTGTTCCAGGGGCTGATCCGCACCGCCGAAGCCGACCGCGACTACGACAAGATCAACGCCGCCCGCGACCTGTGGGCGAAAGCGAACGGCGCGCTGGAAAGCTGGCTGGAAACCCACGAATACCTGTCCGGCGACACGTTCGGCATCGGCGACATTCCCGCCTCGCCGTTTACCTATCGCTGGTTCAACCTCGATATCGAACGCGAGGAATTCCCGCACCTGAAACGCTGGCACGACACCGTCTGCGCCCGCCCGGCGTTCAAGAAGAACATCATCGATCTCGGACTGAGCTGATCGTGAATGCCGCCTGCCCTCTCCCCCCGCGGGGAGAGGGTTTTATTTTGAGGTAACGACATAGCAACCGCCGCATCGCCCACCAACAACACGCTGCGCGGCATCGGCTTCATGCTGATCGCGGTCGCCGTGTGGTCGACCATGATGGTCCTGGTGAAATCGCTGTCGGCGGATTACACGTCCTTCCAGATACTGTTTATCCGCACGCTGGTCGGTCTTGCGGTTCTGGCGCCGATGATGCGGCGCAGCGGCTTCGCAACCCTGCGCACGCGTCGCCTGCCGCTGCATCTCTCGCGCGGGATATTCGCCTATTTCGGCATGCTGGGGCTGTTTATCGGCATCAGCGAGATCCCGATCGCCCAGGTCGTATCGCTCAGCTTTACCCAGCCGATCTTCATCTGCCTGCTGGCGGCGGTCCTGCTCGGCGAACGGTTCAACGCCGTCCGCGTCGCCGCCATTGTCGGCGGGTTCGCCGGCGTGCTGGTCATCCTGCGGCCCGGGTTTATCGAGATCGGGTTCGGATCCGCCGTGGTTCTTGGCGGCGCGATGTCCTATGCCGTCTCGAATGTCTGCATCAAAAAGCTGATGACGACCGAATCCGTCGCGGCGACGACGATCTGGGTGAATATCCTGATGTGCCCGCTGGCCGGCATTCCGGCGGCGTTTTACTGGGTGACGCCCAGTCTGCCCGACCTCGCCCTGCTTGTCGGCGTCGGAATCACCGGCACGGCGGGCATCTGGTTCATCTCCCGCGCCTATGCGCTGGCCGATATGAGCGCCGTTGTGCCGTTCGATTTCCTGCGCCTGCCCATCGTCGCCACTGCGGGGTGGCTGTGGTTCAGCGAGACCACGGATATGTGGACATATGCCGGCGCTGCCATAATTTTTGCGAGCACCTACGCCCTGGCGAAATCCGAGACGCGGCGGTCAACGCGCTGACCGCCGCGAACCCGGTCGCATCAGTCGGTGCGGCTGGTCACTTCGAGCAGGTGATAGCCGAACTGGGTTTTTACCGGGCCCTGGACTTCGTTTACCGGGGCGCTGAAGACGACCTGATCGAATTCCGGCACCATCTGGCCGGGACCGAACGAACCGAGGGCGCCGCCATTTGCGCCTGACGGGCAGGAAGAATGTTCTTTCGCGATGTCGCCAAAATCGGCGCCGTCGGCGATCCTGGTTTTGAGGTCCGCGCAAAGTTCCTCGGTTTCAACCAGAATATGTCTCGCTTCGGCCTGGGCCATTAATCTTCTCCTGAATAACTGCTGATCTGTTGTCTCTGCGCACGTTCTAACCCGTCCGCGCCACCGCGTCTAATCCTGCGGAACAGGCGTCCTCAAATAATCCCCCGGTCCAGTAAGGCCGCGATCTCGTCCGGCGAATTTCCGGCGAGCCGGCCCCAGACATATTCGTTGTGTTCTCCCAGCGCCGGACCGGTGTGGCGCACCGTCCCCTGGGTTTGGGACAGGCGGGGGGCGACATTCTGCATCGCGACATTGCCGAATTCCGGGTGATCGACGCGGACGATGCTGTCGCGGGCCTGAAACTGCGGATCTTCAAGCATCTCCGGCGCCCGGAAAATCTTGCCGTTGGGAATGCCGTGTTCGTGAAGCAGTTCTTCGAGGTCCGCCACCGCGAAGCCCCGGGTCCAGTCGGATATCAGTTCGTCCAGTTCGAGCTGGTTTATCCCCCGTGCGCCGTGGGTGGCATAGCGCTCATCGGCGGCAAGTTCCGGCCGGCCCATCGCTTCGGCCATGCGCGCCCACACCGAATCCTGGTTGGCGCCGATCACCAGCCAGACGTCGTCCTTCGTGGGATAGACGTTCGACGGCGCGATCTTCGGCAGGAACGAGCCCGTGCGTTCGCGGATATAGCCGCCGACGTCATATTCGGTAACGGTGTTTTCCATCATGTTGAGAACGGATTCATAGATCGACGCGTCGATAACCTGCCCCCTGCCGGTCAGGTGGACCTGATGCAACGCCATCATCGCCCCAAGGCATGCATGGGTCGCCGCCAGCGAATCGCCGATCGATATCCCGGCCCGACTCGGCGGCAGGGACGGATCGCCCGTCGTGTAGCGAAGCCCCCCCATTGCCTCGCCGATGGCGCCGTAGCCGGCGCGCTTCGCATAGGGTCCGGTTTGGCCGAAGCCGGACACCCGGACCATGATCAGCTTCGGATTGATCGCCGACAGTTCGTCATAACCGAGGCCCCAGCGCTCCATGGTGCCGGGGCGGAAATTCTCGACCAGGATATCGGCGCCTTCGACCAGTTTTTTCACCAGCGCCTGGCCGTCGGCTTCCCGCGCGTTCAGGGTCGCGGACAGCTTGTTGCGGGCCAGTACCGGCCAGAACAGCGCTTTTCCGTGCGGCTTTTCCTTGCCCCATTCGCGCATCGGGTCGCCGATTCCGGGCTGTTCCAGCTTGATCACCTCGGCGCCGTGATCGGCGAGCAACTGGCCGCAGAACGGGCCCGCGATCATGGTGCCCATTTCGATTACGCGAATATCGCTCAGCGGTCCCCTGCGGGGGGCGGATTCGGTACCCATTTTAAAGTCACGTCCCTGTTTCCGGTTATTTTCGGCGGCAGGATCGCCGACGGGTCTGGACGGGTCAAGCCGCGCGGGCGATAACCCCGCATGGCAGATGGCAGCGACGCCGGCACCTCATCCGGGGAAATCCGGTCACACACACAATGGCCGATCGTTTGGGTCGCGTTCGGCGCGGGCATCGTGGCCGCGACCCATATCGGCAAGCTGCCGCCGGCCCTGCCGGAAATCCGCGTGGCGCTCGACGCCGGCCTGGTGACAGGCGGATGGATCGCCTCGATGATCTCCTGCACCGGGTTCGCGCTCGGCCTCTTCTCGGGTGCCGTCGCGGACCGGATCGGTCAGCGGACCGTGTTGTTATCGGGACTTGCCGTCATGACTGCCGCCAGCCTGATGGGAGCATTCGCGCTGTCGGGCGAGATGATGCTGATATCGCGGTTTTTCGAGGGGCTGGGGTTTACCGCCGCGACGATCTCCGGCGCCGGGATGATTTCCCACGTCACCGCCGATGAAGACCGCAAATGGGCGCTCGGCGTCTGGTCGTCATACGTGCCGGTTGGATTTTCCGCCATGCTGATTGCCGCCGCACTGATCCTAGAAACATGGGACTGGCGGACGCTCTGGATCGGGAGCAGCGCGGTCACGGTCGTCTGGGCCGGGGTCGTTTACCGCGTCACCGCCGGCTGGCAACCGCGCCGGCAAAGCGGGGTCGCCGTCAATTCGATGCTGCGCAACGTGACGCTCTGCCTGTCGAAACGCGGGGCCGTGCTGGTTGCGGCCTGTTTCGCGCTCTATGCGGCACAGCATATTTCCATGATGGCGTGGTTGCCGACCTATATGCACGACGTATACGGATCCGACAGGCTTGCCGCCGCCACGCTGCCGGCGATCGTGTTGCTGTTCAATGCCGGCGGCAACTGGCTGTCCGCCTGGGCGATGGGGCGCGGTATGACGACATGGTCGCTGCTGGCCCTCGGCGCGGCCGGGATGGGACTGACCCAGATCGGCATTTTCTCCGCCGTGCTGCCCGATACGGCCCGTCTGGCCTTTGCAGTGCTGTTCGGCATCTTCGGCGGCATGGTGCCGGCCGCCGCCCTCGGCTCGGTCGCGATCTACACCCCGTCGCCGTCGCAGATCGGCACGATGAACGGCCTTATGGTGATGGGAACCAATACCGGGATGCTGTTCGGCCCGCCGGCCATCGCCGCCGTCCGTGCGGCCACCGGAAACTGGCACGATATCGTGTGGCTGGTGGGCGCAATGGCAGGCGCCGGGCTGATCTGCGCAATGCTGTCACGCGCATCGGAACGGCGTGCCAACGGACCGAAATAACCGTAAGATAGCCGCTCGCGAGAGACCTGAAGGAAAGACAGCCATGGCCAGCGCCAAACGCAGCGTGGAAATTATCGACGTCGGCCCGCGCGACGGATTGCAGAACGAACCGGCGATTCTGGACATTGCGACAAAGGTCGATTTCATCGCGCGCCTCGCCGATGCCGGCGTAAAGCGGATGGAAGCGGTCAGCTTCGTCAACCCCAAGCGCGTCCCCCAGATGGCGGATGCCGAGGAGGTACTGGCAGCCCTGCCCGCCGACGACGGCGTGACCTATATCGGGCTGGTGCTGAACCGGCGCGGGCTCGACCGCGCCCTGGCGGCAGGCTGCAAGGAGGTCAATTACGCACTGGTCGCCTCCGACACGTTCAGTCAGAAAAACCAGGGAACGACGATCGAACAGGCCGTGGACGTGTATGAGGACATCGCGGCCGCCGCGAAAGACGCCGGCGTGCGGTGCTCGTTGACGATATCGACCGCCTTTGGGTGCCCGTTCCAGGGCGAAGTGCCGCCGGAACGCGTGATCGGGCTGGTCGAGCGCTGCGCCGGAAACGATACGTTCGAGATCGCGCTGGCCGACACGATCGGCTGCGCCGTACCGAACCAGGTCGCCGATCTGTTTGGCGCGGTAATGGAAACGGCGCCCGCCGCACGGTTCCGGGCGCATTTTCACAACACCCGCAATACCGGCCTTGCGAATTGCTATGCGGCGGTGGAGGCCGGGGTCCAGTCGATCGATGCCTCGGCGGGCGGGATCGGCGGTTGTCCGTTTGCGCCGCGCGCCACCGGCAATGTGCCGTCGGAGGACCTGGTCTACATGCTGGAGCGGATGGGGATCGAAACCGGCATCGATATCGACAAGCTGATCGCCACGGGCGAATGGATCGGCGAACGGCTCGGCCATGCCGTGCCGGCGATGATCGGCAAGGCCGGCGTATTTCCGCCCCCGGAACTGCGCGCCTGATTTCCGTCCCGGCCGTCAGTCGGCGGTCAGGAAATCGCGCCGCTATAATTGCCGTCTTCGCCGGGCGGATTCGAGAACGGCGGCCACACGGCGGCATCGCCCAGTTCGCGCCAGTGTTCGAGCGCCCACCTGACCGACGGAAAAGCAATCTCTCCCCACGGAATATCGTCCCAGTCGAACAGATCGAGTTCCAGCGTTTCCTCGCCGATGCCGAACGCGCCGTCGCGGACGGTCGCCCGGTAAATCAACTGGACCTGACTGATCCGCGGGATGGTGTAGAGCCCGATCAGGCCGTCGATCACGATATCCGCGCAGGCTTCTTCCTTCGCTTCGCGGGCGGCGCCGGCCTCGGCGGTTTCGTTGAGTTCCATGAAACCGGCCGGGATTGTCCACAGACCGCGCTGCGGATGTATCGCGCGCCGGCACAGCAACACCCTGCCCTGCCAGCTGCACACGGCGCCGACGACGATTTTCGGGTTTTCGTAATTTATGAAACCGCAATCGGGGCACACCAGGCGTTCCCGGTTGTCCCCTTCGGGGATATGGCGGACCGTCGGCCCGCCGGGAGAATTTTTCTCTGACATTCCGTCAACATGTGATGCAGACGATCTGCGGGCAAGAAAAATCAGGGCCGCATAGAGCTGTATAAATAGCGGGAACGGAGAACTGCGACGCGATCAGGCGATAATATCGAGCACCGATCCGCGGGGAATGTCGCGCCGGGTGAGTGCCGTATCCGACAGATCCAGTACGGGACGCGTTTCAGGCGCCCGCTGCGCCGGGTCGCCCTGCACGTTCGGCGCAGACGAAGGCGACGCCGACGAAGGCGGAGCCGCGGGTTGCTGACGCGGCTGCGCCGGCTGCGGATTTGCCGGAATGCTATTACCCGCTGCCCGTGCAGCGGCCTGAAATGCGGGAATATTCATATTGGCGTCAAGGCTCGTATTTATGCCGAATTTGTCGGGGATTTTAGAGGTCTTCGGTTAACACCCGGTGTATAAACAGGGTTAATACTTTTACAACGTTCCGGAGAGCAGTAGCGTGCACTGCCCGTTAACCCTAATTTAAGTTCAATCTCAAATACTTGGCGCGAATCCTATACCCGGTCCGAAATCCGGAACGGGGTGGTTCGACACTATGTACAAAGTGAATACCGACTGAATGACTGACCCTGAACAGATCGATTACAACGAACTGGTTGGTTTGGCCCGCGACAAGTCGGTTAGCGGTCGCACGCGCCTGGTCCAGATCGTCGGCGATTTGTTTTTCGACACCGATACCGTCCTGCGCGACGCCGAACGTTCGATCATGTCCGATATTCTGCGGCAGTTGATCCACGACGTGGAAATGACCGTGCGCCAGGAACTGTCGGCGCGCATGGCCGGCGAATCGGGCGCGCCGCGCGACCTGGTATCGGTTCTCGCGAACGACCAGATCGAAGTCGCCCATTCGATCCTGACACAGAGCACGGTGCTTCAGGATATCGAACTCGTTGAGATCGTCGAGCACAGGACGCTCGGTCATCAGCTCGCCATCGCGATGCGCGAAACGGTTTCGGAAACGGTTTCGGACGCCCTGATCGAGACGGGAAACGTAAATGTCATCAAGACATTGCTGGAAAACGACAACGCCGATATCTCCGGCAAGGCGATGGAATACCTCGTCGAACAGTCGGAAAAAATCAACGATATCCAGGTACCGCTGATCAATCGCGGCGATCTGGGTCCCGATCTCGCGAAACGGATGTACTGGTGGGTCTCCGCGGCGCTCCGCAAGCATATCGTCGAACACTTTCGTATCGACGAAGCGGATCTGGACGACAAGATACAGGATACCATCCACGTTATTCTCGGCAGCGACGGCGATCCCAAAACGGCGCCGGCGCGAAAATCCCAGGAATTGGCGGAAAAACTACAGAAGGCGTCGGCCATAACGCCGCATCTTCTGATCCAGACCCTGCGTCAGGGCGAGGTCGTTCTTTTCGAAGACCTGTTGTCGCAGATCACCGGTCTCCGCACCAACCTGATCCGGCGTTTCGTCTTTGAACCGGGTGGCGAAGGACTGGCCATCGCCTGCCGGTCGGCGAAAATCGAAAAGCCGGATTTCGCGTCGATTTTCCTGCTCAGCCGCAGCGCCCGCCCCGGCGACAAGGTCGTCGACCCCAACGAAGTCAGCCGGGTGATGAACTTTTTCGACCGCATCGCCGTGGAAACGGCGCAAAAAGTGGTGAAACGCTGGCATCTCGATCCGAATTTCCTGTTCGCGCTGAAACAGGTGAACGACGACAAGCGAAGGGCGGCGGAATAGCCCCGCCCGTTCCGGTCGACCGCTATGCATTTCAGAATAAATTCCCTCTGAAATTCGGAGATATCGGCGGCAATTAACGTATGATTAAACGCCTTCGCCTAAATTTCTATACATGGCAACGAATCTGACATCCGGAGCGCCTATGCTCGCCGGCCTCCCGATCGACAATCCGGAAGACCTCCATACGCTTCTGTCGCTCGCGCGGGACAAATCCGTAGAGGGCCGGACCGCGCTCGTCAAAGCGCTGGGCGACCTGTTTTACGATTCCCATTCGGAACTCTCGATAGACGAACGCAACCTGATGGGCGACATCCTGCAGCGCCTGATCGGCGACGTGGAAACGGTTGTCCGAAAGGCGCTGGCGGAAACGCTGAGCGGCATTCCGGACGCCCCGCCCCAGATCATCAGTGCGCTCGCGAACGATTCGCTCGATATTGCGTACCCGATCCTGATCGAAAGCTCCGTCCTTCAGGATATGGAACTGGTGGAAATCATCCGCCACCGTACCCACGAACACCAGCTGGCCATCGCCATGCGCGCGTCGGTATCCGAAACCGTGTCGGACGCCCTGGTCGACACCGACAACAACGACGTCATCCGGACCCTGGTCGAAAATCGCGGCGCGCATATTTCCGGCGAAACGCTCGAAAAAATCGTCGACCGCTCGGAATCGCAGACCGACCTGCAGGACCCGTTGCTTCGCCGGACCGAACTGTCGCCGACCCTGGCGAAACGGATGTATTGGTGGGTCTCCGCCGCCCTGCGCAAAAGCATCGTAGACCGGTTCGACATCGATTCGGTCGAACTCGACAAATCCATCGAACGCGCCGTCAAGGACCTGATGGGCGAGCCCATCGCCAAGGCGGAGAACGCCGACAATATCGATCACATGATCAAATCGCTCATCGGCGCCGGCAAGGTTACGCCGCCTTTGATGATCCAGACCCTGCGTCAGGGCGAAATCGCGCTGTTCGAGGAAATGCTGTCGGGCCTGTCGAACCTGAATGCCAAACTTGTGCGCCGGTTCGTCTTCGAACCCGGCGGCGAGGCCCTGGCCATTCTGTGCCGCTCCCTTGAAATCATGAAACCCGATTTCGCGTCGATTTTCCTGCTCAGCCGCAGCGCGCGGCCCGGCGACAAGGTCGTCGACCCGTCGGAACTGACCCGGGTGCTCGACCTGTACGACCGGATCAAGATCGAAACCGCCAGGAAAGTCGTGGAACACTGGCGGCTCGACCCCGACTACCTGTTCGCGCTCAAGCAGGTTAACTCCGGGCAGCAGCAAGCGGTCGGTTAACCACCGCTGAAATCGCGGCCGGCGGCCGGGTTTTTCGCCGTTTGACCCCGGTCGCATGATGACGGCCCCCTCCCGGACCGGTATCCTGTTGCGAAACAGGGGATTGCGGACGGTGTTCGGTCAAAAAGTGAACAGGGTTGAAGACCCGGCCTTGCTGCGCGGCAAAGCGCGCTACATCGACGATATCCATCTCGACGGCATGCTTCACGCGGCCTTTGTCCGCGCCCCGGTGGCGCATGCGCTGATTTCGGGAACGGACAGCAGCGCCGCCCGCGCGCTGGACGGCGTGGTGGCGGTCTACACGCTGGACGACCTGCGCCCGCACCTGACCGACCCGGTCTTGCCGGTCGAACAACCTTCCGGCGCGCTGAAGCTTTCGGCAAGCCCGTCGGCGCTCGCCGATGGCGAGGTGCGTTATGTCGGCGAACCCGTTGCCTGCGTTATCGCGACCACACCCTATATCGCAGAGGACGCAGCGCAGCTCGTTTCCGTCGACTACAGCGATTTGCCGGTATCGTCCGATTACCTCGCCGCGCTCGAAGACGGCTCGCCGACCGCCCATTCGGCATTCGGCGACAATGTCGTCGCGGGATTTACCCTGGCCTATGGCGACGCCGATTCGGCGTTCGACGATGCGGCGCATGTATTCCGGGAAACGTTGCACCAGCACAAGGGTCTGGGGCATGCGATCGAATGCCGGGGCGTTGCGGCCCAGGTCGACCCGCGCGACGGCGTGCTGACCGTCTGGTCGGCAACCCAGATGGCGCACCGGGCGCAAAGCATCCTGGTCCAGATGCTCGACCTGCCGGAAGACCGCATCCGGGTCGTCACGCCGACTGTCGGCGGCGGGTTCGGCCCCAAATTCGTCTTCTACCAGGAAGAAGTCGTCATTCCGGTCGCGGCCATGCTGCTGAACCGCCCGGTCAAATGGATCGAGGACCGGCGCGAGCATTTCACGGCGGCAACCATGGAACGCGACCAGCTCTGGGATCTCGAAGTTGCCGTTGACGCCGAGGGCCGGTTGCAGGGCGTGCGCGGCACCATGGCCCACGATCACGGCGCCTATACCCCCTATGGCGTGAACCTGCCCTATAACGCGGCAACGAATTTCCTCGGACCCTACGAACTGCCGACCATGTCACTGGACGTCAGGCTGGCCCTGACCAACATGACGCCGGTAACGCCGGTGCGCGGCGCGGGACGGCCGCAGGGCACGTTCGCGATGGAACGCCTGATGGACCGTATCGCGCGCGAACTGAAGATCGACCGGGTCGAGGCACGCCGCCGCAACCTGATCCCGGCCGACGCGATGCCCTATGACACGCAGATCAAGACCCGCGACGGCGCGATCATGACCTACGATTCCGGCGATTACCCGGCGGCGATGGATGCCGCGCTCGACCGCGCCGGATATGGCGGATTCAAAACCCGGCAGGAAGCCGCCCGCGCCGAGGGCCGCTATCTCGGCATCGGGGTCGCCAATTACGTCGAAGGCACCGGCCGCGGTCCGTTCGAATCCGCCACCGTGCGCGTCAAACCGTCGGGCAGGATCGTCACCTATACCGGCGCCACCGACCAGGGACAGGGGCTGCAGACGGCGCTGGCGCAGGTCTGCGCGGCCCAGACCGGCGCGGCGATCGAGGATATCGAGGTCGTCACCGGCGATACCGGCACGGTGTCGCTCGGTCTCGGTGCGTTTGCCAGCCGCCAGGCGGTCACGGCGGGCTCTTCCGTCCACGTCGCCGCGCTGGAGGTGCGCCGGAAAGCCCTGAAAGTCGCCGCGCACCTGCTGGAAGCGGCGGAGGAAGATCTCGATATCGCCGACGGGAAAATCTCCGTGCGCGGCGTGCCCGACCTGTCCGTCACGTTGGGCGATGTCGCCCGCGCGGTGCAGGGGATGCCGGGATTTTCCCTGCCCGGCGGCGTCGATCCGGGGATGGAGGCGACCGCGCATTTCACGCCGCCGACCCTGACCTATTGCAACGGCACGCACGTGGTGGAGGTCGAAGTCGATCCCGGCACCGGGCATGTCGAGGTGCTGAACTATGTCATCGTCCATGACAGCGGGCGCTTGATCAACCCGACCATCGTCGAAGGCCAGATCACCGGCGGCGCGACCCACGGGCTGGGATCGGCCCTGTTCGAGCGCATGATCTACGACGACCAGGGCCAGCCGCAGACGACCAATTTCGGCGAATACCTGCTGCCGTCGGCGCCGGAAGTGCCGCATTACGATATTGTCCACATGGCAAGCCCGACCCCGCTGAACCCGCTGGGGGTCAAAGGCGCCGGCGAAGGCGGTACGATTCCGGTGACCTCCGCTATTGCGTCCGCCGTCGACGATGCGCTCGCGCCCTTCGGCGTCGTGGTCCGCGAGTTACCGATCGAGCCGAAACGGATCGTCGAGATGATCCGGAACACAGAACAGTCGCAGAGCGCAGCGATTTGACCTACCTGAAAAACACCTGATATGTCGCCGCGCAGAGCCATGAGATCACGGACAATCTGCTCGGCCGGGTCGTCTGCGGCGATCCGGTGGTGCTGTACCGCACCGATGCAGGAACGCCGGCGGCGCTGAAAGACCACTGCTGTCACCGCCATCTGCCGCTGTCGCTGGGCCGGCGCGTGGTCGACGCCCTGATCGCGGCGGAAACGCCCTAGCCCTTCGCCGCCCGCTCTTTCAGGATCGTCCGCAGGTTTTCCTTCGGCGGCACGATATCGGTGACCAGGTCGCGGATCAGCGTCTTATTGGTCAGCGGGCCGACCACGGTGCCTTCGGCGGAAAGCCGGGCCGTGCAGGCATATTCGGTCTTGCCGTTTACCGAGACCATGCATTCCTTGCAGGCATTGGCGTTGACGCAGCTATAGCGGAACGCCAGCGACGAATCGACATGGGTGCGAATCCAGACCACCGCGTCCAGCACCGACATCCCCGCGCGCCACGGCACGTCGAAATCTTCCGTCCACGGTTCTTCGCCGGGCGCGCCGCGCTGGATCGTGATCGGGGCCGTTTGTTCGGCATTCGCGTTATCGGGCGTCATGCTGTCGCTCCCTTCGCCACCGGAAGGTAATCGTATGCCAGCACCCCGTTTTCATCGAGACGAAGCCGCTGGTTATATTCCTGTGCCGGGTCCATTTCCTCGAAATCCTCGCGCTGGTGGGCGCCCCGGCTTTCCCGGCGGTTGATCGCCGCCAAAGTCACCGCTTCCGCCGTCAGCAGGGCGGACCGCAGATCGTACCAGTCCTGCAGGGTCATGTTGAACGCCGTGTCCGCCGCGGGGACAAGGGCATGAAGATCGGTACGCATTTCACGGATTCGCGCCAGTGCCGCTTCCAGTTTGTCGGCCGTTCGCAGCACGCCGACCTTTTCCCACATCAGTCTCTGGAGCTCGAACCACATTTCGCCGAGCACCGCCGGATCGCTGTCATCCGACTGGCGCGCGACGAGCCCGTCGAGACGGTCGATATGTTCCGCCGCCGCGTCGTCGGACCACGCCCGGTTCCGCCCGCGGGCATATTCCGCCGCGAACCGTCCGGCCCGTTCGCCGAACACGAACGCTTCGGGAATCGCGTTGCCCGACAAACGGTTCGCGCCATTGGCGCCGCCGACCACTTCGCCTGCGCCGTAAAGCCCGGCAACGCTGGTTTCCATCCTGCCGTTCACCCGGATACCGCCCATGTGATAATGGGCGATGGGCGCGACCTCGACGGTATCCTTAGTCAGGTCGATCCCGTTGGCCGCCAGCTTGTCGATCACCGGGCCGAAGGCTTCGCGCAGCTTTTCTTCAGGGATATGCGTGAAGCTGAGATGCACGCCGCCGTTCTCGGTCGCGCGGCCGGCCTCGTTCTCCTTGGTGATGCCATAGGAAATGATATCGCGGGTGGTGGTGTATTTTTCCGCGTCCTCGCCGCCATAGCGGTGGAGGAACTCTTCGCCCTCGGCGTTGAACAGGCGCCCGCCGAGCTTGTAGCGGAACGGATCCCACATGATCGGGTCCATCCCGACCAGCCGCGGCGCCAGGTGGCCGATGGGGAAGAACTGCGGGAATTCCATGTCGATCAGTTCCGCCCCGGCGCGCAGTGCCATGGCATAGCCGTCGCCGTTCATGTTTACCGATGCCGAGTTGCGCTGATACAGCCGCGTCAGCCCGCCCGCCGCAATGACCACCGCATTGGCGGCAATCGTGACCGGCTGTTCGTCTTCGAGATTCCAGCCGACCGCGCCGGTGACGACGCCGTCATCGACGACCACGTCGTTGATCGCGAGGCCGCTGACGCGTGTCACCGTATCGGCGCGTGCAACCTGGGTGCGCAGGCATTTGGCGACCGCCGGGCCGGTATTCAGGAAGTCGACATAGACGCAGCGCGGCACGCTGTGACCCGGGGCCATAACACCGGTGATCTTGCCGTCCTTGCGCGCCCAGCCGACCTTCCAGTCGTCCATTTCGCGGATCCGGTCGATCGCTTCGCGGCACAGGATGGCCGCCAGTTCCTCGTTGCACAGGCCGCGGCCCGCCTCGAGCGTATCCTGGTAGTGCTTTTCCCAGCTGTCCGGTTCCTGGTCGCCCAGCGCCGCCGCCGTGGTCATCTGCGCCATGATGGTCGCGCCGCCCCGGCTGATCATGCTTTTATCGGCAAGGATGACGTCCGCGCCGTTACGGGCGGCGGCAATGGCCGCATACATGCCCGCACCGCCCGCGCCGACGACCAGAACATCGGTCTCAAGATGGATCATTAGGTAGTATACTCCGTTTTCTCATAGTATCGCCGCCCCGCTATCGGGGCAACTGCTTGCCACGCATACAAGCATGCATAGAATGAAGGCGGGACGGCAAAAACAAAAGGGCTGACATGACGGACAATACCGAACAATCGCTGGTCGACACGGCCTGGCCGTACTGGGAATGCGAAGGCGAAATCGCCAAACGCTACTTTGCCGATGCAACGGACGAAGATCATGCGTTTTACCTGCGCGCCCAGTTGTGGAAGGAACTTCACCCGGTGGACGGGTTCTTCAACGGGCTGCACCGCGAGCTGAAAGACCTCGTGGATAAATTTCCCGAGGTCGACCGCAGCATCGACCGTCACGAATATCATTTCCTGCTGACCCAGCTGACCGAGGAATTCAATCACTACGTCATGCTCGCCGATATCTTCGAACACGTGATGGGCCGGAAAATCACGGCGGAAGACACCGTGCAGCTGGCGGAGGAAAAAAAGCTCGGCGATGTGCGGCGCGGCTACGTGGAAGGCGGCGACGCGCTGACCCGGGCCGCCGTCGGATTTACCGAGGGCGGGGGCGCGCGGCTGTTCCGCGAAGGCGCGAAACTGTCGGGATCGACCGTCAACGACATGACCGCCCGCGCCATGGAAATCATCTATGACGACGAAAAGGATCACTATGCCGAACAGGCGAAAATCTGCGTCGGGCTCATTCAGTCGGAGGACGACATGGCGCGCATGCAGGATGCGATCCGCGCCATCAGCGCCCAGCGCGTAAAAATGCGCGCCGAAATGTTCCCCGGCGCGATGACCGGCGCGGAAATCGACGCATTTATCGCCGAGAATACAAGGGGTTAGGTATCAGCCCAGCGCCTTGACGCCCGGCAGGTCCTTGCCTTCGAGCCATTCGAGGAACGCCCCGCCGGCGGTCGAGACATAGGAAAATTCGTCGAGCACGTCGGCGGCGACCAGGGCGGCCACGGTATCGCCGCCCCCGGCGACGGTTTTCAGTGCGCCCGAGCGGGTCAAATCGGCAGCCACCCGCGCGACCATGACCGTGCCGGCGTCGAAAGGCGGCACTTCGAACGCGCCGAGCGGGCCGTTCCACACCAGGGTTTTCAGCTCGCTCAGCTTGGCGGCAAGGCCGTTTGCCGTGCCGGGGCCGACATCGAGGATCATCATGTCGCCGGGCACGGCGGAGACCGGTACCACTTCGCTGGGCGCACCTTCGGCAAATTCCCGGGCGACGACGGCGTCGGACGGCAGGACGATCTGGCAGCCAGCTTCGTCGGCGCGGCCGAGAATATCAAGCGCGGTATCCGCCATGTCGTGTTCGCAGAGCGACTTGCCGACATCGGTGCCGAGCGCATGGAGAAACGTATTCGCCATCGCTCCGCCGATTGCCAGCATGTCGACCTTGCCGACCAGGTTGCCGAGCAGGTCGAGCTTGGTCGACACCTTGGCGCCGCCGACTATGGCGCCTACCGGGCGGTCCGGATTGCCGAGCGCGGAATCAAGGGCATCCAGCTCGGCCTGCATCATGCGGCCGGCGGCGGCAGGCAACAGGCGCGCCAGCGCCTCGGTCGAGGCATGGGCGCGGTGCGCCGCCGAAAACGCGTCATTTACATAGATATCGGCAAGCGATGCGAGCCGGGCCGCGAAGTCCGGATCGTTTGCCTCTTCGCCGGCATGGAAGCGCAGGTTTTCGAGCAGCACCACGTCGCCGCCCCTGGCCGCCGTCACGACCTTTTCCGCCTCCGGCCCGACGCAGTCATTGGCAAAGGCCACATTGCGCCCGCCGAGCGCCGCCGAGAGCGGCCCCGCGATCGGGCCGAGCGACAGATTGGGGTCGGCTTCGCCGTTGGGGCGGCCGAAATGCGATGCGACGACGACCACGGCGCCCTTGGCGGCCAGTTCCGCAATGGTCGGGGCCAGCCGGGAAATCCGGGTGGCATCCGATACCGCACCGTCGCGCATGGGTACGTTCAGGTCGGCGCGCAGGAAGACGCGTTTGCCGGAAACATCGATATCGTCGAGGGTCTTGTGCATGATGAATTCACTTCCCAGAGGTCAGAAACGAAAATCCCCCACCCGTCGGACCGGCCCGGCGGGCCGCTTCAGGATGGGGGATATTTATCGTGCGGTCCCGAAAGACCGGCCGGCCGACAGGCCTATTTCAGTTTCCCCATCGCCACCGCGGTGTCGAGCATGCGGTTGGAGAAGCCCCATTCGTTGTCGTACCAGCTGACAACGCGGACCAGCTTGCCCTCGACCACCTGGGTCTGGGTGACGTCGAACGTGGACGAGGCCGGGTCGTGATTGAAATCGCTCGAGACCAGCGGCGCGGCGTTGATGTTGAAGATGCCTTTCAGCCGGGGCGTCGCCGCCGCCTTCATGGCCGCCTCGTTGACCGCTTCGACCGTGGTCTTTTTCTTCGGGATAAACGTGAAGTCGATCACCGAGACATTCGCCGTCGGCACGCGGATGGATGTACCGTCGAGCTTGCCGTTCAGTTCCGGCAGTACCAGGCCGACGGCCTTGGCGGCGCCGGTCGAGGTCGGGATCATCGACTGGGCGGCGGCGCGGGCACGGCGCGGGTCGCTGTGCAGCGTGTCCAGGATCCGCTGATCGCCGGTATAGGCATGAATCGTCGTCATGTAGCCCTGCTGGATATCGAACGCCTTGTGCATCACCGAGGCGACGGGGGCGAGGCAGTTGGTCGTGCAGGACGCATTGGAGACAATGGTGTGCGATTTGCGCAGCTTGTTATCGTTGATGCCGTAGACAACGGTAAGGTCTTCGCCGCTGGCGGGAGCCGAGATCAGGACCTTCTTCGCGCCCGCTTTCAGGTGCATTTCGGCCTGGTCGCGCTTGGTGAAGATGCCCGTGCATTCCAGCACCACGTCGATGCCGAGCTTGGCCCAGGGCAGGTCTTCCGGATTGCGCTCGGAGAACACCTTGATCACGCCGCTGCCGGCATTGATGCCGGTCGACGTCACCTTGACCTGCTTGGGGAATTTGCCGTGCGTGGTGTCGTGCTGAAGCAGCAGCGCGTTCATTTCCACCGAGCCGAGATCGTTGATCGCAACGACTTCGATATCCTTGCGGCCCGATTCCAGCGCCGCGCGCAGCGTCAGCCGCCCGATCCGGCCGAAGCCGTTAATTGCTACACGTACTGCCATTTTTTCCTCCGATACTGCGTTCTGATCCAAATCGTGATTCGTCAGTCGATCGTCAAATCCGGGCTTTGACCGCGGCGGCGACCGCCGCGGGCGTGATGCCGAATTTCTCGTAGAGCTCTTCCGCCGGGGCCGACGCACCGAAGCCGGTCATACCGACGAAACTGCCCTCCGGGCCGATCCAGCGGTCCCAGCCGAACGATATCGCCGCTTCGACCGCGACCCGAACGCCGCTGCCCAGCACGCCCGCTTTATAGGCGTCGTCCTGTGCGTCGAACAGTTCCCAGCACGGCATGGACACAACCGCCGTCGGCACGCCATCGGCCTGAAGGGCCTCGCGGGCCGCCATGGCGATTTCGACCTCGGAGCCCGTGGCCAGGATCGTCGCTTTCCGGTCGCCGTCGGCTTCCGCCATTACATAGGCGCCCTTGGCGGACAGGTTTTCATCGGTGTGTTCGGTCCGCAACGTCGGCAGTCCCTGACGGGTCAATGCTATTGCCGCCGGTCCTTCGCGGCGTTCGACCGCGGCCTGCCAGCATTCGGCGGCCTCGACCGCATCGGCGGGCCGGAACACATGCACATTCGGCATCGCCCGCAACGCAGCAAGGATTTCGACCGGCTGGTGGGTCGGTCCGTCTTCGCCGAGACCGATTGAATCGTGGGTCAGCACATGGATCGCCCGCACGCCCATCAGGGCTGCCAGCCGCAGGGACGGCCGCAGGTAATCCGCGAAAATCAGGAACGTGCCCGAGAACGGGATCACCCCGCCATGCAGGGCCATGCCGTTCATCGCCGCCGCCATGCCGTGTTCGCGAACGCCGTAATACATGTAGCGCCCGGCATAGTCCGGTGGCGCGAGGCCTTCGAAACCGGCGGCCTTGGTATTGTTGGACCCGGTGAGGTCGGCGGAACCGCCGATCATTTCCGGGACGAACGGCGTGATCGCATCGAGCACCTTGCCGGACGACGCGCGCGTCGCCAGTTTCGGCGCATCAGCGGAAAACGCCTTCTTGACGTCGATAACCGACTTCTCCCAGCCCGCGGGCAGATCACCGGCCACGGCGCGTTCGAACTCGGCGCGTGCATCCGACGCCGCCAGACGACCCGACCAGGATTCACGGGCGCCGACGCTGCGGCTGCCCGCTTCGCGCCAGGCGGACACGATTTCGTTCGGAATCACGAAGGGTTCGTGCGGCCAGTTCAGCGCCTTGCGCGCCGCCGCGATTTCGTCGGCGCCGAGCGGCGCCCCGTGAACGCCGGACGTGCCCTGCTTGTTCGGCGCGCCGAACCCGATCACCGTCTTGCAGGCGATCAGCGACGGCCGGTCGGACGCCATCGCCGCTTCCATGGCGGCGGCAAGCGCCGCCGGGTCGTGCCCGTCGCAGCGCTGGGTGTGCCAGTGATAGGCATCGAAACGGCCGAGCGCGTCATCCGACAGCGACATTTCGGTGCCGCCGTCGATCGATATATCGTTGTCGTCATACAGCACGATCAGGCGGCCGAGCTTCATATGCCCGGCCAGCGACGCCGCTTCGTGGCTGATGCCTTCCATCAGGTCGCCGTCGGACGCGATCACCCAGGTCCGGTGATCGACCAGATCGTCGCCGTAGCGCGCGTTCATCGAGCGTTCGGCGATCGCCATGCCGACCGCGGTGGAAATGCCCTGCCCCAAAGGACCCGTCGTCATCTCGATGCCGCCGGCTTCGCCGTATTCCGGATGACCCGCGGTCCTGCTGCCGAGCTGGCGGAAATTGCGGATCTGGTCCATCGTCATGTCGGCATAGCCGGTCAGATGCAGCAGCGAATAGAGCAGCATCGAGCCGTGGCCCGCCGACAGGACAAAGCGGTCGCGGTCGGGCCAGGCGGGATCGGCCGGATCGTATTTCAGGTACTTGGTGAACAGCACCGTCGCCATGTCGGCGGCGCCCATGGGCATGCCGGGATGGCCGGAATTTGCGGCCTGCACGGCATCCATCGAAAGAGCGCGGATGGCGTTGGCGAGTTGGGTATGATCGACGTCTGTGGCGGTTGTTGCTTCAGGCAAAACGAAATCTTCATTCTGGCCGGCGCGAACTCGCGCAGACGGGGTTTGGCCAAGGTATTTCAGGACCGGATGCAGAAATCTACGCCGGACATTCGCGGTGCCCGGGACAGTCAGACCTTCTCCGATACGGAACGGGCGCAATGTATCCGCCCCGCCGACGGATTCAAGCCCCTTTAGGACGAATCGTCAGGGTTTTATGGTTAAACACCGTCCTGTCGTCAGCTTTTGACCACCATCCCGTCCGCGAGCGATAAACGGAGCGCCCCGAGGGCCGGAACGATGCCGGCAAGACAGCCCGCTGCCGCAACGCCGGCAAGATATATTCCCTCTGTGAACGTCGGCGGACCGATCGAAATAAACAGTCCGTACCGGGCCTCGATGACGGGTTGCGCTGCGACGAGACCGGCGTAGAGAAGCGCCAGGCCGACCGCGATACCGATCATGGAAACGAACATCGCTTCGAAGACGAACAGCGCGAAAATATGCGACGGCCGCGCGCCGACCGAGCGGAGGATCGCCATTTCCCGGCGTCTTTCGTTGAGACTCGACATCAGCATCGTCATCATGCCGACCAGCCCGGCCACGACCACGAAGACCGATATAACGGCAAGCGCGCTTTCCGCGGTGCCCATCAGGGACCAGAGTTCGTGCAGCGCGACGCCGGGCAGAATGGCGAGGAGCGGTTCTCCCCGGTACTCGTTGATCTTTCGCTGCACCGCGAAGGTCGCAAACCTGGTCTTCAGACCGACCATAAAAGCGGTGATTGCGCGGGGCTGAAGGTTCATGCGGCGCACCCGCTCCGCATCTATGCGGGCGCCGGGGACCGGCGTGCCGCCCCGCCAATCGATGTGAATCGCCTCGATCGCGCCAAGGCTGACGTGAACGGTGCGATCCACCGGGGTGCCGGTCCGCGCAAGGATACCCGATACGCGAAACGGTTTGTCCTTGTGGCTGGCGAACCCGATCCGCCCGATGCCGTGGTCCACGACGATCTCATCGCCAACGCGATAGCCCAGAGCGGAAGCGACCTCGGCCCCGAGAACGGCATCGAATATGTCGTCGAACGGTTTGCCCGCCGCCATAACCAGCTTTCGGGCGCGCGCGTACCGGAAGAACCTGAAATAATCCGAATTCGTCCCCAGGACGCGAAAACCCCGATGGGAATCGCCGAGTGACAGGGGAATGGTCCATGCAACATTCGGATCGGCCGCCAGTTCGCGATAGCTGCGCCACGAGATATTGTTGGTCGCATTGCCGATCCGGAAAACCGAATAAAGAAGAAGCGGCACCGATCCGCTGCGCGCACCGACGATGAGATCGGTACCCGATATGGTGTTGGAGAAACTGGCGCGCGCCTCCGTCCGGATGCGTTCGACACCGAGCAGCAGCATGACGCTCACCGCGATCGCAAAGACGGCGAGCGAAACCGTGAAACGCCGGCTGGCAAGGCTTTTCAGGGCGAGACGGAATACCGGCATCAGGAATCCGCCCCGGGGCGTGCGGCGCGGTTCAGGTCGGACAGGGCGACATGGCGATCGAAAAGGGGCTCCATCCGGCGGTCGTGACTGACGAAGATCAGGGTCTGTCCCCCGGCCGCCACCTCGCTGAAAAGCAGGTCGAGAAAGGCGGTCCGGGCATCTTCGTCCAGCGCCGATGTCGGCTCGTCCGCGATCACCAGGTCGGGCGAACCGACCAGCGCCCGCGCCGCGGCGACCCGCTGCTGCTGGCCGACGCTCAGATCGGCGACCCGGCGGCCCGACAGGGAATCGACGGGCAGCCCCATGCGTTGCAGCAACCGCCGGGCCTCGGCCGCCGGATCGCCGTTTCGGCGTTCGGCGCGGGCGCGCCGCCGGGCGGAAAACCGGCAGGGCAACAGCACGTTTTCGATCAGAGACAGATAGGGAACCAGGTTGAAGGACTGAAAGATGAACCCGATACGGTCGGCGCGGAACCCGTCCCGCTTCGCCGGCGACAGCTGGTCGAACCGCGCTTCCCCGACCGATATCCGTCCGGCGTCGGGCACGGCGACGCCCCCGAGAAGATTGAGCAGCGTAGTCTTGCCGCTGCCGCTGGGCCCGCTGACGAAAACGCGTTCGCCCGCGCCGACCGAAAAGGCGGGAATATCAAGGACCAGCGGCAGATTCGACCGCCAGCGGAAAGTGACGTCGGTCAGGTCGACGAGTCGATCCATGTATGAGGACGTTCCGGGTGGTTGGTTCGGCGTCAGAGTTTCAGCCGGGCGGCAGTTGGTGTCAATTCCCGCACGATCTGTCCGGCCGGCGCGATGGCCTGGGCCTCGATCTCCCGTGCCCCGGGAAAGCTCTCGAAGAACCTGGTGTCGATATGGGTCAGTCTTTCCGGCGTCGCGCATCTGAACCGGTAGTGAGCGTGGAATTCGGAATGAGTGTCTTTTTCCGTATCTGCGTGGGCATGGTGCTTTTCCCCGGCATGGTCGTCAGCCTTCGGGATTTCCACCTCCGCCGAAACCATCCTGCACCCGGCGGATGCCGGCATGACAAATAACGCATCGCCCCGCCTGAGCACTGCGGCGGCCTTTTCGACGACCAGCTTATCGGCATCTGTGGACGGTGCATGCTCGAATCCGACGATATCGGCGCCGGGTGATATGAGTTCGATTTCAAGGCCGGCACCCTCGACCGCCAGTTTCAGTTTACTGACTCCGTGTTCATGGGCGCCGTGTTCATAGGCTTTGTCTTCATGGGCCTGATGCTTCGGTTCCACTGCGAATGCCGGGGCCGTCATCAGCAGGGCGATCAGCGTCCAGGCGCCGGCCGGAAAAATACGGTGCCGGGCGAATGCGGAAACATGCATGGCGGGAGTCCTCGAATTTGGAATGGAAATCCGAAATTATACGATATGTTATTACATAACAATATATTTTCGACACTGCGCTCCGCAGGAGTCGTCTGCCGCCGGGAAAATTACTCTTTGTAGGGCTCTACTTTTGCCGCTTCGACGGTGTAGCCCGCTGTGACCGGCACTTTTCCGTCGGAAAGCGGGACAATCTTCTGGGCGCGTTCGATCGTCATCCGCCCGGTTATCCAGACCGGCAAAAACAAATCGGTAATGACAAACGGTTGCGCCAGCTTCACGAAGACCATCTGATTCTGCGGCGGCGGCGGCACATGGATACAGGCGCCGACATAGGGCACCAGCAAAAATTCCTGAATCGCCGCACCGTCGAATTCGAGCGGCAGCGCATAGCCGGGCAACCGGACGAACTGGCCGGCGAGCCGGTCGTCCACGGCGCTATCCTGCCGCACGGCCTCGGCCTCGACCTCATCGAAACGCCGAAGCAGGTCTTCCACATCGACCCCCTGGTTTTTCAGGTCATGCGTAGCCTCTACCACCATCTCGTATTCCGGGCTTACCTCTGACAGAAACCCCTTTTGAAACTGGCGCCGGACCGAGGCAATGCCATAAAGCTTGGCGGCCAGCACCGGTTCGAGATGGGCGAAAGGATCGGGAAGCGGCGACGATGCTTCCGGTGCAAGATCTTCCCAGGTAATCTGGCGGGCCGTCTGCCCGGCAACCGGTCCGACGGACAGCAGAAAAAGCGCCGCGCCCGCCGCCAGCAACCTGAACATCGCCATCCTCATCTCAGAACCTCCAATCGCCATCGGCACACCCGAAAGGTAGGACCGGGTTTCCCGGAATGCCAGTGGGCATTCGGCCGGCCTTGCCATTGCCCATCCTATTCCACGTACCAGCCGTGACTGACCACCACCGACTGCCCGGTCAGGGCGTTCGACGGGAAGGCCGCCAGGAAGATTGCAGTATCGCCGATATCTTCCAGCGTCGTGAATTCGCCGTCTACGGTATCCTTCAGCATCACGTCGCTGATGACCTGCTCCTCGGTGATACCGAGCGTGCTGGCCTGTTCGGGAATCTGTTTTTCGACCAGCGGGGTGCGCACGAAGCCCGGGCAGATCACGTTCGAACGCACGCCATAGGCCGCCCCTTCGATCGCCACCACGCGGGCAAGGCCCAGCAAACCGTGCTTCGCGGTGACGTATGGCGCTTTCAGGGCCGATGCGACCTTCGAATGGGCCGAGCCCATCAGGAGGATGGACCCGCCGTTTCCGGCGGCTTTCATCTGGCGCATGCACGCCTTCGTGGTCAGGAACGCGCCGTCGAGATGAATGGCGAGAAGCCTTTTCCAGTCGGCGAATTCAAGATCGGTGAGCGGCGCGATATGCTGATTGCCGGCATTGCTGACCAGAATATCGACCGTGCCGAAAGCATCGACCGTCGCTGCGACGCCTGCGTTCACGGCTTCTTCGTCCGTCACATTCATCTCCACCGCCATCGCGACGCCGCCCGCCACGCCGATTTCATCGGCGACGATCCGGCCGGCCTCTATATTCATGTCGGCGATACAGACCTTCGCGCCCTCGGCCGCGTATCTCTGGGCAATTTCTTTTCCAAGTCCGCTCGCGGCGCCCGTTATCAGGGCGGTTTTTCCGTTCAGGCGCATCGTGAAATCTCCGGTGGGTGGATGGGTCGGGTATCACCGGTATATACGCGCCGTCCGCACGGGAGCAATAGACAGCCCGCGCCGCGGCGACGTAGACTGGAAAAAACCGGGGCTGGTAAAAAAACCGGGCCGAACAAGAAAAGACGGGCATAACGGGGCAGCGCGGACATGGACACGATGATCGTCACCGGCGCGGGCAGCGGGATCGGCCATGCGCTGACGCGGCGACTGCTGAAAGAGAATTTCCACGTGTCCGCCTGGGACACCGCGCCGGGCGACCTTGCCGGCGCCAACGACGCCAATCTCGACTTTCACGAAATCGACGTCCGCGATGGGGCGGCCATGGCGGACGCCGTCGCCGCCGCCCGTTCCAGAACCGGCCGCATCGCCGGGCTCGCAACCTGTGCCGCGATATACCGGGCGGTGCCGTTCCTGGACCTGACCGAAGACGACTGGGACGATCACCTGTCGATCAACCTGAAGGGCACGCTGCTCGCCTGCCAGGCGGTGCTGCCGGCCATGCTGGCACAGAAATCCGGCAGTATCCTGCTGTTTTCGTCCTCGATCGCCCGCCGCGGCGCTCCGAACAGCGCTGCCTATGCCGCCACAAAGGGCGGCGTGCTCGGGCTCGCCCGGGCGTTGGCACTGGACCATGCGAGGGCGGGCATTCGCGCCAACACGATGTCGCCCGGCATCACCGACACGCCGCAGCCGCGCGGCAATATGAGCGAAACCGATATGTATTCCTGGGCCGACAATATCCCGCTCGGGCGCATCGGCGAGCCGGCGGACATGGTCGAGACCGCCCTTTTCCTGTTGAGCGACGAGGCCAGCTTCGTCACCGGCCAGGATATCCGCGTCAATGGCGGCGCGGCGCTTTTCTGATGGCGGATACCCCCACCCTCCTTGTCACCGGCGGCGGCAGCGGGATCGGCCGCGCATCGGCGCTGCGCCTGGCGAAAGACATGCATGTGGCGGTGGCCGACCGGAACGCGGACGGCGCCGCCGAAACCGTCGCGGAGATCGAAGCCGCCGGCGGATCGGCGACGGCGATTGAGGTCGATGTCGGCAACCGCGCCAGCGTAACGGCGATGAAGGACCGCATCGCCGCCGATATCGGCCCGGTCCACAAGGCGTTCCTCGCCGCCGGGATTTTTATCCGGGGCGTAACCGGCGACATCCCGGAAGCCGACTGGGACCGGATGATGGACGCACACGTCAAGGGCACCTTCCTGTGCTGTCAGGCGGTGCTGCCCGACATGATCGCCGCCGACAAGGGCGCGGTCGTCACCATGTCGTCGGATTTCGCGATCATGGCGGTGCCGGGCGCCGCCGCCTATATGGCGGCGAAATCCGCGATCTATTCGCTGACCAAGTCGCTCGCCCTCGAATTCGCGCCGCACGGCATCCGGCTCAACGCGCTGGGACCGGGACCGATCGACACGCCGATCCTGTCCGCCGGCAGGACCGAGGCCGAATACGGCGAAGCCCGCCGTAAACTGGCCGACAGCCTGCCGATGGGCCGCCTCGGCCGGCCGGAAGAGGTCGCGGCGGTACTCGATTTTCTCCTCAGCGACCGGTCGTCCTACATGACCGGCCAGATCGTCCACCCCAATGGCGGCCAGTTGATGTGGTAGCCCGGAACACAGGACCGAACGCATGACCGACAAACCACGGATCGCCCATCTTTCCGGCTCCAACGCCACGATCAGCAACAGCCCGGCACTGGTGACCAGCAACAAGGCCCGCGCCCAGTACGGCCTGCCGGCACGGCCCAACCCCGACGGCAGCCCGGCCCGGTTCGACGTCCTTCGGGCGCAGCGCCTGGCGGCCCCGGCGACGGTCTATGTCGAACAGTTCAGCGCCCATCCGCTGGAGCGCGACGCCGCAGAGCTTTACGGCCCGCCCGACGGCTATGTCGATGCATCCGGCGCCTTCCACGCCGAGCGGCAATCCGATGCCGACACGCCGGTCTACCGCGTGGAGCTGAGACCCGAAGACGGGCTGTATCCCCTGCCCTACATGGCGCGGCAGGCCGACGGCAGCGCGTGGGAGGACGATTGCGCCTTTCCCGGCGCGCCGGCGGCGCAGTCCCGCCAGGCCTATTACCCGGATGGATCGCGCATGTTCGAGGAAATCGACCGGTTCGGCATCGACGAATACGGCACCGGCAACCTGATCTCGCGCCTGGCGGAAATCGATTCCTTCCGGGTGCTGCCGTCGGGCGGCTATACCAAGGGCCTTGCCGCCGCCGAGCGCACCGATACCGGGACCGGCGATATCGAACCCGAAGTCATGGGACAGGACTTCTTCGTCTACCGGCCGGTGCACCTCGCGGTATCGCCGCCGCGCGGCCGGCTGGCGACCGTCGCCAACGACGTGCAGCATATTCTCGACAGCGGCGACTATCTCGGCGCGATCTGGACCCAGGGCAGCCCGCGGGTGGAAGAGACGCTGTACTGGCTCAACCTTCTGCTCGACACCACGCTGCCGGTCTGCGGCAACGCCGCCCAGCGCACCCATGGCGAGATCAGCAATGACGGGCCGAAGAACCTTGTGGACTCGGTCGACTACATCACGTCGCGGGTCTGGCAGGACGGCGACGGCCGGAACCGCGCCGGCGCGGTGGTGATCCAGGAACAGCAGATCTTCGCCGCGCGCGAGGTGCAAAAGGGCGATGCGCGGCCCGGCGGCTACGTCGTCACCGGCGGCCATGGCGGGTTGCTGGGCGCGGTGCGCCACGGCCAGGCGCCGATCCTGACCTACCTGCCGGGCGCCAAACACACATACCTGTCGGACGTGAACAGGTCGAAGCTGCCGGACAGCGTGACCGGCTTCGTCCTGAAAGACGGCACGCTGACATCGCAGGACGTGCCGATCAAAGACGCCGCCGGCGACCTGATCGATACCTCCGTGCCGATGGTCACGATTATCAAGGAAGGCAATTACAGCCCCGAGACCGCCGATAGCAGCCCGGACCGCGAGGTCGATATCATCGCCCAGACCGCAGACAACCTGGCCAACGCGCCGCTGTCCGGCTTCGTGGTCGAAGGCCAGTCGCCCTATGGGTCGATGACCAATTCGCAGCGCAACCGGCTGATGGCCAGGGCGGTCTATATGGGCATGCCGGTGGCCCGCGTCGGCCGCGGCAATAACGAGGGATTCTCCGCCCCCGCCGGGGTGTTTCTCGGCGGCGGCAACCTGACATCGACCAAGGCACGGCTGCTGCTGATCGCCTGCCTGATGAAGTTCGGCGCCCTGCCGCCCGCGGCAGACCCGGATTCCCCGACGGCGGACGAAACCGCCGCGGTGATGGAACGGCTTGCGCTATACCAGGCGGTGTTCGACACGCACTAGTATCGGTCACCCGCACTCCGCTGCTGGCGCTGCCCGTCATAATATCTTAGGCTTTCTCCGTCGTCTTCGAGACGCAAACAACGCTGCAAACAATGCAGCAAACGGAGGAAACACCATGCGAAAACTAGGATTTCTGGTCGGGTCGGCGGCACTTGCCGCGACCGCGATGCTGACAACGACATCTGCAAACGCCGCGGATCCCTATTTCAAGGGCAAAACCATCACATTCGTCGTCGGGTTCGGCGCGGGCGGCGGTTATGACGCCTATGCACGTATGCTGGCCCCCCATTTCGAACGCGAGCTCGGCGCCGATGTCGTCGTCGTCAACAAGCCGGGCGCCGGCGGGATGAGCGCGCTGAACCGGCTGTACAGCGCGCCGGCGGATCCGCTGCAGATGACGATTGTCAACGGCACCGGCGCAGGGCTGCAGCAGTTACTGGGGATGAAGGCCGCCAAGTTCGACCTGACGAAGCTCCCGATTCTCGGCATCATCGACCATGCAAGGTGGATATGGCTGGCCAAAAACGATTCGAAGTTCTCCAGCCCCGCCGAAGCAATGAAAAGCACCAACGTCATCAACTGGGCGGGATACGGCAAGATTTCCGGTATTTCCGACGGGGCGGAGATGACCTGTCATGCGCTCGCGATGAAATGCAAAGTGGTCATCGGCTACAAGGGCAGCCGGGCGGCGGCGCTCGCGCTCGCGCAGGGAGAAATGGATTCTCTCTATGTCTCCGAAACGTCGGCCTATAAATACGTGCAGGCAAAGAATGCCAAGGCGGTCGCGACCATGAACCGCAAACGGTCGATCCTGTTTCCCGATCTGCCGACCATCTTTGAATCGGTCAAACTGACCAAGGACCAGGAATGGTGGATCGACTACCGGTCGACCGTCGAAAGCCTCGGCCGGATGCTGGTCGTCGCGCCGTCCACCCCGGCCGCCGTGGTCGCAAAGATGCGCGCCGCCACCGACCGGATTCTGAGCGATCCCAAGATCGTCGCCGAAGGCGCCAAGAAAAAACGCTACATCAAGTACATCCCCGCTGCGGAGGCTGCGAAGATGGTCCAGACCGTCATCAACAGCGTCAACGACAAGCAGAAAGCCGAAATCAGCAAGGTCGTTCTCGGCAAATAACGGAGCGTATCGTAACGACGGCCGGGGAAGACCGCCCCGGCCGTCGGTATTTTCAGACAAAACCGCTGGCCCTTCGCGGGCACAGCGGCGGATAATTCCTCCCCATGGACCCCACCCTTCTCGCGATTGCCTGCGGCGCGTTTTTCTTCGCGGCATTTTCCAAGGGCATCACCGGCATGGGGTTTGCAACCACCTGTCTGCCGATCATCGCGCTGGCCATGGGGCTGGAGGTCGCGCTGCCGCTGGTGCTGGTGCCGTCGGTCGCCAGCAACATTATCGTCCAGGTCGAGGCGGGGCATTTCCGCGAATCCATTCGCCGGTTCTGGCCGATGCTGATCGCCGGCATGCTCGGCGTCGTCATCGGGCTGGTCCTGCTGACCTGGATGGAAGCACGGGCGGCGGGCGCGGCGCTGGGCGTCGTGCTGATCGTCTACGGCCTGTTCGCCCTGAAAACGCCGAACCTGACATTACCGCCCCGCTATGAGAAACCGCTCGGCCCGGTAACCGGTTTCGCCACCGGCATTATTAACGGCCTGACGGGATCGCAGCTGATGCCCGTCCTGCCCTATCTGATGGCGCTGCATCTCGACCGCGAACGGTTCGTGCAGGCCATCAACTGCTCGTTCACCGCGTCCAGCATCGTGATGGCCGTCGGCCTGTCGAAAATCGGCCTGATGACTACGGAGACGGCCCTGGTCTCGGCCATCGGCATAGCTCCCGTCTGGATCGGCCTGAAGCTCGGCGGCAATATCCGCCGCCGCCTGACGCCGGAGATTTTCCGCAAACTGGTCATCTACATGCTGATGGCGTCCGGCGTATTACTGCTTATTCGCGCAGTTTGATCCGGCGCCGCGGAAATCAGGCTTCCGGCGTCATCAGTGAAATGCCGAGACGGGCGCGGCGGGTCAGCCAGGGGCTGGGGCGGTACCGCGGGTCGCCGTAGAAGGCGTGCATCGCCGTCAGGATCGCGTGAATTTTCGCCGCGCCGACGCTGTCGCCGAATTCAAGCGGCCCCTGCGGGTAGGCGAGGCCGAGACGGACGGCCTTGTTGATGTCTTCCGGCGTCGCGATACGCATCTGCGCGATTTCCGACGCGATATTGACGATGGTCGCGATCGTGCGCTGGGCGATAAAGCCGGGACTGTCGTGGATTACCGTGACCGCGCCGCCGTCGGCGGCCAGTACGGCATGGGCAAGGTCGCGCACGCCCGTATCGGTGACGCTGGTGGTCATCAGGGTCCGCCGCCCGTCGAGACCGAACAGGGTATCGACCGCGATCGTGCGTTCGGCCTCGATGCCGAGATCTATCGCCGTCATCGTCGCATCGCGGCCCAGCGGCGCGACCATGCAGATCGCGCGGGCGGACGGCTTGTCGCCGGTCTCGATTTCGACCTTGCCCTTCAGGAACTCGGCCAGGATTGTCGCACCGTCATGGCCCTGCCCGCCGATCCAGACGGCGTCCGGCAGGTCGGTCGGCGCGGCGGCAACCTTCGGAGCGATCTTCTTGTTGTCCTCATAGGCGTAGAAACCCTTGCCGGTCTTGCGGCCGAGCAGGCCCGCAGCCATGCGGTTGCGAATAAAGGCCTGCGGCTTGAAACGCTGTTCCTGGTAAAACTGCTCGTAGATCGATTCCATGACGACGCCGGACACGTCGAGCCCGGTCGTATCCATCAGCTCGAACGGCCCCATGCGGAACGCGGCGCCGCCTTCACGGAGCACGTCGTCGACCTGGTGCGCCTCGGCGATCCCTTCGGCAAGAATGCGCACCCCTTCGGTATACAGCCCGCGCCCGGCGTGATTGACGAGAAATCCGGGCGTGTCCTGGGTGCGAACCGGATCGTGCCCGCATTTGCGGGCGATCGCATCGAGCTTGTCGGCAACCCAGGGCGCGGTCAGCTGACCGTCGACGACCTCGACCACTTTCAGCAGCGGCACGGGATTGAAAAAATGAAATCCCGCAACCCGTTCGGGTTTTGCACAGCCGGCGGCGATCTGGGTCACGGACAGCGACGACGTGTTGGAGGCAAGGATCGCATCTTCGGCGACGAGACCTTCAAGCTCGCTGAAGACCTTTCGCTTCACGTCCAGGTTCTCGACGATCGCCTCGACGACCATGCCGCAATCCGCGAGATCGGCAAGCGAATCCACGATTTCCAGACGTCCGTTGGCGATGGCCGCGGCGTCTTCCGACATCTGCCCCTTTTCGGCGGCGCGGTTGATCATGCGCGCGATGAATTCCTGCGCCTTGTCCGCCGCACCGTCCTGCGCGTCGAACATCTTGACCGTGAATCCGCCGATGACTGCGATCTGGGCGATGCCGCGGCCCATTGTGCCGGTGCCGATGACACCGATAACGAATTTGGATGAATTGACGTCCTGCGCCATGAGCTGGTCCTTTTTAAAGTCTGTTCAACCGGTCGCGCACTGCGGCCGCTTCGGCAACGATGCCGTCGATGATGGATTCGGCGGATTCGATTTCGCCGGCAAAGGCAACCGACTGTCCGATGGACGCCGTGCCCTTGGTCCAGTCGCCGTCTTCATAGGCTTCTTTCTGCAGCGTACCCTGCACATGCGGCCGGTACGCTTCGTAATCGGTGATTCCCTCGGCTTCGAGTTCCAGCACACGGGCGGCGGAGTCGTTCTTCAGCACGCGCGAACTGTCGCCGAAGATATTCATGATCAGGCTTGTATCGCCGGCGTCGAGCCCGGCCAGATGCTTCTTGTAATTCGGGTGCGCCCAGATTTCCTCCGATACGATCATCCGTGTCGCCAGCAGCATGCCGTCGGCCCCGAGCGCGAGACACGCCATCAGCTGGCGCCCGGTCCCCATGCCACCTGCCAGCACCACGGGGATATCGAGCGCCTGCGGCACGGTGGCGCCCTGAACCATGGTCCCGATCAGGTCCCGTCCCGGGTGTCCGCCCGCTTCCGCCCCGAGGATCGTGATCGCATCGACACCGGCATTCTGCGCCGACACGGCGTGGCGCAGGGTCGTGCATTTGTGGATGACCTTGATGCCCGCATCCCTGATGCGCGGCAGAAACATTTTCGGCGAAAACCCGGCGGTTTCCAGGAATTTCACGTTTTCGTCGATGGCGATTTCGAGAAACGTTTCCAGCAACCGGTTGGCTTCGGGCCGGGCCGAAATATACAGGTTCACGCCGAACGGCCTGCCGTCGGACAGATCATGCGCCATGCGGATCTGTTCGCGGAAATCCTCCGGCGTCGGGAACGACCGCGGCGTGATGAACCCGATCCCGCCGGCGCGCGCGACGGCGCTGACATATTTGGCGTCGGCAAGCCACATCATGCCGCCGCAGACCAGCGGATGCTCGATCCCGAAAAGATCGGTGATACGGGTGCGGAAGGTCTGCGGGGTCATGAATCCCTACTTCCGGAAAACCGGCGCCCGTTTCTCCATAAAGGCGGAGAACCCTTCCTGGAATTCGCCGGCGCCGAAACAGCCTGCCTGGGCCAGCGCCTCCATTTCGAGCGCTTCTTCCAGCTTGACCGGCGCAAGCCCGAGCTGCTGTTTCGCGATGGCAAAAGCGAAGGGCGGCATCGCCGCGAGGGTCAGCGCACGTTCGATCGCGGTCTCTTCCGCCTTGCCCTCGGCGACCAGTTCGTCGGCAAGACCCATTCCGACGGCGTCCGGCGCCTTGACCATTTTCGCATAGAGCAATAACTGGCGCGCCTTCGCCCCGCCGGCGCGGCGCGGCAGCGTATGCAGAATGCCGTAATCCGGGATCAGGCCGACCTTGAAAAACGGAAAGCCGATGGTGCCGCCTTCGGCGATCACCGCGGTGTCGCCCAGCATCGCAAGCCCGGCCCCGGCGCCGACCGCAAAACCTTCGATGGCGGTGACGACCGGCTTTTCGGCCTCGGCGATCATGCGGACGATACGGTGATTGGCCTTCATCCGGGCGCGCGCACCTTTGGAATCGAGGCCTTCCATGCTGGCGATGTCGCCGCCCGCGCAGAAATGCCCTCCTTCGCCGGTGATCAGGACGGCGTGAACCGCGTCGTCGGCCAAAAGCCGGGGAAGTTCCGCAATCAGGGTGTTCCGCACATCGTCGTTCAGCGCGTTGCGCTTGTCCGGGCGGTTGATCGCGACGCGGCCGATCCCGTCGGCGCGGCGTTCAATGTTCACGACTGCCATCTGTGCATCCCTGTTGTTCCGAGAAGTCCCTCGGGCCGCAATATTGCCGTTTTGAAATCAGTCGGCAAGGCGAACGAGATGCGCCGCACAGCCGCGGCAGTCCGAACTGCCGAATCCGGCGACCGGCACCGTCGCACCCGCTTCCAGAAGCGCCGCGACCAGATCGCATTCCCGTCCGCCGGGATAGGTTTTCACATCGACACATTCGGCGCGTGCCGACAGATGATCGATATGCCAGTGCGGTTTCTTGTCGGCCCGCAGGTGCCGTGCCACCCGGGCGCGGATGCCGCCGGGACCGAACGCACTGCCGGCATAAACGTACGCCCCGGGAGGGAGCGCCGGCGAATTCAGCCGGGCGACGGGGAGCGTAAGCGGTTTTTCCAGCCGGAATGTCAGGGCATAGGCGCCCGGCCCGGCCGGAAGCAGGTCCGACGGCAAGTCCGGACTTCCGTGGGCCGCAATCACCCCGCCGGCTTCTGGTCCGCCAGCGCCTTGACGAAGGCCGACATCAGGTCGTCGGTCTCGACGCTCGCGAATTCGACGTCGTCGCGCTCCATAAACGCCGTGACCCGGGCGCGAAGGTCGGCTTCGCTGGCGGGACAGCCCGCAAGCGCGTCTTCCAGCCAGCCGACGGAATCGATCGGGCGCGGATGCCAGTCCCCGTTGAGGATGGCGTGCAGCACCGCGCCGTCGCGGACCACCAGCGTTGCCCACAGCATGCCGCCGACCGCCTTGTGACGGCCGCGTCCGACGGTATCGCCGGCCCCGACAAGATCGCCGAAGCGCACTTTCTCGCTTTTGCCGTACAGCCAGGTGTCGTTGTCGTATTCGGCACGGAATTCTTCGGCATAGCCGCGCTCGGCATCGGTCAGTTCGCCGGGTTCGAGCACCACGTCGCTGAAGGCATGCGCCACCGCAGCGCGGGCCATGCTTTCGAGATCGCCGGCCATGATTTCCCGCCCGGCTTCGCGTTCAAGACAGGTAAACCGGGACTGCAGGTCCTTGTGCACCTTGTCCTGCACTTTTTCGGGCGGCATCGGCATCGCGGTGCCTGCGATTTCGGTGTTCATTTCCTTCACGTTGACGACGAAGCGGAACGTCATCACGCCGTTTTCGATTTTGAGCGAGGTCGGCACCAGCTTGCGGCCCTCGACCTGCACGTCGTTGAGCGGCCGGTATTCGGCGGGAAAGCCGAACTGGTCGCTCAGCGTTTCGGCGAAGGCGGTCAGGATTTTGGGGAACGCCTCTGTCGTGGTTTCGGGCACGTCCGGGTGCGACGTCGGCACGAAATAGACCATGAACGCGGACCCGGTGCCGGTATAGATAGCGCCGCCGCCGTTCACCCGGCGGCGGAAATCGATATCGTTGTCGCGGCAGAAATCCAGGTTGAGCACCTGTTCCGGGTCTTCGTTGACGCCGATGGTGATCGAATCGCGGTCGAACACGTTGAGGAAGATCGTCGGCGGCGCATCGCCGTTCACGACCGCTTTTTCCACGGCGGGGGAAACGGACACCGAAAAATCGGCATAGGAATTTCTGTCGACGATCAGCCGCCATGCGTTTTCGGTCATTGAATACAATCCATCCTGAATCTAAGTGCGCTCATCGACGGCAAGGGGGCCTTCTTCCAGCTTCTCGGCGAAGGCAATCTCGTCGGCCGAAATCAGCGTCTGGTTCTTGAAGCGCCGGGCGATTTCCCCGGCGACATCGTCGCCGCCAGCGCCCTCGATGGCGAGCGCCAGCCGGTCGCCGCCGCCGGCCTTTGCGGACACTGTCAGCCGGTACGCGCCCGTCGGCCCGTCGAGTCCCAGCAGCACGGCGCGGATTTCCGACGGATAGACCTTCACGCCCTTCACCTTGATCATGTTATCGGTACGCCCGAACACGACGCGCGGCAGGTTGACGGTCCGGCCACGGACCGGGTCCGTCGTCCGGCGGACCGTCAGATCGCCGGTGCGATAGCGGATCAGCGGCTGCGCCTCCTTTTTCAGATGGGTCAGCACCAGTTCGCCGCGCTCGCCGTCGGCGACGGGTTCACCGGTCGCCGGGTCGATCACCTCGGCATAGACCAGTTCGTCGAAAACATGCACGCCCTCGCCGCCGGGAAACGTGCGCGCAACCGGCAGGAATTCCGACAGCGAAAAGGAATCGACCAGCACGGTATCGGGCATCGCCGCCTTGACCGCGCCGTAGAGTGCGGGATTACCGGTAAACGCCTCGCCGCCGGCGAAAAATACCTTCGGCGGCTTGAGACCGGCTTCGATCAGCTTCAGGGAAAACGACGGATTTCCGGCCAGCACAGTCACGTTGTGGCGGACGCAGACATCGACCGTGCGCTCGGCGTCTCCCGGTCCCAACGGAATACAGCCGACGCCATGGGCTTCCATCTGGGTCTGGTAGAACAGCCCGGCGACGAACATGTGATAGCCGAACGTCACCGCGCAGACATCGCCCGGCCCGATGCCGCAGGCGTCGAGATGGGTGCGGGCGGCGGCCACCATGTTGGCGATATCCCCCGCCGTCTGCATGGCGGGGACCAGCGACGCCCCCATCGGGCTCAGATTGATCCGCACCGGATTGCTGCCGCCAAAGGCGCCGTAGCCCGGCTTTTCCATTTCCGCCACCAGGTCGGCCCGCCCCATCAGAGGCACGTTGGCCGCAAAATCGGCGGCGTCGGCGATATGGGGCGGCAGACGTCCCGCGTAGAACGGGTGCGCCGCCAGCCGCCCGAGCTGTGCGTTCAGGGCATCAGCCGGAACGCCCATCACCGCTTGGCGTCTGCAATCGCCGCCGCGTCGTCATAGGTTGTATGAACGTTGATGACCGCCTGGCGCTTGTCGACGTCAACCGCCTTCAGGCCGCGTTCGATCGCTGCCTGCAGCTCGGCGGGGTCTTCGACTTCCTCGCCGTAGCCGCCGGAGGCCTCGACGATCTTGTGATATTCCGGCGCCGGGTCGAGATAGGTCAGCGGCGCCTGGTTGGCGCTGGACGCCGCGCCGTCCGGGTAGAGCCCCAGGGTCGCCTTGCGCACCGAGCCCCACATCTTGTTGTTCATGATCACGGTCAGCACCGGCAGATTATAGGCCGCCGACACAAAATGCGCCGGGGTCGGGTTGCCGAACATGTAGGAACCGTCGCCGACGACGCAGAACACGCGCTTGTCCTGCTGGCCGAGCTTGACCCCGTGGGCCGCGCCGAGCCCCCAGCCAAGCCCGCCCGACGGCGATGTGCCGAAGAAACTGCCGGGTTCGCGGATCGCCATATTGCCGAGCGCGAGCTGGGATTCGGACACGAGAATGTCCTCATCCTGTTTCACCTGGTTCAGGCAATGCGCCACCCAGGAATTGTCCATGGCGGCGGCGCCGGACGCGATCTTTTCGATCCGCGTCTGATTGGCGGCGGCCTGGTCGCCCTTGATGCCGGCGATCTTGGCGCGACGCGCATCGATGCGCCCCTTCGCCGATTTCTCACGGCTCGCCATCGCTTCTTCGAGAAGCGGCAGGGACGTGCCGGAGCTGCCGCGGATGCCCAGGTCGCACTGGAAGCCGCGCACCGGATAGTTTTCGTAAAGCGGGTCGGCGCCGAGGTGAATGACCTTCGCGTCGGGATTGAGCTTGTGCAGCGACGGAATCCACGGCACGTCGCAATCGAGGACAAGGATCGCATCCGCGTCGGGCAGATAGGCGCCGGGCTCGTAGCCCAGATGCATCGGGTGGTCGGACGATATGTTCACATAGCGCGGACGATAGGTGATGACCGGTATCGCAAACCGCTCGGCCAGGGATTCGAGCGCCGGAACGGCCGCCCGGTTCTGTCCCATGCTGGCGGTGATGATCAGCGGATTTTCAGCCGCCGCGAGAATTTCCGCCGCCTCGTCGAGGGCATTGGCGTCGGCGGATGCCGCCCGCGCGGCCACCCGGCGGGTCGGCGACTGGAAGGTGAATTCGCCGGGATTTTCGGCAAGCACTTCGCGCGGCAGCGACAGGTAAACCGGGCCGCGCGGCTCGGTCATGGCCACGGTTACCGCGCGGTCGACGATGGTCTCGATCTGCTTGGCGTTGCGCAGTTCGTAGTCCCACTTGACCATTTCGCGCATCACACCGCCCTGGTCGAACATTTCCTGTCCCCAGTGGATATACAGCGACCGCGATCCGTCGAAGCCTTCTTCAGTAAGCGGCGTACGGCCCGACGTCATGAGGATCGGCACATTCTCGCGCGACGCGTTCATGACGCCGCAGATTGCATTCGCCGTGCCGACATTGACATGCACCATGACCGAGGCGAGCCGGCCGGTCGCGACGTAGTAGCCATGCGCCATCGCCACCGCGAGGTTTTCGTGCGGCACGGTCATCGGTGTCGGCGAGCTGCTTTGTCCGGCCACGGATTTCGACAGCGCTTCGATGATCGAGGGAAAATCGGTGCCGGCATTACCGAACAGGTAATCGACGTCACGGTCTTTCAACAGGGTCAAATAAGCTTCGGCGGCGCTATCGGCCTTGATTGTCTTGGCTGGCATGGTTGTCCCTCATCCCTTTAATTTATCTTATGGGTTTATCGATGAATGTTGAGTTTCGATAGCACGGACCGGCAGGTTTATCTAGCGGTCGCCGGGAAAACCCGACGGCCCCGTTCCGGCCGATGCCGTTTCGGTCCGGAATCGTGCTAAAGCTTCGGGATCATCATGGCCATACGATTTTCCTTCTATTATGCGGCGATATTTCTGGCGGTCGGCATTCACCTGCCGTTCTGGCCGGCATGGCTTAAATATCGCGGGCTCGATGCGGCGGAGATCAGCCTGATCCTGTCGGTCGGGGTTTGGATCCGTGCGTTCGCCAATCCGCTGATCGCCCATTTCGCCGACCGGTCCGGCGCCCACAGGAAAATCATTATGATCTCGGCCGGCGGCGGCATAATCACCTACGCGCTTTTCGGCATCGCCGACGGGTTCTGGGCCCTGTTCGCCGTCAACGTGCTGGCGAGCGCGATGTTCATGGCCCTGATCCCGCTGGGCGAAAACCTCGCGTCGCGCGCCTCTGTCGAACACGGATTCGATTACGGCCGGGTGCGTCTCTGGGGATCGATCACCTTTATCCTTGCGGCCTATGCGGGCGGATGGGTTGTGGAACGGTCGGGCGATGCCGCAATCCTGTGGATGATCGTCGCCGCCATGGTGGCTGCGTTCATCGCCGGGTTCGGCCTGCCGGAGCGCCCGGCCCGCGACCGGCCGCATGTCCGTTTTCCGGCCTTCGTGCTGCTGCGCCAGAAGCCCTTTCTGGTATTCATCGCCGCCGTCAGCCTGCTGCAGTCCAGCCACGCGGTGCTCTACGTATTCGGTACCATTCACTGGCGCAACGCGGGCCTGCCGGACGACGTGATCGGCGCGTTGTGGGCCGAAGGGGTCATTGCCGAAATTATCCTGTTCGCGTTTTCCGGTGCGGTCGTCGCGCGGATCAGCCCGATACGGCTGATGTGGATCGCCGCCGCGGCCGGCATCGTGCGCTGGGCCATTCTCGCCAATACGACCGACATGGGCATGCTGTTCGCCACCCAGTGGCTGCACGGCCTGACCTTCGGCGCGGCGCACCTGGCCGCCATGCATCACCTGCTGCGCACGGTTCCCGAACACATGTCGGCATCGGCGCAGAGCCTGTATTCGGGTCTCGCCATCGGGCTGGTCATGGGGCTGGCAATGCTCGTCACCGGCGGGCTATACGAGCGGTTCGGCGGCGGCGCCTTTTACGCGATGATCACGATGTCGGCGGCCGGCGGCATCACGGCAATTTACCTGATGCGGATGAACGGCCGCCTGGCGGACAAAACGCCCTAGTGGCGCTGTTCTTCGTGGTCGAGGGACGTGCGGATCAGGAGGAAAACGAACGCGACGCCAAACACGAACATCGCGAGACCGCCGTAATAGCCGAGCCCTTCGCCGGCCCGGGCGGCAACAAACAGCCCGGCGATTCCCATCACGATTGAGAAGAATCCCAGAATCCAGTTTGAAAAATTTTCCATATTCTAATCCGCCGTCAATCTATTCGGTAACAGGATAAATAACGATTAAGACGCGCAATCGCAACGTTGTCATGGACAGAATCCCGGCTGCGCTATTCTGCCGCGTTGGCGGGCGATCCCGGGGCGGCGGACCGCCCGAACCGGGGGCGTTCGCGCTTTTCCTCGATCGGCAGGCTGAGGACGAATACCGTGCCGTCTTCGTCGCTCCGCCCGAGTTCCGCATCGCCGCCATGGCCGCGCATCAGGTCCCGCGCGATCGCGAGCCCCAGCCCCGTGCCGCCGACCCGCGCCGAGCCCTGGAACGGCTCGAACAGATGCTCTTTTACCCTGTTCGGCAGGCCCGGGCCGTTATCGGCGATCTCGATAAGGTTCGCATTCAGATCGGAATCGGCCGATGCCGCAACCGACACCTTGGTCGCGCCGGCCTGGAACGCGTTCAGCACCAGGTTCGAAATCACGCGGTAAAGCTGGTCGCGGTCGGCAAATATAGCAAAGTCGCGCGGCACCGAATTTTCGATCATGCCGGTCTGGCTTTCGCGAACAGATATTTCCGTGGCGATATCGCTGACCAGCGCGGCGAGATCGAAATGCGTCAGTTCGGGCGCCGGCGTGCCTTCATTGGCGAAGGTAAGCGTCCGGCTGCACAGCGCAGCGGCGCGATCGAGCGCGCCGAGCAGCGTCGGCGCAATCCGCCGCACGTTCGGGTCGTCGCTGTCGGAGACGTGGTCGGACACCAGCTGGGCCGTGGCGAGGATGTTCCGCAGATCGTGGTTGATCTTGGTGACCGCCGTGCCGAGGGCGGCAAGCCGCGCCCGCTGTTTCAGCGCATCGCGCAGCCGGCTCTGCATCTGGGCGAGTTCGCGCTGGGCGCTGCCGATCTCGTCGCGGCGGCGGCCGGGCTGGATCAGCCGGCGCGCGTCGTCCGGATTGCGGCGAAAATTGATCATGCTGTCCGTGATGCCGAGCATCGGGCGGACGAACATCCATTGCAGGCTGAGATATACAAGCGTCGCCGTCACCAGCGAAATCACGATCGACAGCCACAGGATGCGCGCCGAATAATCGAGCATCATCTCGCGCAGGACCCATTCGTTGATGACCGTCTCGACCAGCACTTCGGGATTGGTGGGCGACGGCGCAACGACGCGGACCATCCGGCGCTCGGTCCGCCACATGACCGACAGCGCTTCGCCGATCAGTCCGAAGAATTCGTTGTCGCGCATGTCGAACGTCTCGTGAACCTTCGGCGGCATGTTGCGGCTGAGCATCAGAGCCTTGGATTTCGGCCGGCGCAGCACGATGCCGTACGACTTGGCGCTTTTCAGAAGCTCTTCGAGAAGCGCGCTGCTAACCCGGTTGTCGCTGGGGGCTTCGAGCGCCAGACTCGCCAGATGGGCGGCGGCGATGCGTTCCTGCATATAGGCGACGCGGTAGCGGCCGATGGACGGCGCATAGATGAACACCTCGCTCAGCATCACGAAAAAGACCGTGAGCAACAGCAGCCGTGCGGACATTCCGGTCAGCAGCAACGGCAAACGTCTTGGCTTTTCATCCATATGCGGACTATAGCGAAGCGGCCGGGCGGTCTCTATGCCCCTGATACTTTTGATACAAAAGAAAACGCCCTCCCCGGTGGGGAGGACGTTCGATCATACGCTCCACAGAACGAATGGACGTCTTTAGTTTTTCTTCGCAGCACAGGGGCTGCACGGGTTTTTCGCCGCGCACGGGCTGCACGGGTTCTTTGCCGCACAGGGATTCTTCGCCGCGCACGGGCTGCACGGATTCTTCGCCGCACAGGGATTCTTCGCCGCGCACGGGCCGCACGCCGCGATCTGGACGGGGGTGCCGGCGGAAATGCCGGCCGCGGCGGCGGGCAGCGCGGCGGTGCCGGCGGCGAGTGCAACAACGCTGAGGGTGGTAATCGTTTTCTTGATCATATCTGTTCTCCCATTGACGATACGGAAACCTGGGACCGCGGAGGAATTCCGCTGTCCCAATGATTAGATGGGGATTCCACACATCACACAACGCACACTATGCTCACCGTCTCTCAACTAGTTGTGAGCGCAGGGTTTTCGCGGGCGGCGCAGGGTCCCGGCCGTCAACCGAGGCGCAGCAGAAACCTGACGATTTTTTTCGTCTTCTCGCTGAACAGCTTCGGCGTGTAATAGCTGCCGGCGGCGCGCTTGTTGACCTCGCCCAGGGTCGGATAGGGAATGATGAGCCCCGCGACGGCGCCGATCTTCATTTTCTTCTGGATCGGCAGAATCCAGCTTTGCAGCAATTCGCCCGCATGCGGCCCGACGATCGACGCCCCGACGATAACGCCCTTGGCGGTCGTGACGATCTTGGCGAGCCCGTCGGTATCGCGCTCCGCCTGCGCCCGGTCGTTCTCGGCGAAGGGATGGCGAAGGATGCGGATATCGCCGTATTTTTCCCGCGCCTGGGTCTCGGTCATGCCCACATGGGCAAGCTCGGGATCGGTATAGGTGACCCATGGCAGGGCCGAATAGTCGACCCTGGCCGGCAGGCGGAACAGGATGTTCCGCAGGACGATCCCGGCGTGATAGCCGGCGACATGCGTGAACTGAAAGCCGCCCGCCGCATCGCCGATGGCGTACACTTTCCTGTTGGATGTCCGCAGACGCGCATCCACCGTGACCCCGCGCTTGTCGTATTCTATTCCCGCCGCTTCGAGGTCGAGCCCGTCGAGATTGGGCACCCGCCCCGCCGATACAAGCAGGTCGGACCCTTCGATGCGTTCTTCCCTGCCGTCGTCCTTGATGATGACGGCAATTCCGCTGTCGGTTCGTTCGGCCCGGACGACCTTGATGCCTTCACGCATCGCGATCCCTTCGGACAGCATCCGGTTTTTCACGATCTCCGTCAGTTCCGGGTCGTCCTTGCCGAGCACGCTGAACATCTCGAGGATCGTCACCCTGCAGCCGAGCCGCCGGTGCGCCTGGGCGAGCTCGCTGCCGATCGGCCCGCCGCCGAGAACGATCAGATGATCGGGCGCGGATTTTTTATCGAACACCGTTTCGTTGGTCAGGTAGGGCACGTCTTCCAGCCCGGGGACCGGCGGCACGCCGGCGCGGGAGCCGGTGGAGATAACGACGCGCTTGACGGTGATGACGGTGTCGCCGGCCTGCACCCGGTTGGGGCCGACGAACTTGCCGTGCTCCTGGATAACCCGCACGCCGAGCCCTTCGAAGCGCTCGACGGAATCGTGCGGCGCGATGGCGCCGATGACGCCGTGAACGTGATCGTGGACTTTTTCGAAATCGATCGCCGGTTCCGCAGCGGCGATCCCGAACCGGCCGGCCCTGCGCACGGCGTGGGCCGCATGGGCCGCCGCGATCATCGCCTTCGACGGAACGCAGCCGTAGTTCAGGCAATCGCCGCCCATCTTCGCCTTTTCGAGCAGCACCACCTCGGCGCCCATCTGCGACGCGCCGGCGGCGACGGACAAACCCCCGGAGCCGCCGCCGATGACAACGATATCAGCGGTAATTTCATTCGACATTTTCGACACCTTAGTATTCAGGCGGACGGAACGGCTTTCCGCGCTTTGATCTTTTTATAGACGATCGGTATGCAGGCAAGAACCGCGAGGCCGATGATCGGGGCCAGGAAACGCGGCGCGAAGATGATCCCGATATTCAGATCGCCCCCGGCGTCGAGCACCGCACCGGCGCCGTCTCCCACGAGCGAATAAACGAACGCGCCGGGGACGATGCCGAGAAACGTGCCGATCAGATAGGTGCGCAGGCTGACGCCCAGGAAGGCCGGGACCAGATTGACCAGCCAGAACGGAAACAGCGGCACCAGACGCAGGATCAGCAGGTAGCTCAGCGCGTTTTCGCGAAAACCCGCTTCCATGCGTTTGATCGCCGGGCCGGCCTTGGCGCGCAGGACGTCGCCGAGCGCGCATTTCGCCGCGAGGAATACGCCGACGGCGCCGGTCGTCGCACCGATAACGACATACACCGTGCCGAGATAGGGTCCGAACATGAACCCGCCGGCGATGGTGATAAACACCGCCCCGGGGATGGAGAACGCGACCGCGAGGGCATAAACCGCAATGAATACGATGGCGGACATCGCACCGTAATTCTCGACCCAGGACTGGAGCACTTCCCGGTGGGTCTTGAGCGCGCCGAGGGAAACATACTGATTGAGATCGAAGTAAAAAAACGCCGCCAGACCCGCGACCAGCACGGTCAGGGGCAGGACCCGCCCGAGCGAAAAGGCGGATTTTCTGCCGCCCTGCCCGGTCCCCGGTTGGTTTGCGGAGTCTGCCTGTGTCGCTTTGTCCATCGCAGCGCCTTTCATGGCTGTTGTCTTATGCCGTTTGGCGGATGTGGCGGGTTTCCCGGACAGAATACCATACAAAACTTCCGCGTTTTTCCGTCCGGCCGCGCCCAGAGGCCCGTTCCGGTCCCGGGATATCTGGATTTCCGCCGTTCCCAAGGCCAATCAACACCCTCTCAACAAAGCGTGAAGTCCCCGATTCAGGCCGGATTCAGGTCGGATTCGGGCGGGATTCGCCCTTAATCGGCGCAATATCGCGGAGGTGTCGCTGTTTCGTTGACTTGGCCGCGCCGAAACCTTATACACCGGGCCTGTTTTTCGACCAGATCGTAGCCGGAGTCAGCCTTGAAACGTACATTCCAACCTAGCGTCCTCGTACGCAAACATCGGCACGGTTTCCGCGCGCGCAAACAAACCGTAGGCGGTCGCCGGGTGTTGTCCCGTCGTCGTGCAAAGGGTCGCAAGCGTCTTTCCGCATAACCGGATGGGCGCCGTTCTTCAGCGCCTGAAAACCCGCCGCCAGTTTTTAAGAGTGGCAGCGGGCAAACGGAAATGGGCCGCGCCGGGCATTGTGCTTCAGGTTGCGCCCCAGCCGTCCGACGACCGGGCGGCGCCGGATGGACCTCGCTACGGCCTTACGGTAAGCAAGCGCGTCGGTAACGCCGTGGTTCGCAATAGAGCACGCCGCCGTCTTCGGGCAGCGGCGGAAGAAGTGTTGCCGCGCTGTGCCGTTGCGACACACGACTATGTGCTGATCGGCCGCCAGGGAACCCCTGCGCGCGACTTCAGCGCCCTGAAAAACGATCTGGAAACAGGTCTGCGCAAACTCGGAGCTTTCCGACAGACCGCTGAGGAAAACCAAACGGCATGATCGTTCTGACCAGAATTCTGAGCCTGCTGTTGATCGGTCTGGCCCGTGGCTATCAGTTGCTGATATCGCCGGTTCTGCCGCAGACATGCCGCTTTCACCCGACCTGTTCAGGTTACGCAATAGATGCAATCCGGTTGCACGGCCCCGGCCGCGGCGGCCTGCTCGCGCTCCGGCGTATCGCCCGCTGCCACCCGTGGGGCGGCCAGGGATACGACCCGGTACCAGATGGAGACGGACGCTAAATCATGGATCAACGCAACCTGATACTCGCCATTGTCCTGTCGGTGTCCATCCTGCTCGGCTTCCAGCTGTTCATCGAAGGTCCGCGGATCGAAAAAGAACGCGCCCTGCAGGAAGCGCAGAAAGCCAGGGAATCCGCACAGACGGTCAAGCCGGGCACCGGCGGTCAGATGCTCGCCCCCGTGCCGGGCCAGGCCCCGGCGCAGATTCCCGGCGCCACCGCAATTCCGACCCCGGGCGCCGTGCCGCCGGGCGCAGGCGCCCCGGTTGCCGGACAACCCACGGTCCCGGCAAGCATCTCCCGCTCGGCCGTCCTTGCGAGCACGCCGCGCGTCGCGATCAACACCAAGCGGGTGATCGGATCGATCCGGCTGAAAGGCGCGCTGATCGACGACCTCACGCTGCTCGACTATCGCCAGACACTGAAAAAAGACAGCGAAAACATCGTGATGCTGTCGCCGCAGGGGACCGAAAACCCCTATTACGCGCAGTTCGGCTGGACCACCACGTCGGCGGGCATCACCATGCCGGGCCCCGATACGGTCTGGACCGCCGACAAGCCCACGCTGTCGTTCGGCGACCCCGTAACGCTGCGCTGGACCAACCCCCAGGGTATCGAATTCGCCCAGACGATCTCCATCGACCGGAACTTCATGTTCACGGTCAATCAGCGGATTACGAATACCGGCGCCCAGACAGCGGTGATGCATCCTTACGGCCTGATTTCGCTTTCCGGCATGCCGGAAACGTCCGGGTTCTGGATTCTGCACGAGGGCATGATCGGGGTGTTCGACGAAACCCTGACCGAGGTCGATTACAGCGACCTGCCGGATGAAGCCAATGGCGTCAAATCGCTGGAGGGCGCCGGAAAGTGGCTCGGCATTACGGCCAAGTATTTCGCGACGGCGCTTGTTCCCGACCAGAAAACACTGAACAAGGGCCGCTTCGTGCATACGGCACCCGGCGGCAAGGACAAGTTCCAGGCCGATTACCTCGCCGCCGCCAGTACCCTGGCGCCGGGCCAGACGGTCGAATTCGCAACCCGGCTGTTCGCCGGCGCAAAGGAAGTGAAGCTTCTCGATTCCTACGAGGAAAAGCTCGGCATCCCGCGTTTCGACCGGTTGGTCGATTTCGGCTGGTTCTATTTCCTGACCAAGCCGATCTTCTACGCCATCGACTATTTCTACCTGCTTCTCGGAAATTTCGGCCTGGCGATCCTGCTGCTGACGGTGCTGATCAAGCTCGCCTTCTTCCCGCTGGCCAACAAGTCCTACAAGTCGATGAGCCGGCTGAAAAAGCTGCAGCCGAAGATGGTCGAAATCCGCGAGCGTTATAAGGACGACCGCCAGCGCCAGAACACGGCGATGATGGAACTGTACAAGAAGGAAGGCGCCAACCCGATGTCGGGTTGCTTCCCCATCCTGATCCAGATCCCGGTGTTCTTCGCCCTGTACAAGGTGCTGTTCGTCACCATCGAAATGCGCCATGCGCCGTTCTTCGGCTGGATTCAGGATCTGTCGGCCCCCGACCCGCTCGGCCTGCTGATGGCGTTCGGGCTCGTCCAGTGGGACGTGCCGCAAAGCCTGCAGATCGTCAATATCGGCATCTGGCCCATCATCATGGGCATCACGATGTACCTCCAGCAAAAGCTGAATCCGCAGCCCGCGGACCCGATGCAGCAGAAGATTTTCATGCTGCTGCCGATCGTGTTCACGTTCCTGCTGGGCAGCTTCCCGGCCGGGCTGGTGATTTACTGGGCCTGGAACAACACGCTGTCGATCGCCCAGCAATGGGTCATCATGCGCCGGATGGGGGTCTCCGCTTCGGGGGCGAGCATCAACGAAGAACCGCCAAAGGCGCCGCCGCGCGGCAACCGCAAGGCGAAGGAAGCCGCCGAAGAAGACGACAAGCCCGCCACGCCCAAAGGCCCCGTAAAGGGCAAGGGCAAAACGACCCGCCGTCAGCGCAAGAAGCGTTGATAACAGGGAGCACCCGGTCATGACCGATGCGCCGGAAAACAGCCGGGACGATGCCGGGCAGGAATACGATGCCGCCGCGCTCGAGCGCGGCCGCTGGCTGTTCGCCCAGGAATGCGTCTTCGTTTCCGGCGCCGCCGATTATGACGGCGTGCCCGATACGACCATGCCCGAGATCGCCTTTGTCGGCCGGTCCAACGTCGGAAAATCCAGTCTTATCAATGCGTTGACGGGGCGAAAAACACTGGCCCGGACGTCGAACACGCCGGGACGCACCCAGCAGATCAACTTTTTCTCGCTGCTGGATGCGCTGATGCTGGCCGACCTGCCGGGCTACGGATATGCCAAGGCGTCGAAAATGGATATCGAACGCTGGACCGTCATGATCTTCGACTATCTCCGCGGGCGGCCGTCGCTGCGCCGGGTGTGCCTGCTGATCGATGCCCGGCACGGCCTGAAGGACAGCGATATCGGCGTCATGAAAGACCTCGACACATCCGCGGTGTCCTACCAGATCGTCCTGACCAAGTGCGACAAGGTGAAAGCCGCCGCCATGGAACGGCTCCTGGCCGACACGCAGGCCCGGATCGCCAAGCATGTCGCCGCCCACCCGGTCGTCGTGCAGACCAGTTCTGCAAAGGGCACCGGTATCGAGTGCCTGCGCGCGGAACTGGCAATGATCGCCGATATCCGCTAAACGCGGTGCGCTAGGCGCAATTCGCGCTCCCTATTTCGTTGCCGAGAGCAGAAGATGGCAGAGACCAAGAAGAACGAGCCGAAAAACCTGTCGGAGATCAAATCCCTGATCCGGACCGCGGAAACGCTGACCGAAGCCCTGCCCTACCTGCAGAAATTCGGCGGCAAAACCTTCGTCATCAAGTATGGCGGGCACGCCATGGGCGACGCCCGCCTTGCCGAACAGTTCGCGAGCGATATCGTCCTGCTCAAGCAGGTCGGGATCAATCCGGTGATCGTCCATGGCGGCGGCCCGCAGATCGGCGAGATGCTTCGCCGCCTCAAGATCGAAAGCGAATTCATCGACGGGCTGCGGGTGACCGACAAGCGCACCGTTGAAATCGTCGAAATGGTGCTCGCCGGCTCGATCAACAAGGAAGTTGTCACGGCGATCAACGATGCCGGCGGCACCGCGGTCGGCATTTCCGGCAAGGACGGAAACCTGATCCGGGCACAGAAGCTCCAGCACCGGCGCAAGACGGATTCGAATATCGAAAAAGTCGTCGATCTCGGCTTTGTCGGCGAACCGGTCGCGATCAACACCATGGTGCTCGACACCCTGGCCGGATCGCACATGATCCCGGTCATCGCGCCGCTTGGCATCGGCGAAGGCGGCACGACCTACAATATCAACGCCGACACCGCTGCCGGCGCCATTGCCGGCGCCATCGGCGCGACCCGCCTGCTGATGCTGACCGACGTCACCGGCGTGCTCGATAAAAAAGGCAGCCTGATCACCGACGTCACGGCCCGTCAGGCAAAGACGCTGATCAAGAACGGGACAATCTCCGGCGGCATGATTCCCAAGGTCGAAACCTGCCTCGATGCGGTCAAAGAGGGTGTCGAGGCGGCCGTTATCATGGACGGCCGCGTGCCCCACGCGCTGCTGCTCGAAATATTTACCGAACACGGGGCCGGCACGATGATCCGGTCGGCAAAAAGCTAGAACGCTCTAGCCGCCGAGGAATTCGACCTGCCAGTTCATGTCGCTTTCCGGCAGGCTGTAACCGCCGCCGGCGGGCTTGATCGCTTCTGACGGCGCAACTTTCGCCAGGCGAAGCTGGAGCTGAAGCGCCAGGTCGGCGGACAGCCCGGCCTTCCAGGCCAGCGCGGTAACGCCCTTGGCGCTTGCCAGCGAGAACGCCTTGCGGACGGCCTGCGCGCCGGTCTCCCCGAGCAATGCCACGGCTTCGATCACGAACTGCCGGTCCCCGCGCAACATCGCGGCCTTGACCGCGCCTTCGTCGAGTTCGTTCTCCGAGAACAACCTGTGCGCTTTGTCGGTGGCGGATTCCGGATCTTCCGCCGCGCCGGGCCCGGGGTCATCCTTGGCGAGGCGGCGGCGAACACCTTCGCCGATTGCTTCCGTCACGGCGGGATCGAGATCGTCCCGCGCCATCAGTTTTTCAAGAAGCGCATCGGTGACGAAACGCGACAGCGAGGTGACGGCATGCGCCGACAACGACGGCCGGGCGACCAGCGGGCTGTGCCAGTCGTCGATATCGGCGGCGCCGTCGACCAGCCGGTCAAGCGTTTCTTCCCGGATCTGAGCGCTTTCATTCGACAAAAGCGTCGTGATCGCGTCGCGGTCGTCGGTGGCGGCAATCGCATCGGCAACCCCCGCGCCGAGCGCCGGACGGCCGGAAATGGCCTGCAACGCCGCCTGGACCGGGCCGCTTTCGATGAATTCCGCAAGAAACGAATCCGACAACAGGGGCGAATTTGCGAGAACCGGCACGGAAACCGCCTCGTCGTGATCGCGGGCCAGCTGCTCGACAACCGATGCAGACACGCCGTCGGCGTTCCGAAGCTCGCTCGCCAGAATCCGGCGGACTTTGACGGCTTCGTCGCGGGCCAGCGTTTCGAGAATGCCGGTAACGATATCCCCCGCCCGCCCGCGGTCGGATTCCGACAGTCCGGGCGCCAGCCGGGCGATCTTTTCGGCGATCCGGCAACGGACGTTTTCGTCCGCATCCCGGGCAAGGATTTCATCGGCCTGAACAGGCGTCGACGGGTTGGTCGCAATTTCACAGCGGACGCCCGCATCGGCGTCTCCGGCGAGGAAATAAAGAATTTCGGGCTGAACGTTGGCGCGCCGGGCAAGCTTCCGGCGAACCCCGGCACTGGCGTCGGACGCCCGCAATTTCGCGTCGACGTAATCCATCGGGGCGCCGCCGTCCCTGCGCCCCAGCGACAGCAGCCCGGAAAGCAGGCTGCTCATGCAGACAGCTTCCGATCCGCATCGGGCGTGTCGACCGGCGCCGGCGCCGCGAACGGCGCGGCGATCACAAAACCGGATTTTCCGCCATGCTTGATCTCGTACATGGCCGCATCCGCCCGCGCGGTCAGGTCGCCGACCGTCTCGACGCCGCGCTTTGCATCGAACACGGCGACCCCGACGGATATGCCCAGGGGCTTGTCGGACGCGCCGGAGAAAACCCGGAGCCCGCCGGATTCGGCGATCAGCCCGGCCGCCCGCTTTTGCGCCGCGGATATATCGGTGCGATCGAGCCACATCGCAAATTCGTCGCCGCCGAGCCGCGCGACCAGATCGCCCGGACGGGTATGGGTGACCAGCAGGTCCGCAAGCGCGATCAATGCCTCGTCGCCGCGCTGGTGGCCGTGCACGTCGTTCACCGCCTTGAAATTGTCGAGATCGACATAGAACAGGCTCCCGTCGGTGCCGCCATCCCCGGCGCGCGCGATGCGGTCCGACAGCTCCGCCATGAATGCCCGCCGGTTCAGCAGCCCGGTCATTTCGTCTGTCCGCGCCATCGCTTCGAGCTTTCTGTGACTGTCGAACTGGGCGAGCAGAATGGCAAACTGGGCGGCGAGCTCGTCGCAGAATTTACGCTCTTCGTCCGAAAACGCGTTGTCGTCGAGGCGTCGCGAGATCAGGAGCGCGCCGATGACATCGCCGCGATAAACCGCCGGGGCGCACAGGTGGAAATGGTCGCTGTCGGCGGCGGTCACCAGAGACCGGCTTTCGGAAACGCGCCCGAACACCGTCTTCAGGACCGGCGCATCCGCCGCAACGCCGTCTTCGTCGCAGGACAAAACGTGAAAGATACCGTCTTCTCCCGGCCGCCGGATATCGGCGTATGCCGCACCGAGCGTATTCCGCGTCTCGGTCAGCGCGGAACAGAGCATCGCATCGGGATCGACCTCGCTGCTTGCCGCGCGCACGATGCGGGCCATGGATGCCTCGCGCTGCTGCAACGCGGCGAAGGCGGCATTCTGACGGCGTTCTTCGGTGATATCGCGGCACACGCCGCGCGCGCCGCCGCACGCGCCCTGGTCGTCCCGGACGGGAATCGCCGACGTGCTCAGACAGGCTTCGCCGCCGTCGCGCGTCCGGAACCAGATATCGATGTCGCGCACAGGTTGACGCGTCTGAAACGGCGTCTCCGATACAGCGCCCACGCCTTCGGCCAGGAACCGCGATGCCGGCGCCCCGATCATCTCGTCGGGCCGGTATCCGAGGGTCAGCCCCGGCGAGACGAACACGAAAGCACCGGCGGCATCCGTTTCCCAGGCGAAGTCGCCGGACACTTCGACGATTTCCTTGAACCGGCGGCGCGATTCGACGAGCGCATCGACGAGCGCGTTGTCCGGTTTCGGCGCGCGGTCGGGCGGATTGTCCGGGGACGGTTCTGCGATTTCGACGGCGGCCGGCACGGGCCGGGCGGCGGCACGATCCTGCAGCGGTTTCCCGGCCCGAATATCCGCCGGCCTTTCCGCCGGCCTTTCTAACGTCTCAAGCGCCGTTTCACGCGGTTTGAACAGGCCGAACAACATGGCTCAGACGCCTGTGGAACGTTTGCGGCTCCAGCCACCGCCCAGGGGTTTTTTCCGCGGGGCCTGCTTCGGCTCGAAACTGAAGATATCCGGCGACGGCTTGCCGTAGAGATAGCCCTGCGCGTAGGGAATGCCGCAGTCGGTGAGAAATGCGACCGTCGCCTCTTCCTCGACCATCTCGGCGATCGTGTCGATATCGAGTTCCCGGCACAACCCGGCGATGGCCTTGATAAACGCCCGCAGCTTCCGGTCGTCATGCGCCTGCTGAATATACGCGCCGTCGATTTTGACGATATCGACATCGAGCGCATGAAGATATTTCAAGGCGGCCGCCCCCGCCCCGAAATCGTCGAGACAGACGTCGTGACCGGCGGTCCGCAGGCTCTGGATGATCCCGTTCACCCGCATCAGATCGTTGATTCGCGCCGATTCCGTGATTTCGATACTGATCTGCTTGCGCAGATTTTCGTGTTTCGCGAGCAGTTTGAGCAACGCCTCGACGAAAGCTTCGTTTTCGATCGAACGGCCCGACATATTGACCGCCAGATTGACGATCTTGCCCTTCTTGCGCCAGCCGTTCAGTAACCCGATCACCTTGCGGAACATGGCAAAGTCGAAATCGCAGATCAGCCCCATGTTTTCGGCGAAAGTGATCAGTTCGTAGGGCGACCGGTCGAGACCGCCCGAAAATCTGGCCAGCACTTCGTAGTGATGGACCGCCCTGGTCGGCAATGCGACGATCGGCTGGAAGACGGCGTCGAAACTGTCGGCAGAGACCATTTCCCGGAATTCGACCATCTTGGCGGATGCATCCGCCGTCAGCGCGTCCAGGTTCTCGCCGAGATTCCTGATCGCCGGTTCGCTGCTGGGATCGGCGCAATACTGATTGATGGTATAGAGCAGCGCCTTGATCGCATCTTTGCTGTCGGCGCCATTGACGCTGGCCGCCGCCGTGCTGCTGTTGACGCGGATGCCGACACCCTCCGGATCGACATCGCGCAGATGGGATTCCAGCCGCGCACGCAGATCGGCGACGTCGAAGGATTCATCGTGCAGGACGCCGTAATTGTCGTCGTCGAATTTCGCGGCGACGTCCCGGTTGCCGGCGCCCTGTTCGAAGAAACCGCCAAGCGTGCGCATAAGATCGCGATCGGCTTCCGCGTCGAGCCGCGTCCGCAGCTCGCCCATTTCCGCCAGCCGGACCATGGTCACCTTCAGGTCCTGACCGTCGGCCTCCGCCTCGACAATGCGCTGGGCGGCAAATTCCGTAAAGGCGTCCTTGTTCAGCAGCCCGGTCTCGAGGTCCCGCCGCGTGTCGGACCTGTCCGTCAGCGCTTCGTCCTGGCTGGCCAGACGCAGCGCGAAAAAGAACGATCCGGGGAGGTCCGGCAGGTGGTACCCGGTGAGCATCAATCGGGGAGTCGGACCGCTCGGGCCCTTCATGCGCACCATCATGGGGTCGAGCCGGTTTGCCGAACCGAGCGTTTCCAGCCTGCCGGCGACATAGCTGCGTTCGGCGGCATCGATCAGATCGACGAATTTCCGGCCAATGACGTCATGGGGTTCGCAATCGGTCAACGCCTTGGTTGCGCCGGCGGCATAGGTGATGACCTGGTCCTGATCGACCTCGAACAGCATATCCGCTGCACAGAACGCCAGGGCCACGAACCGGTCGCGCTCTTTCTTCAGCGTATCGATATATTCGGGATTTGCCTGCGCTTGCGCCATTGGATCCGATTTTTCTCTGAAGCCCCGGGGAAACTGACGTCATAATACCCCCCGGCTGTTAACGATTCCTTGCGCCGCCGCGTCTCCGGGGCCACATTCCTGTAATGCAAAACTCCGACACCCGGCCCCTGTCAGGCCCCGATTTCAGCCATATCGATACCTGGATATTCGATCTCGACAACACCCTGTACCGCACCAGCGCTGCGATGCTGGCGCAGATCGACGACCTGATGGGATCGTTCATCAGCGATTTTCTCAAGGTCGACCGGGTCGAGGCGCGCAGAATTCAGAAGGGTTATTTTCGCAGCCACGGCCTCACACTGCGCGGGCTGATGGTCGAACACGGCCTCGATCCGCAAATTTACGTCGATCATCTGTCGCAGCTCGATCTGTCCGAAATCCAGCCGAATCCGGGGCTGGCGGACACCCTGAACCAACTGCCCGGCCGCAAAGTTATCTACACCAATGCCTTTACCGGGCATACGCGCGACGTGATGGAACGCATCGGCATCACCGCCCATTTCGATGCCGTCTACGATATCGGAGACGCAGACTACGTCCCGAAACCGGCCATAGAGTCCTATCGGCGCCTGTGCGGCCTGCACGGGATAGACCCCGAACGCGCCGCCATGGTCGAGGATATTTCCCGCAATCTCGAACCGGCAGCCGAACTGGGCATGACGACGGTCTGGGTGCGCACCGACACCCACTGGGGAAAGGACGTCACCGACACGGATCATATCGACCACGTCACCGACGATCTGGCGGTCTGGCTTCAAAATGTCGCAAAGATCGCCTGACGCGTTTCCTCCGGCGGCGATAATGCTCTATATTCCCGCCGAATTTCCAGGGACAGAGCGAAAACAACATGACCGACACCGCACTCGAAAAATCCATAGATCAGGCGTGGGAAGACCGCGACTCGATTACGCCCGCCACGACGGGAGACGCCCGCGACGCCATTGAGGCGGCCCTTGAAGGGCTGGATTCAGGCACATTGCGCGTCGCCGAAAAGGGCGCGGACGGCTGGACCGTCAATCAATGGCTCAAAAAGGCGGTGTTGCTGTCCTTCCGCATCTACGACATGGCGCCGCTTCCGGGCGGGCCGGGCTTTCCCGGCATCGGCGACAGTGCCTGGTTCGACAAGGTTCCGTCCAAGTTCGCCGGCTGGGACGAAGCGAAATTCCGCGCCGCCGGTTTCCGGGCGGTCCCCAACTGCACCGTGCGCCGCTCGGCGTTCCTCGCCCCCAACGTCGTGCTGATGCCGAGCTTCGTGAATCTGGGCGCCTATGTCGATTCCGGCACCATGGTCGACACATGGGCGACCGTCGGATCCTGCGCGCAGATCGGCAAGGACTGCCATATCTCCGGCGGGGTCGGCATCGGCGGCGTGCTGGAACCGCTGCAGGCGGATCCCGTGATTATCGAGGACAACTGCTTTATCGGCGCGCGGTCGGAAGTTGCCGAAGGCGTCATCGTCGAACAGGGCTCGGTCCTGTCCATGGGGGTCTTCCTCGGCCAGTCGACCAAGATTATCGACCGCCAGACCGGCGAAATTCACATGGGCCGCGTGCCGTCCTATTCCGTCGTCGTGCCCGGCACCCTGCCCGGCAAGCCGCTTCCGGACGGCAGCGAAGGGCCGAGCCTCTATTGCGCCGTGATCGTCAAACGGGTCGATGAACAGACCCGGTCGAAGACGTCGATCAACGACCTGCTGCGGGACTGATCGCCATCGTTGATGCAATTGAACTTTCCCGGGACCTGATCCGCTGTCCGAGCGTGACGCCGGAGAACGCGGGCGCGCTGGACGTTTTGCAGGCCGCCCTCGAAGGCCTGGGATTCGTATGTCACCGCCTGCCGTTTTCCGACGCGGACACGCCGGACGTCGATAACCTCTATGCGCGGCTGGGCGATTCCGCGCCGAATTTCTGTTTTGCCGGGCACACCGATGTCGTGCCGCTGGGCAATCCGGACTCCTGGTCGGTCGATCCGTTCGGCGGCGAAATCATCGACGACGTGCTGTACGGCCGCGGCGCCACCGACATGAAAAGCGCGATCGGCGCCTTCGTCGAAGCGGCATCGCGTATTGTCGCAAACGGCGGCGTCGCCGGATCGATCAGTCTGCTGATTACCGGCGACGAGGAAGGCCCTGCCATCAACGGCACGCAGAAGGTCCTCGACTGGATGGCCGCGGAAGGCGAGATCATCGATGTCTGCCTGGTCGGCGAACCGACCAACCCGCTGAAACTGGGCGACATGATCAAGATCGGCCGCCGCGGCAGCCTGACGGGCACCCTGACCGTTACCGGCGTCCAGGGCCACACCGCCTATCCGCATCTTGCCGACAATCCCCTGCCCCGGCTTGTCCGCATGCTCGACGCCATTTCCAGCGCCACCCTCGACGAGGGCACGGACCATTTCCAGCCGTCGAACCTGCAATTGACGACCGTCGATACCGGCAACCCGGCGACCAATGTCATCCCGGCGCAGGCGACCGCCGGCTTCAACATCCGCTATAACGACCTGCATACCGGCGAAAGCCTGACAAAATGGCTTCACGAACAGTGCGATGCCATCGGCGGGCAGTACGACCTGGACGTAAAGATTTCGGGCGACGCCTTTCTGACGCCGCCGGGCGAATTCAGCGCCCTGATGTCCCGGGTCGTGAAGGATGTCACCGGCAACGCGCCGGAACTCAGCACGTCGGGCGGCACGTCGGATGCGCGTTTCATCAAGAATTACTGTCCGGTCGCGGAATTCGGCCTTGTCGGCCAGACCATGCACAAGGTGGACGAACGCATCCCGGTCGCCGACATACGGGCGCTGACCGATATCTATACCGCGATCCTCGACGGTTATTTCGCAGCGCGCGGCTGAGGCCGTCATGATCGGCGCCCGCGAACTGTCCGTCGCGCTCTACGGCGCCTGGCGCTTTGCGACGCTCGACCGGTCGGCGATCCAGTTCTTCGACAACACGCCCGAAGCCTTCTGGCGGTCGTTCAACGCCGCCATTGTCGCCCTGCCCGCCTATGCGCTGCTGGTGATGCTGGGCTTCGCGCAGCACCCGGTCGAGGCGGGCGGGATGCGCATCCTGTGCGTCGAATCGATTTCCTATGTCATCGGATGGGTCATGTTCCCGCTGGTGATGGTTGCCTTTACGGATACGCTGAAAGCGTCGGAGAACTATTTCCGGTTCATCGCGGCCTGGAACTGGTCGATCGTCCTTCAGTCTTTCCTGTTTCTCGGGGTCACCGCCTTTTCGGCAAGCGGCGCCATTCCGGACAATCTCGGCGGGATGATCAGCCTGATCGCGATGCTGGCGATTTTCTTCTACCAGGGCTTTATCGCCCGGACGACGCTCGACATTCCGGTGCCCGCCGCGGTGCTGGTGGTCGTAATCGACCTGTCCATCGCCATCGGGCTGAGCCTGATCAGCAGGTCGCTCTACAGCGTCGGCGCTTGAACAGAGGCCCTGATCCGGCAAATCGGGATAGAAGACAGACCCACGATACCGGTGCTCGGACGGCGACGTCCCTGCCGACGATATTCTAAAAAAATCCCGGGGGCCGGAACGGCACCACCAACCCCCGGGGACCCCCTTTACTTCTTCGGGGTAAGCGCTTCCTTCGCCTTGGCGAGAACCGCCTTCGGAAGCTGGTAGGTTTTGGACACGATGTCCTGGATCTGCGCGCCCGGCTTGGGATCGTGCACCGACATCCGGTACTTCTTCGCGTCGGCAAGATAGGCGGGATCTTTCACCATCTTCTCGAACGCGGCACGTAGCGCGGCAACCCGCTCCGGCGGCGTGCCGGGCGTGGTGAACAGCGCGCGGCCGAGCGTCAGCCCGACACTGAGAACGTCGACGATCACCTCGTCGTCGGGATTCTGCAGCACTTCCTTGAAGCTCGGCACATCGCCCAGCTCCGGCACCTTGTCGGGGCCGATCTGGACCAGCGTGACGAATTTCTTGTCGGCGAACCAGTCGGGCTTCTTGGAGATCAGACCTTCCCAGCTACTGGCGCGGCCGCCGAGTTCGCCGCGCTCGATCGCGAGGTTGATCTCGGATGCACCCGGATAGCCGGCAATGACCTTGAACTTGGTGCCCAGCAGGTTGTTCGCCATGACGGGATCGAGGAACGTGTTGCCGCCACGGCCGGTGGCACCCATGTTGACGACCTTGGTACGCGCATCGCCGACGGTCTTGACGCCGGTGGTTTGCCACACGCCGATGATGTCGTGGATGCCGGCCATGCTGCCGATCCAGTTGAATTTCGGGCCTTCGAACTTGACCCGTTTGGGGTTGAGGAGCCCGAAGGTGAGCGTGGTGTGGATCGGCATGCCGAGATAGGTGCCGTCCTTGGGCGCAACGTTATAGACGTAGTTCAGCGCCTTCACGCCGCCGCCGCCGGGCATGTTCTGCGGCACGATGTTCGGATTGCCGGGAATGAACTTGCCGAGATGATCGGCCATCAGCCGCATATAGGCATCGAAGGAACCGCCTGAGCTGGACGGGATCACCGCCGTGACCGTGCGGCCGGAATAGAAATCCTCGACGGAGTCCGACAGCGCCGGCTGTGCCGCGGTCGCCAGCGCCAAAGCGAGGGCGATTGAAAGTTTGCGAATCAAGTTATTCTCCTGCTGATATTGTTTGTATCCGGCACGGCGGAAGACGGTTGCCGCCCGGGGCTCGGCTAGAATAAGCAATTGTCGTGCCAACAGCCGGAATCGCGGATTTCCACGCTGTCCGGGCCCGAAACGCCCGCGCCCTCCGCCGCGCCTGTCCGCTTTTTAGGCGGGGCGTCCAAATTTTACGCTAGTGTCAAAAAAGGAAGCGGCCGGTTTCGCACCGGGGACGGTCAGGCGGTCAGGCG
>CAXBCP010000025.1:0-66264 GCA_963974055.1 uncultured Rhodospirillaceae bacterium
AACTACTTCGAAAACGCTGGATACGCTTCCGTCAAAACATGAAACGCTCTAGGCGTCAGCAGCGGGCACACAGTAGCCGCGCAGCACGACTTCGTTTCCGGCGCCCCGGTATTCGACGGAACTGAAATCGCCCCCCATCGCAAGCGATATACCCCGACCGTGGAGAAGCTCAGTCGGCGCCGCCTCGGGATCGGTGTAGGTGGCCCAGTCGAAGCCCTCGCCCTGGTCGGTCACGTCGATACGGAACGCATCGCCGGTCAGGCGAATCTCGACGGTCGCAGCCCTGTCCCGCAGCTCCGGGGCGCCGAGGCGCCGCTCGATCTCCGTCTGCCATGTTCCGCTTTTCAGCAGCTCGGTCTTTTCATCGAAGCTGATCCCGAGATTGCCGTGCTCCACCGCATTGACGATGATTTCCCGCAGCCCCATCGTGGCGATCGGACCCAATGCGAGTACGGCGGTGACGATCTTCACGCAGATGTCGATGTCGTCGAAGGTTTTGACTCGCAACGTTGCGTGAAAATCCTGGAATGCTTCGCGCCCCGGCAGATCGATACTGTCGTCGCAAAGCAGCGTCCGGGATATCCATTCGAATACGCCGACCGAAATATCCGAATGGATCAGGCAACCGGGAAGCGGAACAGCACCATGAGCGGCCGCGGGAGGCGTTTCCGTGTCCTGACGCGCGCCCTCTGCGGCGCGCACAACGCCAGCAGAAACCCTATTTGCGGAATCCCGTCCCATGGCTATTCGGTTCCGCCGGCAGCAGGCCGGGTCAACATGATCATCGTCAGGTCGTCGTTGAGCGGCCCGGCGGCACGATCGAAGAAATCCGAAAGAATGACATCCATCGGATGGGAATCGCGCACGATACCACCGGTCAGCGCCAAGCGCATTCTATCTTCGTCATAGATTGGATTGATCATGTCAGGCGTTTCGGTGAGTGCGTCGCTGTAAAGGAACAGCGAGCTGCCGGGCGGAAAGGGAACCTCGCGCTCCGGGTACTCGGCATCCGGGGTCATCCCGAGCGGACGGCCATCCGACGGCAGAAACCTGCCTTCCGGGTCTTCCGGCGAAATCAGGAACGGTTTCGGCCCGGCGGCAGCCGTATACCGCATGACATTTTCGCGGATATCGACATAACCGGCGATCGCCGTTGCAAACTGTCCGGCTGGCAGCAACCGGTGGAGCCGGCTGTTGATTTTCTCCGCATAAGCCTGCTGATTTCCGCCGTCAAGATTCGTTGCCGCGATCAGGGACTGAAACCGGAAGGTGTTCAGCGATGCGACAACACCGTGGCCGGTGAAATCGACGATGTGAAAACCGAGACGGTCGTCATTCACCGACCAGGCATTCCACATGTCGCCGCCCAGGGCATCGCAGTTCTCGAAATGACTTCGGATTTCGACCCCGTATTTGTCCTGCAATTGTGCAAGGCCCCGCGCGCTGGGCATGATGCGGTGCTGCATGTCGCGCGCCAGCTGCAACTCGCGCTCCATCGATTCCCGGTAATGCGTCAGCTGGCGCAGCATATGGCGGTTTTGCAGATGTATGCCGACACGGGCGAGCAGTTCCGCGTCGTTGATCGGCTTGCCGACCATATCCGTGGCACCGGCCCGGAACACCTCCGCCCGGTCTTCCGCTGAATCGGCAGCCGTCTGCACGAGGACGGGCAGCATCGAAAACCGGGGGTTCGCGCGCAGGGTCTGACAGACTTCAAGCCCGCCCAGGCGGGGCATTTGCAGATCGAGAACCACCAGGTCGGGTTCTTCCGTCTCGATCTCTTCGAGCGCCTCGTCGCCATCGGTCGCAAAGATCAGGTTTTTGTATCCGCCGGCGTTCAGATAGATTTTCAGGAGTTCGCGGATCATTTTCTGGTCGTCGACGACCAGGATTTTCGATTCCCGGATCGACTGCTCGACGGCGGCAACATCCCCGGTGGATGCTTCCGATGGGGTATGCTCGGCGGAGAGGGGCCGGATAAGATTCATGACGGGTTAGATACGGAACAGCATGCAGGACTGCCGAAAGGCTGTCAGGCCACGATCGGGATGACTTCGTTGATCTTTGTGTGTTCGAGAACCGTCTTTACCGGACCATGCGGGCCGCGCAGGCTCAGGTCGATGTTGGTCTGCTTGGTTTCGTCGTTTGCGAAAAGAAGCATGCCGATCCCGGCCGAATCGATGGAATCGAGGGCGGACAGATCGATAATGCATGCCTTTTTCCCCGCATCCGTCGCGGATTTCATGACTTCCTGGAATTCCTTGTAGCTGGAAAACGTCAATTCGCCGGAAAGCGTGATCTCGACATGATCGCCGTGAATACTAACCGCATTCGCCATTGGAATAACTCCTATCCCGTTCCGCCCGGCAAAACAGCCATTGGGCGCAGAACTCGCTATATCAGGGAGTTAGAACATATGTACTACAGATTAATATTTCGTTTGCGCGGCTGATAAATCCCGCCCCGGTCAACCGACGGAATCGGGTACGGCTTCAGCGTTTTTCAGTCGAAATCCTGCGAAAGCGCGGCCCGAACAGGGGCCGGCATCCCGGCGCTATGGGTATAGTTTTCGTGATCGAACCCAACGGTGACCGCGGCGTCGCCGGCCTTGAAGGCAGCGATCTGCACGTCGGTGAACGGGAAATGCACAAACTGGACCGAAGACGCCTTGCCGTCGGCGGTCGTCCGGTCCACGTCGGTTTCGGCGACGCCGGCGATTTTATCGTCGCCGACGGTGATGAATATCCTTTCCTCGACCCCGCCCAGCGTGGCCAGCACCCGGGCGCGGCGATCTGCATCGCCGATTTCGAACATGACTGTAGCGACGAGTTCGCTGCCCTGGGGAATCAGCGGGTTATATGCCGCGAGTTCGTCCGGAATCTGATCGTCGCCGCCCCGCTCGATATAGAGCATTTCGTGGATCTGGTTCCACATCGTCTCATAGTTTTCGAAATAGAACGTCGCATGCGGCCCTACCTCTATCCGGCGGTCTTTTTTGACGCCCATAAGCGCCTTTTTGCGTTCCCGGCGGCTGGTGGCGTATTCATCGAACGGCAGAATGTCTTCGCGGGTGACTGTTTTCGGTGAACTCATTTTACTTCCTGTCATGCCGGTAGGATTTTGCGATCAACTGAATCGGGTGGGGTGCGTGTTCCGGTATCGTCGGCGGAGTCTCTTCCTTTTCGGCGAGGCGCTCCATCCCCTGGAGAATATGCAGGCCCGCAAGCGGGCATTCGGACACGACATATTTCGGCGCGGTCTCGATGGCCTTTCGGGCGACCGGGCGGCCGATTTTCAGCGCGGTATCGAAATTGCCCTTCATCATGCCCCAGGACCCGCCGTGACCGGAGCACCTTTCTATGACGTTGACTTCGGCATCCGGGATCAGCCGTAGCAGTTCGGCGGCTTTCTGACCCATATTCTGGGCCCGAGCATGACAGGCAAGATGGACTGTCACGGCGCCATCCAGCGGATCCATACCGTCCGCCAGGCCTTCGTTCTTTGCGATATCGACGATATATTCGCTGATATCGCGCGTCGCCCCGGACAGCAGCTTTATGTCCGCGTCGTCGGGCAGAATCAGGGGCCATTCGAATTTGAGCATCAGCGAACAGCTCGGCGTCAGGGCGACGACGTCATAGCCCTTTTCGATCCAGGGTTTGAATACCGCGGCGACTTTTTTTGCGGCCGCGGCAACGCCTTCGATATCGCCATGCTCCAACTTCGGCATGCCGCAGCATGCCGGATGCAATACTTCGGTTTCGACACCGTTGCGGGCCAGGACTTCCAGCGCATCGGTCCCCATTACGGGATCATTGTAATTGACGAAACAGGTGGCGTAGACGACGGCCTTGCGGCCCTTCGCCGGCGCGGATTCGTTAATTGCCGGCGCATCGGTTTTAGCGCGGGCGGTAAGTGTCCGGCCGTGGAATTTCGGCAGGGCGGCATCCTTGTCGATTCCAGAGACGCTCTGCATCACCGGCCGGGTCAGGCCGTTGCCAGTGCGCGTCGCCCAGTTGGCAAGGGGCGCCACCGCGCCGGCAAGCTTTCCGTTGCGGTCGGTTTCCGAGATCTGTTTGCTGACGAACGGAACGTCGCCCTTTTTCAGTTCCACCGCACGATAACGCAGCATCAGGTGCGGCACATCGAGGTTAAATTCGTGGGGCGGCACGTAAGGGCATTTGGTCATGAAGCACATATCGCAGAGCGTGCAGGCATCAATGACCGGTTTGAAATCCTTTGAATCGACGGTATCGAGTTCCATGCTTTCGGATTCGTCGATCAGATCGAAAAGCAACGGGAACGAGTCACACAGATTGTGACAGCGGCGGCAGCCGTGGCAGATATCGAACTGGCGCCGCAATTCGGCATCCAGCTTTTCTTCATCGTAAAATTCGGCATCCTGCCAGGGAATAGGGTGCCGCTCCGGCGCCCCAAGACCGCCTTCAGACATCTTGTCGTCCTCGACCTGTGTAAGTTCGAATGATGCCGGCAGGGCGGTACAAAACCGTTATACCGCCCGTTACCGGTTTCGGTCGGCGTGCCTTTGCAAGCGCGCCGTGCCGTGTCGCGACGGTCGTTCAGTCGAGCTCGTCGAGCGCCTTCTGGAAACGTCCCGCGTGGGAGCGTTCTGCCTTGGCGAGCGTTTCGAACCAGTCGGCGATTTCGTCGAAACCTTCGTCGCGGGCTTCGCGGGCCATACCCGGATACATGTCCGTGTATTCGTGGGTTTCGCCGGCAACCGCCGCTTTCAGGTTGTTGGACGTCGAGCCGATCGGTTCGCCCGTTGCGGGATCACCGGTTTCCTCGAGATATTCGAGATGACCGTGCGCGTGGCCGGTTTCACCTTCGGCGGTGGACCGGAATACGGCCGCGACGTCGTTATAGCCTTCGACATCTGCCTTTTGTGCGAAATAGAGATAACGCCGATTGGCCTGGGATTCGCCGGCAAAGGCGTCTTTCAGGTTGTTTTCGGTCTTTGTTCCACCAAGTGACGGCATGTCACCCTCCTTGTTTCTGGTTTTTGAGGCAGTTGTTTTCAATCTCCAAAACAACTGTTTCCGTATAGTCCCGGATGACCATCACCCGCGCGGATGACAGTCACCGAATATATAGGCATGCCAAGGCCAGCCGTCAATAGTTTAGAATTATTCCAGAAAAGAAAAGGGCGCCGTTATTCGGCGCCCGCAATCCGCACGATCACGTCGACGCGCTGCACCTTTTTGCCGTCGGGCGCTTCGGGCAGTTCGGACACGTTGATCCGGTCGCTGGGAATATCTTCGAGCGCGCCGGAATCTTCGTGGAAAAAGTGATGGTGATCGCCGGTATTCGTATCGAAATACGACCGTCCGGCTTCGACCACGACTTCGCGCATCAGTCCGGCTTCCGTGAACTGGTGGAGCGAATTATAGATCGTCGCCAGCGATACGCTGACCCCGGCGGTGCGGGCTTCGACATGCAGGTCTTCCGCCGTTACATGGCGGTTTTCGCCTTCGAACAGCAGCTTCGCCAGCGCGATCCGTTGCCGGGTCGGCCGGAGACCTGCCGATTTCAGCCGGGCAATTACGCCGGTATAGGGCCTGATATGAGGTGCCTGCGTGTCCATACGAATTATATAGGACCTATTACAGTTTTTTTAAAGCCAAAAAACACAAGGGATAATTCGGATATTTGGAATTGATCCAAACTAATCGGCCACGATACCGCCGGAATCCGGCCGATCAGTCCCCTGTGTGCAGCTGATCGATCAGCTGTTTGACCGTCGGGATAAATCCGTTCGAATAGAACGGGTCGTCCTTGAACTTATAGGCGTTATGACCGGCGAACATCAGTTGCTCGTCGACCAGCTCGCCATGGACGATGTCCTGGAGCGTCTTCTGGATGCAATAGGACCGCGGATCGGGCCGGCGGCTTGTCGTCCCCGCCTCGTTCTGCGCCCAGTTCGAAAACTGGCATTGCGACAGACAGCCCATGCATTCGGACTGGTCGATCTGGATCTGCTTGCTTTTCTCGGGCGCGACGAAAATGACCGTGGAATCCGGCGTCCGCAGCCCGTCTGTAAAGCCCTGCGATATCCATTTCTCCGCACGTTCCTTGTCGGCGGCGGTTACATAGATTACCCGGCCGCGTGCGCCGATCTTGAATTCCTTGTTCAGCTCGCCGACCGGCTCTTCGAGGAACGCAATCTGGCGGTCCGACCGTTCCTTGAGCTCCTTGAGGAACTCGTTGCGCACCGCCGACGAATAGAAACCCGTGGGGCTGAACTTGTTGAGGAAAATATCGCCTTCGGAGAGACCCAACAGGCGCCTTTTCCATTCTTCCGAAATCGGGCTTTCCTGGGTCAGCAACGGACGCGTACCGAACTGGAAAGCGACCGGTGCGACTTCGGGGTCTTCGATCCAGTCCGCCCAGTCCCGCAGGAACCATACGCCCCCGGCCATGACGATCGGCACCGAATTGAGGCCGAGCTCGTTCATTACCTTGCGCAGTTCGGCGACCCGCGGACGCGGGTCTTCGGGGACGTTCGGGTCCTCGCTGTTGGACAGCCCGTTATGGCCGCCCGCCCGCCACGGATCCTCGTAGACGACACCGCCGAGCCATTCGGGATACTTGTTGTAGGCTCGTTTCCAGAGCGCGCGAAAGGCACGGGCGGAAGAAACGATGGGATAATAATAGACGCCGTATTCGGCGGAAATCTGGGCAATTTTATACGGCATGCCAGCACCGCAGGTTATGCCGTGAATCAAACCGCGGGCGCCGCCGAGCACACCGTGCAGGACGCGTTCCGCACCGCCCATTTCCCACAGCACGTTCATGTGAATACGCCCTTCGCCGCCCGCCATGTCATGGGCGATACGCGCCTGGGCGATCCCGCCCTGGATGGCATAGGCCAGAAGTTCTTCATGCCGGTCGCGGCGGGTGCGGCCGTAATAGGAAATCGGGATCAGCTTGCCGTTTTCATCGTACGAATCGGCATTGACGCCGGAAAACGTCCCGACACCGCCGGCGGCGGCCCATGCACCGGAACTTTCGCCGTTCGACACAGCAATACCTTTGCCGCCCTCGACGAGAGGGGCGACCTCCTTGCCGGAGATGACAAGCGGTGGCAACGGTTTCAGAATCTATCTCCCGGACGCACGTTCCGTACTAAACTAACTTTAGTATATGAAGGGTTTCGAAAACGGCCAGTCCCGGACGGCAAATAAAATACCGCCCGGGACCGAAATCCGTTTACGTGGTTCAGGCGTCGCTTGTTTCAGCGGCCTTTTCCGACAGATCGTCGCCGGTTTCCTGATCGACGACCTTCATCGACAGGCGAACCTTGCCGCGATCGTCGACCGCGAGCACCTTGACCTTGACCTGGTCGCCTTCGTTTACGACATCGGTGACCTTGTCGACCCGGCGGTTTTCCAGTTCGGAAATATGCACCAGTCCGTCGCGGGACCCCATGAAGTTCACGAATGCGCCGAAATCGACAACCTTCACCACCTTGCCGGTGTAAATAACGCCGATTTCGGGTTCGGCAACGATGCCCTTGATCCAGTTGACCGCAGCCTCGCTGGCCGCGTTGTCGACCGAAGACACCTTGATCGTGCCGTCGTCCTCGATATCGACCTTGGCGCCGGTTTCATCGCAGATTTCGCGAATGACCTTGCCGCCGGTGCCGATCACTTCACGGATCTTGTCCTTCGGAATCTGGAAGGTCGTAATCCGCGGCGCGAAATCGCTGACCTCTTCACGTCCGGACGTCAGTGCGCGTGCCATCTCGCCGAGGATATGCATGCGGCCGCCTTTGGCCTGGCCAAGCGCGACCTGCATGATTTCTTCGGTGATCCCGGTGATCTTGATGTCCATCTGGAGCGCCGTGATACCTTCTTCGGTACCGGCCACCTTGAAGTCCATGTCGCCGAGGTGATCCTCGTCGCCGAGAATGTCGGACAGAACGGCGAAACGTTCGTCTTCCTTGATCAGCCCCATGGCGATGCCGGCACAGGGACGGCGCAGCGGCACACCCGCATCCATCAGCGACAAAGACGTGCCGCAGACGGTCGCCATCGAAGACGACCCGTTGGATTCGGTGATTTCCGACACGATACGCATCGTGTAGGGGAAATCTTCCTTCTTCGGCAGCAGCGCCCGGATTGCGCGCCAGGCGAGCTTTCCGTGACCGATTTCACGACGCCCCGGAGAGCGCAGGAAACTGGCTTCGCCGACCGAGTAGGGCGGGAAGTTGTAGTGGAGCAGGAAGTGTTCGCGGTATTCGCCTTCGAGCGCATCGATGATCTGTTCGTCCTGGCCGGTACCGAGCGTCGCGGTCACGATCGCCTGGGTTTCGCCGCGGGTGAACAGAGCCGATCCATGGGCGCGGGGCAGAATGCCGACTTCGGATTCGATCGGACGGACCGTTTCAAGATCGCGGCCGTCGATACGCTGCTTCGTGTCGAGGATTGCGTTCCGGACGATATTCTTTTCGACCGTCTTGAGCATGCCCTTGGCACGTTCCTGGATCGCTTCGTCGTCATCGGCGAAGCTTTCCATCGCGGCGGTCTTTGCCGCGCCGATCTTTTCGACACGGGCCTGCTTGACGGTTTCCTTGTAGGCGTCGCGGAGCCCGGCTTCGGCAGCGCTGCTGACGCGGGCGAGAAGGTCCGCTTCGTCGTCGGGCGCCTGGGGAATATCCCACGGCTCCTTGGCGCACAGCTCGGCGAGCTCGACGATCATGTCGATTACCGGCTGGAAGCCGTTATGGGCAAACATCACCGCGCCCAGCATGACGTCTTCGGAAAGCTCGTTCGCTTCCGATTCCACCATGTTCACGGCATTCGCCGTGCCGGCGACGACCATGTCGAGATCGGTATCGCCCATCTGGTCCTGAAGCGGGTTGAGGACGTATTCGCCGTCGATATAGGCGACACGCGCCGCACCGATCGGGCCCATGAAGGGAATGCCCGAGATCGTCAGGGCGGCGGACGAGCCGACAAGCGCCACGATATCGGGGTCGTTTTCCAAGTCGTGCGCCATGGTGGTGCAGATTACCTGGGTTTCATTGCGGAAGCCCGGCGCGAACAGCGGCCGCAGCGGCCGGTCGATCAGGCGCGACGTCAGCGTTTCCTTTTCGGACGGACGCCCTTCGCGTTTAAAAAAGCCGCCCGGAATTTTGCCGGCGGCGAATGTTTTTTCCTGGTAGTTGATGGTCAGCGGGAAAAAATCGATTCCCGGTTTCGGCGATTTCTGCGCCACGGCGGTGCAGAGGACCTGCGTGCCGCCATAGGTGACCATCACGGCCCCGTCGGCCTGCCGGGCAATTTTCCCGGTTTCGATGATGAGCGGACGCCCGCCCCATTCGATTTCCTTACGATGTACTGTGAACATATCTTCCATTCCTTCCGAAGGTCCGCCGCCCTACGCGGTCGGACCGGGTTTCACATCTGCAATTGTGCATCGATGCGGCCGGCGGGCGTTCGACCCTTGCCGGACTTTATGCGGCCCCCATGGCCGCATCCGTCTACCCGAACCGGCAGACGCGGATACCGGCCCGCGGAATCGCAGGCCGGTAATCCGCATCAGACCGGAGACGGGGTAATGATCAGCGCCGAAGTCCGAGGCTGCCGATCAGTTTTTCGTAGCGCGATTGATCCTTGCGCTTGAGATAGTCCAGCAGGCGACGCCGTTGGCCGACCATCATCAGCAGGCCGCGACGCGAGTGGAAATCCTTTTTGTGTTCTTTCAGGTGTTCCGTGAGGTTGCCGATGCGCTCCGACAGGATTGCAACCTGGACCTCGGGCGAACCCGTATCGTATTCGCCGGTGGAATATTCAGTAATAAGCTCTGCTTTACGCTCTTGCGTAATCGACATCGTCTACTCCGTTTCCGCGCCCTTATCAGCGGCGCATTCGATGTTAAGCACCCGTTCCGGCCGTATTTCCTCTCCTGAGAGACGGGCGAGCGCAACCGGAGTTTCCCCCGACATGGCGCACAGCAGATCTCCGTCGCATATTGCGTCCAACTGGTTCGCATCGACGAAAACCGTACTGCCGCTTCGCGCCCGGACCGCGCGTCCATGACGCAGGTGGTCGGTCTGGGTATCCGTCATGGCCAGCGCCGGGATGTCGTCCAGCGCGGTCGTGACGGGCAGCAAGATATCTTGCGGGGGCGCACATAGCACGGATTCCGCCAGCTTATCCAGCGAAATCGCATCATTTTCCGAAAACGGACCGCATAGCGTACGGCGCAGTTCCGAAACATGCGCCACGGTCCCCAGCGCCGCCCCCAGATCGCGGGCCAGGCTTCGGATATACGTGCCCTTGCCGCAATCGACCTCGAATACCGCGTGATCGCGGTCCGGGCGGCCGACAAGCTCGAAACGGTTGACGGTCACGTCCCGTGCAGGGGGCAATTCGCCTTTCCCGTCGCGCGCGCGCTTGTAGGAGCGCTGTCCGTCGATCTTGATGGCCGAATAGACCGGCGGCACCTGCGACACGACCCCGGTAAAGGCGGGCAGGGCGGCGCGGATGTCGCCGTCTTCGGGACGGGAATCGCTGGTGGCGATGACGCGTCCTTCGAGATCGTCGGTATCGCGGGCCTCGCCGAAACAGGCGGTAAACCTGTACGCCTTCGCGCCGTCCATGACATAGGGGACCGTTTTCGTAGCCTCGCCGAGGGCAATCGGCAGCACGCCGGTCGCCAGGGGGTCGAGCGTGCCCGCATGGCCGGCCTTCTGCGCATCGAAAATCCGGCGGATGCGGCCGACAACCTGCGTCGAGGTCAGCCCGATATCCTTGTCGACGGCGATCCAGCCATGGATTGGCCGGCCGCGGCGTTTACGTGCCACTGTTTTCCGGGTCTGTATCGTCTGCGTCTTCGCCGGTATCCGCTTCGGCGCTCCGGATATCGGCGGCGACGACGGGGTTGCGCAGCAGCGCGTCGATACGGCCGGCATTGTCGAAACTGTCGTCGAGCTCGAAAGACAGTCCCGGCAGGCGACGCAGGTCGATTTCCCCGGCGATGCGGTGGCGAAAGAACGACGAGGCGCGGTTCAGGCTTTCCAGAATCGCATCGCTGTTCGCGCCGCCAAGCGGCATCACGAATGCCGTCGCATTGCGCAGGTTGGGGCTGACCCGGACTTCGGTGACCGTAACCGACACACCGTCGAGACCGGGGTCGTTCGCTTCGCCCCGGTCAAGCAGCTGCACCAGCGCATGACGGATAACTTCGCCGACACGCAACTGCCGCTGACTGCGGGGCTTGGATTCGCCACGCTTCATCGCACTCTTCCGCTAAAATTTCGAGCCTGGTTACAGCACGCCGTTTACAGGGCCGCCTAAAGGGTCCGGGCGATTTCCTCGACATCGAAGCACTCGATGACGTCGCCTTCCTTGAGGTCATGGTAGTTCTCAAACGCCATGCCGCATTCAAAGCCCTGCGTGACTTCCCGGACTTCGTCCTTGAAGCGTTTCAGGGTCGACAGCTTGCCTTCGTGAATGACCACATCGTCGCGCAGCAGTCGCACGCTCGATCCGCGGCGGACCACGCCTTCGACAACCTCGCAACCGGCAACCCGGCCGACCTTGGTGATGTTGAAGACCTCCTTGATTTTGGCGTTGCCAAGGAACGTTTCGCGGATCTGCGGCGCCAGCATGCCGCTGAGCATGCCTTTCAGATCATCGATAAGGTCGTAGATGATCGCGTAATACCGGATATCGGCGCCTTCGCTTTCGGCGAGCTGGCGGGCCTGGGCATTGGCCCGGACGTTAAAGCCGACCAGCAGGGCGTTCGACGCCTGTGCCAGCGTGACATCGGATTCATTGATGGCGCCGACGCCGGTATGCAACACCCTGACGGATACCTCGTCGGTCCCGAGATTGTGGGCGCTCTGCACGATGGCCTCGACCGACCCCTGAACGTCGCCCTTGACGACAATCGGGATTTCCTTGACCAGGCCGGCCTGGATCTGATCGAACATCTGGTCGAGCGTACCGCGCGCGCCGGCCTGGACTTTCGCGTCCCGGTCGCGCCGCTGGCGGAAATCCGTGATTTCCCGCGCACGGGCTTCGTTCTCTACGACGCCGAATTCATCGCCGGCTTTCGGCGTGCCGTTCAGTCCGAGAAGTTCGACCGGCATGGACGGGTTGGCGCTCTTGACGCGCTCGCCGGCGTCGTTCACCAGCGCCCGCACCTTACCCCATTCGGCGCCCGCGACGACGATATCGCCGACATTCAGCGTCCCGCGCTGGACCAGCACGGTCGCGACGGAGCCGCGGCCGGTTTCGATCTTCGCCTCGATCACGACGCCTTCGGCGTCCCGATCCGGATTGGCCTGGATTTCCAGTATTTCAGCCTGAAGAATGATCGCTTCCTCAAGCTTGTCGAGATTGGTCTTTTTCAGGGCGGAAACCTCGACGTCCTGAATATCGCCGCCAAGGCTTTCGACGACCAGTTCGTGCGACAGCAATTCGTTGCGCACCCGGTCCGGGCTTGCTTCCGGGCGGTCGATCTTGTTGATGGCAACGATAATCGGCACGCCGGCCGCCTTGGCGTGATCGATCGCTTCCACGGTCTGCGGCATGATGCCATCATCCGCAGCGACGACCAGCACAACGATATCGGTCGCGTTCGCGCCGCGCGAGCGCATGGCCGTAAAGGCTTCGTGACCGGGCGTGTCGAGGAAGGTGATCTTGTCGCCGCTCGCCATCTTCACCTGATAGGCGCCGATATGCTGGGTGATTCCGCCCGCCTCGCCGGCGACGACATCGGTCGACCGCAATGCATCGAGCAACGACGTCTTGCCGTGATCGACATGGCCCATGATGGTCACAACCGGCGGACGCGGCTGCAGGTTTTCGTCCATGTCTTCTGCGCCCTTCAGGCCGATTTCAACGTCGGATTCGGAAACCCGTTTCGGGGTGTGACCGAATTCGGTCACCACCAGTTCGGCGGTGTCGGCATCGATCGTCTCGGTGATCGTCACCGCGATGCCGTTATTCATGAGCGCCTTGATGATATTGCCGGCCCGTTCGGTCATCCGGTTGGCAAGTTCCTGTACCGTGATGAAGTCGGGAATGATCACCTCGCGGAAAACCTTCACCGATTCCTTCGGTCCCGACGACGCACGTCGTTCGCGTTCCCGCTGGCGGCGGACCGACGCCAGGCTGCGCTGACGTTCCTCGTCGTTCAGCGCCTGGGAGATCGTGAGCTTGCCGCCCCGGCGGCGCGAATCTTCACCGCGCCGGGCAGCCGGTTTCTTTGCGTCGGCCTTCGTGGCTTCCTCGGGCTCGACGGCCCGCACTTCGGTTTTCAGCTTCGGTTTCGGTTTTGCGTCATCCGTTGCGCCGGGATCGGGCGTTTCCAGTCGGGCGGCCTGCTCCGCGGCACGGCGGGCGGCCTCCTGGTCGAGACGGTGACGTTCCTCTTCTTCCTTGCGGCGGCGTTCTTCTTCGTCCTTGCGGCGCTGCTCTTCCTGCGCCCGCGCAACAGCCTCTTCTTCGCGGCGGCGCGCTTCCATCGCTTCGCGCTCGGCGCGGCCTTCGGCGATTTCGGTTTCCGTCTGACGGGCGCCTTCGAGCGCGCGCGTACGCGCAGCGCGTTCCTGTTCGGTCAGGGTCCGGGCGGGGGCTTCGGCTTTTTTCACCGGCGCCTTTTCGACCGGCGCCTCGACCACGGGCGTTTCCTCGACCGGTGCCTGCTCGCGGATCTCGGTCATCGCGCCGTCATCGGCCTGCTTGAAGGTGCGCTTGCGCCGGACTTCAACCGCTACGGCCTTGGTGCGGCCATGCGAGAAGCTCTGCCGGACCTGTCCCGCATCGACTGTCTTGTTCAGCTCGAGCTTGCCAGGCCGCGAGAGGGACAGCTTTTTCTTGGGGCCGTCGGTTGTTTCTTTCTGGTCTGTCATCTTCCGTCAGCTTTCCTGCAACTCTTGTCCGGCGCCGGAACCGGCGCCTTCTATCTGCATTCCTTCGCACCGCAGCGCTTCCCTGGCCAGCCGGTCGGCGAGACCGGTAGCGAGAATAGCCACGTGTACGACTCTGTCGCGCCCGAACGGCACCCCCAGTTGATCTGCCGTCCATATGGACAGCGTTTCAACCCCGGATGCCCGCCGGGCAAGTTTTTCGCGCCCATCGTCGGCGCCGTCGGCCGCTTCGATCAGAAGCGCCGCATCGCCCGCATCAAGCGCCGCGCGAACCTTTTCAAATCCCGCGACGGCCGCGCCCGACCGCCGCGCCAGCCCGATCAGGTCAAGGCAGCGTCGGTTCAAGAGCGCAGCGAGACGAACGGGCAGGTCCGCCGGTACCGTTATATTCCGGCGCGCCGCCTTCGAGAATGAATTCTCGGCGCATGCCCGCCGTATTATATCCCCGCGCGCGGTCAACCACAATCCGCGCCCCGGAAGCTTCTCCTCCAGGTCCGGCACGACCACCCCGTCCGGCGAAACCGCAAAGCGGATCAGCATCTCGCGCGAGGACGTTTCGCGCGTATAGATGCAACGCCTTTCCGGAATGCGCTTTGCGGAACTGGTCATACCGTCCAGATCAGCTCTCCCCGGCCGTCTCGGCCTCTGCTTCGGCCGGCTCTTCCGCCGGTTGATCCTCGTCGTCGAACCAGTGCGCGCGCGCCGCCATGATAATCGCGTTCGCCTGGTCTGCGTCGAGACCGTAATCGGCAAGGATACCACGGCCTTCGCCTTCGCGATTGCCCGCATCGATAAGTTCGTCCGTCGCGAGATCTCCGAGATCGTCGATCGTCTTGATTCCCGCCTCGCCGAGCGTTACCAGCATCGCCGGCGACAGGCCGTCAATCGCCGCAACGTCGTCGGCGACGCCCAGTTCATGACGCGCGGTGGTCAGACGTTCCTCTTCCTCCGACAGGAAAGAATTGGCGCGGTTGCGCAGTTCCTCGGCGATTTCCTCGTCGAAACCTTCGATCGAGAGCAGGTCTTCGACCGGGACGAAGGCTACTTCTTCGACGCTGGAAAAACCTTCCGTAACAAGCAGATGGGCCAGCACGTCATCAACGTCAAGACCGTCGATGAACATCTGCGAACGGACCCGGAATTCTTCCTGACGGCGTTCGGATTCCTCTTCCTCGGTCAGGATCATGATATCCCACTGGGTCAATTGCGACGCGAGACGCACATTCTGTCCGCGGCGGCCGATCGCAAGGCTCAGCTGGTCGTCGGGAACGACGACCTCGATCTTCTGCTGTTCCTCGTCGAGGACCACCTTGGTGACCTCGGCAGGGGCGAGCGCGTTCACGATGAAAGTCGCGGGATCGGGCGACCACTGAATGATGTCGATTTTTTCGCCCTGCAATTCGCCGACAACCGCCTGAACGCGGCTGCCGCGCATGCCGACGCAGGCGCCGACCGGATCGATGCTGGAATCGTTCGACAGCACCGCAATCTTCGCCCGGCTGCCCGGATCGCGGGCAACAGACTTGATCTCGATGATGCTGTCATAGATTTCCGGCACTTCCTGGGCGAACAGTTTCGCCATGAACTGGGGATGACTGCGCGACAGGAAAATCTGCGGGCCGCGCACTTCTTCGCGCACGTCGTAGATATAGGCGCGCACGCGGTCGCCGGGCCGGAGCGATTCACGCGGGATCGATTCGTCACGCCGGATAACGCCTTCGGCGCGGCCAAGGTCAACCGTAATATTGCCGAATTCCGTCCGCTTGACGATACCGTTGACGATTTCGGTGACGCGGTCCTTGTATTCCTCGTACTGGCGCTTGCGTTCGGCTTCGCGAACCTTCTGCACGATCACCTGCTTCGCGGTCTGCGCCGCGATCCGGCCGAAATCGATCGGCGGCAGCGGATCGACGATAAAGTCGCCGGCAACGGCGCCTTCCTGCATCGTCTGCGCTTCCTTCGGGGTGACCTGGGTCACCTCGTTCTCGACTTCGTCGGTAACTTCCAGATAGCGTGCAAGCTTGATATCGCCGCTTTTGCGGTCGATTTCGGCCCGGACGTCGTGTTCCAGCCCGTATTTGGACCGGGCGGCCTTCTGGATGGCCATTTCCATGGCCTCCAGCACTTCCTCGGCCTCGATCGATTTTTCCCGCGCCACCGCATCCGCGATCTGCAGCAGTTCCAGCCGGTCATATCCCGCGACCGGAATGTTTTCCATATCAACCATTTTCGTTCTTCCGTTAGCGTTAAGCGTTTTCTTGTTTCTGCTTGTCTTTATAAGCCCGCTGGCTGGCGGCGATCAGTTCGTCCGTCAGTACCAGCTTGGCGCGCGAAATCTCGTCGAAAGGTATGTCATAGGTCTCGCCATCGACAACAATAAGGACGACATCGCCGTCAACACCGTCCAGATGACCGCGAAACCGCTTGCGGTCGACAATTGCGGACCGGGTATCGATCCGCGCTTCGAACCCGGAAAACCGGGTATAATCTTCCAGGCGCACAAGCGGACGGTCCAGACCCGGCGAACTTACCTCCAGCGTATAGGCGTCCGAAATCGGGTCTTCGACATCGAGCACGGTGGAAATATTCCGGCTGATATCCGCGCAGTCCTCGACCGTCATCTCTTCCCCGTCAGCGCGCTCCGCCATGACCTGGAGCGTCATGTTTTCGCCGCCCGAGGTCTGCACGCGCACGAGATCGTATCCCATCGCGTTCAGGGACGGTTCAATAAGCCGGGCTACCAGTGACGCCTGATCCATTGCGTAAATATCGCTCTCTTACGTTTCGCTATCTTGCGGTCTTTTCGCCAATTTCCAATGCCCGTCCGAACAGGCAATAAAAAAAGCGGGCCGGGCCCACTCTTCTAAGCTTTTATTCCGCCCGTTTAAGGACGTGTGGTCAAGTGCGGCGTAACCTAATCCCGGCTTACCGCGAAGGCAAGCGCTTTAAAGCGTATCCGGCTGCGTGCGCGGTCGGCGGATATAAGTCAGAAAGGCGCTGCTCCGCCCCGCTGTGGCGGCCTTTTGTTCGTATCGCGTCGGCGGCCAGTCATCGGGGCGGACTCGCCAGTCGCGGGGCGACCTGGCCTGCCAGGAAAAGACCGGATTCTGCCGCATATGCCAGAGAATCCACTCGAGATAGCGCGGATCGTCGGTCGCAATGCGGAGTTCGGCGTTATCGGCGAGCGCGCCCGCCAGGCGGTCAATGACGGGCGCGGACACGATCCGGCGCTTGTTGTGGCGGGTTTTGGGCCACGGATCGGGAAACAGGATAAACGCCCGCGCGATCGACGAGTCCGGCAGGCTGTCGACCAGCAACCGGGCGTCGTCCCTGAAAATGCGGATATTCCCGAGATTGCCGTTCCGGATCCGGCCGAGAAGCTTTACGACGCCGTTCATGAACGGCTCGCAGCCGATCAGACCGATATCCGGGTTGTTTTCCGCCTGCCAGGCAAGGTGTTCGCCGCCGCCGAAACCGATTTCAAGCCAGATTTCGTTTGCGGAAACCGCGGCGCCGTCAAACGGGCGGCGCGGCGAAAAATCGTCCAGACCTGCGTCGGGGTCGATTTCGATTTCCGGAAGAAGCTTTTCGACAAGCGCGCGCTGACCGGCCCGCAAGGGCCGACCGCTCCGCCGGCCGTACAGAATACGGCGGCGGGCGGGGTTTTCGTCGGCGGTCAGCGGACGACAGCGTTCAGACGACGGGGTTCAGGTCGCCGCCGCTTTGAGCGCGTCGACCAGGTCGGTTTTCTCCCACGAGAAGCCGCCATCCGCTTCGGGCTCGCGGCCGAAATGACCGTAGGCCGCCGTCCGGGCATAAATCGGCTGGCTGAGCTTCAGCCCCTCGCGGATGCCACGGGGCGAAAGATCGACCACTTCCTGGATAATGCCGGCCAGCTTGTCTTCGCCAATTGTCGCGGTGCCCGCGGTATCGACATAGACGGAAAGCGGCTTTGCGACGCCGATCGCGTAGGCGACCTGGATCACGCATTTCTCGGCGAGGCCGGCGGCGACGACGTTCTTGGCGACCCAGCGCGCGGCATAGGCCGCGGACCGGTCCACCTTGGACGGGTCCTTGCCGGAAAATGCACCGCCGCCATGAGGCGCGGCGCCGCCATAGGTATCGACGATGATCTTCCGGCCCGTCAGGCCGCAATCGCCGTCGGGACCGCCGATCACGAACCGACCGGTCGGATTGACGTAAAATTCCTCTTCCGGGCACATCCAGCCGGCGGGCAGGATACCTTCGACATGGGGACGGACGATTTCACGGATCGCGTCCTGGTCGACGCCTTCGTCGTGCTGGGTCGATACAACCACAGAGGTTGCCCGTACCGGTTTGCCGCCTTCGTATTGCAGCGTCACCTGGCTTTTGGAATCGGGACCGAGGCCCGAATTCGCATCGGCGTGGCGTGCCGCGGCGAGCGAGCGGAGAATTTCGTGGGAATAATAAATCGGCGCCGGCATCAGCGTCGGCGTTTCGGTGCAGGCAAAACCGAACATGATACCCTGGTCGCCCGCGCCTTCGTCCTTGTTGCCGGCGGAATCGACGCCTTGCGCAATATCGACAGACTGCTGATGAAGGTGAACTTCCACCTCGGCGTTCTTCCAGTGGAAACCGTCCTGTTCATAACCGATATCCTTGACCGCATCCCGCGCCACACCCTCGATCATGTCCTTGGTGATCGATTCGGGGCCGCGCACTTCGCCGGCCAATACAATCCGGTTCGTCGTCGTCAGCGTTTCGCAGGCAACCCGCGATAGCGGGTCGGCGCCGAGATAGAGATCTACGACGGCGTCCGAAATCCTGTCGGACACCTTGTCCGGATGTCCTTCAGAAACGGATTCACTGGTAAAAAGGTAAGTTCCCTTTGGCACGTTTGCCTCCTTGGTAAAAATTATAAATCAAGACCCGACCGAAACTACTCGGTCCCTAATCGCCGATCTTAAGATGCCATTTGAGAGGACGCGCTAGGATGCGCGCCCCCTTGTGAAGGGGTTTGTTGCAATATCGAGGGGCTAGGTCAAGTCAAGGCATCAGAAGCCCGAGGGATGCCCCGCGACAACAGATCCACGAAAACTCAGCCGCCGGGTTGTCCGCACCGGCGTAAAACATATCCCCGGATCGATTATTCCGAAAAGGATTTGCCGAGCTGTTTGGTCAGTTCGAAGATGCGGCGGCGGACCCTCGGGTCCTTGATTTTATAATACGACCGGACGAGCTCTAGCGTTTCGCGCTTTGCCATCGGATCATGATCGTATTCCGCCTGCGCCTCTGCAAGGCTGGCCTTGCCGCGCTTCTTGCTCAGCGACGGCGAGATATCCTCGAAGAAATAATTGATCGGAACATCGAGAACTTCGGAGATGTGGTGCAGGCGGCTTGCCCCGATTCGGTTGGCGCCGCGTTCGTATTTCTGGACCTGCTGGAAAGTCAGTCCCAACGCTTCTCCGAGCTTTTCCTGGCTCATCCCGAGCATGGTGCGGCGTTGCCGCACACGGCTGCCTACATGGACATCGACAGCCTCGGGTCCGCCCCGCGTTCTGATAGGTGTCGCACGTTTTTTCTTCGGCTCTTCTGTATTGTCCATGTCTTGATCGATTTCTCAAATTTGGTGTGTGGTCTTTTTTTGCGGAACAACCAGAACCTTCCAGCTCTTGCGACTTCACAAAATTGGACGCCATTGGCGGTGAGTATACTATCGTATGTATAAACCGCTACCAAAAATTGTTTCAACATGTTTCATTTTTGGGACATTCTCCCGCTCCGAGGGGGAAGTATCGCCGCAACGGTCAGAAAAATCAGCAGAATACCGGGCAATAAATTGCCGTACCGTGAAAACGCGGTGCGGCCAGCGGCCGCAGCTGGCAGCGCCGAATCGATCACACCGGACCGGTCCAGGCCAAGCCGGGCGATGACCCGTCCGTAGGAATCGACCACACCCGAAATGCCGGTATTCGCCGCACGGACTAGCGGCAGGCCTTCTTCCACCGCGCGCATCCTGGCAGAGGCAAAATGCTGGTGGGGACCGGCGCTGATTCCAAACCAGGCATCGTTCGTAATGTTCAGCATCCAGGCCGGCCGGTCATCGCGCCGGACGACGCGGCCCGGGAAAATCACCTCGTAGCAGATAAGCGGGCTAAATGCCGGCAGGCCGTCAAGGCGTATGGTCCGGGGGCCGGGACCGGCCGAAAAATCGAGCGCACCCGCTGTGATCTTGTCGAACGGAAGAAAATCGCGGAACGGCATGTATTCTCCGAACGGCACAAGATGATGCTTGTCGTAAACAGCGGCCACGCCCGCCGTTTCGTCAATAGCGACAAGGCTGTTCCATATCCGGGAAACCGGCCCGTCCTGGCGTCCGTCCGGGCGCTCGAGGCGGATAGATCCTGTGAGCAGCAGCCCGCCTGGGGGTACCGACTGACGCATCAGCTGGCGTCTTCGTGCATCGGTGGCCACCGAAAACGGCGCGGCGGTTTCCGGCCAGATCACGTGCGTGACGCGGCCGTCGCCGCGAGCGCCGCTCATCTGCAGGTGACGGGCGTAATTATGCGCCCGGCGCGCCGGCAGCCATTTGTCCTTCTGCGCGATATTGGGCTGCACGATGCGCAGGACGATTCCCGGCACGGTGCCGGTCGGCGCATCCGACAGGCGCAGCGCGCCGGCGGCGGCCAGTACGCATATGGCGCCGAGGCCCGAGACGCCCCACATCCACCCGCGGCGGCCCGGCACGCCGAACATGACAATCGCAGCCGCGGCGAACACCGTCACCGCGGACAGTCCATATACCCCGATCCAGGAAGCCGCCTGGAGCACTGGCAGAGCCGCCACCCAGACGTTGCCGACCGGGTTCCAGGGAAAACCGGTAAGAACCGTTCCCCGCACGGCTTCGAAGAATGTCCAGGATGCCGCCAGCGCAAACACGCGCCCGGCTCCCGGCGACCACAAGCACCGTGCGGCCAGCGCCGCCAGCCCGACGAACAGCCCGAGTCCCAGCGAAAGCCCGAGAACGGCAAACGGAATCAGCCAGGCGAAACGGGCGGCATCGACGAGCAGCGCATTCGACACCCAGTAGAGCCCGGCGGCGAAATATCCTGCGCCGAACATCCAGCCGACACCGAACGCCGCACGCCGCGAGCGGGCACCGTCAAGCAGCCATACGAAACCGGGGAATGCCAGCAGCAGGGCCGGCAGGAAATGGACCGGCGGCTGGGCGGCGATCGCAACCGCCCCGAGCAAAAAGGCGATCAGCCAGCGCCGCCATCCGGCAACCGCCCCGAGCCGCGCGGCCAGCGCCGAAAACGCACCGCCCACCCTGGCCGGTCCGTTCATTCCGCCGCGGCTGGCAACGTTCGCGAAGCGCGGATGCGACGGATGCGGCGGGGGTCCGCCTCGAGAATTTCGAACTCGATACCGGATTCGTGACCGATCACTTCCCCGCGGCCGGGCACCCGTCCGGCCAGATAAAACACGAGCCCGCCCATCGTATCGATATCCTCGTCGCGCTCTTCCTCGGTCAGGATGGGGCCGGCTTCGGCTTCGAAGTCCTCGATGGTCAGCCGGGCATCGACATCGATAATATCGGGACTCTTGCGGACCAGACCTGGGCTTCTGTCTTCGTCGTGCTCGTCTTCGATTTCGCCGACGATTTCCTCGACCAGGTCTTCAATCGTCACCAGCCCGTCGATACCGCCGAATTCATCGACCACCAGCGCCATGTGCAGGCGCTGAACACGCATCTGCAAAAGCAGTTCGAGCACAGGCATGGAAGGCGCGACAAACAGAGGCTTTCTGACAATCTCGGAAATGCCGGTCGACTCGTCTTCGTCCCAGCATGCAAGCAGGTCCTTGATATGCACCATGCCGATAACATCGTCGAGCTGATCGCGGTATACGGGGAGCCGCGAATGGCCGCAGGCGCTCATCACCTTCGCGACATCGGCAATCGTCGTCTCGACGTCGACGGCCTTAACGTCCGCCCGCGGCACCATGACGTCGGCGACGCTGACGTCCCGGACGCTGAGGACATTGCGAAACAGCGTCAGTTCTTCGGAATTTTCACCGTCTTCGTCGCGTTCGATCAGTTCCTCGATCGTATCGCGCAGGGTATCGGCGCCGTTCCGGCCGCCAACCAGGTTGCGTAAAAAACCCCGAAGACCCGATCCGCCGTCGGCCTGGGTATTGTCGGGAGGCTGGGAATCGTCGGTCAGGTTAGTCATCTGGCGGCGCGCTCCAGACGCCGGTCGGCCGCCGCATATGGGTCGGATACGCCAAGCGTTCCAAGAATTTCAATCTCGCAACTTTCCATTTCGGCGGCGTCTTCGTCGTTCTCGTGATCGTAACCAAGAAGGTGCAGCACACCATGGACGCAAAGATGACACAAGTGATCAGTCGGCGAAATACCGGCCGCGTCGGCTTCGGCAGTCAATGTCTCGAAGGCGATCACTATATCCCCCAACAGAACGGGCGCATCGCCCGGCATATTGTCGGAACCGCCGGAACCGCCATCCACCGCCGGCGCATTGCCGGGGAAGGAAAGCACGTTCGTCGGGCCGGCCTTGCCGCGCCACTGTTCGTTCAGGGCGGCGATGGCCGTGTCGTCCGTCAGCAGGAGGCTCAGTTCCAGGGCCGTCCCGCCGGTCCTTGTGTAATCGAGCGCGGCGCGCACGGCCTGTTCGGCGACATCCGGGGCCGGCGTCGTCATGGCGCGCCATCCTGCGGCCTCGATCCGTATGTCGATTTCGATCGCCGGGTCGGCGTCAGGCATCATCGTCGCCCCGTGCTTCCGCGGCCTCGTAGGCGGTGACGATGCGCGAGACAAGCTCGTGGCGCACGACGTCTTCGGAATGGAGATGGATTGCCGTCACGCCCGGAACGCCGTCCAGGGTCGCGACCGCGTGGCGGAGCCCGGACATCACGCCCCTTGGCAGATCGATCTGGCTGATATCGCCGGTCACCACCATCCGCGCATTTTCTCCGAGCCGCGTCAGAAACATTTTCATCTGCACCGACGTCGCGTTCTGCGCCTCGTCCAGAATCACATAGGCATTCGACAGGGTGCGGCCGCGCATAAAGGCCAGCGGTGCAACTTCGATTTCGCCGGTCTCGAGACGGCGGTCGACCTGTTCGGGAGGCATCATGTCGTAGAGCGCATCGTAGAGCGGCCGTAGATAGGGATCGATTTTGTCGCGCATGTCGCCCGGCAGGAAGCCGAGGCGTTCGCCGGCCTCAACGGCGGGACGCGACAGGACGATCCTGTCGACCCGCCCGGAGGTCAGCATCGAGACCGCCATGGCGACCGCAAGATACGTCTTGCCGGTTCCCGCCGGACCGAGACCGAAGGCAAGTTCGTTATCCATCAGCGCGCGGATATAGCGGAGCTGGCCGGGAGAACGCGCCGTGATATGCCGCTTGGGGGTCCGGATGACGAGCTTGCCGGGGGACAGTTCCGCCACGCCCGCATTGCCGCTTTCCGCCGCGCCGCGGGCAAGGCGTATCGCGGCATCGACCTCGGCCAGCGCGACGTCGAGCCCTTCCGCAAGCCTCCGATAGAGCGATTCAAGCGCCGTATGGGCGATATCCATGGAAGCGGGGTCGCCGGTGATCGTCACCGTGTTGCCGCGCGACGCGATGGTCACGCCGAGCGCCTGTTCGATCCGCGCGAGGTTCCGGTTGAAATGTCCGTAAAGTGCCGGCAGGAGTTGATTGTCCTCGAACTCCATCGACATTGGCGGAACGGAGCCGCCCGGTGTGGCTTGCTGACTCAAACGGTCGCGGGCTCCTGCCTGGAATAGCCGGAATCCCCGGCGGGCGCGGCCGCAAGAGAATTCGGGTGGGCTGAAAGGATTCGGACATCGACCGTCGTGCCATACGCTTTTTCGGCGGCGGCCGGGTCTCCGAAATCGACATGAACGGCATGCATCCACGGGCTCCGCCCGGCGAGCTGCGTGGCGCTTCGCCCGCGACGGTCCAGCAAAACGGGTACCGAGCGGCCGATAAAGGTCCGGTTAAAGGCGATCTGCTGTCCGTTCACGACGTCCTGCAGCCGCGCAAGGCGATCGGATTTGACGTCTTCGGGGACCGCGTCCTCCATTGCCGATGCCGGGGTCCCGGGACGCGGGCTGTATTTGAACGAATAGGCCTGCGCGTAGTCCACGGCCCGGATCAGCGCGAGCGTCGCATCGAAATCCGCGTCGGTTTCGCCCGGATGACCGACGATAAAATCGGATGACAGCGCGATATCGGGACGCGCCGCGCGCAGCTGTTCGATGATCGCGAGATAATCTGCGGCGGTGTGCTGGCGGTTCATCGCGGCCAGGATCGAATCCGATCCCGATTGCACCGGCAGGTGAAGATACGGCATCAGGGCGTCGATCTCGCCATGGGCGGCGATCAGGTCCGGCGTCATGTCGCGCGGATGCGAAGTCGTGTATCGGATCCGTTCCAGCCCGTCGATATTAGCCAGTTCCGCCGCGAGGGCCGCAAGGCGCCATTCCCCGCCGGCCGGCGAAACGCCATGATAGGCATTCACGTTTTGCCCAAGCAGCGTGATTTCCCGCGCGCCGGCGGCGACCAGCAACCGCGCTTCTGCGACGACATCGGCCGCGGGGCGCGAATATTCCGCACCGCGCGTATAGGGCACGACACAGAACGCGCAGAACCTGTCGCAACCTTCCTGGATCGTAAGAAACGCCGACGGGCCCTGCGACGCGACATCGGGCAGGAAATCGAACTTGGGCTCGGCCGGAAATTCGGTGTCGATAATACCGCGGCCCGGGCCCCGGCTTTCATCCGCTTCACGCGCCGCGCGGGCAACCATTTCCGGCAGGCGGTGATAGGTCTGGGGGCCGAAAACAAGATCGACATAAGGTGCGCGGCGCACCATTTCCGCACCTTCCGCCTGGGCGACGCAGCCCGCGACGCCGATCATCATCGGCGCAGCGGCCGACGCGCGATCCCGTTTCAGCAGCCGCAGCCGCCCGAGTTCGGAATACACTTTTTCCGCCGCCTTTTCGCGAATGTGGCAGGTATTGAGGATAACCAGATCCGCGTCTTCCGGCGCGTCCACGGGGCGATAGCCGAGCGGTGCGAGCACATCCGTCATCCGGATGGCATCGTACACGTTCATCTGACAGCCGTAGTTCCTGATGTGAAGTGTTTTTGCCAAAAGGGGCTTCCCGGATCCGTTCTACAGAGCCGCAGCAAAAGCGTTTGTTTCAGGTCGGGTGCGCTGCCCGGTCTGCAGTCCGTTCGACCGCGGGCCGTCGCGCAACCCCTTGTCGCCGCTCAATTTTCGCAAACTAGCACCGGGCGCCGAAGTGTCAACAAATGTCTCGGGGCGGGAAGGGTCGGCCGTGAATCCGGGCATACCGGCGCCAGAACCGTCATGGGGATGCCGGCTGCAGGCTGTCGAGACGGCCGGCATTCGCCGCCGAGACGCCCTTTGCGACAACCGCGTAACAGTGTTCGGCCAGGCCTTTGCGGGATTCGTACTCCTTGATCGTCACCGGCGTATGAAAGACGACATCCACCGTTGCATGGCCAAGCCCCGCTGTTTCCCAGAAATGGGGCGCCAAGGTCATGTCGCCATACCAGGCGAAATACGGGCGCAGCGCGCGGCCGATCGGCATGCCGTCGAGGCGGGTATAGGCAATCGATACCGGCTGAATCAGCAGCGGTTCGTCATTGGGCTCGACCTGAGCGACGCTAAACAGGGCGCTTTTGAAAGGCAGCACCGCATTGCCGTCCGAGCTTGTCCCTTCCGGAAACAGGATAAGATTGTCGCCTTCTTCGAGCCGCCGGATCATTTCGTCCCGCTGCCCCGTCGCCCGCGCCGGCCGACGGTCCACGAACACCGTGCGCTGGAGCTTGGCGAGCATGCCGAAAAGCGGCCAGCCCGCGACCTCCGCCTTCGCGACGAAGGACGCCGGGAGCAACGACCCGAGAATGGCGATGTCGGAATAGGACGTATGATTGCAGACAAACAGCACCGGCGGGTCGGTGACCATCCGGCCGTGGGTGCGGATGTGAAATCCGAGAATCCGCGCACACAGGCGATGATAAAACAGCGGCAGCCGGATCGCGAGTTTGCGGTTGAACCGGATCGCGAACGCCTGGACCGGCAGGAGACTTGCCGTCAGGAAAAGATAGGTGACGATCCGGACGAAAGCCCGCAACGGCGATCCCATGGATCAGAGCCCCCCCATGGATCAGAGCCCTTCGTCGTCGCCGTCGCGCCGGCTCTTGCGGTCATAGTGTTTCATGTATTTTTCGGTCACCAGGTCCGTCTTCACGACGATGCAGACATCGGTGGTGTTGAACTGGTGGTCGACGACGGCGCCATCGCCGACAAAACCGCCGAGCCGCAGATACCCCTTGATCAGGGGCGGCAATTCCGCCAGCGCGCGCCGCTGATCGATCTTGTCCTCCGCGAGGAGCCGCATATCGACATATCGCTCATTGAGCGCAACGGGGCGCAGGGCGGGTGGCGCCAGATGATAGTGATAGAGATAGGACAACGGCAGGGCGAGCGCTTCCGGATCGGTTCCGGGCATGCTGGCGCAACCGAACATGATGCCGATATCGTAGTGGAATATGTATTGCGCAATGCTCTGCCACAGCAACTGCATCGTCGGACGGTTACGGTATTCTTCTTCGACGCAGGACCGCCCCAGTTCCAGCGTTTCGCCTTCGCCCGATACCAGACGCGCGATTTCGAATTCGTCCGACGTATAGAACCCGCCGTTCTGTTCGGCGACGGTGCTGCGCAGCAGGCGGTAGGTGCCGACCACCCCGCCGGGCAGATCGTCGCGCTTTGTATCGATCACCAAAAGGTGGTCGCATATGTCATCGAAGCGATCGAAATCCCGGCGCGCCGCGGCGACCTCCGTGGACGGGATTGCCGACATTTCATCGTAGAACACCCGGTACCGGAGCGACTGGGCCGCCTCGATTTCCGCGGCGGACCCGGCAAGTCGGGCAACCAGATTGCCGACGTGAATCGGCTCGAAAGCCTCAGTTGGCAGTTCCGCACCGTCCATCAGTTACAGGCTTTCGGACATTTCGGGGATGCCTTCACTTTTCGGGGTCCTCTTCGTCGCCGATCGGCACGCAGTACAGTTCCAAGCGCTCGCCGACAATTCGGAAACCGAGGTCCGCCGCAATCCGGCGCTTCAGCTCTTCCAGTTTCTCGTCCTCGAATTCGACGACTTCACCATTCTTCATATTGATGATGTGGTGATGGTGATTGTCGCCGTCTTCGGCTGTTTCGAACCGGGCGCGGCCGTCGCCGAAATCGTGGCGATCCAGGATATGCGCTTCCTCAAAAAGGCGCACGGTGCGGTATACGGTCGCCAGGCTGATCCGATCGTCGATCGACACCGCACGCTTGTGCAGCTCCTCCGCATCGGGATGATCATGCGCCGCCGACAGGACCTGCGCGATGACCCGCCGCTGGCCGGTCATCTTGAGGCCCTTGTCTCTGCAAAGTTGTTCGATTCGTGAAGTCATAGACGTTCCCACGCCGTTAGAAAGAGGCTAGGGGAACAGTATAGTCTAAAAAACGAGAGCCGCCCATTGCTTCGAGGCACCCGTTGAAATTGCCTATTGTCCGCCCCTGCGTTTGCCCAGACCGATTTTCTTGGCAAGCGAACTGCGCTGCTTTGCATAATTCGGCGCGACCATCGGATAATCGGCCGGCAGTCCCCATTTTTCTCGGTATTCTTCGGGCGACATGCCATAAGCGGTCGCCAGATGGCGCTTGAGCATTTTAAGTTTGCGACCGTCTTCAAGACATATAATGAAATCGGGGGTGACGGAACGACGGACGGACACGGCAGGCTGGGGTTTTTCGGCCGGCGTATCACCGGACAGGCCCGTAAGCGAATCATGCACAGTCTTGATCAGCAAGGGTAAATCGCTGATCGCCACGCTGTTGTTCTGAACATGTGATGCGACTATATCGGCTGTCCAGGCAATAATATCCCTGCCGTTGGAAGTAGAGCTATCCGTCATTCACTGTCCCTTGTATCAAGTTAATCGGCGCTTTTATAAAATCGCAGAATCCAATTCGCAATGTTTTTTTAATATTTGATAGATGAATAGCAAAAATCACGCGGCTGACTATTTTCTCGACATCACGCAAGACGTGTGTCCGATGACATTCGTGAAAGCAAGGCTCCAGATCGAAAAGATGAATACCGGGGAATTTCTGGAAATTCGCCTGAACGGCGGGGAACCACTAAAAAATGTCCCGGATTCGTTGACAGAACTCGGGCACAGGATACTTTCGATGGACTCGGAAAATCCTAATAAAAACGCTCATCCCGCATCAGGGGAAAAGAGCGTGTTCAGAATTATTGTCGAGAAAACAGAAAAAACGGCGAAATAATTCCGCGACGGCCGGTAACGGATCAGGCGGATGTACGAATTGCCAACGATTCGAGATTGCACGACATCGTGACCGCCGCGGCCTTCGTACCGTCTTTTCGCAGGTAATATCCCGGGCGTCGACCCACCGGCGCGAGACCGCGACCGGTGTACAGGCTTCGTGCGACCGTGTTGTCTTCCGCCACTTCGAGAAACAGTTTTTCGGCGCCGGCACCCGATGCCTGCGCGATCGCCCCATCGAACAGTAATCCACCGACACCGGCCCCCCGGCGCTCCGGCGCAACGGCGAGCGAGAGGACTTCGCACTCGTCGGCGGCAAGGCGGAGCAGGGCAAACCCGGAGACGGTCCAGTGACGGCGGTCACGGGCGACAATGCCGAATGTTCCCGGCATCGTCAGGATGCGGCGGATCATGGCGCCGGTCCAGGCATCGTCGAAGGACAGGAGGTGAATACGCGACATCATGCCGATATCTTCATCCTGAACGGGCGACAACTCGTAATCGTTCACAGGACCGCTCGCAGAACCGGGATGGAGATCGCGACGCGGACGGGAGCGCGGAAAATATCGCTCGAAGTATCGTTCATGGCTTTAGGCGGCCTCCGTTCACCGGAAGTTTCGCTTCTGGAGCCCGAAGATATAAGGGAGACAGCGTATCCGACGCCAGCCCTTCTTTGTTCAGAATTGCTTCGGCGATTGCCGCGATATCTTCGGGATCGGGGCAACCATCGCCGGAAACCCGGCCGAAACGACCGGAATCGCCGGCATGGCCCACGAGCAATCGCTGAACCGCGTTGCCGGCCAATAACGGCGTTAATCCGCCGGTGAGGGCGAACACGCCCGCGGCATCGAGGACCGCGGGCGCGGTCAGGGCACCGCCCGCAGCATCGAAAAGCTGGGCGAAAAAATCGGTGCGGCGCGTCTCGAGCACGCACAGGACGGGGCCGGCGGGACGGCAGGTCCGTACCGCACCCTGCGCCACGGCATCGAGCGACGAGACCCCGACGGCCACCGCCCCGGCGGCGAGGGCGAAGCCGCGGGCCGCGGCAAGTCCGGTCCGCAGCCCGGTGAACGATCCCGGGCCTTTCGTAACCCCGACGATATCAATTTCGACGAGCGCGACCCCGGCGGCGGCCGCGAGTTCCTGCACCATCGGGACAAGCGCCTCGGCGTGGCCGCGCGTCATGTCGCGGCGGCGCGCGCCGAGGCAGGCACCGTCCCGGAACAGTGCCGCCGCGCAGACATCCGCGCTGGTATCCAGAGCCAGGGTCAACGGCATGGGCGTCCCCGCCGTGCCCGGTGATTCGATCCAGTCATGCTAGCTTTATGGTCTATCTCGCCCTTATCGTCTATGTCACCCGGACTTCCCTTCAGGTCACCCAGCGGGAGCGCCCCATGACCCTTGTCGAAATCAGCCGTCCCGATTTCGATGTCGAAATCGACATCGCCTATGCCACCGCCGACAACTTTACGGGCACGCCGGTTTATGCCCGGGCCGGAGCCTATCTGCATGCCGATGCAGCCGCCGCCCTGTCCGAAGCGATCAGGCTGGCGGCGGTGCTCGGACTGCGTTTCAGAATTTTCGATGCGCTGCGGCCGACGGAAGCGCAATGGGCGCTCTGGGCTCATACGCCCGACCCCGACTTTCTCGCCGACCCAAGACGCGGATCGCCGCACTCCCGCGGTGTCGCAGTAGACCTGACTCTTATTGACGAAAACGGTCGCGATCTCGACATGGGCACCGGGTTCGACGCATTCACGCCGCTGTCGCATCACGGCCATCCCGAAATCGCCAGCGATGCGCAGCGCAACAGGCACATCCTGATGGGGATCATGACGACGGCGGGATGGGATTTTTATCGCAACGAATGGTGGCATTATCAACTGTTCAACGCCCGCGAATACGACCTGATCGGAGATGCGGATCTTCCCGAACCGATGATGCCGCCCGGCGCGAAAAACGGCGAATCGGCGTGAAACCGAGACATACCGGGCCGATAATTGCGATTTCCGGAGTAAATCTTTTAATAACGGGCTTGTGAACAGAATCGAACCCACACTACATTGGAAATTGTGGGGGGCTTACGGAAATTGCCATGAGATTTTTTAAACGGTACGGACTGCTATTACTTGCACTGGCTATGTCGGCGGGGATGTTTACCCCGGCCAGGGCCGCTGAACAGGCGGCGTCGGCCGTAGTGGTGATGTATCACCGCTTCGGCGAAAGCGTTCACCCGTCGACCAATATCCGCCTTGAACAGTTCGAGGCCCATCTGGAAGAACTGTCCAAGCCGATCTACACCGTTCTGCCGCTGCCGGAGATTCTGGCACGGCTCCGGGCGAAGCAGCCGCTGCCCGAGCGCACCGTCGGCATCTCCATCGACGACGCCTTTCTGTCGGTCTACCGCGAGGCATTCCCGCGTCTCAGGCAAGCGGGCTTCCCGTTTACGCTTTTCGTCGCCACCGATCCCATCGACCGGAAAATCGGCGGATATATGAGCTGGGATCAGATTCGCGAACTGAAGAACGCGGGGGTGACGATCGGCAGCCAGACCGACACGCATTTGCACATGGCGACCTCGAGCGACGCCCGTAACAGGTCGGACCTTGAAAAATCGAACGCGCGGTTTATGGCGGAGCTTGGCGAAACGCCCCGGATCATCGCCTATCCGTATGGGGAATACAGTCTCGCCGCAGGCAGGATCGCCAAAGAAGCCGGGTTTACCGCGGGGTTCGGCCAGCATTCGGGCGTTCTGCATCCGAATGCCGACATGTTCTACCTGCCGCGCTTTGCAATGAACGAAAATTTCGGCGGCGAGAGCCGCTTTCGTCTCGCCGTCAATGCGCTGCCGCTGGACGTATCGGACGTCACCCCGCCGGACCCCCTGCTGTCCCTGGACAACAATCCGCCGATACTGGGTTTTACCGTGAACGGCGAAGCGGCGAAACGCCTCTCGAGGCTCGCCTGTTACGCGTCGGGCAAGGGCAAGGCGCGTCTGGAACGGCTCGGAGCACGCGTCGAGGTCCGGCTTGAGGATGCGTTTTCGGGCGGTCGGGCGCGGATCAACTGCACCATGCCGACCCGGTCGGGGCGCTGGCGCTGGTACGGGCTACAGTTTTACGTGCCGAAGAGCTGACCCTGAAGGAAATACCGGGGCGTTAATTCAGGCGTCGGGCGCGGCGGACTTTCCGAGACGGGCCCGGTCGAACACCCTAAGCGTATTCACCCGCATGATCTGGCGGATCGCGCTGATATAGTCGGCGCCGCGTTCCGAGTAGCGTTTGAGCGCCCCGGCGAGCCGGTACCCGTCGACGCTGCCTGTTTCCGCGCGCATCCCGGCGCGTGCCGCCCGAAAATCCTTATAGGCGAAGTGGCTGTTCAGGTTGTGGGCATAGGCCTTTACGCCATCGATCAGGTGATCGAACGCCCGCACCCTGAACTTCTTGCCGTCGTCGCGCTTGTGCGGAACGATACCCTTCCTGTGCGCCTTGTAGGCCCGCTGACCGAACAGGGCGTTTCCTTCACGGGCGAACCGCGACGTGCCCCAGCCGCTTTCTTCGGCAGCCTGCGCGATCGCCAGCGACGGCGGAATAATATCCACCCGTTTCAGAAGCGCCGCCGGATCGGGCCGGTCGGCGCCGTATAGCTTGGCAAGCTCTTCAAGCCAGGCCGAATCTTCCGCCGCCAGCGCGCCGCCGCCGGCAACCCGTTGATGAATAGATTCCAGGCGCCGCCGGTCCTGAAGGATCAATTCGTTGACATGCAGAATGAGCGGCAATGTCGATTTGATGAACGTGATCTTTCGCTTCGACACGCCGGCAAGCTTCTGAATATCAGCCGGCAGACTCGCCAGGAAAAGCCGCGGCACCCGGCCATGCTGGCGAACGCCTTCGATTTCGTAGCCGTGCTCGCGAAAAAGATCCCAGAGCTTGCCGGTCGATTTCGCCAGCGTCACATTTATCGGTTTAACAAGGCCGCCCGCTGCCACGATGGGTGTTTCGGCCGTGTAGGCGGTCCCTTCGGCCGGCCGCGCCGCTGCGGTCCCGGTCGGCCGGGGCCCATCGGTGGCGGCGTGTCCGGAATCCGGCGCCGGGCCGGCGGCCCGGTCCAGCGTTGCAATACCGGTGGCAAACATCCCCGCCGCGCCGGCGATAAGAGCGCCGATCGCGACTTTGTGGAACATCGTGGCCATCGTGGCGCCGCCGTTCGCTGACTTCGTCATGTTCATCCATCCTTCTGACGCCCCCCGCATTCTACGGATCGGCTTCCCGGGCCGGCCGGAGCATCCCGTCTGTGCCCGGCCTGTTATCAAGCGGATTTTCCCGCTATTCGATCGCCTCCACCCGAAGCACATCGGGCACGTAGTGTTTCAACAGGTTTTCGACACCCATCTTCAATGTCGCCGTCGAACTGGGGCAGCCGACACAGGCGCCCTGCAGGCTCAGATAGACGACGCCGCGGTCAAAACCGCGATAAACGATGTCGCCGCCATCCATCGCAACCGAGGGCCGGATTCGCGTATCCAGCAACTCCCGGATCTGCGCGACAACCTCGTCGCCATCGTCGTCTTCCGCCGCCGGCCCCGGCTCTTCCGCGACGACGACAACCGGCTCGCCGGACTCGAAATGCGCGGCGATACCTTCTGCGACAGCCGGTTCCAGCGCCCGCCACTCAGCGGCCTCCGCCTTCGCGACCGAAATGAAATCGGCGCCGAAAAACACACCCGTCACCCCGTCGATCCCGAACAACCGCAGGGCAAGCGGCGCGTCCTTGGCCATATCCGCAGACGCATAATTCGCCGTGCCCGTCAGCATCACCGGGCAGCCGGGGATGAACTTCAGGGTGGCGGGATTGGGCGTTGTTTCGGTAAGGACGTTAATCATATTTGGGTCGTCACCGTGTGTTTCGCGCGTTGCATTTCAGACGTTCAAAACAACATGTCGTCGGGTGAGACTGGGTTAAGAGAATGTTAAGATCAACCCGGAATCGGTACAGGGAAATTAACCTGTTTCCAACCCTTTGAAATCCCGGCTGCTTTCAATTCATTCCGGATGCGGAAAGTTTTTAGGCCGTCCCCTTGAGGACACGGTATTGCCAGATCCGGGCGCGACGGGCCGAACGGGCCGACGCGAAACCGAAAAGCCGCAAAACGTTCCGGCCGCCCGAAAAGCGCAGAAATTAACCATTCCGGAGCAGGTCATACCGGCCGGCAGAGCCGCATCAACCCGTCAGGTACGCCACCGCAGGGTCGACTCGGTAAGGGGATTCCGGAACGGCTGTCCGGCCTCGGCACTGCGTGCCCATTCGTTTTTGATCCTGAAATACCACTTGGCCTGCTGATCGGGCTGGCCGGTCAGACGCAGGTCCGGATTCCAGCGCAGACCCCGTGCCTGTTTTTCGAAAACGGCCCGGTCCTGTGCCAGAAAGGACCGGACAAACGGCATTGCCAGCGGCTTGAAAAGGGTCAGCCACGACATCGACCACCACATCAGGTGAGTCGTCAGGGTACGGTTTTCGTCCAGCGGCGTGCAGGCGGTCATTCCACAATAAAAATTTGTGCCGGCGCGGATGTGTTCGATCCGGATTCCCGGCAGGGCGAAGGCGATGTGAACTTCGGGCGCGCCGCCGAGCAACCGGTAGATTCTGGAATTCGACGACGCCCGGTGCGACGTCATATCGAACCCGAGCGGCGTCGGCACGAATTTCTTTTCCTTGTCCCGCCGCTCTCCGGGCCGGCGCCACCACCAGGATTCATGGACGTGCGGCGTATGCGCGGGATCGATAAGCCCGACCACCGCGTGATCGATATTCACCGGAAAGACCAGTTCATGGACGATCTGCGGGGCGGCGGTGCCGACATCGGGCACATCTGGAACCGGTGCGTCTGCGCCGTCACCGTCGCCGATCCAGATCCAGATCAGCCCCTGGCGTTCGCGCACCGGGAAAACCGGCACGGTAATCTTTGAAAGATCGACCGGGTCGTCTGCGACGAGAGCAGGAATCGATGTGCAGCGACCGTCCCGGCCGAAGGTCCAGCCATGGTAACAGCATTCGATATCGTCGCCGCGCATGCAGCCTTCGGATAGCGGCGCGCCGCGATGCGGACAGTTGTCGCGCAAAGCGAACGCCGTCCCGTCGGCGGTGCGACCGAACACGACCGGCGCACCGCAAATTTCGCGATGTACAAGCCGGCCCGCGCGGAGGTCGCGCGCGGCAATCCCGAAATACCAGATATTACGAAGCATCGGTGAAATGGCCGGCGGCGTTCAGGTCAGCAGGTCGAGCTGTTCGGGCGTCAGCGTCCCGGGAACGATCGTGATCGGGATCGGAAACTTGCCCGACATCTTGCCGGCGATCGACGACACCAGCGGACCGGGGCCCTTTTTGTCTGTCCCGGCGCCAAGCACCAGGATGGAAATGCGCGGCTCTTCCTCGATCAGCGCCATGATCGTCTCGGCGGGCTTGCCTTCGCGGACGTAGAGAGACGGCAGTTCGCCGGTCCATTCCTGCACCTGAGACGAATGTTTCTGCAGAAAGCCCTCGGCTTCGGCACGCGCTTCTTCGCGCATCTTTTCCTCGACCGCCATCCAGTGCTGAAATTCCGCCGGTTCCATAATATACAGCAGGGCGAGACGTCCGGCGGTGCGGCGCGCACGGCAGGCCGCGAAATAGATCGCGTTCAGGCATTCTTCGGTATTGTCGACGACGCACAGAAAGACCCGGTCGCTCCGCTGGGACGGATCGGGCGGGGCCTCGGAATCCAGGACCGGATCGACCGGCATATTGTCGGTAGCGTCAGTTTCGTCAGTCATGATCACGCTCTCCGGAAGATGACGCCTGCCAACCAGCCTGCCACAAGCGCAATTGCAATGGCAATCGCACCGTACCATGCGGCGTGGTTGTGGGCGAAATCGAAGATTTTGGCTTCGAGGCCGACCTTGTGCACGGTCAGCGGCGTCTCTTCGCTGCTGACATGGCGGCCGTCCTTGAACAGGTGAACGGTAACGAGGTAATCGCCGATCGGAACGTTGACCGGAAACGGAATATTCGAGCGAAAGAGGCGGCCGCGGATAATCTGGATATCCGAAATATCCTCGCTATAGAGCTGATGAATTTTCTTGTTGCGGATCAGCGCGTCGCGAAAGGTCAGGATACTCTCGGGCTGCCGCTTCGACCGGGTGAACAGATTGACTCGGTCGACGCCGATCTGATGCCGGGACAGGACCCGGGCCGTCGCAATCTCGGTAAGCGGTTTCGACGCAGCAATACGGTAATACGCCGGCGCGCCCTCGAACGTGACCGAGGCCCCGTTGACCCAGATTCCCGCAACCCGTTCCTTGCGGCGCACGATCTCGTCACGCTCCGGGCCGACGACGGTGACGACAATATCGCCATAGCCTTCGGTCGCCCCGAACAGGAGCAGGTCGGCGCCGGTAAACCCGGTCGAGATCGCAACTTCCCGGGTCGACAGGTCTGCAACGATGCTCTGCGCATGGGCCGGTCGCTGTGCCGGCGCGATTGCGCAGAACAGCAGCACGGCCAGCAGAATCCGGCCCGGACAACAGCGCGGGAACAGGGCCGCGGCCATCAGTGCCCACCCCCGAAGCCGAGAGAATAGATATCGTCCGGCGTCGCGATCAGCGTCCACGCGACGCGCGCACAGACCGCCAGCACGATCAGGCCGAGCGCCACGCGTACTTCCTCGCCGCGGAGGCGCGTGCCGACGCGCGCGCCGATCTGAGCGCCAACGACACTGCCGATCACGAGAAGCATTGCGAGCACGATATCGACGGTCTGGTTGTTGACCGATTGCAGAAAAGTGACGTTCGCGGTGACGAACACGATCTGGAACAGCGACGTGCCGACCACCACCGAGGTCGGCATGCCGAGCAGGTAAATCATCGCCGGAACCATCACGAAACCGCCGCCGACGCCCATGATCGCGGCAAGGATACCGACGAAAACACCGATGCCGAGGGGCAGCAGCGCACTGATATAGAGCTTCGAACGGCGGAACCGCATCTTGAACGGCAGCCCGTGCAGCCATGTGTGGTGGTGAAGCTTGCGCTTGGGCGCCGACGGATTGCGGCTGCGAAACCAGGCACGGATGCTTTCGACCACCATCAGCAGGCCGACAATGCCGAGAAACAGGACATAGGATACCGCGATCACGAAATCGATCTGGCCGATGCCGCGCAGGAAGGTGAACAGCCAGACACCCAGGGTCGAACCGACGAAACCGCCGATCATCAGCACGACGCCCATTCGGATATCGACATTGCCGCGCCGCCAATGCGCCAGCGCGCCCGAAACGGATGCGGCGACCACCTGGTTGGCTTCGGTCCCGACCGCCACCGCCGGCGGGACACCGATAAAGATGAGCAGCGGCGTCATCAAAAAGCCGCCGCCGACGCCGAACATGCCCGACAGAAAACCCACTGCACCGCCAAGCCCAAGCAGCATGAAAGCGTTGAGCGACATCTCGGCAATCGGCAAATAGATCTGCATTTTCCGGGTCTGCCTGGTCCGCGGTCATTACTGAAAACGCTTCGTCCGGCACCGGTCACGAACGAACCGGCGGACGGGGGAACCTTTTTGCGACGATCCGCCCGGCGACGCAAGGGGAACCGCGCAGAATTCCCGCGACAGCACGCCGCAGGACCAGTGCCTGAAGCCGGGCTCATCCGGCGACCGGCCCGGCGACGGAATAGAGATCGTCGGGCACCGCAAACAGCGTCCATGCGACGCGGATACAGACGGCGAGCACGATCAGCCCGAGCGCGATCCGCATTTCTTCGCCGCGCAGGCGGCCGGCGATGCGCGAACCGATCTGTGCGCCGAGCACGCTGCCGGCCACGAGAAGCAGCGCCAGCACGATATCCACCGAATTATTCTGGGTCGCCTGCAGAAAGGTGACATTCGCGGTCACGAATACGATCTGGAACAGCGACGTGCCGACCACCACCGAGGTCGGCATGCCGAGCAGATAGATCATCGCCGGAACAGCCACGAACCCGCCGCCGACCCCCATGATTGCCGACAGGATACCGACCGCAACGCCGACGCCAAGCGGCAGCAGCGCGCTGATATAGAGCTTCGAGCGGCGGAACCGCATCTTGAACGGCAGCCCGTGCAGCCAGATATGGTAATGCAGCTTGCGGCGGGGCGCCGACGGATTGCGGTTGCGGAACCACGACCGTACGCTTTCGATCACCATCAGCACGCCGATGATCCCCAGAAAAAAGACATAGAAGACGCCGATCGCGACATCGATCTGACCGGCGGCTTCGAGCAACGTGAATATCCAGGTACCCACCGTCGATCCACCGAAACCGCCGATCAGCAGCAGGATCCCCATCCGGAAATCGATATTGCCGCGGCGCCAATGCGCCAGAGCACCCGATACCGACGCTGCGACCACCTGGTTGGCGCCGGTTGCGACGGCGACCACCGGCGGAACGCCGATAAAAATCAGCATCGGCGTCATCAGAAAACCGCCGCCGACGCCGAACATGCCCGACAACAGGCCGATCGCCCCGCCAAGCCCGAGCAGGACGAAAACGTCGAGGGAAATTTCTGCGATCGGCAAATAAATCTGCATGGGCAACTGTATCGTGCATATGGAAGCGCGACCGGCCCGGAAGGCGGGTGCGATTGCGCATATGTGCGCCCATTAATGCTGCACCGCAACATCGACGGGGAAACAGCTTTGCTTCTGCGACCTTACGCCGCAAAAACAGGCCCCGGCCGCGAACGGACCGGTCAAAATTACGAAGAGATCAGGCCCACGATTTCATGAATGTCGCGCAGAACCGGTTCGGTAATCGCCCGCGCCCGCACGGCGCCGTCTGCCAGGATGGCGTCGATATGCGCGGGGTCGGCCATCAGTTTGCGCATTTCGTCCGAAATCGGCGCAAGTTTCTCTATCGCGAGATCGGCAAGCGCGGGTTTGAAATCGCCAAAACCGCGACCCCCGAATTCGCCGATGACGTCGGCGGAGCTCATCCCGGCAAGGGCGGCATAGATTCCGACAAGATTCGACGCTTCCGGTCGGCCTTCGAGACCGTCCAGGTCCGAGGGCAGGGGTTCGGGGTCGGTTTTCGCCCGTCGGATTTTCTTGGAAATTTCGTCCGCCGTATCGGTAAACGTAATCCGCGACTGGTCGGACGGGTCGGACTTAGACATTTTTTTTGCGCCATCGCGCAGGCTCATCACACGGGTCGCCTCGCCGAAGATCAGCGGTTCGACCAGCGGGAAGAACTCGACGCCGAAATCGCTGTTGAACTTCTGAGCGATGTCGCGGGTCAGTTCCAGGTGCTGCTTCTGGTCCTCGCCGACCGGCACATGGGTCGCCTTGTAGGCCATGATGTCGGCAGCCATCAGGTTGGGATAGGCATACAGGCCGACCGACGCGTTCTCGCGGTGTTTACCGGCCTTTTCCTTGAACTGGGTCATCCGGTTCAACCAGCCGAGCCGGGCAATGCAGTTGAATATCCAGGCAAGCTGGGCGTGGGCCGGCACCTGGCTCTGATTGAAGATGATGCTGCCCTTGGGATCGATCCCGGCGGCGAGAAACGCGGCCGTGACCTCGCGCGTGTTGTTGACCAGCTCTTTCGGGTCCTGCCACACGGTAATTGCATGCAGATCGACGACGCAGTAAACGCATTCATAGTCGTTTTGCAGGCCGACAAAATTCCGGATCGCACCGAGATAATTGCCGAGGTGGAGATTTCCGGTCGGCTGCACGCCGGAGAAGATCCGGTTCATCCTGATATTTCCCGTGATGTGAAGGCGCGCGGGTTATCGCCTCAACGCGCGGAACGGTCAAGCAGGCGCTTGATATCCGTCAGCCGCGCCGCGCCGAACCCGACGGCCGCACCGGCAAAAACCGCAAGACCGAGCGCCACAAGAACGGCCAGCACCACTGCCGCGCGTACCGGGTCAGCCGCCACGATTCCCGCCAGGGCGTCGAACGCGAACCACAGAATCCCGGCCATCGCGGCACTGGCCAGCAGCGTCCGCGGCACGGCACGCCGCAGCCGCGCATCGGCGGCGAAATGACCCCGCCGGGACAGCATCCATGCAAGAAGCCCGGCATTCACCCACGCCGATATCGCCGTCGCCAGCGCGATGCCGACATGCTGAAGCGGGCCCATCAGGACAAGATTGAGAACAAGGTTGATGGCGACACAGAACGCGGCGACTTTAACCGGCGTCGCCGTGTCCTCGCGGGCGAAAAACCCCGGCGCAAGCACCTTGATCAGAACATAGGCGGGCAGGCCCAGCGCGTAGGCCGCAAGCGCGGCAGACGTCGCCACCGTTTCCGACGCGCCGAACGCGCCGCGTTCGAACAGCACGGACACGACAAGGTCGGGCATCACCATCAGCGCCGCGGCGGCCGGCAGCGTCAGCAGAAGCGCAAATTCAAGCGCCCGGTTCATGCTGCCTGCGGCGGCGGCATCGTCGCCCGCGCGCAGTTGACGCGACAGGAGCGGCAGCAGCGCGGTGCCGACGGCCACCCCGATGACCCCCAGGGGCAACTGGTTTACGCGGTCGGCGTAGTACAGAAACGAGACCGACCCCCGCGGCAACAGCGAGGCAATGACCACGTCGATCAGCAGATTGATCTGGACGACGCCTGCGCCGATCACGCCGGGCAGCATCAGGTACAGCAGGCGCCGGACCCGCGGGGTCAGACGGGGACGCAGCAGGCGCAGCCGGAATTCGGCGCGGTGACAGGCGACAATCAGCCAGACGAACTGTGCCGCCCCGGCCGCGGCGACCCCCCAGGCGAGCGCATGGCCGGGGGTTTCCACAAACGGCGACAGACCGAGGATCGCCGCGATCAGACACAGGTTCAGGATAATGGGCGTTGCGGCGGCGGCGGCGAACCGGCCGAGCGCATTCAGCACCCCGCCGAGCTGCGAGACCAGCGAGATAAACATCAGATACGGGAACGTTACCTGCGCAAGCTGCACGGCGAGACCGAACCGGTATGGGTCGTCTGCGAATCCCGGGGCGAACCCGTACATCACCCACGGCATCGCCACCTGCAATGCCGTCACGAAGAACAGCAGCGTCACGACGAAGACCGACAGCACTTCTTCGGCAAAACCGCGCGCAGCATCGCGGCCGCCTTCGGCCATGTGGCGCGTAAAAAGCGGCACAAAAGCGGCGTTGAACGCACCTTCGGCAAACAGCCGGCGAAAAAAATTCGGCAGCTTGAACGCGACGAAAAACGCATCCGCCACCGGCCCTGCGCCCAGCGTCGCGGCGATCAGGATATCGCGGGCGAACCCGAGCAGACGGCTGATCATCGTGTAACCGCCGACGGTGGCGATGGACCGGAGAAGCGCCATGGGCGTGCCTATTTCTCCGCAACGCGGGATTCGATGCCGGCGCCGGCGGAATATCGAAGCAGAACGGCCGTCACTGTGCGGACAAAATGGGACAGAACGAAGGCACGCTTTATTCCGCCGCTGCCGCTTTTGGGCTATCCGGCGCCACCGGTACCGATGCTGCCGGCGGCAGGGCGGCATCTGCATTCTGCATGACCGCCAGCAGCGCCGCGCGGATCTGCGCCAGCTTGCTTTCGTGCGATATCTGCAGACCGAACACGTCCTTGACGTAGAACACGTCCACGGCCGCCTCGCCGAAGGTGCTGATATGGGCCGAGGCAATCTGCAGGTTCAGGGCCGACAGGGCACGCGTCAGATCGTAGACCAGCCCTTTGCGGTCCCGTCCGTTGACCTCGATCACGGTATGCGAGCGGCTGGCGGCGTTGTCGATCAGCACGCGGGGGGCGACCTTGAATACCCGCATCCGGCTGGGCAGGCCATCGTCCTTCTTCAGTTCCTCGCGCGGGCGCAAACGGCCGGCCAGGGTCTGGTCGATCCGCGCATACAGGCGGGCCAGCTTGTCGGTGCGGTCGAAGGGTGTGCCGTTCTCGTCCTGCACCCAGAACGTGTCCAGCGCCATGCCGTCGGACATCGTGAAAATCTTCGCGTCCACGATGCTGGCGCCGCTGACCGCCATAGCGCCGGCTATTCGGGAAAACAGGCCCGGATGATCGTGCGCGTAGATGGTGATTTCGGTCACGCCCTTGAAGCTGTCGATCCGGTTCTTGATGGTCAGCGGCTCGGCGCGCGATTCGGCCTCCCGGGCGATGCGGGCGTGCCAGGCCAGGGTGTCGGGATCGAAGGACAGCCAGTAGGACGGATAGCCGCGCGCGATGTGGGCGTCCACCGCCTCCACCGGCAGGTCGGTGAGGCGGTCGCGCATTTCCTGCTTCGCATGTTCGATCCGGGCTTCGCGGCCGCCGGTGGAATGCCCGCCGGTCAGACGTTCCTCGGCCGCTTCATAGAGATCGCGGAGCAGGGCCGCTTTCCAGGCATTCCAGACATTCGGGCCGACGGCACGGATATCGGCCGCCGTCAGGATCAGCAGCAGGCGCAGCCGTTCGACGGACTGAACGACGGCGCAGAAATCCGTAATCGTCTGCGGGTCGTTGATATCGCGCCGGAATGCCGTGTTGCTCATCAGCAGATGATGGCGCACCAGCCATTCGACGGTTTCGGTTTCCTCGTCGCTCAGCCCGAAGCGGGGGCAAAGTTCCAGCGCGACATCGGCGCCGAGTTCGGAATGATCGCCGCCACGGCCCTTGGCGATGTCGTGCAGCAGGACGGCAACATACAGGGCGCGGCGCGACTGGATCTTGTGGATGACCTCCGTCGAGATCGGCATTTCCTCGCCGAACCGGTTGTTTTCGATATCGTGCAGGATGCCGATGGCGAAGATCGTATGCTCGTCGACCGTATACACATGGTACATGTCGTGCTGCATCTGCGCGACGACACGACCGAAATCCGGCACGAAACGGCCGAATACGCCGGCCTCGTTCAGCCGCCGCAGGGTCAGTTGCGGATCCGTCCTGGACGTCAGCATCTCGATGAACAGACGGTTCGCTTCCGGGTCGTCGCGAATTTCATCTATCGCGTGCAGATTCCGCGTAATCGACCGCAGGGCCTTCGGGTGGACGTCGAGCTGGGCTTCCTGGGCGGCATGGAACAGCCGCAGAATTTTCTCGGGTTCCTTGCTGATTTCGCCGCGGCGCACGGTCAGCCAGCCGCCCTCGACATCGAATCCGTCGACCGATTTCTGGAACAGCCCGAGCGACGGCAGCCGAAATTTCGGTTTGCGCTGATGTTCCGCTTCGAGCGCCGCGCAGAAAATCCGGGTCAGGTCGCCGATCTCCTTGGCGATCAGGTAATAGTGCTTCATAAAACGTTCGACCCCGCGCGCGCCGGCGCGATCGCGATACCCCAGCAACCCGGCGATCTCGGGCTGTGTATCGAAGGTCAGCCGGTCTTCGCCACGGCCGGCGAGATAATGCAGATGACACCGGACGTCCCACATGAAGCGGTGCGCGCGGGCGAAACGGTTTGCTTCCTTCTTGGTCAGCACGCCGCGGTCGACGACATTGGCGACCTCATCGACCTTGTACAGATACTTGGCGATCCAGTAGAGCGTCTGCAGGTCGCGCAGCCCGCCCTTGCCTTCCTTGATGTTCGGTTCGAGCACATAGCGCGACCCTCCCATTTTTTCGTGGCGGGCATCGCGCTCGGCGAGTTTCTCCTCGACGAATTCGGGACCGGAGGAATCGGCGACTTCGGCGTAAAACCGCCGGCGCATTTCGTTATAGATCTTCCGGTCGCCCCAGAGATAGCGCGATTCCAGCATCGCGGTGCGGATGGTCAGGTCGCTCCGCGCAAGGCGGATACATTCGTCGATCGACCGCGTGGCCTGGCCGACCTTCAGTTTCAGGTCCCACAGCATGTACAGGATGTATTCGATCACCTGTTCCTGACGCGCGGTTTCCTTGTAGGGCAGGATGAAAAGCAAATCGATATCGGAATATGGCGCAAGTTCGCCCCGCCCGTATCCGCCAACGGCGGCGACGCACAGACGCTCGCCCTCGGTCGGGTTCGCCGCCGGATAGACTTGGTCGGTCGCGAAATCGTAGATCAGGCGGATGATCTGGTCTGCCAGGAACGACAGGGCCGCGGCGACCTCTTCGCCATTCGCCTCGCCGGCATCGAACCTGCGGCGGACTTCCGTCCGGCCATGTTCCATGGCCGCCTTGAGCAGGTCGAGGAACGCGCCACGCACCTGTTGCGGCGATGATTCGCCGGCAAACAGCTGGTCGATTTCACCGACAAGGGCGGCGCGGTCGATAATCCGGCGCTGCTTGGGTATCGAAGGCATCTGACAATCCGTGTTGCTGGGACCGTCAATATAGAGCAACTGGGGGCGAAGTTGCTATCTTGCGTTCACAGACCGGTCCGTAAGGCCGCCCATCGTCAGGTTTCGTGGTGACGTTTCTGCCGCGAGTTGGAAAACTGCGAAATCGGCGGCATCAGGTAACGGCGCAATTCTGCGGGATCGGCCGCCGGGCCGGCCGGCCGCGGCGGATCGCCCGTGATCGTGACCCGCTCCATGAGACGGCGATTGGGATAATAATCGTGCAGGGCGGAATGCTGAACGGCGCGGTTATCCCAGAAAACAACCATATTCGGCTGCCAGCGGTGGCGGTACTGGTATTCGTGGATCAGGGTTTTGCGATACAGCATTCCAAGGATTGCCGTACTTTCGTCTTCCGACATACCCTTGATGCCGAGCGTAAACTGCGGGTTGACGAACAGGACCTTCCGGCCGGTCACCGGATGCACGCTGACCACCGGGTGCGTCACTGCCGGATAAGCGTCTTCGAATCGCCGCATCTTTTCAATTCCTTCCGGCGTGTCGGGCATCAGGGCTCTGAACGGCTTGAAATCATGGATCGCCTCAAGCCCGGATATGAGCGCCTGCATCCGGTCCGACAGTCCTTCGTAAACCGCGCTCATGCTGGCAAATGCCGTGTCGCCACCGGTTTCGGGGATGATCTTTGAACAAAGAATGGTCCCCATCGGCGGCGCCCGGCGGAAGGTTTCGTCGGTATGCCAGACATCGGTGGGCGCCGGCGGGTTGCCCTCCTTGTTGTCATAGATGATGAGTTCCGGGGTTTCCTCGGTGCTGGTCGAGAACGGATGCACGCTCAACGGGCCGATCATGCGCCCGAACCGCATCAGATCGTCGGATGAGATATGCTGATCCGGAAAGACAAGGACACCGTGCTCGCTATGGGCGGCCATGATCCCGGCCACCGTGGCGGTATCAAGAGGCGCGGACATATCCACGCCGGTGACTTCGGCGCCAAGAAAGACACCGAGGCGCCTGATCGCGAGCGGGCTGTCTGTGCGCTGCTGAATGGTTGAAACCTGATTCATATGGGGTCTCCAATGGACGGGCTGCGACTGGGGCGGGATCGGACGTATCCACACCGATAACGCTGAGATACGTCCGAACTTGTTATAAGTGAAATTCATATATATTCTTTTATATTATGAATTCTGTGAATTTACGTTCGATCGACCTGAATTTGTTGACGGTTTTCAGCGCTATATACGAATACCGTAACCTGACTCGGGCCGCCGACGCGCTGGGGATGACCCAGCCTGCCGTCAGCCATGCTCTGAAACGCCTTCGGTCGCTGTTCGGCGACCCGTTGTTTCTGCGCATCAAGGGACGGATGGAGCCGACACCCCGCTCTCATGCCGCCGCCGGCCCCGTCGCGGAGATACTGACGAATGTCACGCAGGTTCTAAATCCCGGCGCAACGTTCGAGCCCGCGCTTGTCCGCCGCGAAATCCGTATCGGACTGCTCGACTACGGGATGACCGTCTTCGCACCGCGCATCGCGGAATTCGTCATGGCGGAAGCACCGTCGGTGAAGATTGATTTCCGCCATACCGAAAGCGGCCGCGCGGCGCGGCAGATGGAAGACGCAGATATCGATTTGTATATCGGACCCGGAATCGCGGCGCCCGACATCTATCGGCGCAGCCCGCTGACACGAAGCGATGCCGTTGTCGTCGCGCGGCGCGGCCATCCCGCCGTATCGGTACCGCTGTCACTGTCGGGGTACTGTGCGCTCGATCACGTCAGGTTCACGAACCTGTCGACCATCGACCGCGAAATCGACGCAGTGCTCGAACGCGAAAACCGGACCCGCCGAACCGTCATCAAGGTGCCTCATTATTCAAGCGCCCTGTTCGTGGTATCGCGCAGCGACCTTGTCACGACGATCACGCGGGGGCCAGCGGCACTGTACCGCGATTTTCTGGAACTCGATCTGCTCGAGACACCCTTCACGCTATCATCGAGCGAGATCTCGATCCTCCGGCACCCGCGGACCGATAACGATCCGCTGATTGTCTGGTTATGGGACCGTATCCGGACGTTCGGGGACCTGCAGGCCGGCATCTGACGGAATGCGCCGCTTTACGAGGCGTTCTACGCCGATAAGGCGGCCCGCACCTGCGGCAGTTGCGGCGCGGTGCATCCCGGCAAGGGCAAGCCGCCGCCGGGCTGGGCCGAGCTCCGAGCGGCAACGAACCGCGGCTAGACCAGACCCTTCAGCCGGTACAGGGTTTCCAGTGCGTCGCGCGGGCTGAGTTCGTCCGGGTTTACTTCGGCCAGCGCCTGTTCCAGGGCCGACGGCTCGTCGGCCCTGGCGGCGGGCGGCGGACTTGCCGAAAACAAGGGCAGGTCGTCGGCAAGCTGCGCCAGCGCGCCGGACTGCTCACCCTGTTCGAGAATACGCAGGACCTCCTGCGCGCGGGCGACCACGGCGGGCGGCAGGCCGGCAAGCTTGGCGACATGCACACCGTAAGACTGGTCGGCGGCGCCTGCGATCACTTCGTGCAGGAAGACCACATCGCCCTCCCATTCGGTCACCCGCATGGAATGACAGGCCAGCGCGTCGAGCCGCGCCGTCAGCGACGTCAGTTCGTGGAAATGGGTCGCGAACAGCGACCGGCAGCGATTGACCTCATGCAGGTTTTCCAGCGTTGCCCAGGCGATCGACAGCCCGTCGAAGGTCGCCGTACCGCGGCCGATTTCATCGAGGATCACCAGCGACCGGGCGGTCGCCTGGTTCAGGATCGTCGCGGTTTCCACCATCTCGACCATGAAGGTCGACCGGCCGCGCGCCAGGTCGTCGGCCGCGCCGACGCGGCTGAAAAGACGGTCGACGATCCCGATATGCGCCTCGTCCGCCGGCACGAACGACCCCGCCTGGGCCAGAATCGCAATTAACGCGTTCTGGCGCAGAAAGGTCGATTTGCCCGCCATGTTCGGCCCGGTGACCAGCCACAGCCGCCGAGCTTCGGCGAGGTCGCAGTCATTCGCGACGAATGAGCCGTCACGGGTCGACGCCAGAGCCGCCTCGACCACCGGGTGGCGCCCGTTCGAAATACTGAAGGCCGTGCCGTCGTCTACCTGCGGGCGCACATAGCGCCGGTCGATCGCCAGGGCGGCAAGGGCCGACGATACATCGAGCATCGCCAGCGCCGCTGCGGCGGCGGAAACGGCCTCGGCCCGTGCCGTCGTTTCCGTCACCAGGTCGTCGAACAGTTCCAGTTCCATCGCCAGCGCGCGTTCGCCCGCCTGGGCCAGCTTGCCTTCCAGTTCTCCCAATTCGACGGTGGTAAAACGCATCGCGCTCGCCAGGGTCTGGCGGTGGATGAACGGGCTGCCATCGCCGGTCGGGATATTGTCGGCCTGGGCCGTGGTCACGTCGATGAAATAGCCGAGCACGTTATTGTGACGGATTTTGAGGGAATTGATTCCGGTCTCGTCGACATAGCGCGCCTGCAGCGCAGCGATGTGTTTGCGGCTTTCGTCGCGCAGTTGGCGCAACTCGTCGAATTCGGGGGCGTACCCGTCGCGGATGAAACCGCCGTCGCGCGATATCAGCGGCAGTTCGTCGCCCAGCGCGCGCGAGAGCCGGTCGATCAGAACGCCGTGCTCGCCGAGCCGGGCGGCGGCGGACACGATATCGTCGGGCGGATCCGCCGACGCTTCCAGAACGGCGCGCAATTCGACGGCGACCGTCAGGCCGTCGCGAACGGCGCCGAGATCGCGTGGACCGCCGCGGCCGATGGTCAGCCGTGTCAGGGCGCGTTCCATGTCCGGCGCGGCGCGCAGTCGGGCGCGCACATCTTCCAGCAGCCGCGGTACATCGGCGAACCAGCCGACCGCATCGTGGCGCGCGCGGATGGCAGCGGCATCGGTCAGCGGCGCCGCCAGGCGCGCCGCCAGCAGGCGCCCGCCGGACCCGGTCACGGTGCGGTCGATCACCGCCAGCAAAGATCCGTCGCGCGCGCCCGACATGGTGCGCACCAGTTCGAGATTGCGCCGGGTCGCGGCATCGATTTCCATCGCGTCGCCGCCCGACATCCGGCGCGGCGGCTGCAGGCGCGGCAGCCGGCCCTTCTGGGTCAGTTCGACATAGGCGACCACGCTGCCGCAGGCCGCCAGCTCGGCGCGGCCGTAATCGCCGAAGGCATCGAGCGCCTTGACGGCGAAAATTTCTTCGAGCCGGCGGCGGCCCGCCGTGCTGTCGAACCGGGAATCCGGCTGGACCGCAATCGCGTCCCGGTAATCGGCAAACACGTCGTAGAATTCGGGCTGCGCGGCGAGCCGCTCCGGCACCAGCAATTCGCCGGGCTCGATCCGCGCCAGCGCCGCCGCCAGGCCGGCGCGTTCCACCGGCTGCGAAAAAAACGCGCCGGTCGACAGGTCGAGCCATGCGATCCCGAGCCCGCCGCCGGCCTCCGCAACCGCGGCCAGATAATTGTGCCGGCGGGCATCGAGCAGCGCTTCCTCCGTTATCGTGCCGGGGGTGACCACGCGCACGACTTCGCGCCGGACGACCGATTTCGCGCCGCGCTTTTTCGCCTCTGCAGGGTTTTCGGTCTGTTCGCAAACGGCAACCCGGAAACCTTTCCGGATCAGGCGCGACAGGTAGGATTCGGACGCATGGACCGGCACGCCGCACATCGGAATGTCGGCACCTTCGTGTTTACCGCGCTTGGTGAGCGTGATGTCGAGCGCCGCGGCCGCCTGTTCGGCGTCCTCGAAGAACATCTCGTAGAAATCGCCCATGCGATAGAACAGCAGCGCATCCGGATGGGCATGCTTGATTTCCAGGTACTGCGCCATCATGGGGGTCGGCGCGTCCCTGGGGGCCGGGCGGTCCGCAGGTTCAGCGGAAGTCGCGGCTGCAGTCTTGTCCGCAGAAGCAGCCGCAGGCGCGGCCACCGGTTCTGCCGATATGTCCGGGGATATGTTTTCTGTGTCTGCCACGGCGGGAATTTACCACAGCCGCCAGCGCGTTCGAACCGCCATCGGGGAATCGGGTCAAAAACTTGTCACCATTGTGTTGTTGGAGCGACGCAGTTTCCTCTCTATCCTGCCCGATTGTACGTTCATTACCCGAGGCGAAAATGGCCAAACGCATCTACAGCGATCTCGACAAGGAATCACTCATCATGCACCGGACGGGGCGACCCGGTAAGGTCGAGGTCGTCGCGTCCAAGCCGTTGACCACCCAGCATGATCTTGCGCTTGCCTATTCGCCCGGCGTGGCCGCCCCCTGTCTCGAAATTGCGGACGATCCGACGACCGCCTACGAATACACCGCCAAGGGCAACATGGTCGCCGTCATCTCCAACGGTACCGCCGTGCTGGGTCTCGGCAATCTCGGCGGGCTGGCGTCGAAACCCGTCATGGAAGGCAAGGCCGTTCTGTTCAAGCGCTTTGCCGACGTCGATGCGATCGACCTGGAACTCGACACCGAGGACGTGGACGAGTTCGTCAACTGCGTGCGGTATCTCGGCCCGTCATTCGGCGGTATCAATCTCGAGGACATCAAGGCGCCGGAATGCTTCCTGATCGAAAGCCGGCTGCGCGAACTGATGGACATCCCCGTCTTCCATGACGACCAGCACGGCACCGCCATCATCGCCGCCGCCGGTTTCATCAACGCGCTGGACCTGACCGGGCGCGACATCAAGACCACCAAGCTGGTCGTCAACGGCGCGGGATCTGCGGGCATCGCCTGTATCGAGCTTCTGAAGGCGTTCGGCATGCAGCACGACAATATCATCCTGTGCGACACGCGCGGCGTGATCTACCAGGGCCGCCAGGAAGGCATGAACCAGTGGAAATCGGCACATGCCGCCAAGACCAAGACGCGCACGCTGGAAGAAGCGATGAAGGGCGCGGATGCGTTTTTCGGACTTTCGGTCGCCGGCGCCGTCACCAAGGACATGGTCAAGGACATGGCCAAGAGCCCGATCATCTTCGCCATGGCCAATCCCGACCCGGAAATTACGCCGGAAGAGGCGCGGGAAGTACGCAAGGACGTCATCTTCGCCACCGGCCGGTCGGATTATCCCAACCAGGTGAATAACGTTCTCGGCTTTCCCTATATTTTCCGGGGCGCGCTGGACGTCCGGGCGCGCACCATCAACGACGAAATGAAAATTGCGGCGGCCAGTGCGCTGGCAGCCCTCGCGCGCGAAGACGTGCCCGACGAGGTTGCCGCCGCCTATGCCGGCCGCCGGCTGCGTTACGGGCCGGAATACATCATTCCGGTGCCGTTCGACCCCCGGCTGATTTCGGCGATTCCGCCGGCGGTGGCGCAGGCCGCCGTGGATACCGGCGTCGCCCAGAAGGAAATGCCGAACCTCGATTCCTATCGCGTCGAACTGTCGGCGCGGCTCGACCCGACGGTTTCCATGCTGCAGGCGACCCATGCCGAAGTCCGCGCGAATCCGCGCCGCGTCGGTTTCGCCGAAGGCGAAGAGGAAACGTCGATCCGCGCCGCGATCGCTTTCTCGCAGGCCGGGCTCGGCACGCCGATACTGATCGGCCGCGAGGATCAGATCAAGGCGACGATCAAACGGCTCGGCCTGACAGGCGCCGACAACATCGAAATCCACAATGCCGCACTGTCGCGCGGCAACCGGCATTATATCGAATATCTCTATCAGCGCCTGCAGCGCGACGGCTATCTTTATCGCGACTGCCAGCGCCTGGTCCATCAGGACCGGAACGTCTTTTCGGCCTGCATGCTGGTGCATGGCGACATCGACGCCATGGTCACGGGACTGTCGCGCAGCTATTCCGTCAGCCACGACAATATACGCCTGGCGATCGACCCGATGCCGGGCGCCGAGGTCTTCGGCATGTCGATGGTGACATCGCGCGGCCAGACCGTGTTCATCGCCGATACCACGATCAACGAACGACCGAGCGGCGAACAGCTTGCCCGTATCGCGCGGCAATGCGCCGTCGAGGCGCGGTCGCACGGCTACGAGCCCCGCGTCGCATTTCTGTCGCATGCGACCTTCGGCAATCCCCCCGGCGCACTGGCCACCCAGGTGCGCGACGCGGTCGCCATTCTCGACGCGGAAGGCGCCGATTTCGAATATGACGGCGAAATGTCGCCCGATGTCGCGCTCGACATGAATCTGCGGGTCGTCTTCCCGTTCTGCCGCCTGACCGGACCTGCAAATATCCTGATCATGCCGGGCCTGCACGCGGCGGCGATATCGTCGCAAATTCTCCAGAAACTCGGCGGCGGGACGGTCATCGGTCCGCTGCTAACCGGGCTCAGCCGTGCGGTCCAGATCGTGCCGATCAATGCGAACGACGCCGAAATGGTCAATTTCGCGACCATGGCTGCGCATGATTCTCTGGGCATTGCCGCGCAGGAAGAAAAGCCGGCCGCAAAAAAGAAACCGGCGGCAAAAAAGAAATCAGCCGGCAAGAAATAGACCGGGGCGCAGCTAAATGGCGCGACCGAGAATTCCGTTCGGACGATTCGCGATCCTGACCGGGCTGGCGTCCACGACGCCGGTTGCCCTGTTCGGCGTTCTGGCTGCAACCGGCCGCCTGAGCTGGGCGACCGGCATTCTGTGCGCGGCGGTCTGTGTAATAGCGCTTGCCACAATGGTCCGGCGCGGGCTCGGCGACGTATATCGGATTCTGCAATTCTCGGACACTTTGGCGCGCGACGGCGAAGGCGATATGCCGGTTCATGAAATGAGCGGGATGTTCCCGGAGTTCACCGAAGCGATCGCCCGGTTGCAACAGGCCTGGGGCCGGGACCGGGGCCGGCTTGGCGCCCGGGCGAGCTCGGCGGAGACGGTTCTCGAAAGCCTGCCCCAGCCGCTGATCCTGCTGAACGCCGACCGCCAGATCGTGCGGTCCACCGTCGGCACGCGCGCCCTGCTCGGCGAAACGGTGCCGGGCCGCGACCTGTCCTCGGTCCTGCGCGCGCCCGAAATCCTGGAAACGGTCGACCGCGTGATCGGCGGCGGCGACGACGAACCGATCGAATTCGATATCGAGTTTCCGACGAGCATGACGATCAGCGCGCATATCCAGAAACTCCTGCAGCCCGCGGCCGACGGCTCGGTCGCGGTCGTTGCCCTGTTCGATGTGACCGAGATCAAACAGGTTCAGAAAATGCGGACCGATTTCGTCGCCAATGCCAGTCACGAACTGCGGACGCCGCTGGCGGTGCTCAGCGGCAGCATCAAAACCCTGCAGGGGCCGGCCCGCGGGGACGAGGCAGGGCAGCTCAAGTTTCTCGACATGATGGAACAGCACACCACCCGGATGACCCGCCTGATAGACGATTTGCTGTCGCTGTCCCGGATCGAGCTGAGCGAGACCACTATGCCGGAAGGGGAAATCGACCTGACGGCGGTGCTGACCAATGTCGTCGCCATGCTCGACGTCGCGGCCGGCCGGCGCAACATCAACATCGTACTCGAGCCCGGTCTGGGCGATCACCGGATTACCGGCGACGAGGTGGAAATCGCGCAGCTTTTCCAGAACCTGGTCGACAACGCCGTCAAGTACAGCCACGAAAACACGGTCGTCCGGATCGCAACCCAGACCTGCCTCAACCCATTCGCCATTACCGGTGCGGACGACAGCCAGTATATCGAAGTTTCGGTTATCGATCAGGGGCCGGGCATCCCCGCCGAACACCTGCCGCGGCTGACGGAACGGTTTTATCGCGTCGATGCGGCGCGATCCCGGGAAATGGGCGGCACCGGGCTGGGACTCGCTATCGTGAAGCACATCGTCAGCCGGCACCGCGGCCGGCTCGACGTCCGGTCCGTCGAAGGCCGGGGCAGCACTTTCACGGTCTACCTGCCCGCTTCGATCGAGATTCCCCGTCCCCCGGCGTGATCCGGGCGGTATCCGGCCCCGCTGTCCATCGATTTTGCCCTGATTTTCAGGCGTTTTCACCAGGTCGGCAGGGCCGTAACATAACTGTCACATAACAGTCATAAATTGGTCGCGTGCTCGAAATAGCTTGACGCCATACGAGAAGAATTCTCGGCAACGGATGGATTTTACGGTTGGTCGCGTGACCCTGCCGGGGACTGATGAACCCGGTGCCAACATCCCGTCCGCGCTATAAAAACAGACCGAAAGCCGCCCCATGTCGCCGACCTTCCTGCTGATTGCCCTGATCGCACTGACCGTTTTCGGTTATTATTTCGGACGCTCGCGTGCAACCGCCCTGGTGTCGGGAAATACGCGGGCGCTTCATTCACGTCCGAATTATTACGGTGTGTATACAGCCATGTGGTGCGCCGTGCCGGCGGCCCTTATCGCGATCGTGTGGCTGGCCGTACAGCCCGGGATTACCGAAAGCCTCGTCATCTCGGCCCTGCCCGAAGCGTTGCAATCGCTGCCCGCGGACCGTCTGGGACTGCTGGTCAACGACATTCACAACCTCGCCGACGGCAATATCGTCAGCCGGAACGCCGATACAACGATGATCGCCGCGGCGGACCAACTGAACCGGTTCCGGGCGATCGGAAACAGCGCCCTGTTCGTGGTCGCACTTGTCGCGGCGGCCGCCGGAATTGCGTTCGCCCGCACGCGGCTATCCCCGAAACTCCGTGCCCGGAACCGGGTTGAAGCCGCGATCAAGATTTTCCTGATGGCCTGTTCGCTGGTCGCCATCATCACGACGATCGGCATCGTGCTGTCCCTGGTATTCGAATCGGCCCGCTTCTTCGGCAAGATTTCGGTTATCGAATTCCTGTTCGGAACGGAGTGGAGCCCGCAAACGGCCCTGCGCAAGGACCAGGTCGGGGCGACGGGCGCCTTCGGGTCCATCCCCCTGATGGCCGGCACCCTTCTGATTACGGCGATCGCCATGGTTATCGCGGTTCCCATCGGCCTGTTCTCGGCGATCTATCTGTCGGATTACGCCAGCCCGCGGGTACGCGGCTACGTGAAACCGCTGCTTGAAATTCTCGCCGGAATCCCCACCGTCGTATACGGCTTCTTCGCGGCCCTGACGGTAGCGCCGTATATCCGCGACCTCGGCGCAGCGCTCGACCTGGACGTCGCATCGGAGAGCGCGCTGGCGGCGGGCCTGGTGATGGGCATCATGATCGTGCCGTTTATTTCTTCGCTGTCGGACGACGTAATCAACGCCGTGCCCCAATCGCTTCGCGACGGCTCCTACGCGATGGGCGCAACGCAGTCGGAAACGATCAAGAAAGTCATCCTGCCGGCGGCACTGCCGGGCATTTTCGCGGCCTGCCTGCTGGCCATCAGCCGCGCCATCGGCGAGACGATGATTGTCGTGATGGCTGCCGGACTGGCCGCGAACCTGACGGCGAATCCGTTCGAGGCCGTCACCACCGTCACCGTCCAGATCGTCACCCTGCTGGTCGGCGATCAGGAATTCGACAGCGCCAAGACGCTGGCCGCCTTCGCGCTGGGACTGCTGCTGTTCTGCGTGACCCTGACCATGAACATTGTCGCATTATACGTTGTGCGGAAATACAGAGAGCAATATGACTGATATTTCGCGATCCCAGGCCGTTACCGGACAGAAAACGATGGTTACCGACGAAGACCGCGCCCGCAACGTCAGGAAGCGTTACGCATCCGAACGCCGGTTCAAGGGCTATGGCCTGCTGGCGATCGCGCTGGCCCTCGGCGCCCTGGCATGGCTGGTGATCAGTATCGTCTCGACGGGGTATACGGCATTCGTTCAGACCCGCGTTCAGCTGGAAATCCATTTCGACCCGCAGGTCATCGACCCGAGCGGAACACGGGACATCGCGGTCCTCAGAAAAGCCGATTACGCGGCCCTGTACCGCAATTCCATCCGCGGCCAGTTCACCGAGGTAACCGGCCGCCGCGACAAACGCGCATTGTCCCGGCTGGTCAGTTCGGGCGCAGATCTGGAACTGCGGGCAATGGTGCTGTCAAACCCCGAGATTATCGGGACCCGGGCCAAGGTCTGGCTCACCGCTTCGGACGAAGTCGATCAGTTCCACAAGGGCGCATTCTCCCGGAAATCGCCCGAGGCCGAGCGCCAGTTCAAGGACAAGCACATCGCCTGGTACGACAAACTGGTCGAAAACGGCCAGGTCGAGGCCCAGTTCAACGACACCCTGTTTACCGCGGGGACGTCGCGGGAGCCGGAGCTGGCGGGTATCTGGGGCGCCATCGTCGGTTCGTTCTGGACGATGATGGTCACGCTGCTGCTCAGCTTTCCGATCGGCGTATCGACCGCCGTCTATCTGCAGGAATTCGCGCCGAAGAACCGGTGGACCGACATCATCGAAGTCAATATCAACAATCTCGCGGCGGTGCCGTCGATCGTATACGGCCTGCTCGGCCTGGCGGTGTTCCTGAACTTCTTCGGCCTGCCGCGCTCGGCGCCGCTGGTCGGCGGCATGGTGCTGGCGCTGATGACCCTGCCGACGATCATTATCGCGACCCGCGCCGCGCTTAGCGCGGTTCCGCCGTCGATCCGCGAAGCTGCACTTGGCGTCGGCGCATCGAAACAGCAAATGGTTCTGCATCACGTTCTGCCCCTGGCGCTGCCGGGGATCATGACGGGTACGATTATCGGCATGGCGCAGGCGCTGGGCGAAACGGCACCCCTGCTGATGATCGGCATGGTCGCCTTTATCGTGGACATACCCGGCGGACCGATGAGCGCATCGACGGTTCTGCCGGTGCAGATATTCCTGTGGAGCGACCTGCCGGAGCGCGCCTTCGTCGAGCGGACCAGTGCGGCAATTCTGGTATTGCTGGGCTTCCTGGTCGTTATGAACTTTATCGCCGTGCTTCTGCGCAAGCGCTTTGAACGGCGCTGGTAGAAATTAAGGACAGTCAAATGGATACCGTCGTTACCGAACCGAATGCCGCCGCGCTGGCGGAAACAAATGCCATGATCGTCGCGCGCGACGTGAACGTTTTCTATGGCGACAAACAGGCGCTGTTCGGCGTGAATCTGGACATCCCGGAAAATCAGGTCACGGCCCTGATCGGCCCGTCCGGCTGCGGCAAGTCGACTTTCCTGCGATGCCTCAACCGCATGAATGACGTCATCGACGTGTGCCGCGTAGAAGGCACGATAAAAATCGAAGGCCAGGACGTATACGATCCGGCCCTCGACGTGGTCCAGTTGCGGGCGCGGGTCGGCATGGTGTTTCAGAAACCCAACCCGTTTCCCAAGTCGATCTACGACAATATCGCCTATGGGCCGCGTATCCACGGGATCGTGACGAGCAAGGCCGAACTGGACGAAATCGTCCATTCCAGCCTCGAAAAATCAGGCCTGCTGAAAGAAGTCGAAGACCGCCTGGACGAACCCGGTACCGGTCTGTCCGGCGGCCAGCAACAGCGTCTGTGCATCGCCCGCGCGATTGCGGTCAGCCCCGATGTCATCCTGATGGACGAACCGTGCTCGGCACTGGATCCGATCGCCACCGCCCGCATCGAAGAGCTGATCGAGAACCTGCGGGAAAAGTACACGATCGTCATCGTCACCCATTCAATGCAGCAAGCCGCCCGCGTGTCTCAGCGGACAGCGTTTTTTCATCTCGGAAACCTTGTCGAAGTCGACGATACGGAACAAATGTTCACCAACCCGCGCGACGAACGTACGCAGGGATACATCACCGGCCGATACGGCTGAACCGGCCTTATAAGGAATACCCATGCCAGTTAAACCCCAGGCAGGCGACCATATCGTCAAATCCTACGACGAAGAGCTCGAACACCTGAACAACGACATCATCAAGATGGGCGGGCTGACCGAAGCGCAGATTGCGCGGTCGATCGAATCGGTCGTCCGCCGCGACCCGGACCTTGCAACCCGGGTGATCGCGGACGACGAGCTTGTCGATGAACTGAATTACAAAATCGACATTCAGACCACCCGTCTGCTTGCCCTGCGTCAGCCCATGGCGCTGGACCTTCGTCATATCGTGGCCGCCCTGAAAATTTCGGCCGACCTGGAACGCATCGCCGATTATGCGGCGAATATCTCAAAGCGGGCGATTACCCTGTCGAGCGCCGCCCCCGTACCGCCGGTACATTCGATCCCGCGCATGAGCCGCATGGCCCAGCAGATGGTGAAGGATGTGCTCGACGCCTTTATCGCGCGCGATGTCGACAAGGCCATCGCGGTCTGGCATTCGGACGAAACCCTCGACAACATGTACACCAGCCTCTTCCGGGAAGCGCTGACCTACATGATCGAGGATCCGCGCAGTATTTCGATGTGTACGCACCTGCTTTTCATCGCGAAGAACATCGAACGCATCGGCGACCACGTGACCAATATTGCAGAGACGATATATTTCCTCGTTCACGGCGACCGCATGCGCGAGGCCCGCCCTAAGGGCGGAGAAGTCGAACACCTGAGTCTGTCCTTTCCAAGCGTTAGAGAAGGAGACGCCAAAGAATGACCCCGGTCATCCTGATCGTCGAGGACGAAGCCGACCTCGTCGAATTGCTGAGATACAATCTCGAACGCGAAGGCTACGAGGTTGTCGCGACCCCGAGCGGCGAAGAAGCGCTGCTTATCGTCGACGAACGTGCCGTCGACCTGATGCTGCTCGACTGGATGCTGCCGCACATGTCGGGGATCGAGGTTTGCCGGCAGTTGCGGCGCAAACCCGAAAGCCGGAACCTGCCCGTGATCATGCTGACCGCGCGCGGCGAACAGGCCGACCGGGTGCGCGGACTGGAAACCGGCGCAGACGACTACATCACCAAGCCGTTCGCGCCGGAAGAGCTGATCGCCCGCATCCATGCGGTAATGCGCCGCGCGCGGCCGGCGCTGTCGGAAGAGCGACTGAGCTACGGCGATATCGAAATGAACCTGACGGAACACAAGGTCGCGCGAAACGACCGTGCCGTCGTCCTGGGTCCGACCGAATTCCGCCTGTTGCGGCATTTCATGGAACATCCAGGCCGGGTCTTTTCACGCGACCAGCTGATCGATTCCGTCTGGGGTCACGGCATCTATATCGATTCCCGTACCGTGGACGTCCATATCCGACGCCTGCGCAAGGCGCTGAACGGCAAGGACGAACAGGACGTTATCCGCACGGTCCGGTCGGCCGGCTATGCTCTGGATGCGGCGGCGGCCATCGCCTGAACGGGGTTTCCGACCTTACCGTCAGGTGAACATGCCCTTGAGCATGAAGAAAAACGCCGCCGCCATGATACCGCCGGCGGGCAGGGTGACCACCCAGGAAGCAAAGATGCTGCCGATTACCCTGAGGTCGAGCGCCGCAATGCCGCGCGCCATACCGACCCCCATCACCGCGCCGACGGCAATGTGGGTTGTCGAAACCGGCATGGCTGTGCGCGATGCGACAACCACGGTCAACGCGGCGGCGACGGTTGCGCAAAACCCGCTTGTCGGGGTAAGCGCGGTGATCTTGCTGCCGATCGTCCGCATCACCCGGTAGCCGTAGGTTACGAGGCCGAGCACGATTCCACCGCCGCCCAGCGCCAATATCCAGGCCGGCATATCCAGTTTCTGCGTCACCTCGCCCCCGGACTGGATCAGACCATAGACAGCCGCCAACGGCCCGACGCCGTTTGCAACATCGTTCGACCCATGGGCGAATGCCATCGCGCAGGCGGTAAACACGATCATCGGCGCAAAGACCCGCTCGACGCTGGCGAGATGGGCGGTCTGATCCATCGTCTCATGCACCGACACTTTCCTAATCGCCCGTTTGCCGATCGCCGCGGTCACAATCCCGATTACCGCCGCCAGGGCTGCGCTTTCATACCCGTCGAGATCGATGTTCAGGTGCTTCAGGCCCTTGAAAATCGTTACCAGCGAAATCACGAATCCGACAAGAAACAGATAATACGGTGCACATCGGACTGCGCTTTCGAACGGCTTGTCTGACTGCAGGATCAGTTTCCGGATGCTCAGCATCAACAGGAACGCCACGCCGCCGCCGATGACCGGCGAGACAATCCAGCTTGCGACGATCTGGCCGATCTTTCCCCAGCTGACGGCGTCGATCCCGATCCCGGCGACAGCGAAACCGACAATAGCCCCCACGATCGAATGGGTGGTCGATACCGGCCAGCCCCGAAACGATGCCAGCGCCAGCCAGCACGCCGCCGCCAGCAGAGCCGCCAGCATACCGAACACCAGCAATTCGGGCCTGTCCGCAATTGCCGAGGGATCGATAATTCCCTTACGGATGGTCTTGGTAACGTTGCCGCCGGCCAGCGCCGCGCCGGCGAATTCGAATACTGCCGCAATGATAATCGCGGTTCTTACCGTGATCGCGCCGGAACCGACCGACGTGCCCAATGCGTTCGCCACGTCGTTCGCCCCGATCCCCCACGTCATGAATACGCCGAAAACGATAGCGATCACGAGAAGCGTTGGACCGAACTGAGAAATTACGTCCATTAATTCAACGAGGTACTGTTGTTACGTGAAACGGCGGAAAGCGGCGGGGCGTTATCGGGCGAGCAGCAGGCGGTGACGGTTCCCCGCGCGCTCTGCAAAATTGGCGAGATCGCCTACCCAGTGGATCACCCGGTCCCACATCACCGTAAGAACGGGGCCAATCGCCTCTTCGTTCTGGAACAGAAGCCGCATCAGCCGGATCGCGTGGACGTCGGTTTCCGATTCGATCTTGTTCAGTTCATCAATCATATACATGACCTTGTCGGCCTCGGCGCCGCGAAAACCCGTGCCGACCAGCTCGTCCATTTCTTCCATGATTTTTCCGAGATGGTTGCACGCATCGATACACCGCGTCGTGAGATCCATTAACGGCTGATGCATTTCATCGGGCAGCGTCATGTGGCGGACAAACATCATGCCGGCGATATCCTGGGCAGTGTCCGCGATCGAATCCTGCAGGTCCAGAATTTCGAGAAGATCGCGTCGGTCGACGGGCAGAAACAGGCTCTTCGGCAGATGTGCCCGAAGCTCGTTCTTGATGTCGTCGGCATCGCCTTCAAGCGCGTTGATCCGGCCGCGTATTAGCTCGACCTGCGGCAGATCATGGTTCAGTGCCGCCTGAAATATTCCGGGCACCTCGTTCGCACAATCCAGCACGACACGAATATGTTGCTGAAGCGGCGTGAACGGGGATTGCCCGAACAGCTGCATGAGCGGGTTCTTAATTACCATGGGCAAATCTCCATCAGGGCCGCAGGGAACATCGACACCGATCTCTTCCCGGACATTCAACCCCGAATCGGGGTCGGGGGCAAACCGCGCCCCTGCAGGACCGGATCGGCCGGACGTCGGAAACAGCCAACGGCAGGCAGAACCGTCATATCGCGGCCGAACAACGTGATGTCTTGCATATTGGGGTCACACCGATTCAGTTGCGGCGCTATTATGCCCGCCTCATGACCCGCCAATCGCCGCCCCATCCCGTTTCCGCTCCCCAAACCGTTGCCGTGTATGTCGGCGGCGACCTGATCGGCGATGCGCTGATGAAACTGCCCTTCGTCCGGGCGCTCAAAGGCGCGTGGCCGGATACCCATGTCACCTGGCTGGCGGGGGTGCATAAAACCGCCTTTGCCCACGAACTGGCACCGCTGGTTACCGGGCTGATCGACGAGACCATCGAAGAAGCGGGGTTCGAAACCGTCCGGGGAAAGATACTTACACGCCCGCTGGCCGGCCGCCGTTTCGACCTAGTGATCGACACCCAGCGCGGAGTCGGCCGCAGCCTGCTGGTGCGGCGTATCCGGCACCGCGTTTTCGTATCGGGCGCCGCCGATTTCTGGCTGTCGGACCGCAAACCGGAAAAACCGTGGAAGCGCCCGCCGGCCATGGTCGGCCAGATGATGGAGCTGCTGGCGCTGGCCCATGGCGGCCCGCCGCCGCCGGGACCGCCTTTGCCGACCAGCCCGGAGGCCGATAGCAGGGCGGCGGCGCTACTACCCGAAGGACCCGTCTATGTCGGCTTTGCGCCGGGCGCGGGCGGGCAGCACAAGCGCTGGCCGCTGGACCGGTTTCTCAGCCTCGCCAGGGCACAGCAGCAGGCGGGACGCGTACCCGTCATCCTGCTCGGCCCGGGCGAAGCGGGTTTCGCCGGCGATATCCGCAGCGCCCTGCCGCAGGCCGTCATTCCGGAAGAAACCCCGGGGTCGGGATATCTGCAGTCGCCGATGCTGTCGATTGCGGTCGCACGGCGCCTGGCCGCCGCGGTGGCCAACGATGCCGGGGTCGGTCACATCCTTGCCGCCGGCGACACGCCGCTGGCGTCGCTGTTCGGCCCGACGCCGCCGGACAAGTTTGCGCCGGCAACGCCGGTACTGGAAATCGTCCGTGCCCAGGATTTCGGCAGCGCGGAGATGGATGCCATACCCGAAAGCGCCGTCGCGGCCGCGCTGGAAAAACTTCTCGGACGAACAGGCGCAACCGGCTAGCCGCGGCGCTCGATTTCAGGCATCAGCCGGACCAGCAGCCACAGCAGCGCGATCGCCGGGATCGACGTGGCGCCGACCGCGATAAAGAACAATGTCCAGTCGCCACCAAGCGCATCGACTGCCCAGCCGGAGACAGAGCCAAGCTGGATCCGCGCAAAATTACCGAGCGACGCCAGCAGGGCGTATTGCGTCGCCGTGAATGCGACATTGCACAGCCCGGACAGATAGGCGACGAAAGCGGTGGTCGCCATGCCCCCGGTCAGGTTGTCGAAAAACACCACGGTGGCCAGCAGGCCGAAATCCTTGCCGCTGGCCGCCAGCAGTGCGAAGGCAATATTGGTCGCCATCATCAGGAACGCGCCGAGGAACATGGCGCGCATCACCCCGACCCGGATACAGACCCAGCCGCCGACTCCAACCCCCAGCAGTGTCGCCGCAAGGCCGACCGACTTGGTGTAGTTGGCGATTTCAATCTTGGTGAAACCCATATCGACATAGAATACGCCGGCCATGCGGCCGAGCATGGCGTCGCCGAACTTGTAAAAAACAATGACGGCGAGAACGAGAACGGCCATCCAGCCCAGCCGGCTGAAAAAATCGGCGAGCGGCGCAACGGCGGCCCTGCGCAGCCAGTCGGACATACCTTTGGCAGGCGCCGTCAGTTCGGGCGGATGATCGGGCTCACGGGCGAACAGCGTGGCGACCGCAATGATGCCAATTACACCGGCCGCCGCCGCATACGCAGCCGACCAGCCACCGGCGGCGGCGACATACAGCGCACCCGCGCCCGTCAGGAATGCCCCCGTATGCCAGCCGTAAATCGCAATCGCAGCACCGGCGCCATACTCGTCCGGCTCCAGGATTTCCACGCGATAGGCGTCGATCGCCACGTCCTGCGTCGCCGAGAGCAGAGATACCAGCAACGCACAAAGGGCCAGCGCCGCTGCCGCCTTGTTCGGGTCCCGCGTTCCCATTGCGATCACCACCGGCACCAGCGCGATCTGACAGGCAAAAATCCACGACCGGCGCTGACCAAGCCATTTGCAGAAAACGGGCAGACGGGACCGGTCGACCAGCGGCGCCCACAGGAAATTGATCGCATAGGGGGTCGCCACCGCACCGATCAGGCCGATGGACGTGCGCGATATGCCTTCCTCGCGCAGCCAGATCGACAGAGTCGCGAAAACCAGCGACGACGGCAAGCCGCTCGCCATGCCGAACAAAAATATGGACCGGAAGCGCGGATCGCGGAGCCGCGCCGTCCAGGATCTTTTCGGGCGCGCGACTTTTGTGGAATTCGCCATGGGGGATTCTAGACGGCAGACCCGGGCTTTGGCTAGGACCGCCAGGATGGCCGAGTTCGCGTCGATACGGGACAACTATATTTTGCAGGCATCAATTCCCGTGTGATAGCCTTTCCTAGTCAAATCTGCGAACGTTTCAAAACAAACGGGCGTGAGTGCATGCCCGTCAACTGAAAAACAACGATACGGGAGAAACTCAATGAAACGACTATTGACAGTCTCTGCCATTCTCGCGGCAGGTGCCGCGTTTACGGTTGCGCCGGCCAGCGCACAAAAAACCTATACGATGAAAATCGGGTTCGTCACGATCAACGATTCGAACCACCGGATGGCGAGCTGGATGAAGAAAGACCTCGAGGCAAAATCCGGCGGCCGCATCAAGGTCGGCGTGTTTCCGGCGGGTCAGCTCGGCAAGGTGCCGCGCCAGATCGAAGGCATCCAGCTCGGCACCCAGGAATCTTTCCTGATCCCACCGGGTTTCTTCGTCGGCATCAACCGCGCCTACATGGTGACCGATGCCCCGGGCCTGTTCGATTCAATCGCGCACCAGTACCGGGCGGCCAACCATCCGCCGTTCCGCGACAGATTCTTCAAGCTGGGCGAAGACAAAGGCATTCTCGGAAACGCGATCTGGTCGTGCGGCGATACCGCAGTCAACACGATCAAGCCCTTCAGAAAGCTCGCGGACATCAAGGGCCTGAAAATCCGCGTGCTGGCGACGCCGCTCGAACGTGCCGTGATGGAAAAGATGGGCGCGACGGGCGTGCCGATGCCGTATACCGAAGTCCTGCCCGGCATGCAGCGCAAAACCATCGACGGCGTGCGCACCGGCATCATCGTGATGTTCCCGTCGAAGTTCTACACCGTCGCCAAGCACGTCACGCTCTCCGCCACAGCGCACATTACCTGCGCCCAGTTCCTCAGTGCATCGTGGATGAAATCCCTGCCCGACGACCTGCGTGCGATGGTCGTCCAGTCCGGACGGGATGTGACGCCTCTGGTCGGCAAATGGGGTGAGGACATGACCCGGGCGGCCGAGAAAAAATGGACCGAGGTCGGCGGCTCGGTGCACCGCCTGCCCGAAGCGGAGCAGAAGGACCTGATCAAACGCGTTGCGACGATCGGCGACGAAATCCTCGGCAAGGACCCACGGACAAGTGAAATGTTCACCCTGCTGAAACAGGCGGCAGCCGCAACACGTCAGTAAAAACCGCCGCCAAATACGAACCCGAAACAGGCGCGCCGCCGGATTTCTCCGGCGGCGCGATTCTTTTTGGCCCGAAAACCCTATAGCCCGCCCGGATATTCAGGTTTGCGCCCCTCAATGTGCCCGTGATAGCCTTTCGAAGATACCAAACGGACAGGGAAAACCCTGCCAACCCAACAGGGAAAATGCTTCAACTCAGGAGAGACTTCATGAAACGTCTATTACTTGCTTCCGCTGCAATAGCGGCGGGCGCCGCGTTCGCCATTGCCCCGGCACAGGCGCAGAAAACCTACAACATGAAAATCGGCATGGTGACGATCAACGATTCGAACCATTTCTCGGCCAACTGGCAGAAAAAATATATCGAGGAACAATCCGGCGGCCGCATGAAGGTCGGCGTTTTCCCGGCAGCGCAGCTCGGAAAAATTCCGCGCCAGATCGAAGGCATCCAGCTCGGCACCCAGGAAGCGTTCAATATTCCGCCGGGATTCTTCATCGGCATCGACAAACGCTTCATGGTCACCGACGCCCCCGGTATGTTCGATGACGAAAACCATGCAACCCGGGCCATCAACGTGCCCGAGTTCCACGATAAATTCACCACGATGGGTGAGAAAAAAGGGTTTGTAATAATCTCGCTTTGGGGCTGCGGCGCAACCTCGATCGCGACCCTGAAGCCGTTCAAGACAATCGACGAGCTCAAGGGCCGCAAGATCAGGGTTCTGGCCACGCCGTTGGAGCGCGAAGTTATCGCATCGCTGGGTGCTACGGGAATTCCGATTCCGTATTCGGAAGTCCTGCCGGGTCTCCAGCGCAAAACCATCGACGGCGTCCGCAGCTCGATCGGCGTCATGCACCCGTCCAAGTTCTGGACGGTCGCCAAGCACATCACGCTGACAGGAATGGCCCAGATCACTTGCGGCCAGTTCGTAAGCACGGCTTGGCTCAACAAGCTCCCCGCGGATCTTAAAAAGATCGTTCTGGATTCCGGGAAAAAAGTCACCCCGATGGCGGGTAAATGGGGCCATGACCTGACCCGCCAGGCGGAGAAAAACTGGGCAGCGGAAAAAGGCGCGTTCGTGCATCGCCTCTCCGACGCTGACAAAGCCGACCTCATCAAAAGGGTAACGCCGATTGCCGACAGAATCCTCGGCGAAGATCCGGAAACGAAGGAAATCTACGCCTTGCTGAAGAAAGTGACGGCTGCAACCCGTCAGTAAGAATACGGATACACGATCGGACACCCCCGGCTTAAGGTCGGGGGTGTTTTTCGTTCTGCAACGCTGTAGACAAACAGCTGCCCAAAGGGAGTACGCAATATGTCCAACCGGCCTTCTCCTGCCTGGATGGAAAAGTATCGGGAGACGGTCAATGCCGATCCCGAGATGTCCGTCATCGGCGACTGGTTCACGGAAAATTTCAAGATCTCCTTCGAAGGCACCGATTTCCTGATTTCGGTCCGCGAAGGCAAAATTACCGATATAGAGGAAAATCCACGTTTCGACCGCCCCGCGGCCTTCACGCTGCGGGCGCCGATGTCGGTATGGAACAGGTTCATCAGCCCCAACCCGCCGCCGCTTTATCACGATTTTTTCGCCATGCTGATGCGCGTCGACGAGTTCCAGCTCGACGGCAATACGCTGACGACCATGCAGAACGCCCGCGCCCTGCACCGCATGATGAATATCCTCAAACAGATGGAGCCGCTCGATGCCGCAGCTTAATCCGGGGCACGAAGACATTGTCGGCCGCTATATCAACATCACCAGCGGCGGGCTCGATTACCGTATCTTCTACGAAGAAGCGGGCGAGGGCGTGCCGCTGATCTGCCTGCATACCGCCGGCACCGACAGCCGCCAGTTCCGTCACGTCCTGAACGATCCGGACGTAACGTCGAAATGCCGGGTCATCGCCTTCGACATGCCCTATCATGGCCGGTCGAACCCGCCGGCCGACTGGTGGCTGAAAAAATACCGGCTGACGACCGATACCTATCTCAACCTGATCCACGATTTCTGGCTGGCGATCGGCGTCGAACGCCCCATCGTGATGGGCTGCTCGATGGGCGGCGCGGTCACCCTGGGGGTCGCCGCACGGTACCAGGAGGAAATAACCGGCATCATCGGGCTTGAAAGCGCGGCCTTCGCCGAAGGCCGCGATAACGACTTCCTGCACCACCCCGCCATCCATGGCGGCGAACTGGCCGCAAGCTATACGTATGGCTTGAACGCGCCGTCATCGCCGGAAGCGGGCTGCCGCGAAAACTGGTGGTATTACAGTCAGGGCGGCCCCGGCGTATACAAGGGCGACGTCTATTTCTACTGCGAAGACTGGGACGCCCGCGAAGAGATCAAATCCATCGACACCAACCGGTGCAAGGTGTCGCTGCTGACCGGAGAGTACGACTATTCGGCGACGCCGGAAATGTCACGGGCAGCGCATGACGCCATCACCGGATCCCGGTTCACAGTGATGGAAGATATCGGGCACTTCCCGATGATCGAGAATTACGACCGTTTCCGCCCCTATCTTCTGACCGAACTGGAACAGATGGTGTAGGATCGCTTTTCGGATCCACGGGAGCAACCTTGTCAGACGTTCGATCCGAAAGACGAATGGCAGCAATTCGTTTTAAAGTACGAATACCGGAAGTGTTCGAGCGGTTGACCGCGGGCTTCGAAAAGGCCGAAATCTCCGACTAAGCGCCGGTTTCAGGCATCCCGGCGGCGGTTTGCACCGATCCGGTTTCTGTTTCCGCTCATTGTAGCATTCCCGCCGCTGTCGACCGCCCTAGG
>CAXBCP010000026.1:0-61253 GCA_963974055.1 uncultured Rhodospirillaceae bacterium
GCGCATCTGCTTTGGGAGCAGAGGGTCGGAGGTTCAAATCCTCTCGCCCCGACCAGTCCTTTCCGGGGCATGAAAGCCGGACCTTTTTCAGACGTCAGTTCGCAGCGCCGTATCCGAGTTTCTCGAGCGTCGGGCCGTAATCCGGGTTGGCATTGAATGCCTGCAGAATTTCGTCGTTATAGGCCATCTCCGCGGCGCCGTCGGGCTTCGGCCGCGCGGGCTCGGCGACGAACGAATTATAGTCGTTCCATCTCGCTTCCCAGTCCGCGTTGTACGGGGCGTCCAGGGCATTGCAGATCGCCGTCAGGACGCTTGCCGGGTCGGCGAGGAAATCCTCGAAGCGCACGATCTCGATTCCGTTCAGGCAATCGGAAAACCGGCGATAGCCGCGCATGAAAATTTCAAGCCGGGGCGCATCCGCCCCCAGCTGGTTCTGGAGGAATATCCACTGATCGATCGGATGGCGGACCACGGCGACCGATGTCGGCGTGAACCGGGTTTCGAGAACGGTCGGGTGGAGAAAAATGCCGGAGAGTTCGGAGACCGGCTTGTCGGCGATGAAATCCTCGTTCGACCGGTCGCCGACAATCAGGGTCAGGCCTTTCTTCTCGGCGCGCTCGGCGATCATCTGCATGATCTCGAGATAGGGCCAGTCGGGCTGGGTGCGCAGCCGTTCGATGTCGGTATCGTCGATCAGGCCGAACCATTTATAGGCCTGTTCGAGCGGGTTGTTGCCGTTCTCCGCCGCCGGATGTATGCGGCTGAGCAGGGCGATGCCCGGCATTGCCCCCAGACAACGCGACACCAAAGGAGCGCCGGCGCCGTCGAGCGCCAGCATAAATCTGATCCGGTCGGTCATGTGGTCGGTCGGCAGACCTATTCGGCGGCTTGCGAAGCGGCTTTTTTCTCAGCGCGTTTCGCAAGCTTTTCGCGTTCGGCCTCGTCCGCGGGAACGACGTCCTTGACCGATCCGCCCCAGCCGAGATGCGTGCAATCGACGATCACGCCGCTCGGGTCGCGGAATTTCATCTCGTAAAACGTCGAGGGCGCCTTTTCGGTCGGGCGGCCCTGGAAATACTTTCCGCCGGCGGCCTCGATCTTCTTTTCGGTTTCTTCGAGGTCGTCGACCCAGAAGCCGATATGGTGAATGCCCTCCCAGTCCTTGCCACGTTCGTCCTCGCCCTCGACATAGCCGGCCCATTCGTCGGTCTTGTAGTCGAGCAGCGCGACGGTGATCACGCCGTCCGTGACATAGCACCCACGGGCAAGCGGCGAATCGGTTTTGCCGCAGCGCTCCATGTCGAAGGCTTCGCAATAGAAATCGGCCGCTTTTTCGGGATCGGCAACGGAAAGGGCGATATGACGAAGTTTTGCCATTTTTGGTCTCCTGTAGGCGCGGATCAGGCCGCGATCTGTGACGGGTCCGGTCCCGTAAGATGGAACATTTCGAGGCAGCGATCAAATACTACGCGTCGGCGGATGGCGGGGTCTACACCGGAGAAGGTTTTTTCCATGACCTGGTCGGCATTCGGCCAGACGCCCTGCCCATGGGGATAGTCCGCGCCCCACATCAGAATGTCGGCCATGCCGGATTCCGGGTGCTGCAACATCATGCCGGCGACATAATCCTCTTCGTAGGTAATGGTCACCTGCCGTTTCACGTATTCGCTCGGCATTTCCCTGAGGCCGGTATCGGCGAACAGCCCGGGCCGCTCGACTGCCTGGCGGTCCATCCACTGAAGCAGCATCGGTCCCCAGCCGGCGCGGCACTCGCCGTAATTGTAGCGCAGCTTCGGATGTCGCATCAGGGTGCCGGAATAGGCAAGCTGGGAAATCGGCTTGGCGGCGCTGAACGGCACGCAGGAAAAATAGGCCATGCGGACGCCGCGTTCGGTGACCGGGTAGGGCGCGCCGGCCTTGTCGCCGATATGGCTGCAGACCGTGACGTCGCCGTCTTCGCAGGCGGACCAGAACGGGTCCCAGCATTCTTCCCAGATTTCCTTGGCCATATCGGCGACCGGGAATTCGACGGCCTTGCAGCCGAGTTTCTTGACGCGTTCCAGTTCGGCGAGCGCGGCTTCGGGTTCGAAGACCGGCATGATCGGCAGCATCAGCAGGCGGTCGGGGGCGACCGTGTTCAGTTCGGTCATCCAGTCGTTATAGACCCGGTGGACTTCGTGGCGCAGTTCGCGGTCGTGGATTTCCCACTTGCGGACCGACGCGTAGCCGACATAGGCCCAGATGCCCGCCATGTCCATGTGCTTCAGGATGATCTCGGGGTCGGCGGGGGGCAAGGCGCCGTCCGGTATTTCGCTGGCGTAATCGCCATAATACATTTCGAGCGATTTCCGGTTGTCCGGGCTGTCGGCGGCGCCGCCGTCGCGGCCGCTGAAAATGCGGCCTTCCCATTCCCAGACCCACATGCCGTCGTCTTCAACGACCTTGGGCGCGTTCTGCCTGAATTTCGCGGCGACCCGGTCCTGCCACAGATTGGCGGGGACCCAGCGCTGGTCGATATGATTGTCGGCGGAATTGTATTTGTAGATGGTCATCCGGTTCCGGGCTCGCCTGATTGAACTGGCCGTCAGTATATGGAAAAGGCCCTCCCCGATAAAGCGCGACGGGAAGGGCCTCGTTCAATGGATGCAATACCGGCCTTGCGGCTTATTTGCCGTAGACGATCTTGCCGGCGCGGCTCACCATTTCCGGATTTGCGTTGGCGATGGCGGTATTGACGGCCTTCTGAACCGTCGCCGCATCCGCCGGTACGACCCGCAGCTTCCGCTTGAGCGCATCCGCGATAAAGGCAGGGTCCTTGACCATTTTCTCCCAGGCGGTCTGCATTACCGAAATAGCCTCTTTCGGGGTGCCGGGAGGGGCCGCGATGCCGCGGCCGATCAGACCCAGCGCACCGACGAATTCGACGAGCGGCCGGTCTTCAGGGGCGACGACGTCTTTCATCATCGGCACCGTCTCGGACACGTCCGGATCCCGGAAATAACCGACCTGGAGAAGGGCGATCGCTTCGGGCTTGTCGCCGGCGAACCACTTTTCGTAGCGGGATTTCCAGAACAGCCAGTTGAAGGCCGCGCCCATGGTTTCCCGCTGTTCAATCGACAGGCCGACCTTGGCGGACCCGCCGTATCCCGACACGACGTTGATTTTGGTGCCGAGCAGACCGTTCATGAGTTTCGGAACGATAGTGGCGACGGAGCCGAGCCCGGTTGTCCCCATCGGGATTTCCCTGCCGCGAAGGTCCTGCCAGGTTTTTACGCCGGAATCGGCCCTGGCGACGACCACGACGTTGGTCTGGTTGGCGGTTCCGATCCAGGTAAACTTGCTCATGTCGTAGCGTGCTTTTTTCGGCTGCATGAGCTGCACCAGTACGGCGGTGTCGGCGGGCATAATGTAGTTGTATCCGTCGGCGCGCATCGCCTTGGCGGCGTAGTTGGCCATCCGCATTCCACCGGCGCCGGGACGCGAGTCTACGATCGCATTGGGATTTCCGGGGATATGTTTTTCGATGTGCTCTGCGATCAGCTGCGCATACTGGCCGTAGGTGCCGCCGACGCCGAAGCCGATCGCGATCTTGATCTGCTTGCCTTCGAAATCGAAATTCTGTGCGGTTGCGGGAAGGGCGTTCAGGGCTACTGCGCCGAGTGCCGCCGCGGCGATTGCGGCGTTTTGTATAGGGAACATTCGCAAACTCCATCCTGATATTTTGGCGGCCGCTCGGACCGCCGGACAATTGCTGAAAAGTTCCCTCCCTCGATAATAGTTAAGTTTCTAAGTATTGATTAGCATCCGGCCCGCGCCCGCACAATGCGCGGGCGTCGATTAATTGTCGGCGGGCATATGCAATGGACGCATGACGGGACGGGGAACAGGGCGCAAACGAAAACGGCCCCTCCGGAAAGGGAGGGGCCGTTCGAACTGAAGCAGTGAATGCCTGCAGCTACATTTTCTTTCCGTAGGCGAGCTCGGCCGCCCATTTGACCAGCTCGGGATTGGCCGTTGCGATCGAATCCTTGACGGCTTTCTCGATCGTCGCGGCGTCCGTCGCAATAACGCGAAGTTTGCGTTTTTTCGCATCCGCCAGGAATGACGGATCCGTGATCATTTTTTCCCATGCCGTGCGCATCACGTCGATCGCGCCCTGCGGCGTTCCGGGAGGGGCCGCGAGACCGCGGCCGATCAGGCCCAGCGCGCCGATAAAGCTGAGTACCGGCTTGTACTTGTCCTCGACGACGTCGCTCATCATCGGCACGTCGGGCAGTTCGGGATCCTTGAAGTGGCCGAGCTGCAGCACCGCGCGGGCAAACGGCTTGTCGCCCTCGAACCAGCGCTGGTACTTCGATTTCCAGAACAGCCAGTTAAACGCAGCGCCGCGGTTTTCGCCCTGTTCGACCGACAGGCCGGTCTTGGACGACCCCTTGTAGCCGGTGACCAGTTTCATCTTCGTGCCGAGCATGCTGTTGACCAGTCCGGGCATGATGCTCGAAGTGGAGGCAAGACCGGTGGATCCCATCGGAACCGAGATATTGCGCAGGTCTTCCCATTTCTTGACGCCCGTATCGCTGCGGACGATCAGGATGACGTTGGTCTGGTTTGCCGAGCCGATCCACGAGAACTTGCTCATGTCGTAATTGGCTTTTTTGGGCCGCATCAGCTGCACGACAACGGCCGTATCCGGCGGAACCAGATAGTTCAGCCCGTTGGCGGGCATCGCTTTTGCTGCATAGTTGGCCGCCAGAAGGCCGCCGGCACCGGGCCGCGAATCGACGATTATATTGGGGTTGCCGGGGATGTGCTTTTTCAGGTGCTCGGCGAACATGCGGGAGTATTTCCCGTAGGTGCCGCCGAAGCCGAAACCGATCGTTATTTTGATCTGCTTGCCTTTAAAGTCGAAATCCGCTGACTGTGCCGGTCCGGCGAGCACCGCTGCCGCTCCCAGCACCGCGCCCAAGAGCGCGATCTTGCTTGTACTCATCTTAACTGCCTCTCTGCTGTTTTTTGTTTGTCGGGGAACCCTGGTGCACGGATTACGACGAATACCGCCGCCGCGCAAAATTCCTTCTGGTTCTAAGTAATTGTTAGCATTCGGGGGCGATATTTGCAACTTGACGGCAGATACGGCGACCGGCTAATTCGCTGTATCAAATCGAGCCAGGAATTAATCATGCCCGCTGTCCGTGTTTACCAGCCCCGCAAGAACGCCATGCAATCCGGTCGCGGCAAGACGAAATTCTGGCTTGTAGAGTTCGAACCCGGCGCCCGGGCGCAGAACGATTCCCTGATGGGCTGGGTCGGGCAGGGCGACACCCGGAACCAGCTCCGGATGCGTTTCGATTCCCGCGACGATGCCGTGGCATTCTGCACAAAGAATGGTCTGGATTATCAGGTTATCGAACCTAAATCCCGCCGGGTTCACCGCAAATCCTACTCCGATAATTTCGGTTACGACCGGGACAAGAACTGGACCCACTAGGTCCTAACCCGGGGAAATGCCACAGGGAGATATGGCTGGGGCGCCCTCGGCCTTTCGTTGAACATTTCAGGCCAATCTAAGGCCTGCGTGTTTCCCGGCGGCAGATACAAATTGAAACATCAAAATTGCGCGTCGTGCGGATTCTGCGTGACCGGCGTGCCGTTCACCGATAGAATTTTTTCATGCGATAAGCAGCGCGGTAGAATTCGCGCGTAAAAAATGCTCATAAAACCCGATAGGCGAGGAGAAAATTGCGATGGTTGCATTCACCGTTAATGGAAAAGCGCAGACCGTCGGTGCCGGCGGCGATACGCCGCTACTGTGGGCACTGCGCGAACATCTTAAAATGACCGGGACGAAATTCGGTTGCGGCGCCGGGCTTTGCGGCGCGTGTACGGTTCATGTCGACGGCGAAGCCGTATTTTCCTGTCAGACGGCATTGTCGGACGTAGAAGGCAAAAAGGTCACCACCATCGAGGGGCTTTCGCTCAATGGCGATCATGCGCTTCAGAAGGCCTGGGTCGCGGAACAGGTGCCGCAATGCGGCTATTGCCAGTCCGGCCAGATCATGAAAGCGGCGGAACTGCTGTCGAAGAACGGTCAGCCGTCGCGCGACCAGATCGTCGAGCACATGAATTCCAATATCTGCCGCTGCGGAACCTATCCGCGGATCGTGCGCGCCATCGAGCGCGCCGCGAAGGAGGGCTAGGTCATGAACGAAGTCAGCAAAATCACCCTTCCGGAACTTCGCGTCAGCCGCCGTGGATTCGTCGGCGGCGCCGCGGGCCTGACCTTCACGATGACGGTTTCGGGGCTGGTCAGCGAAGCGGCTGCGGCCACGGGCCGTGACGGCGACACCACGGTCAACGCCTATGTGACCATCCGGCCCGACAATTCGATCACGATCATGTCGCCGGCGGCGGAAATGGGGCAGGGCATCATGACGTGCCTGCCGCTGATCGTTGCCGAATACATGGATGCCGACTGGGACCGTGTGACGGTCCAGATGGCGCCGGCCAATCACAAGCTGTACGGCAATCCGAAGTTCGGCGGCCTGCAATATACCGTCGCGTCGCTGTCGGTGATGGGATACTGGGGCCCGCTGACGATGGTCGGCGCGCAGACCCGCCAGGTCCTGATCGACGCTGCCGCCGGGAAGTGGGGCGTGTCCGCTGCAGAATGCTCGACCGAACCGAGCAAGGTGGTACACAAGTCCGGCAAGAGCATGACCTATGGCGAGATTGCGGCCTTCGCGAAACCGCCGGCGGAAATGCCCAAGGTGGACCCGTCCAAGGTCAAGAACGAAAGCAATTACCGCCTGCTCGGCACCAGCGTCGGCCGTGTCGACGTTCCGTCGAAGACGAACGGTACGGCGCAATACGGTATGGATGTTCAGGTTGACGGCATGGTCTATGCCGCGATCCAGCGGTCGCCGGTCTCGAAGGCGAAACCCGCTACCGTGAACGAAGCCGAGATCATGAAGATCAAAGGCGTGAAACGCGTCATCCGGCTTCCCTATGGCGTCGCTATTGTCGGCGATACCGTCGAGGCGACCAAAAACGGCCGCGACGCGCTGGAAGTCAAATGGTCGAAGGCGCCGGGGGATACTTTCACGTCCGAAAAGGCGCTGGGCGAATATCTGAAAACGGCCACCGACCCGGCGAGCAAGTCGGTCACCTGGAAAAGCGAAGGCGATGTCGCCGCGGGCATGAAGGGCGCCGCGAAAGTGGAATCCTTCGAATATACCAGCGAGCACAACTACCATGCCCAGATGGAACCGATGAACGCCACCGCGCGGGTCAGCGCGGATGGTAAATCGGCGGAAATCTGGGCATCGACCCAGGGGCCGACGATTGCGCAACTGGTTTCGGCGAAGGTGCTGAAAACCAGCCCCGCGAACGTCACCGTGCATCCCCAGCTGATCGGCGGCGGTTTCGGCCGCCGGGCGCAGCCGGATTTCGTGGTCGATGCGGTGCTGCTGTCGAAGATCATGGGCGGCGGCACGCCGGTCAAGGTGATCTACAGCCGCGAGGACGATGTCGCCGCGGGCCGCATGCGCCCGATGACGGCGCACAGGATCGATGTCGGCATGGACGCGGACGGAAAGATCGTCGGCTGGAAGCACCGTGTCGTCGGCGAATCCGCCATCGGTTACACGAATCCGGACCGCCTGAAGAAATCCGGGGGCAAGGACGTGCTGGTCATGGCGGGTGCGGAAATTCCCTATTACGGAATCCCGAACTGGATGGCCGACCATGTCCGCGAGGAACGCGGGGCGCGGCTGTCCGCGTGGCGCGGTATCGGTGCCGGCTATACCAAGTTCGCGAGCGAAGCGACGATCGACAAGCTTGCTCTCGCGGCGAATGCCGACCCGGTCGAATACCGCATGGCCCTGCTGAACAACGACAAGGCCAGAAACGTGCTCAAGGCGGTGGCCGAGATGTCGGACTGGAAACGCAAGCGGACGGGCACGGCGCTCGGCGTGGCGTTTTCGGAACTTCACGGCGCCCATGTTGCGGGCGTCGCCGAGGTATCGGTCGACGGGGACGGGAAGATCAAGGTCCACAATTTCTGGATGGCGCTCGATCCCGGAACGGCCCTGCAGCCGGACAACATCGTCGCCCAGACTGAATCGAACATCATCTACGGGCTCAGCCAGTCCATCAAGGAACAGGTGACGATCGAGGACGGTGCGGTTCAGCAGAGCAACTTCCACGACTACGAAGTGTTCCGCATGGCCGATGTTCCGAACATCGAGGTCAAGGTGATGCCGCAGGGCGGTATCCCGCGGGGGATCGGCGAACTCGGTCTGCCGCCGACGGCGGGTGCGGTCGCAAACGCGGTCCGTGCGCTCAACGGTGCGGACCTCACGAAAATGCCGTTCACGCCCGACCGCGTGAAGGCAGCCATGAAGGGCTAGAAAAGCCCGGTCGCTTCTGGGAGGAGGCGTCAGACGGAAAGCCTGCGGCGGAGAAATCCGTCGCGGGCTTTCTGCTTTTTCGGCTTATGGGTAAATTCCGGAGCGCGCGTTCTCAGAGGCCCGCAAGACCCTTCACGCCGCGGCGGAGTATCTGCCGCCCGCGGACCCAGACCAGTTCTTTCCAGTCGTCTTCGTCGGGATAGAGCGCCTTGCGGACTTCCGCCTTGATCATGCGGCCGAGATCGCTGTCGGGCTCGCCCCTGGCGTGAAGCCAGTTATCGGCAATAAGCGCCATCAGCACTTCGCGGACGGAATAGGTGCCGAATTCCACGGTGAGGCTCGTGATTTCGGTTTCCGTGTCCGCGAACCGGCGGCGCAGGCCCGATCCGATGGTGCCGCTGGTCGGCGCCGACAGGGACTGACCTTCGGCGGGCGTGCTCAGCCCGTTTCTGAACCACGTGCTGACCCGGTCGCCATGGGCGCTGCCGGGGCGCGTCATGCCGAGCAGCTCGGCGGCGCCGTATGCGCCGAGCCCGGTATGCCAGTCGAGAAACAGGACATGCCCGGCGCCGGCGACATGGTTTTCCACGATTTCCATGAACCGTTTATGCGCGCCCGTCGGCTCCCGCCCGCCGAAAAAGATGCCGTCGGGATGGTCGTACTGGCCGCCGGTCAGGACCGATTGCAGCTTGTACTGGGAGTGCTTGGTGACGTATCGCTCAAGCTTCTCCTTGGACGATGCGACCGACTTTTCGTCCCAGCTGTCGGGAACGACGACGGGATGGAGTTTCGTGTATTCGGCGTTCTTCGGGTGGGGCTTCGTGTGGTCGACGAAATTCCGGTTGAGGTCGACGTTCTCCTCGGTGACGCGCCGCAACCACGCAAATCCGTGGCAGTTGAGCGCGTGGATGAAAACCAGGCGGACATTGTCCGGCAGGTTTGCGGCCTCGCCGCTGTCGAGGAAACCGGTCAGAACGCCGGATCCGGAAAATCCCTCGACGCCGTGCGTCGCCGAATTGCACAGAAGGACATGGGGGGCGTCTTCCCGGCCGAGCAGCGCAACGTCGGTCGCAACCGGTTCGCCGTCGGGGCCTGTCGATCCTGCTTCGTAGGTTGCCAGTGTTGCGCCGGCCTTTTCGGCGGCAGCCCTGAAGGCGGCGCGCCCGGACCGGAAATCCTGCGGAAAATATTCTAGATGAGACATCGGGCGAAGGATGACGAAAGGCACCTGAACTGTCCAGACGCGTTCTTGGATATGCGGTAAACTGGCAACATGAGAATCTGGATCAAATCGCCGCTGGCGATCCTGTCGCCGGCGGCGGCCGGGGGTATCGTCGTCGAAGACGGCGTCATTGCGGAATGCCTGCCCGCGGGCGGAGTTCCTGTCGTGCCGTGCGATGAAATATTCGATGCCTCGGCGCATGTCGTTCTGCCCGGGCTGATCAACACCCACCATCATTTCTACCAGACCCTGACGCGGGCCTATGGCGCGGCGCTCGACAAGGAACTCTTCGACTGGCTGAAGACGCTGTATCCGGTCTGGGCCGGGCTGACGCCTGACGCGCTCGATGTTGCGACCCGGCTTGCGCTTGCCGAACTCCTGCTGTCGGGCTGCACGACGGCGGCGGATCATCACTATGTCTTTCCGGGCGGACTGGAAGACGGCATCGATATCCAGGCCGCGGCGGCGGCCGATATGGGCGTGCGCGTAACCCTGATGCGCGGCTCGATGAATCTTTCCGTGGACGATGGCGGATTGCCGCCGAAATCGGTCGTGCAGGACGGCGATACCATTCTTGCAGACAGTGCGCGGGTGATCGACGCGTTTCACGATGCGTCGGCAGGGGCGATGGTGCAGATTGCGCTGGCGCCCTGTTCGCCGTTCTCGGTGACCCGCGATATCATGTCGGACACGGCGGCGCTCGCCGCAGACCGGAATGTCCGGCTGCACACGCATCTCGCCGAGACCGAGGACGAAAACGCGTTCTGCCAGGAAATGTTCGGCTGCCGGCCGATCGACTATCTCGAACAGGTCGGATGGCTGAACGACCGGGTGTGGCTGGCGCATGGCATTCATTTCACGCCGGAAGAGATTACGCGGCTGGGCGCGGCGGGGGTCGGTATCGCGCATTGTCCCGGCTCGAACATGGTGCTGGCATCCGGCATGTGCCCGGCGATCGATCTGGAACGGGCCGGCGCGCCGGTCGGTATCGGGGTTGACGGCTCGGCTTCGGAAGACGCCTCCAACCTGATCCAGGAGGCCCGCCATGCGCTTCAGGTTCAGCGGCTGCGTTACGGCGCGGCGCGTGTCAGCCATACGGACGTTCTGCGCTGGGCGACATCCGGGGCCGCCCGGTGTCTCGGGCGTGACGATATTGGCGAGATCGCGGTCGGCAAACAGGCGGATCTGGCGTTTTTCAAACTGGACGAGCCGCGTTTCTCCGGCGCGGGGGACCCGCTGGCGGCGCTGATCCTGTGCGGCGCGCATCGCGCCGACCGGGTCATGGTCGGCGGGGGCTGGCGGGTGCTGGACGGCGAAATACCGGGGCTCGATATCGGCGCGCTGATGGCCCGACACCGCATTGCGGCGCGGGCCCTCGCTTCGGCGGCGGGCTAGGCGGCCAGTTTCACGCCTTTCAGGATCTTGCGACCCGACCGGGCCAGCTGATCCATCTTTTTTTCAAGCCCGCGATATTTGAGCTTCTTGTTCTGCTTGAGGATTTTTCCCGCCACCATGACGGTGTCGACATTGCCCGCATGTGCGTGAAACACGACGGTTTCGACCGGGTTGTTGACCGGAAACAGATTCAGGTCCTTGCCGTTGATCATCGTAATGTCGGCCTGTTTGCCGGGCTTCAGCGAACCGATCTTTTTGTCGAGTCCCATCGCCCGGGCGGAATCGATGGTCGCCCACTGAAGCGCTTCGCGCGGGGTGATCGAAAGCGCCTGGGCGGGGGCCTTTGTCGCCGCGGCGACCGAAAGGTTGTCGAGCATCCGCTGCGGCTGGAGCGCCATGCGCATGACAGTGAACATGTCGCCGGAGATATTCGATTCGATATCGATCCCGAGCGACGGTCGCCCGCCGAGCGCGCGTACGCGGCCGATCAGCGGCGCACCGTGACCCATCTGGGTTTCGACTTCGGGCGTGATCGTAACCGATGCGCCGGAATCGATGATGAGCTTCAGTTCGTCATCCGACAGGTAATTGCCGTGTACCATGTTGTGGCGCTTGTCGAGAAGGCCAAGCTTGTCGAGCTTCGCGTAGCCGTCGGGGTTCAGCCGGTTCGGCGCCCCCCAGACATGGGTGCTGATGAGCAGGTTCAGTTCCTTGGCGAGGCGGAAATCGTGTTCGACCACTTCCCAGGTCGAAAAATCGACGCCGAGCGCGGCCATTGCCAGCGTGATCAGCCCGTCCTTGTCGGACAGGGTGCCCTTGCGCAGGCGTTCGAGTTCGGAGCGCGGATGCGGGATATGGGTAAAGGGCAGGGCGCCTTCCTTGGCGTCGGGCTTGGGCGAACCGTGACCGAACAGGGCGCGGATACCCGCCTCGCGGAGACCTTCGATCGCGGCGTCGGTATGTCCCGGCGTCGCATTGTTGTGGCACCAGTCGAATATCGTGGTTGCGCCGACATTGATCTGGTTCAGCGCGCCGACGAGATTCCCGAGATAGGTGTCGTTGGCGGTGTAACGGGGGGCGATGCGGGCGTGCATTTCATGCAGGTATTCGGGGATCGACCAGTTGCCGGCGACACCGCGAATTCCGGTCTGCCAGGTATGGATATGCGCGTTGACGAAGCCCGGCATCACGATCATGCCGGTGGCATCTATGACCTTCGCACCGGGCGACCGCAGGGATTTGCCGATCTTCTCGATCCGGTCTCCGTCCACCAGGACGTCGCCTTTCGGGAAGTCGCCGATCTTCCGGTCCATCGAAATGATCGTGCCGCCCTTAATTAGCGTCTTGGTCATGCAGTCGTACTCCCTGATTTTGAATGCCGAGGTGCGCTGTCCGCGTTCACCCCGGATAATTGGTTGGCTTATCGCCGATAATCCGCGATAATAATTTCAATTACAACGAAATGTGCAAACGATTGCACAAAACAAAATGCTCAGGAGGTAACGACATGAAAAAATTTACGAGGACACTCGTCCTGACCGCGGCGGCCAGTGCGGTCGCTTTGTCGCTTGGCACAACGTCGGCCACCGCGAAGATCTATAAACTGACCGCGGGGTCGAGCCACCCGCCGATCGTGCCCTGGGTGGCGACGATCAAGAACCATTTCGTTCCGCAATCGGTCGCCCGCCTCAAGGCGATGAATAACGGCGACAGCATCCAGTGGACCGAAGCCTATGCGGGGGCGCTTTATAACTTCAAGAACACGCTTGAAGGCATTGAGAACGGCCTCGCCGATGTCGGCTGGGTCGGCACCCTGTGGGAGCCGATCAAGATGCCGCTGATGAACTTCACGTTCTATGCGCCGTTCGCGACCGGCAATCTCGATATTCTGAACAAGGTCGGCGAAGACCTGCACAAGAATATCCCTGCCATGAACGCGGCCTGGAAAAAGCACAACCAGGTCATGCTCGGCATTCAGGCGGCGGACACCTACAACCTGTTCACCAAGTTCCCGTTGAAGTCGATGGCCGACCTCAAGGGTAAGAAGATCTACGGACCCGACGCGCTTGCCGGCTGGCTGCGTGGTACGGGGGCGGTCGCTGTCAATGGCGGTCTGCCGGTATACTATAACGGGGTTAAAACCGGTGTCGCCGAAGGCGGGATCGTCATCACCACGGGCATGCTGCCGTTCAAGCTGCATGAAGTGGCGCCCTACATCACCGAAGTCGATCTCGGCGGCCCGATCTCCGGCGCGCTGACGATGAACCTGGACACATGGAATTCGCTGCCCCCGCACATGCAGGACATGTTCCGGAAGCTGGGCAAGGAATATTCGACCATCCAGTCGGGCATCATCAAGGAAAAGGCCGGCCTGTTCCTGAAACTGATGGCGAAGCAGGGTGCGACCGTGACCAAGTTCCCGCAGGCCGAACGGCGCAAGTGGGCGGAAGCGATGCCCAACGTCGCCAAGGAATGGGTGGACGCGAACGAAGCCAAGGGCATTCCCGCGAAACAGGTCATGAAAGCGTTCATGGACGGTGTGCGGGCCGCGGGCGAGACGCCGCTGCGCAACTGGGACGAAGGTCTCTGAGCGGAGGATTGCTCTAGCGAAGTCCGACGATGAGCACCCCCGGTAACACGGGTGATGCAAGGGAAGGGGCGTCCTGGACAGGACGCCCCGTTTCCCTCTTTAACGGTATCACCAATGTCATGAACAGCATCGGCACCCTGTGGGTGTTTGCAATGATGTTCATGATCTGCGCCGATATTTTCGCGCGCAATCTGTTCAACCACCCCCTGAACGGGGTGCCGGAAATCATCGGCTTTTCGATCGCGGGCACGATCTACCTGCAACTGGCGAACACCCTGCATGCAGGACGGTTCACCCGGGCCGAACTGCTGATCGAATGGCTGGAAGTGAAGCGGCCGGTCGCGGGCCGGGTTTTCAACGCCATTTTCAATCTTTTCGGCGTCGTCGTCTTTATCGTGATGGTGCGCGGCTTCTGGTTCGAGTTCTCCGACGCCTGGGCAGAAGACGAGATCGCCGGCGTTCCGGGAACGATTACGTTCATCGTGTGGCCGTTCTACCTGTTGCTGGTGGTCGGCGCGACGGCGACCGGGATCGAATTTTTCATCAAGTTTCTGGGCGAATGCAGCGGGGCGGCGGGCTCGTTCCGCGAAACCACGGAAGACGGTAAGCGCAAGCCCCGGGGCTATGGCTGGCTTGTGGCGCTGGCGGTTTTCGCGACGATTATCTATATGATGACGTCCGCCGAGTTGACGAATTCACAGATCGGAATCCTGTCGATTCTGTGCATGCTGTTCCTGATCTACGCGGGCATGCCGATCGGGATCGCGCTGATCGTGCTCGGCTTCTGCGGCATCTGGATGATGAAGGGAAACACCATCATCGCCGAGCGGATGCTGCCGCAGGCCGGCGCCGAGTACATGAAAAACTATTATTTCGGGGTGGTGCCGCTATTCGTGCTGATGGGGCTGCTTGTCAGCGCGTCGGACGTCGGCAAGGAAACCTTCCAGGTTGCGCGGTGGGCGCTGCGCCGGGTCCGTGGCGGGCTCGGTATCGCGACCGTCGCCGCCAATGCGGTCTTTGCCGCGATCACGGGCTCCTCGATCGCGTCTGCCGCGGTCTTCACCCGTGTTGCGGCGCCGGAAATGATGGCGCAGGGCTATACGGCCCGGTTCGCGGTCGGGGTAGTTGCCGGATCTTCGGTTCTCGGCATGCTCATTCCGCCCAGCCTGTTGCTGATCGTGTACGGTTTTCTGGCCGAGCAATCCGTCGGCATTCTGTTCATTGCCGCGATCGTGCCCGGGCTGATCCTTGCCTTCGCCTTCGCGATGCTGATCCTTGGCATGGCGACGTGGCGGCCCGAATGGATCGGCGATGTGAACACGGATGCCAGCAGCGTTCCGGACGAATCGATTTCCTCGGCGTTCATGAAGCTGTTTCCGATTCTGGCGCTGGTCGCACTGGTGATCGGCGGCATTTACGGCGGCATATTCACGCCGACCGAAGCGGGCGCCGCGGGCGCGTTGGGCGCGTTGATTATCGGCTTTATGAAACGCAAGCTCGACTGGCGGACCCTGTGGGGCGTGCTGGTCGAAACCGGCCACATTACGGTTTCTATCCTGTTCCTGATCCTTGCCGCGAATATCTACGCGCGCATGCTGGCGCTGTCCGGTCTGCCGCAGCAGATGGGCGACTTTATCGGCGGCACCAGCCTCGGCTATACCGGTTTCATCATCCTGTACGTTCTCGTGCTGATCCTGCTCGGCATGATCCTGGATTCGATTTCGATCATGCTGATCATCCTGCCGCTGGCGCTGCCCGTTCTCCAGCAGTTCGGCGGCGACCCGATCTGGTTCGGGATCGTGACCGTGATCGCGGTCGAGATCGGCCTGTTAACGCCACCGCTCGGGATAACGTGTTATGTCGTGAAGTCGACGCTGAACGACGACAGTATTTCGCTCAACCAGATTTTTCTGGGGGCGATGCCGTTCGCGTTCATCATGCTGCTGGTGACGATCCTGCTGATCGTCGTGCCGGAAATAAGTCTGATATTCGTTTGACTGTTTTTACGTCGCGTATGGCGTTTATGGAGCCTGTGTCCGGGGTTTCCGAAATTACCGGTGCGATGACGTCCGGACCCCGGCCGGCGGCCGGTATACGAACGATCCCCGTATGAGCATTGCCGACTCCCTGTTCGGCTGCATCGCCGCCACCTATCCGACCCACCGGATGGCGCAGAGCAAAACACTAACCGCAATCTGGCGCTGCCTGTATTACGCGCTGTCGCCGCGCAAGCCGTTCATCATGCGCACCCGCGGGTATCGCCTGTATGCCCATCCGCTCAAGGGGACCCTGACCCGCGCGCTGGTGCGTCGCGGCGGCTGGGAACAGACGCAGACCGATGTTTTCTGCAGTCTGCTGCGGCCCGGCGGTCTGGTGATCGATGCCGGGGCGAATTTCGGCCATTACGCATTGACCGCCGCAGGCGGGGTGGGCGCCGACGGTCTGGTGATCGCGTTCGAGCCCCATGCCGAGACATTTGCGATGCTGGAAGCGAATTGCGGCCTGTTGGCCGACGATAACGTACGCGCCGTTCAGGCGGGGCTCGGCACCACGGACGGGATCATGGATCTTCATACGGATTCGGAAAATCCCGGCGGTCACAGCTATTACGAATGGAACCTGCGCGGCCCGAGCGGTCAGTTCCACCCGGTCGCGGTGCGGTCGCTGGATTCGTATCTGTCGGAAGTGGCGCCGGGGCGTCCGGTATCGGTGATCAAGATCGACGTTCAGGGATTCGAAACCCAGGTCCTGATGGGGGCGACGGCCGTTATTGCCCGTGACAGGCCGGCGGTCTTTTGCGAGGTCACGCCCGGGGCGCTCCGCCGCGCCGAGAGTAGCGTGGACGAAGTGCTCGGTTTCTTCCGGGACCGGGGCTACGGTGCGAAAGTCCTGATCGACGGCGCCGGCCCGCCGCAAGCCATGGATTATCCTGAGCTGCTGGCCTTCTTCGCTGCGTCCGGCGCCGAATACCACGATATCCTGTTCGAGGTTCCGGCCTAGGCGCCGATCACCAGGGCAGCGGTTTGCCGTGGCGGTCGAGGAAACAGCCGGTGCGGTCTTCGCCGAGATCGTCGATCAGGGTTTTGATATCCAGCGCGACCTCGTCGGCAGGCGTTCCTTTTCCGCCGGTCATGCCGGTTGCGACGATACCCGGATGAATGCCCGCGACGATGACGTCTTCCTTGCCGAGTTCGATCGCCAGGTTGGCGGTCAGCATGTTCTGCGCCGCCTTCGACATCCGGTAGCCGTAATCGTCGCCGGATTCGTTGTCGCCGATCGCCCCCAGCCGGCTGGAAATATTGATCAGTTTCGCGCCCCGGCGCAGCCGCCGGCGAAAGGCGAGGGCGACGTTGAGCGGGGCCATGGCGTTGACCTCGAACTGCAGCCTGACGGCGGCAATGTCGATGCGGTCGATATCGTCCTCGATCATGATGCCGGCATTGTTGATCAGCACGTCGATCGCGGCGTCGCCCAGGGCCGCGGCGGCGCGATATACCGCCGCGGCATTGGCGACGTCGACGCCCTGGTGGATATCGGGCGCAAGCGCATCGAGCGCCGGCGATGTCTCGCGGCACAGAACGGCGACGCTGTGCCCGCCGTCGGTATAGGCGCGCGTCAGGGCGAGGCCGAGGCCGGTTTCGCCCCCGGTGATAAGGATACGGGCCATGCCGGTCAGACCGCCGTATAGCCGCCGTCGACGATCAGGTCGGTTCCGGTCATGAAGGCGGCGTCGTCGCTGGCGACGAACAGGGCGGCGCCGGCGATGTCTTCCGGCTGGCCGAGGCGCCCGATGGGGTGGTTCGGCACCATCAGGTCGCGGATGATCCCGATATCGCGATAGCGCGCCATCAGGCGGTCGGTCTCGACCGCGCCGGGCGATACCGTGACGGCCCGGATATTGTCTTTTGCGTTCTCGATGGCGATTGCCTTGGTCAGCTGGATCACGGCGCCCTTGGTCGCGTGATAGGCGGGGCGTCCGGGCGTGACGACGCTGCCGAGCTGCGAGGCGATATTGACGATAACCCCGCCGCCGGCCGCGCGCAGTTGCGGAATGGCATATTTGCACAGCAGGAACATACTGGTCAGGTTGACCCGCAGGGCCTCGTTCCAGTCGCCGAATTCCATGTCCTCGACGGTCGCCGTGGGCTCCCGCGTGGCGGCGGAATGGACCGTGGTGTCGAGCCCGCCGAGCGCGGCCGCGACCTCGTCCACGGCGCGTTTTGCGGCCTGCGGCTCGCCGATATCGATCGCCAGGGAAAAGACGGTCCCCCTGCCGGGCCCGTCGCGCAGGGCAGCGGCCCGGTTTTCCGCGGCCGCGGCGTCTATATCGACAATGCCGACATGGGCGCCTTCGACGTGATACCGCCGGGCGATCGCGCCGCCGATCCCGCCGCCGCCGCCCACGATTATGGCTTTTCGTCCCTCGAGCTTGCCCGTCACGCCGCGCTCTCCCCTGAATTTGGCCTGCAAAGCCGAACGATACGGCGAAAAGCGGCGGAACGCCAAGCCGTCTCGCGCCGGAATCGGATATGTGATAGGAAATCGTCCGACGCGCCCGTAGCTCAGCTGGATAGAGCAACGGACTTCTAATCCGTAGGTCAGAGGTTCGAATCCTCTCGGGCGCGCCACTTCCCCTGCTGCGGACCGTCCGGTCTAAGTGTCGTCGGCGAACCTGAACCCCAGGCATCGCCGGCGTCGGCGATCCCGCCTGCGGCACGACCGCTCTGTCGCTTCGCCACCGGCCCCGCTATGTGCCGGATTTGGCATGTATCAACGAGCTTGGCACGTCCGACAGTTCCTGAACGACCTGAAACCCTTGCGAAACAAGCATGCTTTTCAGATCTGTTTTGTGCCAGCTTTCGAGAAAAGGCTCGTTAATGTTTTGTGCGAGCAATTTGAAATACAGGCCCTTGAGCCCGAACCGTCTTAATAACTGCCTGTAAGTGCCAAAATAATGGACCGGCGACGGCTCAACGATCACAAAAGACCCGCCGGGTTTTAAAACCCGTTTGACCTCCCGAATTACTTCTTCGACATATCTGGGGGGAATTTCATGCAGCACGTAACACAGCGAAACGCCATCGAAGCGGGCCTCCTGAAACGGGATGTTTTCGCCCGCTCCCTGTATAAATTTGATTCTCGGGTGGCGCGTTGCCGCCTGTTTCAAAAGATAGGGGCAGGGGTCCAGCGCCCATACGTCGTCTATACCCTGCTGCTGGATCGTATCCGCTGTTTTGCCGCCGCCGCAGCCGATATCCAGAACGCTGTTACAGCCCGCCAGCGCATCGGCGATAAGCGTTCTGTATTTTGCCATGCAGCCCAGCATGACGATCTCGAACCCCTTGATATAGCCGTTACTCAGCGTTCGGGAGTAATTGCCGTTCGGGATGTTGTGGAATTCCTGCAGGGCATATCTGGGAATCAGGTCGCGTCCCGGCAGATTATGGGGGATTTGCACCTGTTGCCTGCGCCCCAGAACGGCGCGCAGCATTCTGTACAGGTGCAATGGATTGTATAGCTTGTAATCGTCGGGCCATGTATCGGGTAATTCCGCACGGGACCAGTCAACTATCTCCGGGCAGGAGATCGCGCTCTTGTTATTATTTACGGTCATCTAAAACTCGTAATCCATAAACCGGATGTATTGTCTGTAATTCAGCGGTGCGTACCGGGAGGTCAAGCATTGTAGCGGCTACGCTTCAATAATACAGACTAACCGGCCCGTCGGCGGGCTTCTATGCGCCGAAGACGTTCCAGCCGGTGCGCGCCACGAGCATCTCCAGCGCCATGGTGCCCAGTTTCGAATTCCCGGCCTCGTCCAGCCCGGGCGACCATACGGCGATGGACGCCTTGTTCGGCACGATTGCCAGGATGCCGCCGCCGACGCCGCTTTTGCCGGGGACGCCGACTTTGAACGCAAAATCGCCGGAGCCGTCATAGTGGCCGCATGTCAGCATGATCGCGTTGATACGGCGGACACGGGTGCCGGGAATGACCTTGATACCGGAAAGCGGGTTCACGCCGGCATTTGCGAGATAGAGCCCCGCGCGCGACAGCTGAATGCAGTTCATGGCGATCGCGCATTGGTGGAAATAGACGCCAAGCGCTTCTTCAACGGGATTGTGAAGGTTGCCGAACGCTTTCATGTAGTTCGCCAGGGCGGCGTTGCGAAACCCGGTTTCGGCTTCGGATGCGGCGACGTCCCTGTCGACGAAGATCGCATTGTCATCGGCCAGGCTGCGGATGAAACGCAGAATTTCGCCGATGGTTTCCCTCGGCTCGTGACCGGCCAGGATAACGTCGGTGACGACGATCGCGCCGGCATTGATGAACGGATTGCGGGGCACGCCTTTCTCCAGCTCCAGCTGGACGATGGAGTTGAATGCCGATCCCGAAGGTTCGCGGCCGACGCGCGACCAGAGGCTGTCGCCGATTTTGCCGAGCGCCATGGTCAGGGCGAAAACCTTGGATATGCTCTGGATCGAGAACGGTTCGTCGGCGCAGCCGGACGAGAAATTATCGCCGTCCACGGTGGCGATGGAAATGCCGAATTTCCGGCGGTCCTGGTTCGCCAGCTCGGGAATGTAGTCGGCGACCCGGCCGCAGTCTTCCTGCGCATGCATCTCGTCGCAGATTTCGTTCAGGATCGATTGCAGGTTCTTCATCTTCACCGTGCCGGGTTTCGGCGGGGACAACATTGTCAGGGCGGAATTACCCGTCTCTTCGACGGTGCGGCCATTGCGGGCAGGGGCCTGTGACGCGTATTATCCGCCGGATTTTGAAGCGGAGCATATGATGAATTTCGTGCGATGGATACTGGGCCGGCTGGTTCTCGGCTACGACCTGCTGACGCGGCCGACACCCGTGAAACGCGACCCGGCGGCGCAGGAAAAGCTGGATGCGGCGACGGCGAACTACGCCCTGTACCAGTTCAATGCCTGCCCGTTCTGCGTCAAGGTCCGCCGCCAGATTCGCCGGCACGCGCTGAATATCGAACTGCGCGATGCCCGCAACGACGAGACGCACAAGGCGGCGCTGATCGATGGCGGCGGCAGGCACAAGGTGCCGTGCCTGCAAATTCGCGACGCCGGCGGCGAAACCACGTGGCTCTACGAATCCGACGACATCATTTCCTATCTGAAGACCGAACTGAAACTGGCCTGACGGGCGCGAAGCGCAGCCCCGTTGTCGCCCCGCCGCCCGGCTGGTAACGTTCGGAAAAAGGGGAAACGGTCGTATGACAGGGTTCGAAAAAACGGTCGATTACATCGTCGTCGGGGCAGGGTCCGCCGGTTGCGTGCTCACCAACCGGCTCAGCGCCGACGGCGCGAACAGCGTCCTGACGCTCGAGGCCGGCGACCGCGACAGGAGCTTCATGATCCATATGCCGCTGGGCGTCGGCAAGGTCTGGCAGGATCCGAAATTCAACTGGTCCTACGAATCCGAGCCCGAACCCCATGTCGATAACCGCCGCCTGTTTCATCCCCGCGGCAAGGTGCTGGGGGGATCGTCCTCGATCAACATGATGGCCTATGTCCGCTGCAACGCGGGCGATTTCGACCGCTGGCGGCAGAAAGGCCTCGGCGGCTGGGCCTATGACGACGTGCTGCCCTATTTCAAGCGCGCCGAATCCTTCCAGGACCGCAAGGACGACTATCACGGCGACGACGGCCCGTGGAAAATCCGCACCACCGATGTCGAGGACCCGATTTTCGATGCGTTTTTCGGCGCGGTGGAAAGCGCCGGCTACAGCAGGGCCGCGGACTATAACGGCGCGTCGCAGGACGGGTTCGCGCGGCTGCAGGTGAATGCCGTGAACGGCCGCCGCCAGAGCGCCGCCGTGGCCTATCTGCGCCCGGCGATGAAACGCCCGAATGTCGAAGTCCAGGTCCGCGCCCATGTCACGCGCGTGATTTTCGACGGCACGCGGGCAACCGGAATCGAATACGTGCAGGACGGCAAAACCCGCCGCGTCGGTGCCGCGAAAGAGGTCATCCTGTCGGGCGGGGCGATCAATTCGCCCCAGGTGCTGATGCTGTCGGGCGTCGGTCCCGCGGCGCACCTGAAGGAGATGGGCATCGAGGTGCGGCAGGATCTGCCCGGCGTCGGCGCGGACCTGCAGGACCACCCCGCGATCGGCCTCGAATATTACTATTCCAAGGGGTCGAAATTTCACCGCGACCTGCGGCTCGACAGGCTGGCGTTCCATGTCGCCCGGGTAAAGCTGTTCGGCACCGGCATGGCCGCGTCGCCGCCGTCCTCGCTGACCGGGTTCGTCAAAAGCCGCCCCGATCTCGAAATCCCCGATATCCAGATGTTCTTCCGGCCGATGTCGATGACCGCCCGCCAGTGGTTCCCGGGGCTGATGTCGCCGTCGGAGGAAACCTTCGCCTTCCGGTCCTGCCACCTGCGGCCGGAAAGCCGGGGCAGCGTCAGCCTGCGCTCCGCCGATCCGATGGACCCGGTGCGCATCGTCAACAATTTCCTGTCGACGGACGAGGACCGCCGCGTCCTGCGCGAAAGCTTCCGCATCATGCGGACACTGGCGCTGCAACCGGCCTTCGACGATATGCGCGGCGACGAATTCGCACCCGGCGCCCATGTGAAGGATGACGACGATGCGGCCATCGACGCCTATGTCCGGCAGGGACTGGGAACGGTCTATCATCCCGTCAGCACCTGCCGCATGGGGATCGACGACCGCGCCGTGGTCGACGGCGCCCTGAAGGTGAAGGGGCTGGACGCATTGCGCGTGGTCGATGCGTCGGTCTTCCCCGACCTGACCGGGGGCAATATCAATGCCGTCGTGATCATGACGGCGGAGAAGGCGGCGGACGCCATTCTCGGCCGGCAGTCGCCCGCCCGCGAAGCCGCCTGAAACACCTGAAACCGGAGACAAAATCATGCTGCCCATGCCCATTGCCGACCATCAGGCCATCGCAGAGGACCTCGCCGCGACCGGCAAATACGTCAAGGTCCTGTGGCAGAGCGAAGACACGCTTATGTTCATCGCGCGCGGCCGCGAATACCGCAGCGAATTTCATATCAACCCGTCGGATGAGCACATGACGATGCTCAAGGGGACGATGAACCTGCATTACCGCAAGCCCGACGGCAGCGAGGATATCGCCGTCCTGAAGGAGGGCGAGACGATCTACACGGCGGCCGGCATTCCCCATTCGCCGCGCTTCCCGGCGGACGCGTTCCTGCTGGTCGGTGAACGCATGCGCCGGCCGGGGGAGACGGACACCTTCCAGTGGTTCTGCCCCGACTGCGATGCGCTGATCCACGAGGAATTCTTCGTCGTTGACGATTACACCAAGGACCCGGTATCGCAGGCCTATTCGAACTTCTTCGATTCTCTGGACGCCCGCACCTGCGACGCCTGCGGCGCGGTGCATCCGGGACGCGATTGAGAACAGGGGACGCTATTCCCCCGGGCTTGGTCCCGAGGGTCCATTTTTAACATCTCTCCATCCGCTGATATGGATCCCGGGACCAGCCCGGGGGATCAGGTCGGGGGAGAGAAAAACCGTAAATGTACCAACCGACGAAGGACCAAACACAATGCCCAAGCAGATCATTACTTCCGCCACCGCGCCGACGACCGGTTTCACCGATAACGCGACGCCGTCGCCGCTGGCCCAGGGCATCCGGTTCGGGAACATGATGTTCGTGTCGGGGCAGGGGCCGCTCGACCCGGAAACCAAGATCGTCGTCTCGGAAGACATCCAGGAACAGACCCGTCAGACCCTCATCAACCTGAAAGGCGTGCTGTCCGCCGGCGGCGCCGATTTCAGCAACGTCGTCAACATGCGGGTGTGTCTGCGCGATCCGTCGGATTTCCCGAAATTCAACGAGGCCTTCACCGAGTTCATGCAGGGCGAAAAGGTCACCCGCACCTGTATCGGCGGCACGCCGCACCGCACCGGCGTGAACGTGGAAATCGACTGCGTCGCGATGTTCGACTGACGGCGGGCCTGAAGGGCGCGCGCCGACTCAATCGGATCGGGGCAGGAGGGCATCCGCTTAATATGCGGGCCTGAACCCGTCTTCGGGAAGCGCAAAGGCGCAGAATTTTGCCTTGCCGGGGGCCGGGTCGAAAATATCCCCCGGTGCGTAACTGGTGGGCGTTGAATTATGCCCCCCGCCAAATCCAATGCCTGTTGTTCCTTCAATCGTTTTATATGTCGCTCGTCCGGTTATCTGACCGATTGCACAGGTAAAGCTTTTTGCCGAAACGAGTGAATGAAAAGTCTGTTGGTTTCCTGCGCTTCCGTAGCGAACCAGATAGGTAGTCTTGTCCGTTGGCAGGGTGCAGGTCCCGTTCTCTTTGGCACATTGCGTCCATTTAGGCGTGGCTTTGGTGCTGGCTGCAATCTGGCATTCCTTGACGACTCCCGGTTCCGGATCGTAGCCCATTCCCATCCCCATTGCGGCCGACCCACAGGAGAAATTAGCGGATACGTATCTATAAACCCACTTGGAGCCTTTGCCGTAACGGGCTTTGAGGTAGGCACCTTTGGCTATTTCCGAGGTGCTCAGACCCGTTTTGCAGACTTTGCCGTCCGTTGCGCATCTACGCCAATTTACATTGGGCGTCGATTTCGGTTTATGAGACCAGCAGGTCTTTTTCTTTCCCGGTGCAATATCGCCCTGGAGTTTGTAGTCGCATGGCATGGTCTTCAGCCCGGACGTTTCCTGATAAACGAAACGTGACGAAGCCGTGGTTCCGTAGCTCATAAAATAGGTGCTCGATCCCGGTCCAAGGCCGCAGGTACGCCATCCGATAGCGTTCGGCAGGCGGCTCTTGGTGGCAGTGGCTGTTTCATCGCGGGAGCCCCAACCAATTCCCTTTAGTATGAAAGTTATCGTTGGTTTTTCATATGCATCGCTTTTCACACAGGACGAAAACTTTCGTGTTTGCCTGACCGCGTTCATAGCCGTTTCAGCGCGTTGTTCTTTTTGTGTCGCCTTTTTTCGGGCCGCAGCCAGTTTGGCATCGTCGGCCGCAAACTCTTTATCGAGCGCTTTGCCGATTGTATCTGAATCCACCGGTTTCAGGGATGCCGTTTCACACACCTTGCGGGCGTTGGGCGCAGGGTCGCGTCTGAATGTATTGATCGAACATAAATAATCCTTGCCCGATACCAACTGCATCAAATGACGTTTTGAACCGTTTTTTTCGATATATCTGACCAGGTGCAAGCCGTTCCCGTCCAGCTTGCAACGGCCTCCGTCGTCTGCACACTTTTTCCAGCCGGCCGTGAATTTTTTGCTGGATATCTGACAGACACGCTCCTGACCAAGGCCCATATAGGGCAGCCCGCACTGGAATTCCTTCTGGGCCGTATAGAAATATACCCAGGTTTTGCCATACCCCAATCTGACGCGCCGCACTTCGTTCGTGCTTGTTTTGGTATCGCAGAGCCCGCCCTGCGCTGCGCAATCGGACCATCTTTCCGAACTCGCCGGTGCCTGCAGAAAACGGCAGTCTTTGGTTTTGCCAATCGCCGGGTCGCCCATAAACGGCTTGTCGCACCGGAGCGTTTTCTGCCCCTGTGTCTCCGCATAGGTAAAGGAACGCTCCCCGCCATAACGCACGAAATAGCGCGCAGTCGTTTTCGGCAGAGCGCATGCGGCCGTTTTGCACTCGGCAAATCCGGCGGCGACAGCCTGAGCGTTAAAAAAGCTCCCGGCGAACAAAAACGACAACATAAACAAGACTGAAGCGGGAGATTTCATGAGACAACTCGCTGGCCAGGGGGTGTTTTGATGAAGGCGTGACTGGATCAAAGTATATCGGGGAAACAAGAATAAATTTACGTTAACGCTCTGCTCCGGGTGCGCGTGTATCGCGGATACACGGGGTTGGGCATTGGCTTACGCTCCGTCGGTAAAGGACGCGCGTCGAAGGACTTCCTTGAAAACGGCGAAGCGCGCATCTGCTACGCTTGCGGCGCAGGGCATCCGGGACCGGATTGACGGGCCGCCGTCTCGATCCGTTATGTCTCATCCCGGCACAAGGCCGGGATGACGAACGGGATATGAATCAAAGCCCTCAGTAAAAGATCAGCGTCCGCACTTCGATGCTTTCGCGGGGGGGCAAAGACGGATCGGGGCCGTTCGGGTCCTCGAACGCGGCATGGGCGGTCCAGCGGGCGCGGCCGTCGAGTTCCGAATCGTAGCATTTCAGCAGGATGACCTCGTCGCGTTCCATGTCGGGGAAATAGGTCCATTTCTGCGCCGGGTTGTAGGACAGGTTGAGGATGCCGCCGACGCGGTCGTTATAGATCCGTTCCGACGGGATCATGTCGTCCTTGCCGATGCTGTCCCAGGCGCAGATCGCGATGGGGTCGGTCTTCACCGGGCCGGTCAGCGGCCGCCAGACATTGACCGACGTGAAGCGGCGCTTGAGACGGGCTTCGGCTTCGTCGGGCGGCAGCAGATCGCGCACCCGCTGCGGCGCGGACCGGTCGGTGAAATCGTTATGGGCGCTGCGCACCGGATCGCGCACCCCAAGGGCCTCGCGCTTCGCCGGATCGCCGATGCGGATCGTGTGGTCGAAGATCACGACCTTTTCCGCCCCGGTCGCCTCCAGCAACAGCTTTTCGAGTTCCGGGTAATAGATTTTCTCGACCTGTTCGGCATCGGTGAAATCGGTGACGGCGGTGTCGTATTCCAGGAACTCGTATCCCTGGACTTCCATGTCCAGCTGGTCCGCGGTCGGCCGGCCGTCATGGATCGTGATTTCCTTCATCTCGTAGCTGCCGGTCTTCGGGTCGCTGCGCCCGCCGCCGGTATCGCTGACCTGCGTCACCGGGGTCTCTCCCGTGGGAACCGTGAACTGAAGCAAACCCTTGACGGTGCGGTCCTGTACGATCGTATCGGTCATGATCTGATGCCCTGATGTAATGCGCTTTAGTGAATATAGCACCGGGAATGCGTCCGGCGAGCCCCGCTGTTTTGCGCCGGCCGCAAAACAGCTAGTCGGATGGTGTTTGCGTTTCGTGACGGTTCAGGCATAGTTCCTTCCGGCAAGCGCCTGCAGAGACAGGCGCGGCGAAAAATGGGGAGCGGACGATGAGACCTGATCACAGGTCGATTCAGATACCGACCAATTTCTTCTCCTGGGTCGCGGGTGCGGCGATCCTGGCGATCATGTTTCAGGTCGTCGCCGACGTCGCCATGCGCCAGATCTTTGCCCAGCCGATCGACGGCACGACCGAGATCGTCTCTTTCTATTACATGGTCGCGGTCACGTTCCTGCCGCTGTCCTACGTGTCCCACCATGAAGGCCATATCTTCGTCGAGCTGTTTTCCCGCGGCCTGCGCCCGCGCGGCCTTGCCTTTCTCGAAGGCGTCGTCGGGATAATGTGCTTTGTTTTCGTCATCTGGTTCGTTCGCGAGACCTGGTACGCGGCGCTGATCAGCTACGAGAACAACGAGATGTGGGAAACCTCCGACGACCTGATCACGATCTGGCCGAACCGGTTCCTGCTGCCCTTCGGCATGGGACTGATGGCGATCTATCTGCTGATCCGGCTGATCGACGACTTCATGGTCGCGTTCGGCAGGCGTCCGCCGGTCCATTGGGAGTAGCCGCGTGACGGAACTGGAAATCGGATTTGCCGGGCTGGGCGCGCTGCTGGTTCTGATCGCGCTGCGGGTGCCGGTCGGGTTCGCCCTGATGATCGTCTCGATGTTCGGCGTCGCGGCGCTGAAAGGGTGGAGCGTCGCTGGCGGCATGCTGCGCACCGAGCCGTTCGATTTCGCGGCCCACTGGTCGTTTTCCGCCATTCCGATGTTCCTTCTGATGGGTTCGGTCGCGCATCATTCGGGGATATCGACGGCGCTGTTCCGCGCGGCGCGGCTCTGGCTCGGCGGACTGCCGGGCGGGCTCGCCGTGGCCGCGAATTTTGCCTGTGCCGGTTTTTCGGCCGCATCGGGGTCCAGCACGGCGACGGCGGCGGCGCTCGGGCGCATCAGCGTGCCGGAAATGGTCAAGGCGGGATACGATCCCGGGCTCGCGACCGGCACCGTGGCGAGCGCCGGCACGCTCGGCGCCATGATCCCGCCCTCCATCGCTTTCGTCCTCTACGGCATCTTTGCCGAGGTGTCGATCAGCAAGCTGTTTATCGCCGGCGTTCTGCCCGGGATCATGACCGCGCTGATCTACGCGACGATGATCATCGTGCGCTGCCGGATCAACCCGTCGCTCGGCCCGCCCGAAGCCGTAAAACCGTCCCGGGCCGAAAAATACGAAGCGCTCGGCGAAGTATGGCCGCTGCTGGTGCTGATCCTGACGATTATCGGCGGGCTGTACGGCGGCGTCTTCACGCCGACCGAAGCCGGCGCGTTCGGCGCGTTCATGTCTTTCGTCGTCGCCTTTTTCCAGGGACGGCTGACGATAACGGTGTTCCGCGACAGCCTGTTCGAGGCCCTGTCCGGCACGGCGCGTATTTTCTGGGTGGCGATCGGGGCGGTGCTGCTGACGCGCTTTCTGGCGATGACCGGCGCCGAGGTTTTCCTCCGCGACATGGTCGGCAGCTGGGCGGCGGACCCGATCCTGCTCGTTCTCGCCGCATCGATCATCTACATCATTCTCGGCATGTTCCTCGACCCGCTGGGTCTGCTGCTGATTACCCTGCCGCTGCTGCTGCCGATGTTCGAGGCGCTCGACCTCGACCTGATCTGGTTCGGGGTGCTGGTGGTCAAGTATATCGAGATCGGCCTGCTGACGCCGCCGGTCGGGCTCAACGTCTATGTGATCAAAAGCGTGGTCGGGAACGATATCTCGTTGGAGACGATCTTCAAGGGCGTCACGTGGTTCCTCGTCTGCGAGGTGGTCGTGGTGCTTCTGCTGGTCGGGTTTCCGCAGATTTCGCTCTATCTGCCGGGGCTCATGAACTAGGGGGCAATCAACGAAACTTACGTCGAATTCTTAACGCACCAAAGCAAGGGAGAGAGACATGAAGTTCGGAATAGCACTCACAGGGGCCGCGGTCGCCGGTCTGCTGACGGCCGGGGCGGGCGCCGCCATGGCGCAGAAAATGTATACCTACGGTCAGTGGCTGCCGCCCAAACACAACGTGAACCTGCACGGTATCGGGCCGATGCTCGAAGAACTGACCAAGGCCGGCATGCCGTGGAAACTGGTCGCCGGCGGCCAGCTGTTCAGCGCCAAGGCGACCCTCAAATCGGTCGGAAACGGCACGGCGGAAGCCGGGCTGGTGGTGCCGAGCTATGCGCGCACCAGTCTGAAACACGCCTTCGTTATTGCCGATATGCTGATGCTCGGCGAGAACGAACTGATCATGAACGGCGCGGCGATCGAAACCTATTTCAAGGACTGTCCGGACTGCCTTGCGGATTACGGCCGGAACAAGACGATCTTTCTTGCCGGGTACGGGGTCGGCGGCTATTCGCTGCTGTGCCGCGAGCCGAACATCAAGACGGTCGCGGATCTGAAGGGGCTCAAGCTGCGGACCACCGGCGCGCTCGGCCGCTGGGCGCGGGCGCTCGGCGGGACGCCGGTTTCGATGACGATGTCGGACGTGCCGGAGGCCGTCAAACGCGGCCAGATCGATTGCATACTCGGGCCGATGGCGTGGCTGAAATCCTATCCGATCTCGGATTCGATCAAGTCGGTGCTGAACTATCAGTTCGGTTCCTATTCCGGTCTGGGGCTCGTGGTCATGAACCGCGCCGCCTGGGACGCCTATAGCCCGGACCAGAAACGCGCGATGTGGAAAGCGCTTCCCGGCGCCATCGCGCGCACCGTGGTGAAGGGCTATATCGGCGACGACATCGCGGCCAAGAAGATGGCGGCGGAGGCCGGTATCCAGGTGTTTCCGCCCGATGCCGAGATCAGGAAGGTCTGGGAAGATCACAAGAAAAACGAAATGGCGACGGCGATCGGGAACGCCAAGAAGCTGCGGGCGAAGAACCCGGAACGGATCGCCGGCGATTTCCAGAAACGTATCGACAGATGGACCAAGATCATCGCCGATGCCGGGCTCAGCGGCGTCCTGGCGGCGGCGGGGCCGAACCCGGCCAAGCTGGACGAGGCGACGGCGATCTACGAAAAACTGATGTACGACCACATCTATTCGAAGATCGACCCGACCAAGCTGTGACCGGCTAAGGACCGGCGATCAAAGGGCGGCGCTCCGGGCCGCCCTTTTTTCGTTTATCTGCGCGTATCGACGATGCGCCTGCTTTTCAGCGTATCGCCGGCGGCATAGATGTCCTGGGCGGCCTCCAGCGCGACGACGGGGGAGATGCCGGTCGCCGTTTTGACCTTCGCGGCAATCCCCGCGGCGGCGGTTTCGTCGTCCGCCGCATGGGCGAGGCGCAGTCTCAGCCTGTCGGGGGAGAGCGCATCGTCCGGGTTTTCCCGCTCGATCACCACCTGGTATTCGCGGATACCGGGATCGGCGATGAGAATGTCCTCGATGATTGCAGGGTTCACCAGCATCCCCTTGATCTTGAGCAGCGAATCCGCCCGCGCCGGGGTTACGGCCAGGCGGTCGGTTTCCGATCCGCAATGGGGGCAGGGACCGGTGGCGAGCGCGGAGATATCGCCGAGCGCATAGCGCAGCAGCACCGTGCCGCGCCGGTCGAGATGGCTGAGCAGCACGAGCCCGCTCCCGCCGGGGGCGACGGGCGCATGGGTGTCCGGATCGACGATGTCGATCAGGAACTGGTCGGGGGCGGGGTTGTGAAAGCCCGAGCCGGGCGCGCATTCGACCATGCCGCCCTGCATCTCCGTCGCGCCGTAGGAGATCGAGACGAACACGTCGGTCGCCCCCAGCGCCGCCAGGCGGGCCCGGAAATCGCTGCGCATGGCCTCGGGCGTGCTTTCGCCGGTCACGAAGGCATGGCGCACGGCCGAAAAATCGGCGCCGATCTCGCCGGCGCGGATCAGGACGCGCCGCACATAGCTGGGCACGCCCCACAGGATCGTGCTGCGCGACCGCGCGACCAGGGCCACGACCTCGTCGAGGCCGCTGCCGTGCTCGAAATACGGAGACGGGTTGCCGGGCAGGGCGCTGACGACGGGGATTTTCAGCACCGCCGCGGCATGCGGCACCCGCGCGTAGGCGCCGTGGGGCCAGACGGTGAGCGGAAATAGGTTGGCGATGCTGTCCTGCGGACCGACGCCGCGCAGGCGCATCATGCCTTCCTGCACCGAAAGAATGCGGTAGAAATCGTAGGCGGTGGAATAGAAGGGTGTCGGCACGCCGGTGGTCGTCCCGGTGGTGTGCATCACGTCCCAGACGGCCCGCATTTCGCTGTCCAGCCCGGCGGTATCCAGCCGGTACGCCTCCGGTGCCGCCATATAGGCGTTCTTGGTGGTGACAGGCAGTTTTCCGAGATCGGCAATGTCCGTGAAATCCCGGCCGGACAGCCCCCGTTCGCCGGCGATCCGGCGATAGGCGGGGTGGCGTGCGAAGACCAGCTCCGCCGTATCGCGAAACCGTTTCTGCCGCGCCGCGTCCTGGTCGGCGCGGGGGCGGAATACGAGGTGATCTGGCGGGCTCATGGCAGGTCCGGCGGTTTCCCGGTTGACGGCGGGAACCGACCGTAGCAGAGCTATCGGGTACGGAACCAGCCCGGAAGCGACCATGGCAAACATAGCCGCGATGCTCGACCGTCAGGCGCGGCGAAAGCCGGACCATCCGGCGATCGTCGAGGGCGATACGGTTCTGACCCACCGGGAACTGGCGACGAAGGTACGGCAATGGGCGGCGCATCTGCTGTCCCGCGGGCTGGAGCAGGGGGACGTCATCGGGGTCGCCCTGCCGGACAGTGCCGATCATATCGTCGCGAACCTGGCGGTGGCGCGCATGGGCGGCATTATCCTGCCCATCGATCGTCGCTGGGCCGAGGCGGAAAAACGTAATGTAACTGCCGGTTTCGGGGCGCGCGCGGTGATCGCGGGGCCGGGCGAGACAGGCGCGGATGGCGTTGTTCTCGACGACGGATTCAGAGCGGCCGCCGCGGTCGAAAACCCGGACCGCGATTTCCCGGAGGACGAACGGATTCCGCTTGTCCTGTCGCTGTCTTCGGGGACGACCGGAGCGCCGAAGGGACCCGCGCTTACGCACCGCCAGATGCGGGCGCGCTGGATTACCCAGTTCGTTTCCCTCGGCTTTACGGAACACGACCGTTACCTGTCGGCGACGCCGCTCTATTTCGGCGGCGGGCGGTCCTTCACGATGAGCGCGGCCTGGTGCGGTGCGACCGTGGTCATGTTTCCGCCGCCCTACGAACCGCAGCAGCTGATACAGGCGGCGGCGGACAGCCGCGCGACGACGACGCTTCTGGTCCCGACGATCCTGCGGCGGCTGCTCGCGGAACCGTATCGCGGCATCCCGTTATTCCGCGAACTCCGTCTGCTGCTGTGTACGGGGGCGATCCTGCACGAGGACGAACGCAGGGCCGTCATGGAACGGCTCTGCCCGTCCTTCATCAACTATTACGGATCGACCGAAGGCGGCGGGATTTCCATTCTCAGCCCCGAGCACGGCCCGGAAGCGGCCGGTTCCGTCGGGCAGGCGGTGTTCAATACCCGCGTCGAGATCGTGGACGGCAACGACCTGCCTGTGGCCGCCGGCGAAATCGGCCGCATCCGCTATCGCGGCCCCGGCGTGGCATCCGGCTTTTTCAACGACCCGGCGGCCGACCGGGAAGCCTGTCGCGACGGATGGTTCTATCCCGGCGATCTCGGCAGGCGCGACGAAAACGGCTACCTGTTCCTCGCCGGCCGCGCCAGGGAGATGATTATCCGGGGCGGGGCGAATATCTACCCCGCGGAGATCGAGGCCGTGTTGCTGAGCCACCCGGCCGTATCGGATGCCGCCGTGATCGGCTGGCCGTCCCGGGAGATGGGCGAAGAGATCGCGGCCTTCGTGACCGGTACGGCGGAAACCGCGGCGCTCATGGCGTATTGTGCCGAACGGCTGGCGCCCTATAAGCGGCCGAAGGCGGTATTCAGCCTGGAGACATTGCCGAAAAGCGAGCTTGGCAAGGTGCAGAAAACAGCCCTTGTTCGTCTTCTGCCGAAAAACTAAATATTATATAGATTCAATGCATTATCACGCAAAACCTTGCGTTTTGCATCAGGTTTCCAGTGGATCTCCGCCACGTCGTCCATGGCGCGCTCGGGATCGACGACCGGCCAGTCGGTGCCGAACAGAACCTTGTCCTGGCCGAATGAATTCATGTAGTGGCGCGTCGCTTCCGGCCAGTGCTTCGGCGCATAGGCGTCGAGGCCGATATGAACGTTCGGATGTTTCCAGGCGACGGAGATCATTTCCTCGTACCAGGGATAGCCGATATGAATGCCGATCAGCTTCAGGTCGGGAAAATCCAGGGCGATACGGTCGAGGCAGATCGGCCGGCCGACGCTCGGCAGGCGACGGTGCGGATTGTAGACAAGGCAATGACCGACCTGCATCTGAACGGGAACGCCCAGATCGCAGCATTTGGCATAGAACGGATAGTACTTGGCGGCATCGGGCGCTTCGTCGAACCAGTGCGGATAGAGATGCGCGCCGACAAACCCGAGATCGGTCACGGCGTGTTCCACTTCGGCGAGGCTTTCCATGATCCGCGACGGATCGATGCCGATGAGCCCCGAAAAACGGTCGGGATGGGCGTCCACCAGCCCGGCGATGTAGTCCGTGGGCATGTGGGCGGATCCCTGAATGCGCAGATCGCCGGAGCGCGAGGCGATCAGGAAGGAGCGTTCGATCCCGCAACGGTCCATCATTGCGATATAGTTCCCGGCCGACACGCCGTCCCTGTATTCGGGTTTGACCCGGACTTTTTCGCGGAACCCCTTATCCGTCGACATCCACCCGTTTTCGAGCGTTTCCGGCGTGAACGCGTTGCAGACGATGTCGATCGCCCCGTAAGCCTCGCCTTTGACGTTGTTCATGGCCGTTTTCTCCCGTTTGGGGAAAGGCATAAAGCGAAACAGCGGCGCTGGAAAGAGGGCGAGGACGATTCGAAAACCGCCTCCGGCGCCGGGTCCTGCCCGGAACGACGCCGAAGGCGGAACGAGAGGGCCGGTGGGGTGACCGCTCGCGCTGTCGATTAAACACGCGCGAAGCCGGATTCATCCGTCGTCGGGCAGAATTAATACAAATTCAGGACCGGGCGCCCGACTGCACCCGCATCGCGGCGATATACCGGTCCATGACGTCCCGCGGCGTTTCGCCGACATAGACATAGGCAACCCCGCCATGGCGCCACGTGACGACATTTATCCCGTGCGCCGTCGAATAGCGCGGGCTTTCGTCGGGACTGTCGGTCTTCATCAGGCACAGCGAGAACGGCTCTCCCGTCTTCGGCAGGTAGGCGATCTGGGCCAGGGCCAGTCCGTCGAGCTTGTAAAGCCGTGCGTATTTGAAATCGGCGTCGAGCGACGACAGGTCTGGGGCGACGATGGGCGTACCGATCGCCTTGCTGATCCGTTCCATCTGGCGCAGCCGGCGCGCCGGCGGCGGGTTGCCCATGGCCAGCGTCGAACGCGAATACAGGGCCTGGTAGCTGGCGATCCGGTCGAGCCAGACCGTCCATTTGGTCGGTTCGGGCTGTGTCGGCGGAAAGACGTATTGCCCGGCCAGCAGTCCGATGGCGAAAAACACCGCGATCGCAGCCGCAACGGGCGCATAACGGGACAACAGGGACGGCCGCCGCGCCGGGACATGGTCGCGAATGGTTTCGGCAAGGTGCGAAAGATCGGGGACGGCGATCAGCGTTTCCGCTGCCTCGCGATAGGGCAGGTCGGACCGGCGGAGCGCATCGACCAGTTCACTTGCCTCGGGGTCGTCGGCAAGACGGCGTTCAATATCGGCGATCTCCTCCGGTGACAGGAGGCCGTCGACATAGGCCAGAAGTCTGTCTTCAGGGATCGTCATGTCTGTTTCTGGCTCCTTTCGTCGTCGGACCGGTCGCGCACGAGCTCGGCAATCTTCAAACGGCCCCTGACCAGCCGGCTGGTCAGGGTGCCGGCGGGGATGTCCAGCGCCGCCGCCGCCTGTTCGTAGCTGAGCCCTTCTACATAAACGAGGTAAACAGCGTCTTTCTGGGCTTCAGGCAATTGGTCTACCGCAGTCAACACTTCAGAAAGGAAAATCTTCCCGTCTGCGGGTTCGGTCGTATCGATCAGTCCCGCCTGTTCGACGTCGACGAAGCCCTCGCCGCGCCGGATGGCGTCGCGGCGGAGGTCGTTTTTCCAGATCGACTGCATGATGGTGATCGTCCAGGCGTCGAGCCGCGTGCCCGCCTGAAACTGATGACGCCGCGACAGGGCGCGTTCGCATGTGGCCTGGACCAGATCGCCGGCGCCGTCGGGATTCCGGCATTTGACCATGGCGTACCGCCACAGGCGGGGCAGCAGGGCGGTCAGATCGTCATTGAAGGAATCCGTGCTCATGTCCGGGCGACCATATCACGCGATCCGGGACACGGGCAGCGCCGGTTCAGTCGAGATCGGGGAAAACATGCAGGCCGTCTTCGCCGACAGGCAGATCGGCGGCGAAAGCGACATCCGCCGGGTCAATCGTCCCGTAGACATGGGGGAACAGCATGTTGTCGCTGGATTTTTCCCATTTGAGCGTCCCGCCCAGGCAATCGGGGTCGATCTTGATCAGCACCAGGCCGGTAACGCCGGACAGATAGCGGGCGGCGGTGTTCCGGACCTGGTCGGCGCCGGAGAAATGGATGAAGCCGTCCCGGCGGTCCATTTCGCCGCCCGAATAGACGCCACGGGCGACCGCGGCCTCCCAGCTCGATTTTGGGCAGATATGATAAATGAAACCGGTCGCCATGGCGGTAGCTTAACCAAGCGCAGGCGCGGGCTCCAGCGCGTTTTTGCCGCTGCGGCGGCATCGCCCGTTCAGATTTCCTTTACGCGTTCGTTGTAGGTTTTAATGAACGAAATCAGACCGGAAGGTGCGTTGTGGCGAAGATCGTCAAGATCGGAATACCCGTACTGGTTGTCCTGGCCATCGGGGCGGTCGGCTGGCTCTATCTCGAGGAATCGGGACAGACCCGGGAAGCCAAGCGCGCGGCCGGCGCCGTTATGAAGGCCGCTGACCGGGCCATCGGCCTGGACCGCGACGCGGACCGGTTTCGCGCCACCGAAGAGGAAAATTTCGTCAATGTCGGCGCGATTTTCACGGTGAACGGGAATGTCCGGGTAACCCTGGTGGTCCGCGGGACCGACGGGGCGGATGCCGTGTGCAACAGGATGGTTTTCGTGCGCGATTATCTGGTCGGCGTGATGTCGGATTATCCGCCGTCGAGCGACGATCTCGTGGGCGGTCCGGTCGGCTATCCCGGGTCGATCGCGGAGCGCGTCAACAGCATGGTCGATGGCGATGCCGTGACGCGGGTCCGGTACGATCCGTACTATCTCGGGCAGGAGCGCGGCTCGACAAGCTGCTGACAGGAAAGCCTTGCCGCCGCAGGGCCTGACGTCCTAAAACCGGTGATCGCAATTCAACCGGTATGTTCGAGATGAAATTTCCCCCGCCGCCGCATCCCAGCCCGTCCAGGCCCGCCTATACGCCGCCGCCGGGCGCCTGCGACGCCCATGTCCACGTGTTCGGCCCGTCCGACAGGTTTCCCTACCATCCCAAGAGAACCTACACGCCGGTCGATGCACCGCGGGAGAAACTGCGGGCGCTGCACGGCCAGCTCGGTATCGACCGGGCCGTTATCGTGCAGGCGACCTGCCACGGCACCGATAACGCGGCAACGCTGGATGCGATCGCGAAATCGAAGGGCCAGTGGCGCGGCGTGGCGTGCGTCGACGAGGAATTTACCGACAAGGACTTCGAAGCGCTTCATGAAGGCGGCATCCGCGGCATCCGGTTCAGTTTCGCCCGCCATCTCAGCGGCCCGCCGGATTTCGACCGGGTTCACCGCATCGCGGAGAAGGTCCAGGGGCTCGGCTGGCACCTGGTCGTGTATATCGAATCCCAGGATATCGTCGATTTCAGCGCCGACCTGCGCAAGTTCCGCCTGCCGCTCGTGTTCGACCATATGGTCCGCGTCGACGTGACGAAAGGCGTCGAGGCCGAACCGTTCAGGCTGCTGCTCGATTTCATGCGCAACGAGGATGTATGGGTGAAGGTGACCGGCGCCGAACGGCTGACCAGGACCGGTGCGCCCTATGACGACGTGGTGCCGTTCGCGCAGGCCGTGATCGAAACCAATCCGGACCGGGCGCTGTGGGGCACAGACTGGCCGCACCCGAACCTGTGGGAAGCCATGCCCGACGAAGGCAATCTGGTGGATCTCGTTCCGCGCTACGCCCCGGACGAGGCGACCCGGCACAAGCTTCTGGTGGACAACCCGGCGAATCTGTACGGCTTCGAAGATTGATACCGGCGCTTACCGCGCTGCTGGGGTTTCAGCTTGCCGGTGAACTGATCGTCCGGCTTGCGGGCATTCCCGTGCCGGGCCCGGTGCTGGGGATGGTTCTGCTCGCAGGTTTCTTTGCGGTCAGGGGCGGCGTTCCCGACGATATCAGAAACGTCGCGGCGGTCGTGTTGCGACATCTGTCGCTGCTGTTCGTGCCCGCGGGGGTCGGGCTGATCCTCCATGCGGCGCGGATCGAGGCCGAATGGCCGGCCATCGGGGCGGCGCTGCTCGGAAGCTCGATCCTGACCCTGCTGGTGACGGTCCTCGTTTTCCGGTTCTGTGCCGGCGCGGCGAAGACCGGCCGGGAGGACGCTTCCTGATGCCGGGCGCCGTTTCCGAGGTCTGGGTTTACCTGTCCGCCAACCCGCTGCTGTGGCTGACGGCGACCATGCTGGCCTACGTTATCGGGCACTGGCTTTATGTGAAAAGCGGCGAGAACCCGGCCGTCAATTCGGTCGCCGTTGCGGTCGCCATCCTGATCGCCCTGCTATGGGCGACCGGCAGCGACTATTCGAGCTATTTCGACGGGGCGCAGTTCGTTCATTTCATGCTTGGCCCGGCGGTAGTGGCCCTGGCGGTGCCGCTCTACGAACACCGGCGGGAGGTCCGCCGGACGATCCTGCCGATCACGGCGGCATTGCTGGCCGGGGCGGTCACGGCGGTCGCGTCCACTGTCGGCATCGCGACGCTGCTGGGGGGCAGTTTCGAAACGACGATGTCCCTCGCGCCCAAATCGGTGACGTCGCCCATCGCAATGGGCATCGCCGAGAGCATCGGCGGTCTGCCGTCGCTGACGGCGGGGCTGGTGATCCTGACCGGCATTCTGGGGGCGATTATCGGCACGCCGTTGTTCAACGCGATGGGCATGAAGGACTGGCGCGCGCGGGGATTCGCGATGGGGCTGACGGCGCACGGCATCGGGACGGCCCGCGCCTTTCAGGTCAACGATGTGGCGGGAACCTTCGCCGCCATCGCCCTCGGGCTGAACGGCATCGCGACCGCGGTCCTGGTGCCGCTGCTGATTGCGGTGTTTCTCTAGACCGCCATTGTCGATGTCTCGCCCGCGCGGGTCGGGACGCCGTTGTCGAATTCCATGTAGCGCCAGCGCCAAGACGCGCCGTCGCTGTCGATATAGCCGGCCGTCTGGCCGGGGAAATGCGCCGGCACGACGACGGTGTCGCTGTCGGCGATGCTGGCCAGGACGCGCTTGCGGCTGTCGGCGGCTTCGATGGGATTGGGGCAGAAACAGGTGCTCCAGTCCGGTTCCACGCATTGCAGCGGATGGTGCATCATGTCGCCGGTGAAGATGGCGTGATGGCCCTTCGATGTGAAATTGACGCAGACCTGTCCCGGGGAATGGCCGAAGGCGGGGGTCAGCCAGATGCCGTCTTCCAGTTCGAAATCGGCATCGACCAGCCGGGCCTGACCGGCCTCGACGATGGGCAGGCAGCTGTCTTCCCACACCGCCGAACGGCGTTCGTCGCGCTCGGCCTCGGTCGCCGCCGCTTCCCATGCCTCGTATTCGACCCGGCCGAAGATGTAGACCGCGTTGGGAAAGGTCGGCACCCACTTGCCGTTGACCAGCCGCGTGTTCCAGCCGCAGTGATCGACATGCAGATGGGTGCAGAACACGTAATCGATATCCTCGAACCGCAGGCCGTGGGCGGCGAACCCGTCGAGCCAGGGCTGCTTGGGATAGTCGAGCGCGGGACCGCGCAACGGCTTGTGCTCGCCGACGCAGGTATCGATCAGGATATTGTGCCGGGCGGTCCGGACGACGAAGGTCTGATAGGTGATGACCAGCAGGTCCTGGGCGGCGTCGTAGACTTCCGGCGCCATCGTTTTCAGATGGGCGAGGGCGGTCGCCCGGTCGGCGGTCGGGAACATTGTCGTCGGCGCGCGCCATGTGCCGTCGCGTTCGATAAAACTCGATACCAGGACGTCGCCGACGGTGAATGGCCGCATGATTTATCCTTCCCTGTTTCCGTAACAATAGCCGGAAGATCGGTTCTGGCGATATGGCGGAATTGGTTCTACCATCGGGGTTCTGTCGCAGGAGGGAACCATGGACACAGGCGTCGAAACGCATCGCGAAATTCCGATCAAGGAAATCACCACCCAGACCGATACCAGGGACATTCTCGCGCATTGCAAGTTCCAGGGCGAGCAGAACAATTTCGACAAGATGGTGATCGTCGATACCGACGCCCATCACATGGAAATCGAATCCTGGGCGGCGATCTGCGAATATATCGAGGACGAGGTCCAGCGCACGATGGCGCTCGATCACCTGCGGGACCGCACGGGCAGCCCGCCCTACGGGATCAACGGCGATCTTGCGCTGCGCTACCAGGATATCGGCGGCCGGGTGCCTCACCAGGCGAAACTGGGCGAACCGGTCGACGACAAAACGGTCCACCGCGACGTGACGCTGATCCGCCGGGCGATCGAATCCTTCCATCTCGACTACATGGTTATCTTTCCGACGCCCATGCTGAATCTCGGGATGCACCCGCAGTTCGACATGGAAGCGATGCTCGGCCGCGCCTACGACCACTGGTTCTGCGAGAACATCCTGCCGATGGATCCGAAGATGAAGACGATGCTCTTCGTGCCCTTCAACGATCCGCACGCGGCGCTGAAGACGGTCGAGGAACTGGGCGGCCATCCGGACGTGGTCGGCTTCATGATCACGTCGGTCCGCCACAAGCCGGTCCATCACAACGATTACATGAAGGTGTACCGGGCGATGGAGGCGACGGGCAAGCCGCTCGGCTTCCATGCCGGCTATAACTGGCAGGATCCGTCGATGATGCAGATCAACCGCTTCGGCACGATGCATGCCCTGTCCTTCGTGTGGTGCAACGTGGTGCATATGAGCAACTGGGTCATGAACGGCATGCCCGAACGGTTTCCGAACCTGAACGTGATCTGGATCGAATCCGGGCTCGCCTGGGTGACGTGGCTGATGCAGCGTCTCGACCACACCTACCTGATGCGGTCGTCGGAAGCGCCGATGCTGAAGAAGCTGCCCAGCGAATACATGTCCGAGATGTTCTATACCTGCCAGCCGATGGAAACCGATCATCGCGAAGCCCTCGAAGTGACGCTGAAAATGATCAATGCAAAGGACCAGTTGCTCTATGCGTCCGACTGGCCGCACTGGGATTTCGATGCGCCGAGCGTCATCTGGGATCTGCCGATGCTCGACGACCAGGCCAAGAAGAACATTCTCGGCGAGAACGCGCTGAAACTGTTCGGCCTGGAACGCCCGGCGGGGAAATAGCCCGCGGAACACGCGGGAGAAGAGGCCCCGGGGAAACAAGGGGGACGGTCGGGGGGGCTAGCCCGCTGCTGCATCCCGATCCTCCTTGCGCTTTGCGTTCTCGCCGTGCGCGATCCACAGGCCTGACGCGAATATCATCGCGCCGCCGATCCACACGAAGATATCCGGGACTTCGCCGAACAGGACGAAACCGAACGCCGCGACCCAGATGAGACGCGCGAAATCGATCGGCATGACGACGTTCGTGGGCGCCTGGCGCAGCGCCATGTTGAGCAGCAGATGCCCGATCGAGCCGAACAGCCCGATCAGCGACAGCCAGCCGAGCTGGCCCCAGCTCGGCCATTCCCACACATACAGCGCCGGCACCAGCGATATCGGGATCAGCAGCAGCACCATGTAGGCGGTGACCGTCAGCGCCGAATCCGTCCGGCTGAGGTCCTTGATGATCATGATCGCCGAACCCCAGAGGAGCGCGGCGCCGATGGCGAGCAGGGCGCCGGTGCTGACCGTCTCGAACCCGGGCCGCAGGACGACGACCGTGCCGGCAAACCCTACCAGAATGGCGCACCAGCGGCCGATGCCCACCGTTTCCTTGAAGAAGAAAATGGCCAGGAACGTCGCGAAGATCGGCGCCGAGAAGGTCAGCGCCGCGACCTCCGCGAGCGGGGTGATCGACAGCGCATAGAAGAACATCGCCATGGACGCGAAGTTGATGGCGACGCGCAGCGCATGGGTCTTGATCCGCCGGGTGCGCAACGGGCTCAAACCGTGGCGGACGAACAGCGGCGTCAGCGCGACGAACCCGAACAGGTTGCGGAAGAACACGATGATGAAGGTGTCGACCTCGCCGCTGACATGCTTGATCGTCGTGTGCATCGACGCGAAGGCGAGCGTCGAGACGACCATCAGGGCGATGCCCCGCAACCGGGCGTATCGGAGCTCCGTCAGGAACGCCTGCAGGGGCACCTGCGTCAGCTGTACTGGTTCAGGACATGGCGCTGGAGCGCGTGCTTGAGGATTTCCTCCGGCCCCTCGGTGATCATGAAGGACCGCGCGTCGCGCCACAGCTTTTCGATCGGCAGGTCGGTCGTCAGCCCGACGCCGCCATAGATCTGCAGGCACCTGTCCGTCGCCTCGAACGCCTTGCGGTCGCCGATATACTTGCACATGTAGGAATCCCAGCGGATATCCTCGCCCGCGTCGTACTTGGCGGCGGCGGCATAGACCATCAGGCGCACCATGTGGAGGTCGGCATAGGTGTCCACCAGCATCCACTGGATCGCCTGGCGGTCCGCCAGCGGCTTGCCGAACGTCACCCGGTCCCTGGCATAGGACGCGCCCAGTTCGAGACAGCGTTCCATGGTGCCGATGCCGATGGCGCCGTGGCGGATGCGGCCCATGGTGATCCAGGTCTGGGCCATGCGGAAACCGTCGCCTTCCTTGCCCATCAGGTTTTCGGCCGGCACGCGGACGTCGTCGAATGCCATCTCGCAGGGCTGGTCGTCCATCATGGTCTGCTGCTTGCGCAGGATCTTCACGCCGGGGGTGTCGGCATCGACCAGGATGCAGGAAATGCCGCCGCGGGTGCCTTTTTCGGGGTCGGTCACGCACACGACCTGGAAGAAATCGGCATCGTGGGCGCCGGTGATGAACCGCTTGGTGCCGTTGATGACGTAGTCGTCGCCGTCGCGGACGGCAGTGGTCTTCATGCCTGCGGGGTCGCCGCCGGCATCCGGTTCGGTCTGGGCGAAGGCGGGTTTCAGCGTTCCCTCGATACAGGGCTTTAGGTATTTTTCGGTCTGTTCGGCGTTCGCATATTCGGCGAGCAGGGGGCTGACATCGGGGCCGAAAATCCACTTCTTGCGGCGGGGAAAGGCGATCGTGCGCCCGGTTTCCTCCCAGATGACGGTGCGGGCGAGCAGTCCCATGCCGAGCCCGCCGAGGCTCTCGGGCACGTCGACCCCCCAGATGCCGAGTTCCCTGGCGCGGTCTTCCAGCTTTTCGCGGATGGCGGGCACCATTTCCGGGCCGTCATAGGCTTCGCGCTCGATCGGGATGACTTCGTTGTCGATGAAACGCCGCAGCGTTTCCTTCAGCATTCGCAGTTCTTCGGGAAGTTCGAAATCCATGGCAGTCCTCATGTCCGGTAACCGGATTTTGTGTTGTTGGCCGGATGATGGCCGAAGCGCATAGCGCTGTCCATTGTCCGGCCCGCAAAAACGGGCGGATTGATCCCGTCCGCGAAGGTCCTATTATCTCCTGACAAAGCATATTCAGGAGGAGCGGCGAAATGGGCATGGTGATTGACGGCAAGTGGATCGACGACGACGAGAAATTCCGCAATCCGACCGGCGGCGCGTTCGTCCGGCCGCAATCGGTATGGCGCGATACGATTACCGCCGACGGCTCTTCCGGCTTCAAGGCGGAGCCCGGGCGCTATCATCTTTTCCTCGCGCCGTCCTGCCCGTGGGCGCACCGCACCCAGATCGTCCGCCGCCTCAAGGGGCTGGAAGACGTTATTTCGGTGACCCTGTCGGACCTGCCGCGCATTACCAGCTGGGCCTATACCCAGGGCATCGACGAATTGCAGCCGGGCGAAAACGGCAAGCTCGAACTGCACGACGTCTATATCGCCGCCGATCCGAACTATACCGGGCGCGTCACCGTGCCGACTCTGTGGGACCGGCAGAAAAAGACCATCGTGAACAACGAATCTTCCGAGATCATCCGGATGCTCAATACCGAGTTCGACGAATGGGCCGCCAACGATCTGCCCGACCTGTACCCGGAAGCCCACCGCGCCGAGATCGATACCCTCAACGAGCGCATTTACGAGACCGTCAATAACGGGGTGTACCGCTGCGGCTTCGCGAAGACGCAGGAAGCCTACGAGGAATTCATCTACCCGATGTTCGACACGCTCGATTTCCTCGAAGAGCGCCTGTCGAAACGCCGCTACCTGGTGGCCGACCATCCGACGGAAGCCGACTGGCGCCTGTTCGTGACCATGATCCGCTTCGACTTCGTCTATTTCAGCCACTTCAAGTGCAATATCCGCCGCATCCAGGACTACCCGAACCTGTGGAACTACACCCTGGACCTGTACCAGACCCCCGGCATCGCCGACGTCGTCGATATTCCCGGCATCAAGAAGGGCTATTACGGCGGACAGGCCAACGTGAACCCGACCGGCATCGTGCCCGTCGGTCCCTATATCGACCTGACCGTGCCCCATAATCGCGGGCAGATCGCCAAGGCGGCCTGAGCGAGCCTTGGCCCCGAAGGGGCGCCGCCGGCGGGGGCGGTTCCGCAGCCTGTTCGGGAGCCTGTTCGGGGCCTGACCGCAAAAGTCGCAATTCAACCCCATGCACCCGAAGGGAGGGTGCCGGGGAGGGCGGTTCCGGGGGCGTTTCGGGGCCCGACCGCAAAAGTCGCAATTCAACCCCATACACCCGAAAGGTCGGAACGGGTTCCGCGCCGCGGAATACGCGGACCCGTAAGTGCAGGGAGGACGATGGGCGGTTGCTGTCGGCACAAAAATCCCCTGTCGGCGCGCCATCGCAATGACGCCCCGTTCGGCCCGGTCATGCCGGGAGAATATGGATTCTGACAGGCTAACATAAAAAAGAACAAAAAGCGAACATATGGGCGGGAAGAAATGTAAATTTTCGGTCCGGACCGACGCCGGCGCCGAAGTGGAACCCCGGCACAGGGCCGGGGGATTACGGGGAAGGCAATGGTGGCGGGGTGTTCCGAAGGGTAAGCGAACGTCAATTGCGACAGAAAATTTCGTCTGCTTATCGCGGGAAGCGGGGTTTGAGGGTACATTGCTGCGATATCCGCGCCGCTCGGGAAATAGTCTTATCTCGTAAATGGTACCGAAACCGGCTGGAAACGAAGCCGCGTCGATTTGGTTGCAGAAGGAGCCCTTCATGAGAGTGATTTTACTGGCCTTTGGCCTTCTTATGTTGAGCGCCTGCGCAACAACGAAAAAGTACGAAGCGCTGCTGAACACCTGGGCAGGGAAATCGGAAAACGCTCTGCTGCAATCGTGGGGACCGCCCGACAGTTTCTATGAAAACGACGGTGTGAAATACCTCACCTTCAATAATTCGAGGTCCGGTTACGTTCCCGGTGTCGCCCCGAACTATCAAACAACGTTTGTTGGCAATACGGCGTATACGCAGGCTGTCGGCGGTTCTCCGGGTTTTGTTTACACGAAAAGGTGCAAGACAACGTTCGCAATATCGGGGGGGATTATTCGAGGCTGGAGGTATCAGGGCAACGCGTGCCGCTCAAATTACAGGGGGCCTAAAGATGCAGTGCCCCGGGTGGAAACGGCTTCCATTGAAGCTACTTCCGTTGATTTGTCGACGTTTCGGAATATCACTCCCTACAGTGTGACAACGCGCTTTCAGTGTAATTTGCTGAATGAGCCGGGGTTCAAAGGCGCAGTTGTCGCTGAACTTTCGTCGGGCCTGAAAATTGAAATCCAACGCGAGTCAGAACATTGGCTTTTTGGCAGGCTGGAGGACGGACGAACAGGATATGTGGCGCGACGTTGGGTTGCCCGGTAGCGCGCAGTCTTTTGGCGTATGCTGGAATTTGACTGCTCTTGAATCGCAAGTGGATAACGCCGCGACGATGCCGTACTTGTGCGGAAGCGGTGTGAGAGGCGGGTATCCCGAGTCCTGCCTGGCCATCGCGGATAATGCATGTACGTCGGGAACATACCGGATGCACCTGCTGGAATAACAGGGTGCGCACAGCAAAACGGCGGCTCAGGAGCCGCCGTTTCGAATTCTGCCGATCGGGGGCCGTCCGTTAGACGGTCTTCCTGCGCCGGCGCATGAGGTGGATCCCTGCCAGGCCGAACACGATTACAGCCAGCGAGGAAGGCTCAGGCACCTCGGTGCTGGGAGGAGGGGTCGTTTCATCATATCCGCCGGCCAGCTGCTTGAGCTTGAAGTAATCTTTTTTGCCGTTATAGGTCGGCAAAATGCTGGCGGCGACGATAATGACGTTGCCCATGAGATTTCCATCCTGGGGAAACGTTGCCGTCCGGGTGCTGCCGCCGCTCTCGTAATTTTCATCGCGGGCGAACATGTTATCGAGATCGGTGAAATCCATACCCGTGAGGTCGAGCTGGGTGGAGAAATCGCTGTCCGTATTGCCGACCCATACGGTGATGTCGCTATCGCCGGTGCCATATGCGTTCATCGTTACCGAACTCAGATTAACGGCCCGATCCAGTTCGAAGACGACAAAATCGTAATTGTTATTATTGTCGACAGCGTGTTCCGGGTTGTTGGAATCGTTGTAGTACTTGTTCTCAACGGCCAGCCCGGTGCTCCAGCGTCTGAGCGACGCCGCCTCGAAAGTGTTTCCGATGGCCGGGGTATACCCACCTGTGTCGGACCAGCCAGTGGCCCTCAGGGTAACGCTGTCCGACCCGCCGCTCTGATAGGTCCGGCTGTTGCCAAGACTAGAATCTCCACCGACCAGAACTTCGCCGTACCCGTTAAAGGTCCAGTCGACATCGAAGTCGAATGCCTGTGCCGGGGCCGCGGTCAAAAGCGCAACGCAAGCCGCGCCGATCGCCAGGCCACTCGTCAGTCTGTGATGTGCTGTATCCCAGGGCTTCATTTTAAACAGTTTCTCCAACGCGTCGTTCCTAAACTAGGGCCGCCTACTCAACGTGATAGGCATCTTACATGACATTAAATAGTGCCGCTTATATTATTTTTAGATGCAATTCCTGTGCCAAAAAAATTAATTGTGGTATTTCAATGGTTTGGCGCTTGGCTGCGATCAACTGTCCCTCAAGTTGTAAAATATTCCGACAGATTTGTGTCGTCGTGTATCAAAACGATAAACGCGTTCAGGTCCGTCGACCCGGCCTGTCCCGTATCGGACAATGCCCTCATCCTTCCGATTCAACCGGAGCTATATCATACAAGAACAAATAATTCAGCCTCTTAATCGGTCTTTATCTGTGCAGGGATTTCCCTGTGTCCGGGGTGTAGGTCTCTCGTCGCCGGCGTCCGGACGACGGTAGGGGGGCGCCTTAATAAGTTGAAAACGCTCGGTTAACAATTTATGGGTTAATGATTCGAGGTGGATATGACTGCTGGCACGGGTATTTTCAGCGTTACCGTCGGAACCTTGATCCGCGCGTTCAATTTTCGTTCCGACCTGCCGGTATTCCTCCTATATAGGAAGTGAATGACCGTGATGATTACTGGAACCTTTATATGAGTAACAAAGCGGGTCCGTCCCTGACGGCAAAGTCTTTTTTTGTGGCCCTGGTTGTCATCGCCTCGTCGTGTAACGCGTCTTTTGCGGCCACGACGGGCGGCTCCGGCGACGCGCCCGGGGCATCCAACTTTTACGAAGACGCGCTGAAGTGGTTTCACGCCGGCGACTACAACGCTGCGGTCATTCAGCTGAAAAATGCACTGCAACGCAATCCGCGCGATCTGCCGGCCCGGATTTTGTTGGGCCGGACCCTGAACAAGCTGGGGCAGGGTGGCGAGGCCGAACATCAGCTTAAACTCGCCCGTGGCGCCGGCGCCAACGATTCCCAGATATTGGCGCCCCTGGGCGAGGCCTATCTGGCGCAGGGCAAATCCGAGACGTTGTTGCGCGATTTTCCGGCGGGCAATCGTTTGCCGTCCGTCGAGGCCGAGGTCCGCGTCCTGCGCGGACGGGCGTTGCTTGGTCTCAATCAAACCCAGAATTCCGAGGAAGAATTCCTCAGCGCGCTTTCGATCAAGCCCGATTTCGTAAAAGGGCTTGTCGGTCTTGCCTCGCTCCGGATGGCGGTCGGCAGGGTGGACGACGCCAATGAGCTGCTTGATCGTGCGATGGCCCAGGAGCCGGACAACGAATCCGTATGGCATATGAAAGGCAAAATCAGGCTGTCGCTGAACGACTGGCGGGGGGCCCTGGATGCCTTCGAAAAGACGCTGTCTATTGCGCCGGATAATCTGGCGGCGCGCGTCGACCGCGCGTCGGTCTTTCTGATTATCGGCCGCCGCGACGATGCTTTAAAGGATCTCGAAATCGTCCGCAAAGACGCGCCCAAACACCCGCGGGCAGGCCTTCTCCGCGCGCTTGCGTATGTGCAGACGGGCGAACGCCGCAAAGCGCTGGCAATGCTGGACGACGTGACGTTGTGGATCGGCGTGCTTACCACGGAAACCTTTAACAACGACCCGCAATCGCTGTTGCTGATGGGCTCGATCCATTATTCGCTGAAACGGTATGAAGACGCTATTCCCTACCTTCTGCGCTACAACGAACTGGCGCCGCATACGCTCATCACCCGCAAAATGCTGGGCATGATTTATATGACGCGCGGCGATCACCGTTCCGCCCGGGAATTGCTGGAACCGCTCCTGGTTCGCGCGCCGAACGACCTTCAATTGCTCACCGCGCTGGGCAAGATTTACACAAAAGCCAAAGAATACGCCAAAGCGGCGGAATTGTTCGAAAAAGCGGCGGCAATCGCGCCGGAAAACACCGCGACGCGCACGGAACTTGGCCTGAATCGTTTGGCGACCGGCCAGCTGGAAGAAGCGCGCGAGGAACTGGAGGAAGCGGTTCGGCTCGGTAAGGGGCGGGGGCGCGCCGGTGCGTTTCTGGGGCTCCTTCATCTCCGCCGCGGGGATACGGAATCCGCGCTGAAAATCGCGGACCAGCTGAGCAAGGCGGAACCGAAGAACCCGTTCCCCCATAACCTGGCGGGGTCCGCTCATATCCAGGACAAGGCCTATGGGAAGGCGCGCGAAAGTTTTCGCGCCGCGCTCGCCGTCGCGCCCGATTACCAGCCCGCTGTTTATAACCTTGCATTGGTGACGGGGCTTCTGGAAGGCCCGGCGGCGGCAAAACAGGCCTATCTTGCCATTCTCGAGAAAGACAAGACCCAGTCCAAGGCGATGTCGGAGCTTGCGACCCTCGCGTTGAAGGCCGGCAACAGTCGCGAGGCGATTTCGTGGCTCGACCGGGCCAGCAAGTTGAACCCGACAGCAATAAGGCCCCAGTTGCGGCTGGTGAATTTGCTGATCGAAAGACGCCAGATCGCCGAAGCGCGCCAGATAATGGAAAGCCTGGAAAACCGGGCGCCGCGCAATTTGGCGGTGCTCGATGCCAAGGCGCGAATACAGCTCGCGGGCGGAAACCAAGCCGGTGCGATCCAGACGTATCGCAACGCGGCCAATGTTGTCGCCGGTAACGCGGCGCAACTGTTTCGTATCGCAAAGGTTCAGATGTCGCTGCAGGACGTGCAGGGCGCAGCGTCTTCGCTCAAATACGCGGTAAATCTCGATCCGAAAATATTGCCCGCCCAGGTCGCCCTGGCACGGCTGACCTACGATCTGGACGGCTTCGATGCGGCGATGAAGATGGTGGAGGAGTTGCAGACCAAATTCCCGGGATCTCCCGCTGCCGATACGGTGCGGGGCGATGTTCTCATGCGCAGCAAACGTTACGGCGAGGCGATCGCGGCGTACGAGGCCGCGTTCGGCAAATCCGGCACCAGCGATCAGGCCCAGCGCCTCTTCCAGGCGCGCTGGGCGTCTGCGGACAGGACAGCCGCCGTCGAGGGGCTGGACGAATGGATAAAATCCAATCCCAGGGACCTTCGGACCCGTCGGGTTCTTGCCCTGGCCTATCTTAAAGTCGGCAATATCGATCTGGCGATCAGCCACCACGAGGCCCTGGCGGAGATGTCGCCCCGGGATGTGGTCATTCTCAATAATCTGGCCGGTTTATATGACCGGCGCGGCGACAAGCGCGCGTTCGAGTTCGCCAAACGGGCATATGAACTGGCCCCGGAACAGGCGCAGACCATCGACACATATGGCTGGATGCTGGTCCGGAACGGGGACGTGCAACAGGGGCTCAGACTGCTGCGTAACGCGCAGGCGCGATCGAACAATCAGCCCGCCGTCGGATATCATATCGCGGTCGCCCTCGATGCCCTGGGGCGCCACAAGGAAGCATTGCGCGAAATCGAGGGGGTGTTCGACCTCGGCAAAAAATTCGAAGACGAAGACGCCGCCCGCAAGCTGCTGGAACGGCTGAAACAGAAAAACTGACTTTTCGCGCCCCGAAACCGGGCTGATGCAATTGCCCGGCTTTCAACCATAGAGACCGCTAGCCGATCACCCCCGCATACCGGTCCGAATGATCCCCGTCGTGGTTCGTCATCCCGGGTTTCGTCAGGCAGCCGCGCGGCGCGATGAAGCTGTCGATGCGCCTGCGCGGGCGTTCGTGCCACTGGATATTGAACGCGCACAGCTTCGGGAAGAATTGCAGGTGGGAATAGGGCAGGCGGTCGTGGATCCACCAGGCCAGCGCCCGCCAGTCGGCGCCGTCGGCATATTTGTCCGCGAATTGCGGGACGACGATACAGGCGGTCGCGCCCATGTATCCGTCGGCGTCGCGCCGGTCCCAGATATGCCCGGCGAAATCCTTTTCGTTGGACGCGCAGTTCAGCCGGTTGAGATTGCCGAACGCGTTGAGCGCCGCCGAGCGGTAGCCGCTGCGGATAGTGATGCCGCCGAAGGCGTCGTTGAGCGGCTCCAGCAGGTCGGCGCACAGACGCCTGCCGGCGGCGACGGCGAGGTCGGGATCGTCCGGGATATTGGGGATGCCGTGGATCGCGGCGATCTCGCTGTACAGGAAATCGCGCAGGAAAAACGATTTCGACAGGCGTGTGCGGCCGAGCTCTTCGAGCCCTTTGACCGAGCCCGGTTTCTTCACGGCCCGACTGCCGGTCGGTCGTTTTGCGGACCGACTGCCGGTCGGTCGTTTTGCGGCCCGACTGCCGGTCGGTCGATGGCGACCGCCTTGACCATGGCGAAGACCTTCGATCCCGCGGACAGCCCCAGCTCGTCCAGCGACTTGCGGGTGATCTGCGACCAGATAACGGCGCCGCCGACTTTGACGGAAATATCGACCTGCGGCTGGCCGCCGTCGGATACGGTTCCGACGATGCCGTCGAAGATATTGAGCACGCTGACGTCGCGGGGCCGGCTGGTCGCGAGGCTGACATCGCGGGCGCGGACCCGGATGCGCAGGCGGTCGCCGGATTTCAGGCCGGGGGCGGCGACCTGGAATTCGCCGCCGTCGAAGGACAGCGCGGCAATGCCGTAAGCGTCGTCGAACCGTTCGACGCGGACCGGGATCACGCTGCCGGCATTGCCGTCGCCCGCCGCGCGGACAAGGTCCGGCCGGTTCATGATGTCGTCGACCGGGCCCGCCGCCGCGACGCCGCCATCGACGATCACCACCATCGTATCGGCGATCTGGAGAATTTCGTCGACCGCATGGCTGACATAGACGATCGGGGTGCGGAACTCGCGGCGGATGCGGTCGATAAAGGGAATGATCTCCCACTTGCGGTCGGCGTCGAGCGCGGCCAGCGGCTCGTCCATCAGCAGCAGGCGCGGCGCCGACAGCAGCGCCCGGCCGATGGCGACGCGCTGGCGTTCGCCGCCGGACAGTCGGTGCGGCTGGCGGGCCAGCAAATCGCCGATATCGAGAACGTCGACGACATCCGCGAAGGACGGGTTGCCGGTCGCCGTAGGACGGTTCCGGCGGCTACCGTATTCCAGGTTGCGGCGGACGTTCATGTGGGGAAACAGGCGGGCGTCCTGGAAAACATAGCCGATGCGCCGGTCCTCCGGCGGCACGTCGATACCGCCGGCGCTGTCGTACAGGGTTTCGCCGTCGATCTCGATCCGCCCGCTATCCGGGGTCAGCAGCCCGGCGAGGGCCTGGACGATGCTGGTCTTGCCGGCGCCCGATTTGCCGAACAGGGCCGTCACCCCGTCGGGGCTGCCGAACCGCACGTCGATCACGAACGGGCTCAGTGTCTTGCGGATGTCGACGAGAAGCGTCATGCGCCGGCAATCCGGCGGCGGACGCGGCGCGCGACGATTTCGGACAGGAACATGGCCGCGAAGGCGATGACCACCGACAGGACCACCAGCCGGATCGCGCTGCCCTCCTGTCCCGGCACCTGGGCGAGACCGTATAGCGCAATGGGCAGGGTGGTGGTTTCGCCGGGAATGGCGGACACGAAGGTGATCGTCGCGCCGAATTCGCCGAGGGCGCGGGCGAAGGCGAGGATCACGCCGACGACGATACCGCTGCCGGTCAGCGGCAGGGTGACGGAGAAAAAGACATCCAGCGGCCCCGCGCCGAGGGTGCGGGCGGCCTGTTCGAGCCGGGTGTCGATGGCCTCGATGGACAGGCGGATGGCGCGCACCATCAGCGGGAAGGCCATGACCGCGGCGGCGACGGCCGCGCCCTGCCAGGAAAACGCGACCGTGATCCCGAACGTGTCGTACAGCCAGCCGCCCACCGGTCCCCGGCGGCCGAGCGCGAGCAGCAGCAGGTAGCCGATCACCACGGGCGGCAGGACCAGCGGCAGGTGGATCAGCGCATCGAGGATCGTTTTGCCGGGAAAGTCGCGGCGCGCCAGCAGCCACGCGACCGCAATGCCGAGGGGCAGGCTGACGCCCACGGCCCAGAGCGAGACCTTCAGGCTCAGTCGAACGGCTTCGATTTCGAGGGGGGACAGGGACAGCATGGCCGGTTCAGCGCGGCAGGAAGCCGTATTTGCGGTAGATTTCGACCGCCTCTTCGGAATCCAGATAGGCCAGCAGCCGCGCCGCCGCCGGGCTTTCGGCGCCGCCGCCGGACCCGACGGCGACGGCTTCGTAGCGGATCGGGTCGTGCAGCGCGCCGTCGAAGGTCGACAGGATCCGCACCTGCCCGGTCCGGACGGCATCGGTGTAATAGACGATGCCGAGCGCCGCTTCGCCGCGCTGGACCAGCGCGAGGGCGAGCCGGACATTCTGGGTGCGGACGGCGCGGTGCGTTATCTGCGCCCACAATCCGAGGGCGGAAAGCGCCTGGCGGGCGTATATCCCGGCGGGAACATGCTGCGGGTCGCCGATGGCGAGGCGTCCGTCCGCGCCCAGCATCCGGACGATATCCGTCGCCGGATCGAAGGCCGGTGGCGCGGCATCGCCGGCAGGTGCGACGACGACGATCCGGTTGCGAAACAGGACCTGCCGCGTTTCGGGCCGGGTTCGTTTCCGGGCGGTCAGGTAATCGACCCACTTGCTGTTGGCGGAAAAGAACACGTCGGCGGGCGCACCGGCGTCTATCTGGCGGGCGAGGGCGCCGCTGGAGCCATAGACGATGCGCAGCTGCGTTTTATTTTCCGGATCCCAGTGGTCGCGGATCTCATCGAGGACCTGAACGGTGCTGGCGGCGGCAAAAACGGTGAGGTTTCCGGCATAAGCGGGCGCCGTCAGAAGCGCCGTGACGCACAGGAGAGATGTTAGAAGACCGCGCATAAGCGTTATATACCATTGTATATAACGGCTGTATATCGCGTGAGTACCTGTCGCTTGTGCCGCCTTAAAGTGGGTGCACAAAAACCCCGTCAGAATGTCTGCTGCTGACCCGTTGCGGACATACACCAAATGAAAACGACGGCTCCGAAGAACCGCCGTTTCAGCATTCGATGCAACAGTCGGGTTGCTATTAGGCCGCCTTGCGACGCCGAGAAATGTGAAGCGCCGCGATGCCGAGACCAAGCAGGGCCAGCATGCCGGGTTCGGGCACGCTGCTAACCTCTATCGGATCGTTCAGCCAATCCGAGATATTCTGGATGAACTCCGGTTCCTGAGGCGAAGCGGTTCGAAACAGGTCGACACTAGTGATTACCAGAACTTCGCCGAGCCCGACGGAATAAAGGCTCGCGATACCGGCTGATACGATCACTTCAGCATTAGGGGCGGGATCGAGGATACTGCCGCAACCGTGCGAGACCGATCCGACACCCGCGCCCAGCGGATTTGTCGTCGACGCGGTGCCGCTACTGGTATCGCATGCATCGGTGATTGTCGCGCCGATAATCTGTTCGATGGTTGCGTTGAAGTCGCTCCAGCCCGCATTGTCGGTGATAATCACGCCTTTATGGCCGGTCGAAATGAACGACGTAAGGTTCGTGACCTCCGCCGCGCCCAGCGCGCCGCCATTAGGATTGAGTTGCGCATTAACCCACACCGAGTCGACCCCGACGAACGATGCGGCATTGTCGAAGCTTGCGACTTGAAGCACCGCATGGTCGGCGTTGACGACCGACAGGAACGCCGTATTCGTCGGGTTGAAATAGCTATATGTCGTATCGCCACTTCCAACCGGGATATCCGTGAGAATTGTTCCCGCATGGACATTGCCGGCGCTCGCTGCACCGAGAAGGAGCGCCGCTCCGGCCGCCAAACGCACCTGTTTGCGCAATACGGCGTAAACGCCCGATATCTTTGAGTTCATGGAAAACAAATCCCTAATGCTGATTCATCGCTTCTGACAAGGTGGGAAGCAAGATTCATGCCAGCCTTGTTAGATTGAATGATTTCAGCGACTTATGCGTTGAACGCTCGGCCCGAATCGCCAAACTGTAAAATCCACCGACACTCAAGCGTCAACAGCGACCGTTCCATGGATAGTCGGAATGTCCGCAATTGGCTAAGCGGACATGAGAGAGCCTCCCAGTTTTAGGGACAATGAGTCGTTAGCTGCGGCCCCAAAGCCCGGGAGGTGCTGGTCGGTTCAGGGGGCGAGTGCGGCCGCCTGTTCGCTCAGGCTGTCGAGCTTGTCCTCGATCACGCTGCGGTCGAGGTCGCGGGTGATGAATACCAGCCGCGACCGGCGGTCGTCATCGGGCCAGGCGGCGAGTTCCGCCGGGTCATGGAACAGGTGCTGGACGCCGTGCACGGCAATCGGCTTGTCGCGGCCGGCAATGTTCAGGATGCCCTTGATGCGCAGCAGCTTTTCGCCGTGCTGGCCGATCAGGATCCGGATCCAGGCGACGAAGGCCTCCCAGTCGAGTGGTTCGTCGCGGGTGATGCAGAACGCGGAGATGGAGGCGTCGTGCCGGTTCAGGTCGTGGGCATGATGGTGATCGTGGCCGTGATCGTGCTCGTGCTCGTGACCATCGTGGCCGTGACCTTCATGGTCGTTGGGGGCATAGGATTCGTCGCGCAGCCAGCGGCGGACATCGACGGACTTGGTTTTCGGGTCGTACAGCCCGGTATCGAACAGGACTCCGGGGGCGAGGTCGCCCATCACCGCGAGGTGCCGCGGGGCGCCGGGGTTGAGCGCCGCCAGACGGTCTTCGAGCGCGCGGAGCTCCGCCGGTTCCACCAGGTCGGATTTCGTGATCACGATGCGGTCGGCGACGGCCACCTGTTTCACGGATTCCTCGTGGCGGTTCAGCTGACCGTCGGCATTGACCGCGTCGACGGTGGTGATGATGCCGTCCAGCGCATAGCGGTTCGAGACCACGGGCGCGGTCATCAGCATGTGGATGATCGGCGCCGGGTCGGCAAGGCCGGTGGTTTCGATCAGCACGCGGCGGAAATAGGGCACCTTTTCCTTTACCCGCCTGATGAACAGGTCGGAGAGCGCGTTGACCAGATCGCCCTGCACCGTGCAGCACAGGCAGCCGGCATTGAGCAGCACCGTGTTGTCGTCGATCCGCTCGACAAGCTGGTGGTCCAGCCCGATCTCGCCGAACTCGTTGATGAGCACGGCGGTTTCGACCATGTCCGGGTGCTTGACCAGGCGGTTCAGCAGCGTCGTCTTGCCGCTGCCGAGAAACCCCGTCAGCAGGGATACCTGAACCGGTTCCGTCTCCGGCGCGGCGCCAGGGGCGTCAGTCATTTCCGTTCAGGCGGTTGAAGCCTTTCTGAAGGTCCTCGATAAGATCTTCGGGGTCTTCGAGACCGGCATGGATGCGGATCAGCTGTCCCTTGTCCTTCCATTCCGTCGCGGTGCGGTTGCCGGCGGGATTGGCGGGCATGATCAGGCTTTCATAGCCGCCCCAGCTCGCGCCCATGGCGTAAAGCTCCATGCCGTCGAGCAGCGCGTGGATACGGGCTTCGGGAAATTCGTCCTTCAGGACGAAGGAAAACAGACCGCTCGCGCCGGTGAAGTCGCGTTTCCAGATGTCGTGGCCGGGATGTTCCGGCAGGGCGGGGTGGAGAACGCGGTCGACCTCCGGCCGGGCCTGCAGCCATTTGGCCAGTCTGATGCCGGTCTCCTGGTGGCGGTCGAGGCGGACTTTCAGCGTGCGCAGCCCGCGCAGCGCGAGATACACGTCGTCGGGGCCCGAATTCGCACCCAGCACGGCGGCGGACGGGCGCACCGTATCCCATTGCTCCTCGGTCGTGGTGATGAGGCCCATCATCACGTCGGAATGGCCGACGATATACTTGGTCGCCGCCATCGCGCAGACATCGACGCCATTCTCGAACGGCTTGAAATAGATGCCGGCGGACCACGTGTCGTCCATGATCACCACGCAGCCGGCCTTGTGGGCTTCCTCGGCGATGGCCGGGATATCCTGCATGTCGAACGTCACCGATCCGGGCGCTTCGACATAGACGATTTTGGTGTTTTCGCGGATGAGATCCTTGATGCCGGCGCCGATTTTCGGATCGTAATAGGTCGTTTCGACGCCGAACCGGCCGATGATGTTGTCGCAGAAATTGCGCGCCGGGCCGTAAACGCAGTCGACCATCAGGATGTGGTCGCCCTGCTTGAGGTAGGCGAGCATCGCGGCGTTGATCGCCGCCAGCCCGGATGCGACCGCGACCGAGCGGTAGCCGCCGGAAACCGCGGCAAAGGCTTCTTCCAGCGCATCGTGGGTCGGCGTGCCGTGGCGTCCGTAGGTATAGACCCCGGGTTCCCAGCGGTTTTCGCGACGCCGGTTCATCTCGGCGACGCTGCCCCAGGCGATGGTGGACGCGTGATAAACCGGCGGATTGATAATGCCGAAATTGGCATCGGGATCGCGCCCCTTATGGACGATTTTGGTATCTTCTTTCACTTGGCACCCGGAATTCTTTGAGGAAGGTAGGGCCGCACCATACCCGCGCCGCGGTCAGGTTTCTACAGGGGTATCGGGGCTGCTGCCCCATTCCGTCCAGGAACCGTCATAGACCGCAACGTCGTCCCGGCCGGTGAGATGCAGCGCGAGGGCGAGCACGCAGGCGGTGATGCCGGAACCGCAACTTGTAATCACCGGCCGGCCGGGGGCGATCCCGGCGCCGGCAAGACGGTCGGCAAGATCCGCCTGCGGGCGGACCGTCGCGGTGTCCGGGTCGATCAGCGTATTGAAGGGCAGGTTCAGGCTGCCCGGGATATGCCCGGACCGGCATTCGGGGCGGGGCTCCGGGTCGGTACCGGCAAAGCGGCCGGCCGACCGGGCGTCGAGAACCTGCGCCGCCGGGTTTTCGATATTGGCGCGGAGATCGTCGAGCGACCGGATCATCGCCGGGTTGAACGTGGCGGAAAAATCGACGTCGGGTATCGACGGCGCATCGTCGCTGACGGCGCGGCCTTCGGCCTGCCATTTGACCTGGCCGCCGTTGAGCAGGGATACCCGGTCATGGCCGAAGGCGCGCAGCATCCACCACGCCCGGGCCGAGGTCATCATGCTGACATTGTCGTAAACCACCACGTGATGATCGTTCGAGATGCCGAGCGCCTTCATATGGCGCGCGAACGTCGCTTCGTCGGGCATCATGTGGGGCAGGGACGAAGACGGGTCGGCGACGGCGTCGATGTCCCAGAAGACCGCGCCCGGAATATGGGCGGCGCTGAATTCCGCTGCACCGCTGCGTCCGGCGGCGGGCATGTGCCACGACGCATCGACAATGCGAATGGAGGAATCGTCGATATTGTCCGCCAGCCAGTGCGTTTCGACCAGTGCCGGAACCGGATCATGCGCCATTTTATGCTCCCTTTATGCCACCGCCCGAAAATAGAGGGTTTTTCGCCCAATGTAAGCGTGGACGAAAAAAAGGCCGTCCCGGGGGGACGGCCAGAGTTCGGAGGGGTCGGCGAAGTAAAAGGTGGGACGAACGGCCGAAACTGCCCTGCCCGAGGCCGTTCGTCCCGCGCACAACGGGGAGCGAGCCCGCATGTGCGCTGTCGGGGAAGTCGTTCAGGGGCGGGCGCCGTGAACGCTGATGCGCGGGAAAACCCGGGATTCGATGCGCCGGAAATACACGTTCCGGCTGCCGACGACGATGTGATCGGCGGTATAGGCATCCCGTGGTGAAATCCGGGGACCACGTGTTACAATCGTCACCGAACGATGTGTGGTTGGAGTTTCCGTGGCACCGAGAATGATATTGGTCATCAGACAATTCCTGTCGTCAGTTCCTGTGTTACCGACGCCATTATTGCGGCCGGGCGCTGAGCAGGACCTGAACGGTCCGTTCATCCTCCGTTCATCCGCGGGCGGGCAGATTGCGCCCGTGAGACGCACATTTTTGATCGGAGCGGGGGCTTTCGCCGTAGCGTGTTTGCTGCCACAGCCCGGCTATGCCCAATCGGACGCAAAGGCGCATGAACGCGCCCGGAAAGCCGTCAAGTCCGGCCAGATACTGCCGCTCAAGAAGGTTCTTCAGCGTATCTCGAAGAAATACCCGGGCAAGGTCGTCGATGCCGACGTGCGCGAGGTCCCCGACAAGAAGACAAAACGCAAGGAATGGCTCTATTTCCTGAAGGTCGTGGATACCAAGGGCAGGGTGACGGACCTGGTTGTCGACGCCAAAACCGCGAAAGTCCGTCTTGCAAAGCGCGGCGGCCCGCTGAAAAAGAAAAAGTGATCCGATGAGAGCCCTCGTAGTCGAAGACGATCAGGACCTCGCGCGCCAGCTGACCGACGCCCTGACCGAAAACGGCTATGCCGTCGATACGGCCCATGACGGCGAGGAAGGCCATTTCCTGGGCGATACCGAACCCTATGATATCGTCGTTCTGGATATCGGCCTGCCGGTGATGGACGGCATCGAGGTCCTCGAACAGTGGCGGTCGGCGGAGCGGGCGATGCCGGTGCTGGTACTGACCGCGCGCGACCGGTGGCGCGAGAAAATCGCCGGGCTGGACGCGGGCGCCGACGACTACGTCACCAAGCCGTTCCAGATGGAAGAGGTCCTCGCGCGGATTCGCGCCCTCGTGCGGCGTTCGACGGGGAATACGTCGCCGGTGCTCACGGTCGGCGCAGTGTCGCTGGACCCCAGCGCATCGCATGTGACGGTCGAAGACCGCCAGATCAAGCTGACGGCCCATGAATACAAGCTGCTGTCCTATCTGATGCATCACAAGGGCAAGGTGCTGTCCCGGACCGAGCTGATCGAACATATCTACGCCCAGGATTTCGACAAGGATTCGAACACCATCGAAGTCTTTATCGGCCGGTTGCGGCGAAAGCTGGGGGTCGACGTCATCCATACGATCCGGGGGCTCGGCTACAAGCTGTCTGACGAGGATGAAGCGGCGGTTTAACACCCGTTCGCTTGCCACGCGGCTGATCCTCGGCTCTGCCGTCTGGATCGTCGCGGCGCTGGTGGTGGGCGGGCTGTTGCTCGCCGGGCTGTTTCAGGGGCATGTCCAGCGCATTTTCGACGACCGTCAGGCGATCATGCTGGACAGTCTGATCGTGGTGACCCGTATCAATGATGACGGACGCCTTGAACTGACGCAGGACCCGGGGGATCCCGAATTCGAGCGCCCGCTGTCTGGCCGGTACTGGCAGATCACCCCGCAGAGCGGCGCGCCGCTGCGCTCCAGGTCGCTCTGGGATCAGACGCTGCAGCTGTCCGGCACCGCGAAACAGACCCAGGGCCGGCGGCGTTACATCGTGCGCGGGCCGCGGGACGAGGAACTCCGCGTTCTCGAACGCGATATCACGCTTCCCGGGTCGGACAAGGTTTACCGTTATGCGGTCGCCATCGATTACGCCGAAATCGAAGGACTTGTTCAGCCGTTTATCGTCACCCTGGCCTGGTCCCTGGGCGTGCTCGGCATCGGCCTGGTGATCGGTGCGATGGTCCAGGTGCGTTACGGGCTCCGGCCGCTCGGCCATATCCGCGAAGCGCTGTCGGCGATCCGGTCGGGACGGACGGAACGGCTGGAAGGAAATTTTCCAACCGAGGTCAGGCCGCTTGCCGATGAAATCAACCTGTTGCTCGACCATATCGGCGAGGTGGTCGAGCGCGCCCGCACCCATGTCGGCAATCTCGCCCATGCCCTGAAAACGCCTTTGACGGTCCTGACGAACGAGGCCGGCACCGAGGAAGGGCAACTGGCGAACACCGTGCGCCGCCAGACCGACACGATGCGGCGCCGGGTCGATCATTACCTGACCCGGGCGCAGACGGCGGCGACGGCCGGCGTGATCGGCGCGCGGCTGGATGCGCGTCCGGTGCTCGACGACCTGGCGCGGACGCTGGCCCGGATTCACCGGTTTTCCCATCTCGATATCCGGATCGTCGCGCAGGACGAAATTCCGGCGTTTCGGGGCGACCGCCAGGACCTGGAGGAAATGGCCGGAAACCTTATGGAAAACGCCTGCAAGTGGGCGACGGAAAAAGTCCGCGTTATCGCCGACGGCGCGGACGGCGAATTGCGGATCGCGATCGAGGACGACGGGCCGGGGCTTCCGGTCGCCGACCGGAAAAAGGCGCTGGCGCGCGGCGGCCGGCTGGACGAAACCGTCCAGGGCTCCGGGCTCGGTCTGTCGATCGTCCAGGAAATCGCATCGCTTTACGGCGGCGCGTTTACGCTCGGGGATTCGGCGATGGGCGGATTGCGGGCGGTGCTTACGCTGCCGGCCGCTCCGACGGAAGCGATGCGCCCGGCAGCGGAATAGGCGCTACAGGTCGACTGTCCACATCTGGGCGTCCGGATAGCGGCTGCCGGCGGTGAAATCCGGCGGAATGGAATCGTACAGTTCCTGAATTTCGGCGTCGCTGAGGCTTATTTCGGTCGCGGCGACGTTCAGGTTCAGATGTTCGATCCGCTTGCTGCCGGGAATAGGCAGGACGTTGTCGCCCTGGGCGAGGACCCAGGCCAGCGCGATCTGCGCCGGCGTGCAGCCCTTTGCCCTGGCCAGCGCTTCGATGGGGGCGATCACGGCGACATTGTGTTTCAGGTTGTCGCCCTGGAACCGCGGATGGTCGCGGCGCCGGTCCTTGTCCGACATGTCGCCGTCGCTCTTGATCGCGCCGGTCAGCATGCCGCGGCCGAGCGGGGAATAGGCGACATAGGTGACGCCGAGTTCCTTGCAGACGGGCAGGTGGTCGTTCAGCGCGAACTGGGTCCAGAGCGACAGTTCGCTCTGCAGGGCCGAAATCGGATGGACGGCATGGGCGCGGCGCAGGGTTTCGGACGAGCACTCCGACAGGCCGAGTGTGCGTACCTTGCCTTCCTTGACCAGGTCGGACATCGCGCCGACGGTGTCCTCGATCGGGACCTGCCTGTCGACCCGGTGCTGGAAATAGAGGTCGATGACGTCGAGGTTCAGGCGCTTGAGGCTCGCCTCGCAGGCTTCGCGCACGTATTCGGGACGCCCGTCCGCGCCGCGTTCTGAATCCCGGGCATAGATATTGCCGAACTTGGTGGCGAGCACGACCTTGTCGCGCCGCCTCTCGATTGCCTTGCCGACAAGGGTTTCGTTGGATCCGCCGCCATAGGCGTCCGCCGTATCTATAAAGCTGACGCCGCTGTCGATGGCCGCCTGGATCGTCGCGATGGATTCGTTCTCGTCTGCCGGGCCGTAGATACCCGTCATCGTCATGCAGCCGAGACCGATCTCGGAGGTTTCGATGTCGCTGTTGCCGAGTATGCGCGTTTTCATGACTGGCTCCCTAGACGTGTTTGTACGTGTTTGTTTACTTATTTAAGCAGGGTTGCCGTCCTGACTGCAATGCAGTGCGCGGGCGTTACCAGTATTTGCCGGTGCCGCCGATCACCGCGTTGACCAGCCCGATGACCAGGTTGACGGTGACGAGGATGCGTATCTGG
>CAXBCP010000027.1:0-61038 GCA_963974055.1 uncultured Rhodospirillaceae bacterium
CGGCTTCGTCGTTGGTTTTCGACGCGACTTCGCGGACCATCTGCGCGCCCATGTTTTCGAACTTGTCTTCGAGTTCGATTTCCTTGGCGACCGTCACACCGTCTTTGGTGATCCGGGGCGATCCGAACGATTTGTCGATAATAACGTTACGGCCTTTGGGGCCAAGCGTAACCTTGACCGCGTCGGCCAGGATGTCGACGCCCTTTTGCATTCTTGCGCGGGCGTCGCCTTCAAATTTAACTTCTTTAGCAGCCATGTTCTGAGCGCTCCTACTCGATAATTCCCATGATGTCGGATTCCTTCATGATGAGAAGGTCCTTGCCATCGATTTTCACTTCCGTGCCCGACCATTTGCCGTAAAGGACTTTGTCGCCCTTCTTGACGTCGAGTTTCACGGGCTTGCCGTCTTCGCCGCGCGCGCCGCTGCCGACGGAGACAATCTTGCCTTCCTGGGGCTTTTCCTGCGCTGAATCGGGGATGATGATGCCACCAGCCGTTTTTTCTTCGGCGCCAAGCGGTTCGACCAGAACGCGGTCGTGTAGAGGCCTGATTCCCATCTAGCCTTCTCCTTAATTGGTTGAATTTACGTCTATTTTTCTAACTTGCTAGCACTCGCTGCCAGCGAGTGCCAGACATATAGGTACCGCCCGCCTCCCTGTCAAGGAAACCCGGCGATTGGAGCGGAAAATCAGAAGGTTTTTTCGAACCGGGCCAGTTCTTCCGGGGCGATGGAAACCTCGAAATGGGCGAATTCGTCCCTGTCGTCGCGATTCAGGACATCGGCATGCCGGTAAAGCCAGGAAATCGCCGCCCCGTCGCCCTGGGGAAGTTTGAGGTTGATAACGTCCCTCTTCGCGGAAAGCAAGCGGTCGAGGCATTCGAGAAAATCCCGATTGTTCTCGCCGGTTACCGCCGACATGGCGACCATATCCGGGTCTCGGCTCGCGGCGTTCTCGATCGCCGCACGCGTATCCGCATCGAGCAGATCGATCTTGTTCAGAACCTCGACCGAAGGCCGACCGTCCGCAAAATCGATCCCGAGTTCGTCGAGTACCCGCGATACGTCGTCCTTCTGCGCCGCCGAATCCGGATGCGCGATATCGCGCACATGAACGATGATATCGGCGCCAATGACCTCCTCAAGCGTTGCCCGGAACGCCGCGATCAGCGTCGTCGGCAGATCCGATACAAAACCAACCGTGTCCGACAGAATCGCAGACCGCCCGGACGGCAGTTTGATTTCCCGCATCGTCGGATCGAGCGTTGCGAACAACAGGTCTTTCGCGAACACCTCCGAATTGGTCGACTTGTTGAAAAGGGTCGATTTTCCGGCGTTCGTATAGCCCACCAGCGCGATCACCGGATACGGGATACGCCGGCGCGCTTCGCGGTGCAGTTCCCGCGTGCGGGTCACGGTTTCCAGCTCGCGCTGAATTTTCGTAATCCTGACCGAAATCATGCGCCTGTCGGCCTCGATCTGGGTTTCGCCCGGACCGCCCAGAAAACCGAAGCCGCCGCGCTGGCGTTCGAGATGGGTCCAGGTCCGTACCAGTCGGCTGCGCTGGTAGTTGAGATGCGCCAGTTCGACCTGCAGGACGCCTTCCCGCGTCCGCGCCCGTTCGCCGAAAATCTCGAGGATCAGGCCGGTACGGTCAATGACCTTGCAATTCCAGGCTTTTTCGAGCGTGCGCTGCTGAACCGGCGACAGGGAGGTATCGACGCAGACGATATCCGCTTCCACTTCCTCGACCGCTTCACCGAGCCGCTCGACGTTTCCCTTTCCGAAATACGTTCCCGCATTGATTTTCGGCAGCGGCACCGCTTCGCGGATCACCACGTTCAGATCGATGGCGGCAGCGAGACCCACGGCTTCGTCAAGACACGAATCCACGGCCCTGGCATTGTCCTTGCCGGATTTACTGTATGGATGAATGACAACCGCGCGGGTGCGGTCGTCCGTGGTCCCGTCCCCTGTCAACGCAGACAAATCAGGCTTCGGCCCCGTCGATTTGGTCGTCACCTTCGTCGTCGCCGTCATAGAGCGAGACCGGCGTTACCGGCATCACCGTGGAAATGGCGTGCTTGTATACGAGCTGCGAATGACCATCGCGGCGCAATAACATGCAGAAGTTGTCGAACCAGGTGATAATACCCTGCAGCTTCACGCCGTTCACCAGAAATACGGTTACGGGCGTTTTCTGTTTGCGTACGTGATTTAGAAAGACGTCCTGGAGGTTCTGGGTTTTCTCTGAAGACATTCTTATACCCTTTTCTTTTCCTTTATTTCATCGCCTTCACAATCCGGCCGCCCTTGGCCCAAAGACAATACAATAATTTGAATCGATCGATTGATGATCATCATATTCGTTATAGGTTCTATATGGAACTTTCCATCTTTCTGACAACCTCCAGAAAGTCGCGACACGTGGAATAATGCTCGTCCGGCGGATGGTCCCGGAATTCTGGGCTTTTCGGGTCGTTATCGCCAATAAGAACCGTGTGGCATTTCGCCGCTCTCCCACAGGCGATATCGACCCAGGTATCGCCGACGAACCAGATATCGGGGCCGGGCTCTATGCCGGTGCCTGCAAGCGCCATGAAAATCGGATCGGTCGCGGGTTTGTCACGCGGCGCATCGGTCGCGCCGACAAGATATCCGCCAAAGAATCCGTCCCAGCCGAGCTTGGTGGATTCAGCCCGGAGGTGCCCGCCCGATTTGTTGCTGACGACGCCGAGATGGCTTCCGTGATCGTGCAACAGGGCAATCATTTCGTCCGCCCCGTCGATTTTTTCGATGCGCTCCAGGTGGACTTCCCGGTAGGCGCCGTAGAAAACGTCGCGGGCCGTCTCCCAACGGTCCCCGAAAAGCTCCGGAAACGCCTCGCGGAGCGATTTCCGCACCCGGGACGTCGTTTCATCCATCGTCCAGACCGGGTGTCCCATCGCTTCGAGGGTGCGGTTCATGCTTTCGTGGATGATCGGCCAGCTGTTGACCAGTGTGCCGTCCCAGTCGAACAACACCGCTTTCGGCATACGTTCAGGCATGTTCGCTCCAAAGGTGTTCCCGGTACCGTGCCAGCAGCGCCGTCGAGACTGGTCCCGGCAGACCCTCCCCGATCTTCCTGTCGTCGATGCGAACGATGGGGACGAGAAAGGCGGAGGTACTCGACAGAAACGCCTCGTCGGCCGTCTTTGCCTCGCTCACTGAAAAGGGCCTCTCCTCCAGTGCGACGCCGATATCCGACGCAATTTTCAAAAGTGCGAGCCGGGTTACCCCGTTGAGGATCGCGTGCTGTGCCGGATGCGTGACGAGCTTGCCGCCAGTGACAATCCAGGCATTGGTCGACGTCCCCTCCGTGACCATGCCCTCCGCGTCGACAAGCCAGGCTTCGTAAACGTTCTGCCGCACGGCATCGTCCTTCGCCAGAACGTTCGGAAGCAGGGCGACGGATTTGATGTCCGGCCGTTTCCAGCGGTTATCGGGAAGCGTTATCACGGCGACGCCCTCATCGACGATCTTTTGCGAGGGCGCTGCAAACGGCTTCACCGTCATGACCACCGATGGCGTCATCGGTCCGGGAATCTGGTGGTTCCGCGGCGCGACCCCCCTGGAAACCTGAAGATACAGGGAAGCCGTATCCAACCGGTTCAGACGGAGAAGTTCCGCAATCTTCAGCCTGAACACCGCCCGGGAGAACGGCATTTCGATCCTGATCTCGCGAAGCGACCGCTCCAGGCGTTCGAAATGCGGCTCGTCGTCGACAAGCCGTCCGCGAACGACCGTGATGACCTCGTACACCGCGTCCGCGAACTGGTAGCCGCGGTCCTCGATGTGAACGGCGGCTTGCCGGTGCCGTATATACCGGCCGTTTACGTATGAAATTCGGGGCATTCGGGCTGATTTTTCAGAAAAATTCGAGACTAACGGCGAACAGCCGTTCGATTTCGCGAACCGCCGCCGGCCGGACGAATATAACCACAAGGTCGCCCTTGTTCAGCACCGTGTTGCTGCGCGGCGTAATGACCTGCTCGCCCCGGATGACCGCGCCGAACATGACCCCTTCCGGCAGTTCCATTTCCCGTATCGGAAGCCCGGCAAGGCTCGACGTTTCGAGAATTTCGGCTTCCATCACCTCGCCGAAATCCTCGCCGAGGGAATGCACCGCCCGTATCCGACCGCGACGGACATGCTGCAGGATCGTCGACGCGGTGATCGATCGCGGGCTGATGACGGCGTCAACGCCAAGGGTCGTAATCAGGGGGGAATAATTCGTGTTATTGACCAGCGCAATCGCCCGCTGCGCGCCATGCCTTTTCGCCAGCAGCGATCCGAGAATATTGGTCTCGTCGTCGTTCGTAACCGCAACGATCGCTTCGGTGACAGCGACGCCGGCCTCTTCCAGGATCGCCGGATCCAGCGCATTGCCGTTGATTACCGTGGTTTCGGGCAGGCGCCGCGCAGCGGATTCCGCCCGCTTCCTGTTTGCCTCGATGATACGCGCGCTCACGCCCGGATGCTCGTCCCGGATAAGCTGTGCGAGAAACACCCCGACATTGCCGCCGCCGGCAATGATAATCCGGCGCGCCTGGCGTTCTTCGTGACCGAAGATCGTCATCGCCCGGACAACATGATCGTTATCGGCCACGAAATACACGTCGTCTCCGATCAGCATCTGTTCGTCAGCGCTGGGCACGATCGTTTTCCCGTCGCGGATGATGCCGACAATGACGATGCTCAAATCGGGGAAAACGCCCGTAAGTTGGCGAAGCGGCGTATTGATGACCGGGCAGTTTTCGTTGCAACGAACGCCGATGACCCGAACCTTGCCTTCGACCATCGGGATGGTATCGAATGCGCCGGGGATGACCAGGTCGCGGGAAATCGCCTTCGCAACCTCCAGCTCGGGCGAAATGATGACATCGATCGGCATATTGTCGCGGCTGAACAAATCGGCCCAGATCGGCTGCAGATAACTCTGGTTCCGGACGCGGGCGAGTTTCGTCGGCACATTGAACAGCGAATGCGCGACCTGGCAGGCCACCATATTGACCTCATCGGACTGCGTGACGGCGATCAGCAGGTCTGAATCGGCCGCATTCGCCCGCTCGAGAACGTCGGGATCCGACGCGAAGCCGCGGATGGCCTGCACGTCCAGGGATTCACTGACTGTGCGGATGTTTTCGTCAGAGGAATCCACGACCGTTACATCATGGTTTTCGAGCGAAAGCTGGCGCGCAATGTTGTAGCCAACCTGGCCCGCACCACAAACGATGACCTTCATTTATCCCTGACCCGTCTTATTCCGTTGCGCCGGTGCCGGACTGTTCTGCAATCTCCCGGCTGGTAACGCCGAGGGATTTCAGCTTTCTGTGCAGCGCCGACCGCTCCATACCCACAAATTCGGCCGTACGCGACACATTTCCCCCAAAGCGGGATATCTGCGCAAGCAAATATTGGCGCTCGAAGTTTTCGCGCGCATCGCGCAACGGCAGGGACATCATCTTCGCCCCCTCCTCCCAGCCGACCGAGACCGATGTCCCGGCGCCGATATCCGGCGGAAGATTTTCGACCGCCACCGGCGTATCCGGGCGGCCCGGCGCCATGATCAATATCCAGTCGACGGCATTGCGGAGCTGACGCACGTTCCCCGGCCAGTCATAGGCCTGCAGGGCGGCGATGGCATCCGGCGACATAGTCCGCGGAGAAACCCCGGAAGTCAGCGCCGAGCTCTGCATGAAATGTTCGATGAGGGCGGGTATGTCGTCCGGCCGGTCCCTGAGCGGCGGAATCACGATCGGCACGACATTCAGGCGGTAAAACAGGTCCTGGCGGAAATTTCCGGCCAACATTTCCGCTTCCATGTCCCTATTCGTCGATGCGATCACGCGCACATCGACATGCACCTGGGATTCGCCGCCGACCCGGGTAAATGTCTGGTCCTGCAGCACACGCACGATCTTTCCCTGCGTCTCGAGCGGCATATCGCTGACCTCGTCGAGCAACAGGGTTCCCCCATGGGCCATTTCCAGCGTACCGACATTGCGCGGGACGCCGTTCTCATGGCCGAAGAGCTCTATTTCCATCCGATCCGGGTTCATTGCAGCGCAATTCAAAACCACGAACGGGCCCGACGACCTCAGTGACTGCTTGTGCATCTGCCGGGCGAAGACTTCCTTGCCGACGCCCGGGGGGCCGGAAATCAACACGCGGCTGTCCGTCGGGGCCACTTTTCCGAGCGCCGAGCGCAGGTGCCGAATAGCCGACGACACCCCGACGATATCGGTGACGTCACTTGTCCGCCTGCGGAGTTCATCGTTTTCCCGCACAAGCCGAGCGGCTTCGATCGCCCGGGTCACCGTCACAACAAGCCGGTCGGCCTTGAAAGGTTTCTCAATAAAATCATAGGCGCCGAGCTTGATGGCATTCACTGCGGTTTCGACATTGCCGTGACCGCTAATCATCACGACCGGGATCGAAGAATGCTCTTCATGCACGCGCTCGAGGATTTCCATCCCGTCCAGCTCGCTGCCCTCCAGCCAGATATCGAGAATCAACAGATTGGGGCGACGGGTTTCGATTGACTGAAGCGCCGCCGCGCTATCCCCCGCGGTGCGGCATTCGAAGCCTTCGTCGGTCAGAATATCCGCGATCAGCATCCGGATATCGTCTTCATCGTCGACAATCAGGATATCAGCCGCCACGGATACCCCCGTCATTCGCTTCGAGGTTCACCGGTTCCAGATCAGATTCAGCAAGGTCGGGCGCCTCCGCCGCCATATATGGCATGACAACCCTGACACAGGCCCCCTGCTTTCCATCGTCGCGATCGCGCAGTTCGAGGACCGCATCATGATCTTCCAGAATTGTCTTCACGATCGCCAGCCCCAGCCCGGTGCCTTTCGCACGCGTGGTTACGTATGGCTCGGTCAGGCGGTCGCGCTTTTCGACCGGCAGGCCCTTTCCGTTATCGACAACCTCGACAACCGCATCGTTATTGTCGATCGCCAGGCCGAGGCCAATTTCGCCTTTTGGCAGGTCGTCGGCCGACGGTGCCGTGCGTCCGTCGATCGCATCGACCGCATTCTGGATAAGGTTGGTAAGCACCTGCGACATCTGTCTCGGATCCGCTGTGACCGGTACGGGCGTCGCCGGAATGTCGGCGATGAATCGTATTTCCGGGTGAGCGCTTTTGGGCAAGACAAGCGCTTCCCGGCAGAGGGCCGCCAGGTTTGCGGTTTCCATTTCCGGCCGCGGCATCCGCGCAAACGACGAAAACTCGTCGACCATGCGACCAATATCGCCAACCTGGCGAATAATCGTGTCGGTACAATTGGAAAAAGTATCCGGGTCGGATGTCACTTCGTGCAGATATTTCCGCCGCAGCCGCTCGGCCGCCAGCTGAATTGGCGTCAGCGGGTTCTTGATCTCGTGCGCAATCCGGCGTGCGACGTCCGACCAGGCGGCCTTGCGCTGGGCTGCCACCAGTTCCGTGATGTCGTCGAACGTTATGACAAAACCGACAACCTTGCGGTCGACCACATCCGCTGCCAGCCGCACGAACAGCGCTCTGGGGCGGCCGCCGCGCAGGATCGACACCTGCCCCTCGACTAGGCGGTTCGGACGTTCATGGGCGTCTGCGATCATGTCGGTAAGCTCCGGCACTGAATCGCCGATATCCGTACCGATCCGCTGGTCCAGGTCCGTCGCGAGCAGGGAACAGGCCGACCGGTTTGCGAGGTTGATCCGCCCCTTGCCGTCAATGCCGATGACGCCAGCGGATACGCCGCCGAGCACGGTTTCGATAAAATGCCGTCTCTCGTCAAGCTGGCGGTTCGCCTGAACCAGTTCATGGCGCTGCCCTTCGAGCTGGTCGGTCATTCGGTTGAACGCCCGGCTCAGAAGGCCGAGTTCGTCCGAATCCGGGCCTTCATCGACCCGCGCCGAAAGATCGCCGGCCCGGACCCTTTCGGCGGCTCCCGCAAGGTCGGATATCGGCCGCGACAGCCTGTTCGCAAACACCAGTCCGACCCAAATCGCGACAAACAGCAGCAGTAACCCGACAAGAATAAAGATCATCGCAAACGTAATTTCGATCGATGACCGCCGGCCTTCGATATTCTTATAGGCCGCGGCGGCGCGCTGGGTCTTTTCGATATGTTCGAGAACATTGGGTTCGACAAACCTGCCGACATACAAAAATGCGTCCACGACCCTGTCCAATTTAACAATGGCCCGCAGGCGGTCGTCGGCTTCGCTGGTGATCAGGACGACCTCGCCGCCACGGGCGCGGTCGATAACCTCCGGAGATACCGGATCGCGGTCAATCACGAACCCGAGTGTCCATTTCGCCAGGACCCTGCCGGATCCATCGACGATGTATACTTCGCTCAGATTGCGGACGAGGCCCTGCCCCGCGAGTATCCGCGAAAACTGCCGGGGGTTCCCGGTCAGCAGCGGCAAGGCGCGCTCCAGGTCGCGCGCCATCGACAGCACGTCTCCACGAATGACCTGCTGATGTTCTTTCAGATAAGCCTCGGCGACTGCCCTGGATTCCACGATCGCGGTCTTCACCCGGGAATTGAACCAGTTTTCCATGCCGAAATTGAAGAAAACGGCGGAGAACACCGAGACGATAATTGCCGGTGCGAGTGCGATAAGGCTGAACAGAACGACCAGGCGGGTATGCAGGCGCGCACCGACCTGTCCGCGGCGGCGTTCCATCCACAACCCGACCAGGCTGCGGGCGACGACAAGCCCGAGCAACAGAAAAACCACAAGGTCGATCTGCAGCAGGATCAGTATCGTGCCGGTATCGGCGCCAAGCGGCGATGAGCCCGTAATGGTCGCATAGGTGGCAAAGGCGCAAACGAGCGCTGCGATCGTCAGGGCGATGGAAAGTTTTCGGCCCAGCCCGAACCCGCGGCCCCACGCCGCCAGTCGCGCATAGACTGCCGGTGCCCACGGGCCCCGGTTCACATCGGTTGAAGTGTCCATTGTCTTATCTGTATCTGCCACCACACAACCGTCCGGATACCCTTGGTTGTTAGCGCGCGCCCCGCACGATTTCGATATCGAGTTCCCTGATCTTTTTTCGCAGGGTGTTGCGGTTAAGCCCAAGTATCTCAGCGGCCTTGATCTGATTGCCACGTGTCGCTTCAAGTGTCATTGCAATCAGAGGACGCTCCATTTCGTGAAGCACCCTAGTGTACAGGCCGTTCAACGGCAAAGACTCATCGGTGGTGAAAAACGATCTGTTCAGATGGCGTTCGATCGCCTCCGACATGGTTTCGTTCTCCTCGCCCAGCTCCGGGCCGTCGAAAACGCCCTCGGACAATTCGTTACTCACCGTTTCCGCGGTAATCGTTTCATCGGCGTAGAGCGCCGCCAGACGCTGAACCAGGTTTTCGAGCTCGCGGACATTCCCCGACCACGTGTGTTTCAGCAACAGTTCCATTGCCGGCGGTTCCAGGCTTTTGAACGGTAATCCGGTCTCCACGCCGCGCGCGAAGAAATGTTCGACAAGTTCGGGGATATCCTCGGCCCGTTCGCGGAGCGGCGGCAGACGTACCGGTACGACGTTGAGGCGATAGTAAAGGTCCTCCCGAAAATGGCCCTGCTTCACCTGCCGCCCGAGATCCCGATGCGTTGCCGCAACGATCCGGACATCCGCCTTGATCGGAACGCGGCCGCCGACCGTCGTGTATTCCCCGTCCTGAAGCACGCGCAGCAGGCGGGTCTGGGCATCGAGCGGCATATCGCCGATTTCGTCGAGAAACAGTGTACCGCTCTGAGCCTGTTCGAACCGGCCGACGCCGCGCCCTGTCGCCCCCGTGAAGGCCCCGCGTTCATGCCCGAAAAGCTCCGCTTCGACGAGGTCGCGCGGGATCGCCGCCATATTGATGGCGACAAACGGGCCGTTGCGCCGCTTGCCGTAGTCATGCAGGGCCCGGGCCACCAGTTCCTTGCCGGTACCGGATTCGCCGGTGATAAGGACGGTCAGATCGGTAGCCATCAGCCGCGCCAGAACACGATAGATATTCTGCATGGCCGCGGAACGTCCGATAAGCGGCAGTTGCTCGTCGGGTTTTCCAGGCGCGATTTGGCCGCCATCCGTCGGATCCTGCAACGCCCGGTCGACGACGCTGATCAGTTCGCCCAGGTCGAAAGGTTTCGGCAGGTATTCGTATGCGCCGCGCTCGTTCGCCTTGACCGCAGTCAGAAGCGTGCTCTGGGCGCTCATCACGATGATCTTTATTTCGGGGCGGATTTCCCGAATTCTCGGCACCAGGTCCAGACCGTTCTCGTCCGGCATTACAACATCGGTAATCACCAGGTCCCCTTCGCCATCGGCGACCCAGGACCACAACGTGCGGGCATTGCCCGTCAAGCGGACCTCGTAACCCTGGCGGGTCAGCGCGCGTTCGAGGACCGTACGAATGGCACGGTCGTCATCCGCGACGAGAATTGTCGGTTTGGTTGTCATGTGCTGGGGAGCTCCTCGGAATCCCGGTCCCGATAGTGTTTTTCCGTATGTACCGGCAGTCTCAGCCTGAAAGTGGTTCCCTGCTCGCCGGTCTCGAATTCGACAATGCCGCCATGGTCCCCGACCACCTTCGCAACCAGCGCCAGGCCGAGCCCGGAGCCGTTTGCCTTGGATGTCACAAAGGGGTCGAACAGATTGGACGCGACGTCGGGGGGAATTCCCGGACCGTTATCCGAAACCGTCACGATCAGGGGCAGTTGGACGCGGCTGGTGCCGCCCGGCAGCGCCAGCCGGATACCCTGCTGGTAGCCAGTGCGCATCGTGATCGTCCCGTCATTGCCGGGGACTGCCTCGCAGGCATTTTTGACGATATTCAAAAACACCTGGATCAACTGGTCGGCGTTTCCGTAGACCGGCGGTAGCGACGGGTCGTATTCCTCAACGAATTTCACGTGGCGGCCAAATCCGGCCTGCGCTACGCGGCGCACGCGCTCCAGCACTAGGTGGATATTCACCGCGCTTCGATTGATCTCCCCGTCGGAAAACAGCCCCATCCGGTCCACCAGATCGCAGATGCGGTCGGTTTCCTCGCAGATCAACCGGGTGAGCCCGAGATCGTCCTCTTCGCTGAGAGCGGATTCCAGCAATTGCGCCGCGCCGCGGATACCGGAAAGCGGGTTCTTGACTTCATGCGCCAGGAGTTCGGCAAGCCCGGTTACCGAACGCGCGGCATTCCGATGTGCAATCTGATTGTTGATTCGTCTGGCAATGGACTGTTCGTGCAGCGAAACGACCGTCATCAGCGAGCCGTCCGACAGCGGCGCCGCCGTGATCGCCAGGTTTCGCGAGCGGTTGGGCGGGTATGTAAGGGATACATCGTATTCGGCGACGCTGGTCTGACCGTGGGATGCCTGCGCTATGAGGGAAAACAGGGGGCTGTGCGACGGCAGGAATTCATCCAGACGGCGGCCGCGCAGACCGCTCGCACCGTGTTCGAAAAACTGTTCGGCGGCACCGTTCAGAAAATGAATACGGTTTTCTTCATCGACCACAAGCACCACGAACGGCAACGCGGCCAGAACGTTGAACGGGTCGAAATCATCCCGGATTCCCGGTTCGCTGAAAGCCGTTACCTGCATCATGTGCTTGCCGGCACCCATTCGCCGTCGAAAAACCCGGAGATTTCCGACATCACATGAGGTGCGCTGTCCATACTATTGATTTTATTTCTGAATTCGGCAGAAAATTTCCGCCCCCGGCTGTACCAGGCGATATGTTTACGGGCCATTCGCAACCCGGCGTAAATGCCGAAATGCGAGAGCATTTCGCCGACATGCTCGCGCACGATATCTCCCTGTTCGGACAGCGCCGGCGCTGCCCGCCGCTCGCCCGTCGCGAGATAATGCATGATCTGACCCAGAAACCACGGTCGACCGGTCGCCCCGCGACCGATCATCACCCCCGCCGCACCTGACTGGGCAAGCGCGGTATCGACATCGTCGAACGACAGTATGTCGCCGTTGACGATCACCGGAATATCGACCGCCTCGGTGACGTTGCGAATAAACTTCCAGTCGGCCGTCCCGTTATACATCTGGCATCGCGTGCGTCCGTGGACGGTCAGCATCCTGATGCCGGCATTCTCGGCGATTTTTGCGAGTTCGGGGGCATTCAGGCTGTCGTCGTCCCACCCTTTTCGCATTTTCAGGGTGACCGGCAGGTTCACCGCCTCGACCGTCGCCTCGATAATCCGTTTTGCATGATCGAGATCGCGCATCAGCGCCGACCCCGACTGCTTGTTGACCACCTTCTTTACGGGGCAGCCCATGTTGATGTCGATGATCGCCGCGCCGCGGTCTTCGTTCATCCGCGCCGCTTCGGCCATCAGTCCGGGTTCGTATCCGGCAAGCTGAACCGCCATGGGCTGTTCGTCGGCGCAGTTGGTAATCATCTTCATGGTCTTGCCGTTGGCGTTGACCATGGCCTGGCTTGCGATCATTTCCGAGACCACAAGTCCGGCGCCCCAACGCTTCACCAGACGCCGGAACGGCAGATCCGAAACGCCGGACATCGGTGCAAGGATCACCGGTGCGGTAAGTTCGACGGGACCGATTTTGATGGTCATTTTTTAGGCAACCTACACAGCGTGATTAAAAGAAGGGCAGAACTTAATGCTGCACCGCAATAAAATCAATCTTTCTGTGCAACTAGGTTAACACGACATCCGTCACGAATTTTACGCCCGGATAGGCAAGCGTGATCAACAGATAAGCAACCAGGAAATAACGCGCCGCGCGCTGCCCGCGGATGCCGGTGCGGATATGCACGGCGAGCAGACCGAGGATAGTCACGAAGGTCAGAACCGAAAAGGCGATCTTGTGGGAAAATTCGATCAAGTGACCGGACTCGAAATACTGGGCCGCCATCCCGCTGACGAGCCCGCACCCAAGAATCGTCGCCCCGGCCGCCAGCAGCCAGACCTGTATGCGTTCGCCATCCGCAACCGATGGCAGAATGCGCGTCAGCCTGCCCGGCCGCTTCAGTTTAAGTGCGCGTTCCTGCAGGATCACGGCGAGCCCCGCGATAGCCCCGATGGTCAGCAACCCGTAGGTCAGGACGGAAATGCCGATGTGGAACCGGACCCACGCGGACGGCGCCGCAACGCTCAGCGGGACCTCCGGCTGGTGCAGCCAGACCGTCGCGAGCGCGCCGATCACTACCAGATAGGGAAGCAGAAGCGGCGCGAGGCGCCAGACATCGCGCATCGCCGCCGCAAGACACATGAACAGTCCGAGGCTTGCCGTGACCGTAATCCAGAGCGCCGATGCCAGCCCGGTTCGCCAGCCTTCCCCGAAAGATATCCATATCCAGACCGCCGGCCCGGAAACCGCCACCGCCAGCAGAAGCCAGAAAACCGCATCGCGGGCGGGATCGCGCCGAAACGGCAGCAGCGCGGCCGGTACAAGAGCGGCAACGGCCGAGAGGGAAAGCGTCAGGGTGTTTATCATCCCGCGCATACTAGCATCCGAAGCCGCCGGACGAAGCGCCGTATTTCAGGGAACACCGAAATTTCCCGTTTATCGCGGCACGCGTTCGCGGGGTGTTGGCGCATCGGGCGGATTCGCCTAGTTTGCAGTCCTGAAAAAGGAATCCTGATCGATGGCCCGCTGTGCCGTTCTTATCCTTGCCGGGGGCTCCGGCTCCCGCGTCGGGTCGGATATCCCGAAACAGTACCTGCCGCTGGGCGGCAGCCCCGTAATCCTGAGGACCGTAACCGCATTTCTCACCCACCCGTCGGTCGACAGCGTTCGCGTGGTCATCGGTCCGGACGATCTCGCCCGGTACAGCAGTGCATTATCCGCGGCGTCTCTGCCGGCCCCGGTCACCGGCGGCGCCTCGCGCCAGGAATCCGGTCTCCACGGGCTGGAGGCCCTCGAAGAAGATGCCCCTGATTACGTTCTGATCCACGATGCCGCCCGCCCCTTTGTCGACCGTGCGACAATCGATCGTGTCATCTCGGCGCTTGAGAGCCATAGCGCCGTGCTGCCAGCCGTCCCCGTGGCGGATACGCTCAAGCGCGGCGGTGCAGTGGTCGAAGCGACCGTGGACCGTCAGGATTTGTGGCGGGCGCAAACCCCGCAGGGATTCCGGTTCGCCGAAATACTGGCAGCGCACCGGAACGCCGTCGGGCTGGAACTGACGGACGATACGGCCGTCGCCGAACACGCGGGAATGGCGGTCGCCCTTGTTCCGGGCAACGAGGATAATTTTAAAATCACCACGCGCGAGGATCTCGACCGTGCGGAAAGGATATGCGGACGAATGACAGGCGAGACGCGAATTGGAACCGGCTTCGACGTACACGCCTTCGGCGACGGCGACAGGGTGATCCTGTGCGGCATTGAAATAGCGCATCACCGGGGGCTCGAAGGACATTCGGACGCCGACGTTGCGCTCCATGCGATCACCGACGCGCTGCTCGGCGCCATCGCCGAGGGCGATATCGGATCGCACTTTCCGCCGTCCGACCCGCAATGGCGCGGGGTCGCATCGCATGTGTTTCTCGAACACGCGGCCGGGCTGATCGCGGACCGGGACGGAACGATCGGAAATATCGACCTTACAATTATCTGCGAAGCGCCCAAGATCGGGCCGCATCGCGATGCCATGCGCACATCCCTGGCAGAAATTCTGGCGATCGATATCGCCCGTATCAGCGTCAAGGCGACGACCACCGAAAAGCTGGGCTTCACCGGGCGCAGCGAAGGGATTGCCGCGCAGGCCGCCGTCACCGTTCGTCTGCCCTGACATATGCGGTTCGGGAAACTCCCTGCAGGTCTCTCGCCGTGGCACCCGGCGACGATAGCGGCGACCTGGGGATGGTCGGGGCTGCTGCCCGGCGCGCCCGGCACCTGGGGGTCGCTGTTTACCCTGCCCTTCGCATGGGTGATCGCCGCGGCATGGGGGCCACCTGCACTGTTTGCCGCCGCCGCCGCCGCCTTCCTCGTCGGTCTATGGGCGTCCGGCCGCTACCTGCGGAATTCCGCAAGCAAGGACCCCGGCACCATCGTGATCGACGAGACCGCGGGCCAGTTCCTGGCGCTTGCCCTGGTCCCGGTCGATTTATGGTGGTACCTCGCCGGCTTCGTCCTGTTTCGGGCCGCCGACATCTTCAAACCCTGGCCGGCATCCTGGGCCGACCGGGCGCTTCCCGGCGCGTTCGGGGTCATGACGGACGATATCTTTGCCGGCGCCTATGCGCTTGCCGTACTCTATGCGGCACAGATGCTGATCGCGGGATGACATGATAGACAAAGACGTATTTCAAAAGGCCGAAAACCTGCTCCAGACCTGCCGCGATGCGGGACTGACCGTCGCCACGGTCGAATCCTGTACCGGCGGGCTCGTCGCGGGATCGCTGACCGAAGTCGCCGGCTCGTCCGATGTCGTCGAGCGCGGATTCGTAACCTATACCAACGAGGCAAAAAACGAACTTGTCGGCGTACCGATGGAGTTGTTCGAACAGGTCGGCGCCGTCAGCGAAGAAGTCGCGCGCGCCATGGCCGCCGGCGGACTGGCGCAGTCCAGGGCCGATATCGCTGTGGGAATTACCGGTGTCGCCGGACCCGGCCAGAGCGAAAACAAGCCTGCGGGTCTCGTCCACATCTGCGCGGCGCGCAAGGGCGGCGATACGATTCACGAACGCTGCATGTTCGACGGCGACCGTTCGGCGGTCCGCAAGGCTTCGATCCTGAAAGCGTTCGCGCTTATCGAATCCCTGGTCTGATCCGCGATGAGCCTGTGCACACGGGTCGCCGGGGTCGATTTTTCCGGCGCGCGCGATGCCGGCAATAATATCTGGATCGCCGCCGGCGACGTCACTCCTGCCGGGGTCCGGATCGACAGTCTGCACCGCGCCGCGGACCTGCCCGGCGGCGCCAGGGAATTTGCTCCGGCATTGGAAGCGCTTGTCGCCCATGTGGCGACGCTCGCCGACCATATCGTGGGATTCGACTTTCCCTTCAGCCTGCCCGCAGAACTGATCGACCAGGCGAGCTGGCGTTCCTTCGTCCGCTCTTTCGCCACGGAATTCGACACCCCGGAGCGGTTTCGCGATCGCTGCCGCGCAATCACGGGCGGCCGGGAGCTGAAAAGAAAATGCGACACCGAGGCCCGCGTGCCGTGGTGCGCCTACAACCTGCGGCTCTACCGGCAGACGTGGTCGGGCATCCGCCATGTACTCCACCCCCTCGTGGCGGAGAACCGCGCCCGGGTGATCCCGATGCAGACCGAACAGCCGGGGAAGCCGACCATTGCGGAAATATGCCCGGCATCCCTGCTCAAACACGAAGACCTGTACAAGCCTTACAAGGGGTCAGGGGCGACACTCCGGGCGTCCCGGGAAACTATTCTGCGGTCGGTGACACGCCGCAAAATGCTGTTGCCGATCCGCGGCAATCTGCGCCGGACGATTCTCGATAATCCGGGCGGAGATGCGCTCGACGCCGTTCTATCGGCTCTTGCCGTCGCCCGGATAGAGACACCCCTGCCCCGGGACAAATACGACCGGATCGAATCCCGCGTGTATTTTTAGCCGAACCGCTCCACCGCCCGTTTCTCAAACGCCCGGACCATCCGGCGGACGGCCTCGTGGAACAGCGGTTCCATCACCTTGCGCAACAGGCGTGAGCGGAATTCGAAATCGATAAAAAAGTCGATCTCGCAGCCGCCGTCCTTTTCGATGAACAGCCAGCGGTTTTCAAGATATTTGAACGGACCGTCCAGGTATTCGACATCGATCCGGCTTTTCGGGGTCAGCGTGACCCGGGAGGTGAATTTTTCCCGCAGCATCTTGAAGCCGACGATCATGTCGGCGCGGATCACATTGTCTTCGCGGCTTTTGACACGCAGCCCGATACACCAGGGCAGGAAATTCGGGTAATCCTCGACGTCGGAGACAAGTTCGAACAACTGGTCCGGCGTCTGGGGCAGGTATCGCGTTTCGTGATGTGTCGGCATTCGGTGAAAGCGGCTTCTATTCCGCCGCCAGTTTTGCCTCGCGCGCGGCGCGCATTTCCGCGAAATCGCTGTCGGCATGATAGGACGAGCGCGTCAGCGGCGACGAAGCGACCATCAGGAAGCCCTTTCCGTAGGCCGCTTTTTTATAGGCCTCGAACTCGTCCGGCGTCACGAAACGGTCGATGGCATGATGTTTCACCGTCGGCTGAAGATACTGGCCGATCGTCAGGAAATCGACATCGGCGGCGCGCAGGTCGTCCATCACCTGCAAAACCTCTTCGCGGCCTTCGCCGAGCCCGGCCATCAGACCTGACTTGGTGAAAATCGTCGGGTCGAGCTGCTTTACCCGGTCCAACAGGCTGAGAGAGGCGAAATACCGCGCGCCCGGGCGCACCGTCGTATACAGCCGCGGCACCGTTTCCAGATTGTGATTGAAGACGTCGGGCCGGGCCGCGACAACGGTCTCGATCGCCCCCGGTTTTTTCTGGAAATCCGGCGTCAGGATTTCGATGGTCGTGTCCGGTGAATTTTCGCGGATGCGGCGGATAACTTCGGCGAAATGAGCCGCCCCGCCATCGGCCAGATCGTCGCGGTCGACCGAGGTAATCACTACATGGGCAAGCCCCAGTTCGGCCACCGCCACGGCAACATGTTCCGGTTCCAGCGCGTCGAGCTTGTTCGGCATGCCGGTCGTGATGTTGCAGAACGCGCAGGCCCGCGTGCAGATTTCGCCCATGATCATCATGGTCGCGTGCTTCTGCGCCCAGCATTCGCCGATATTCGGACAGGCCGCTTCCTCGCACACCGTCACCAGGTTCAGCTTCCGCATCAGGTCGCGGGTTTCCTGGTAGACCGGCGATGTCGGCGCCTTTACGCGGATCCAGGGCGGCTTGCGCTGGATCGGGTTATCGGGCCGGTGCGCCTTTTCGGGATGACGCGGGCGCCTGGTTTCTGCGGGACTGTCCATGATTCAGAAATGGACCGCCCGGCCGTAGGCGTCAAGCACCGACTCGTGCATCATTTCCGACAGGGTCGGATGCGGGAACACGGTTTCCATCAGTTCGGCCTCCGTCGTCTCCAGCGTCTTGCCGACCGTATAGCCCTGGATCAGTTCCGTGACCTCGGCGCCGATCATGTGCGCGCCCAGCAATTCGCCGGTCTTTGCGTCGAACACGGTCTTGACCATGCCTTCGCTGTCGCCGAGCGCGATGGCCTTGCCGTTGCCCATGAAAGGAAAACGGCCGACGCGAACCTCATGGCCCGCTTCTTTCGCGGCCGCCTCGGTCATGCCGACGCTGGCGACCTGCGGGCGGCAATAGGTGCAGCCCGGTATCCGCGACGTATCCAGCGGATGCGTCTTTTCCCCGGCGATTTTCTCGACGCAGATCACGCCTTCATGGCTCGCCTTGTGGGCAAGCCAGGGCGGCCCCGCCAGATCGCCGATGGCATAGACGCCGGGCTCGCCGGTTTCCATCCATTCGTTGATGACCACATGGCCCCGGTCGACCTCGACCCTGGTGTCTTCCAGCCCGATATTCTCGACATTGCCCGTGATGCCGACGGCGAGGATCACGCGGTCGACCGTAATTTCCTCGGTCTTGCCGTCGCCCATCTCGACCGTCGCGGTCACGTTATCCGCGCCGGTCTTCAACCCGGAAACCTTCGCGCCCGTGTGAATGGTCATGCCCTGCTTTTCGAACGCCTTGCGGGCCATGGTCGAAATTTCCTCGTCCTCCACCGGCAGGACGCGGTCCATCACTTCGACCACGGTTACATCGGCGCCGAGATCGGAATAGAAGCTGGCGAACTCGATCCCGATAGCGCCCGATCCGATGACAAGAAGCGATTTCGGCATGGCTTCCGGCACCATGGCTTCGCGATAGGTCCAGATCAGCTTGCCGTCGGGTTCCAGCCCCGGCAGGGTCCGCGCGCGGGCACCCGTTGCCAGGATAATGTGTTTCGCCGCGATCTCCGACGACTTGCCGTCAGCGTCGGTTACAGCGAGCTTCCCTTCGCCGGCAAGCGCGCCGGTTCCCATGATCACATCGACCTTGTTTTTCTTCAGCAGATGACCGACGCCCTGGTTGAGCTGCTTGGCAACGCCGCGCGACCGTTCGACGATCTTCTTCACGTCGAACGACACTTCGCCGACCGACAGGCCGAACTGTTCGGCATTGTCGATCAGGTGCTTGATCTCGGACGTGCGCAACAGCGCCTTGGTCGGAATACAGCCCCAGTTCAGACAGATCCCGCCGAGATGCTCGCGTTCCACCACCGCCGCTTTCATCCCGAGCTGCGCCGCGCGGATCGCCGCGACATAGCCGCCCGGGCCGCCGCCGACCACGATGATGTCGTATTCAGTATCAGCCAATTTGTATCCTCTCGTCCCGGGCGCCGGTAAAATCAGTCGTCACGTTGTTAATACGGGAAACGGGTCGTAATTTCGAGCGTCCTGTTAACCAATATCCAAAGATTCCTTGTACTCAATCACCGAACCGCTTTAAAAACCGTTAGGCACCCTGCACGTCGCTAAGTGTCCCGGAATTTCAATCGTTTACGAGACGTCACCTATGAACAAGTTTAGCACTTTGCTGCTCGGGTCCTCCGCTCTTACTTTTATTTCCCTGAATGCGGCATCGGCGCTGACGATTTCCGAAGCCACGGATTTCGGCAATACATTTGCGACCCGCACATTGATCGACATCACAGGATCCGGCTCCGGGGACGCTTCGGCGTCGGGCCCCTTGTCGTCGGGAGCAGAGTCCTCCGGAGTTGACGCATCCGGGCCGGCGGCGTCCGGCAGCGTGTTCGGCGGGGCAACCATATTCGGCAACCTGAACAGTACAGCCCTGAGTGCATCCGCGTCCGGCGACGATGCATTCGATTATTTCACGCTGACCGGCCTCACGCCCGGCCAAAGCGTCAATATCGACATCAGCCCCGCCCCGGATGCCAGCGGCACCATCAGCTCGAATCCCAGAAGCTTTGCCATAACGCTTCTGAACAGCGCGGGCGGCGTTCTCAATTTCGAGGGCGACTCGATTCAGGCGGACAGTTCTGCTTCAGGTTCGGTGTCATCCGATAGCGGTAGCAGTTCCGACTCCGGTCCCGCATTCTCTACAATCTTCGGCCCGAATTTCAGTTTCGACGCAGAAGCGCTGACAAACGGCGAACTCAATTTCAGAATCGAAAGCGGTGCCTCCTATTTGCAGGATTACAGTGTCGTCGTTTCCGACCCCGGCAGCGCACCGGCGGCTTCGGTCGATGAGCCTTCCTCGATGGCAGGACTGGCGATCGGTGCAGCAGGGCTCGGGTTTATCGCCGCGCGCCGCCGCCGCCGGAAATAAGATCCGGGCAGTACCGAACAGATGACCGAGACCCCGGTCACCGGAAAATCGCGCATTTATGTCGATCTGATCGGCGATCTTTTTCACGCCGGTCACCTGCGTCACCTCGAAAAAGCGGCAGCACTCGGCGAGGTTCTTGTCGTCGGCATCTTCGATGACGAAACGTCGTCGCGCCTCAGCCATGTGCCTGTTATTCCCATGGACGAACGTGTCGCGATCGTCGCTGCCCTGCGCTGCGTCGATGAAGTCGTACCGGCCGCCCCGGCAGCCCCCGATCCGGCATTTCTCGACAGATACGATATCGATACGATCTGTCTCACCGACGATTTCGGCGATTCCGGCCGTCAACAGGCGCTGGCGGCGCTGCTCGATAACGGCGACGGCATTGTGCTGCCCTATGGCGAGGACCGGAGCACCGCCGGCATCATTTCCACGATTACCGGCATCGCCCCCGCCGCGCCGTCGGCCGATAGCGGAAACAGCGCGATCGTCCACACCGCCAACAACGCCGCAGATGCCGGACAAAACGACGATGTACTGGATGCGGTCGGCGCGCTTGCCGCAGGATTCTTCGGCCGGTCCTGGCTTCTCAACCGCGAACAGATCGGCACGGCGAACTGGATGTCCCTGCTGCGATGCATGGCAGGCAATGCCGTCCAGCGCCAAACCCATGGACAGACCGACCCCCGCTTCGTGCCGGCGCTGGTATCGCTTGCCGAACGATGTTCGCGGCCGGGGGAACGGGTCAACCTGATCGGCGACGCCGCCGGGCTCGTCGGGCCGGTCCTGGTTGAAACGGGCCGAAAGGTGACCGTGATCCGGCCCTCTGCCACGATGCCCCTTTCCGGACCGACGATACCGCAGGCGCCCTATGAAACGGTTCGATGCGGCTGGCTCGATCTGGCCGATGCCTGCCCGCCGGCGGATACGCTTGTCGTGCTGGATCCCGCCTGGGCCTGTCTGTTGATTGTCGATCCCGACCTGCTCTTTAACACCACCCTCCGGCTCAAACGCGAACTGCTCCTGTGCATTGATTTCTGGCCCGAAAACAGCAGCAGTTTCAAACCGGTCGACAACCGGGGCCTCTTTACGTTTCCCGATACCTACATCCGCAACATGCTCCACGACCGGGGGTTTTTCGATGTCGAAGACATCCTGACCACGGTTGACGGCACGCCGTGTCCGGCAAACGCGACCGGATGCAATCGCGTGTCGCGAAACGACATGGTCGAGACCCCTGACAACAAGGAGGGTTTCATTTATCTCGACGGCGGCGAGGCGCTGCCCGCCGGATCCGGTACCGACGGGAAATACCTGCGCTGGTATCGCGCGTCCAAACAGTCGCTTCGGGCCGGTCGGCGATGAAAGACCCGCTATTCGTCTTTTTCGGGGCCGAGAGCGAATATGTCCTCAACCCGGTATTTCTGGAGATGCGGAACCGGGGCTTTGACTGCATCGAACTGCATGCAACGCCCAATTCCTCCATCCTGAACGGACTCAACGACGTCCTGGCGGCACAACGCCCGAAGGTTCTGGTCACATCGGCCCATTTCGGCTGGGACGAACGCTATATGATGCATCAGATGGGGGTGCCGGACTGTCCGGCCCTTGTGGACCTGATCGAGCGTATCGAACCGGTATTTGTAGCCTACTATCCCCACGACCTGTCCCAGCCGCTGCTCGCGGGAGAAATCGCGAATCTTCCGTCGGTCGATCTGTATCTCGCGCCGTCTGCACGTGAACACATGTTCGGCGGATTGACCGATATCCGAACGGTGGGCTGGATCAAGACGCCTTCCGACCTGCACGAACCGCAGGACCGATGGGGCCGCGGCCTCTGGCTGACCATGAGCCTTGAATACATCCTTGTCGAACACGGGACGACGAAGACCCTGGGGCTTATTCACGACTGGCTCCAAAAATGGCTCTGGATCAAATTTCCGCCCTTTCCGCAATTCGATGAAATCGAGAGCATTCTCAGGGACCGGGGCATCAACATCCTCGACCGGAACATTTATCCGACCGTGGCGGCGCGCCATTTCGACTTCGTCGTCACCAACGGGGAATCCTCGGTCGTCCGGGAAAGTGCGTTGATGGGCGTGGAGACGTTCATCGTCACCGACATCGGCTTGTTCGGCAGCCGCTCCCGGCGCAACATGTGGCAGTTCGCCGATCTGGACAATGTCCACATCGTTCCCAATTTCGACAGCATTCCCGAAATTGTCGAAAAACGCCCGCCGGTCATGCAACCGTTCGACATGGACGCCACAATCGACGCCATCGTAAACGGCGCCAAGGCAAAACCGGCCGGCTAGTCGTCCCCGGTTTGTGCCGCCTAGAGCAGCATCAGCGCCGGGTTTTCGATGTAGCGCTTGATGGCGGCCAGCAGTTCCGCCCCGATCGCGCCGTCGACCACGCGGTGATCGACCGACAGGGTGCAACTCATCACCGTCGCGGGAACGATCTGTCCGTCTTTCACGACCGGGCGCTGTTCGCCCGCGCCGACGGCCAGAATACAGGCCTGCGGCGGATTGATGACCGCGTCGAACTGTTTCACGCCGAACATCCCCAGATTGGACACCGAGAACGAGCCGCCCTGGTATTCCTCCGGCGCAAGCTTCCCGTCCCGCGCGCGGGTCGCGAGGTCTTTCGTCTCAGTGGATATCTGTTTGAATCCCTTGCCCTCGGCGCCGCGCACGATCGGGGTGATCAGCCCGCCCGGAATGGCGACGGCCACGGAAATATCCGCCGTGTGGAACTGGCGCATAACCCCCTCGCCTTCGAAGGCGACGTTCGCGGCAGGGACTTCCATCAGCGCCATCGCACAGGCGCGGATGACGAAATCGTTGACCGATATCTTTACATCTTCCTGCGCGGCGTTGAGCGCCTTGCGAATATCCAGAAGTCCATCGATCTCGCAATCCATCGTCAGGTAGAAATGCGGGACCTGGGTTTTTGATTCCACCATGCGCTGGGCAATGACCTTGCGCATCGTGGACAGCTTGACCAGTTCGGACGTATCGCCCGCCGCAGCCGGGCCTGCTGCCGCCGGGGCGGCCGTCTTTCCGGTTTCTTCAGCCGCAGCCGGCACACCCTGCGCGATTGCCGCTTCGACATCGCGCTTTACGATCCGACCGTCCGGGCCGGAGCCCTGAACCGTCGACATGTCGACACCCGACTGCGCCGCCATGCGGCGGGCGAGCGGGCTTGCAAAAATCCGGTTGCCGTCGGCATCGAGCGCGGCAGGAAGCGCACCGGATGCGGAAATATCCACGGCGCCGCCGCCTGCAGGCTTCGCGCCGCCGGTCATGGCGGCCTCGACATCGGCGCGCACCACCTTGCCATGGGCGCCGGATCCCTGAACTGCGCCGAGATCGACACCGGACTGTTCCGCGATGCGCCGCGCCAGGGGACTTGCCTTCACGTCGGCAGAAGAAGCGCCGTTGCCGGTTGCCGGTTCGGGTTCAGGGGCCGCTTCGGAAGCGGTTTCGGATTCTTTTTCGGACCCTTCTTCGGATTCTGCGGCGGGTGCAGGTTTCGCGGCCGGCGTTTCCGCCTCGTCCGCGGCGGACGCGTCTTCGCCGTCTTCGAGCAGTATCCCGATCGTTTCGTTCACCTGGACCGCTTCGGTTCCTTCGGCAACGAGAATTTTACCGACGACGCCTTCGTCGATGGATTCGACTTCCATCGTCGCCTTGTCGGTCTCGATTTCCGCGATGACATCGCCGGGATTGACCTTGTCGCCTTCCTTGACGTGCCACTTGGCAAGATTGCCCTCTGTCATCGTCGGCGACAGCGCCGGCATGAGTATTTTGATGGCCATGTCTGAGCCCCCGCCCGATCAGTCCGCGTAGCAGACGGCTTTTGCCGCCTGCACCACGTCGTCGATCTGCGGCAGTGCGAGTTTTTCGAGATTCGCGGCATAGGGCAGCGGCACGTCGACCGCGCAGACGCGTTTCAGCGGCGCATCGAGCCAGTCGAACGCTTCTTCCATCATGATGGCGGCGATTTCCGAGCCCATGCCCGCGACCGGCCAGCCTTCTTCGACCGATACAATCCGGTTGGTTTTCTTCACCGAGGTCACGATGGTTTCGGTATCCAGCGGGCGCAGGGTCCGCAGGTCGATAACTTCCGCCTCTATTCCCTGCTTCGCCAGTTCCTCTGCAGCGGCAAGCGCGTGGCCGACCATGATCGAAAACGCGGTGATCGTGACATCGCTGCCTTCACGCACGACCTTCGCCTTGCCGATCGGCACGGTCCAGTCGGGATCGTCCGGCACCTCGAAGCTCTGACCGTAGAGGATTTCGTTTTCGAGGAAGATCACCGGGTTCGGATCGCGGATCGCCGATTTGAGCAGCCCTTTCGCATCCGCCGCGGAATACGGCGCCAGGACGTAAAGCCCCGGGATATGGGCATACCAGCTGGCATAGCATTGCGAATGCTGGGCGCCGACCCGCGCCGCAGCGCCGTTCGGGCCGCGGAACACGGCGGGGCAGCCCATCTGGCCGCCCGACATGTAGTTGGTCTTTGCCGCCGAATTGATCAGGTGGTCCATCGCCTGCATAGCGAAGTTGAAGGTCATGAATTCGACGATCGGTTTCAGCCCCGCAAAAGCCGCCCCGACGCCAAGGCCGGTAAAGCCGTGCTCGGTGATCGGCGTGTCGATCACGCGCATCTCGCCGAACTCGTCCAGCAGCCCCTGACTGACCTTGTAGGCGCCCTGATACTGGGCGACTTCCTCGCCCATCAGGAAGACATTGTCGTCTTTGCGCATTTCCTCGGCCATCGCGTCGCGAAGCGCGTCGCGGACGGTCGTGCTGACGGTTTTGCCTTTGAATTCAGGTTCGGCCTCGACGGTCTTTGCCGGCGGAGCCGCCTTTACCCCGGTTTCTGCAGGTGCAGACTCCTCTTTTTTCTCGGCCTCGGGGGCCTCCTCTTCCGCATCGGGCGCCGCCTCGGCTTCCGGCGCGGCGGTATCGCCGATATCGCCGGCGCTTTCGCCTTCTTCAAGCAGAACGCCGATGACCTGGTTCACCTGAACGTTTTCCGAACCTTCGGAAATAACGATCTTGCCGAGAACGCCTTCATCGACCGCCTCGACCTCCATCGTCGCCTTGTCGGTTTCGATCTCCGCGATAACATCGCCGGCGGAAACCTTGTCGCCTTCGTTTTTGTGCCACTTGGCAAGATTGCCTTCCGTCATCGTCGGCGACAGCGCGGGCATGAGAATATTAATGGACATTTTCTGTTCCCTTCCCGTCTCAGGCTTCTACCAGGACGTCGGTATAGAGTTCCGACGGATCGGGCTCGGGGCTTTCCTGCGCGAATTCGGCCGCCTGGACGACGATCGCGCGCACTTCCTTGTCGATCTCCTTGAGATCGTCCTCGGTCTTGTGGCCGGCTTCGACGATCTTCTTGCTGAGATTGGCGATCGGATCGTGATTTTCCCGCATGTCGGCGACTTCTTCCTTGGTCCGGTACTTGGCCGGGTCGGACATCGAATGTCCGCGATAGCGATAGGTGAGCATTTCCAGCACGTACGGGCCCTTGCCGTCGCGGCAGTGCTTCACCGCTTTCTGCGCCGCGGCATTGACCGCCAGCACGTCCATTCCGTCGACCTGTTCGCCCGGCATGCCGTAGGGTTCGCCCAGCCGGTACAGTTCCTTCGCCGCCGACGCCCGCGCGACGGACGTTCCCATGCCGTAGCGGTTGTTCTCGATGATATAGATGACCGGCAGGTCCCAGAGTTCCGCCATGTTGAAGGCTTCGTGGACCTGGCCCTGGTTCACGGCGCCGTCGCCGAGATAGGTCAGCGATACGCCGCCGGTCTTCTTGTATTTCGCGGCGAAGGCGAGACCGGTGCCGATCGGCACCTGCGCGCCGACGATGCCGTGGCCGCCATAAAAATTCTTTTCCTTGGAAAACATGTGCATGGAGCCGCCCTTGCCCTTGGAATAGCCACCGCTCCGTCCGGTCAGTTCGGCCATCACGCCCGCAGGCTCCATCCCGCAGGCAAGCATGTGTCCGTGATCCCGGTAGCTGGTCACCACCGCATCGCGGTCGTCGATCGCGCCCTGCATGCCGACGACAACGGCTTCCTGGCCGATATACAAATGGCAGAACCCGCCGATAAGCCCCATGCCGTACATCTGGCCGGCGCGCTCTTCAAAGCGGCGGATCAGCAGCATGTCGCGGTAATATTTCAGCAGTTGATCCGCGTCGGCCGCGGTCGCCCCTGAACGCCGCCGGGCCGTCGACTTGGTTTTGCCCTTGGCTGCCTTGCCTTTGGATGCTGTCACCATGAATTCCTCCGAATGAAATGCGTGCATATGCGCGCATTTTCTTCTGTTATCTTGGTTAACAGAATATAGAAACTGCGTCGGGCCGCAACCGCGACCTCGGCAAGTATCTATCGTATTATCGGGTTAAGAATTTAGGAAAATTACAAAACGGGCGAAAAACCGCGAAAAGGGCAAATTTCCGCGACAGCGCGGCTAGCGCTTGTCCGCCGCCAAAGCGTCGATAACGATAAATTCGTCGGGCCTGACAAGCCCCGCCATGATCCGCGCGCGTTCGTCGAGCATGTCGGCGTCGAGATGCTCCGAGCGCAACAGTGAAATCCGAGATTCGTAATCGGTCCGGATCGCCTTGGTTTCTGCCAGGGTCTGTTCCGCGATCGCCACCTGTTTCTGCAGGTGCATCCAGGCGAGAACGCCACGGTCGCCCTGAAAGGCATGGACCAGAAAATAGCAAACGAACAGCGCCCCGACGATCGGAACGATCATCCGGCGCGACCTGCGTTTGATTTCGTGTGCTGCTCCCATGGGCCAACCGAATCACATTTCGATTCGTCAGGTCAAGAAAAAAGACTCAGATCAGGAAATAAACTGTGGATATCAACCGAAATCTGCCATTTTTAGACTCAGTATTTAGAGTTGACTCAAGCCCGGTCAGTTATGGAAGGACGCTCTGCCCTGCATATATCGCTGCCGGACCGAGATGTTCCTCGATGCGGATCAGCTGATTGTATTTCGCGAGCCGGTCCGACCGGGCGAGCGATCCCGTCTTGATCTGACCGCAATTGGTCGCGACGGCGAGATCCGCGATGGTGGTGTCTTCCGTCTCGCCGGAACGGTGCGACATGACGGCGGTATAGGATGCCTTGTGCGCCAGTTCGACGGCCGCAAGCGTTTCCGTGAGCGTGCCGATCTGGTTCACCTTGACCAGGATCGAATTCGCGACGCCGCGGACGATACCGTCGGACAGCCGTGCCGGGTTCGTCACGAACAGATCGTCGCCGACAAGCTGCACCTTGTCGCCCAGGGCATCGGTCAGGGCCTTCCAGCCCTCCCAGTCGTCTTCCGCAAGACCGTCTTCGATCGACACGATCGGATAGGCGTTGCAGAGATCTGCATAATAGGATGTCAGCTCTTCGGCGGAGAGAATTCTTCCTTCTCCTTCAAGATGATACTTGCCATCTTTGAAGAATTCGGTCGAAGCCGAATCCAGCGCCAGATATATATCCTCGCCGGGTTTGAAGCCGGCTTCCCCAATGGCCTGCATCACGAAATCAAGCGCGTCGCGGGTGCCGCCGATATTCGGCGCGAAGCCGCCCTCGTCGCCGACATTGGTGTTGTGCCCGGCCTGGGAAAGCTTGCTCCGCAGCGCCTGGAAAACCTCCGCCCCCCAGCGGACGGCATCGCTCAGGCTGTCCGCGCCGACCGGCATGATCATGAATTCCTGAAAATCGATGGGATTGTCGGCATGGGCGCCGCCATTGAGGATATTCATCATCGGGACCGGAAGGACGCGCGAAGATGCGCCGCCGACATAACGGTATAGCGGCAACCCGGCGTCGTCCGCCGCTGCCTTGGCGATCGCAAGGCTGACCCCGAGGATCGCATTTGCGCCGAGGCGCGCCTTGTTCTCGGTCCCGTCCAGATCGATCATCCGTTCGTCGAGCAGCGCCTGTTCGTCGGCATCCATACCGGACAGGGCTTCGAATATCTCGTTCTCGACGGCGGCGACCGCGTTCAGGACGCCCTTGCCGCCATACCGGCCCTTGTCGCCGTCGCGCAGCTCGACAGCTTCGTAGGCGCCGGTGGAGGCGCCCGACGGCACGGCGGCGCGGCCGGCAGCGCCGGTTTCGAGTTCGACCTCGACCTCGACGGTCGGGTTGCCGCGGGAATCAAGGATTTCGCGCGCGTGAATATCGACAATGGCTGACATGGTGTTTCCCCGGCAGGACGAGTGAGATCAATGGGGCGAGTGATAACGTCCGCGCCGCCGCAGCGCAACGTCCGGGCGGGAAAACCGTTCAGAAATTCCGCTCAGATTTCGACCGGGTTCGCCTTGGCGATCCGGTCGATGTCGACCAGGGTTTTCAGGATGGCGGGCAGTTCCGTCAGCCGCACCATATTGGGGCCGTCGGACGGGGCGCTGTCGGGGTCCTGGTGGGTCTCCATAAAGACGGCGGCGACACCGATCGCCATGGCCGCCCGCGCGAGAACCGGGACGAATTCGCGCTGGCCGCCGGAAACATTCCCCTGTCCGCCGGGCTGCTGAACCGAATGGGTCGCGTCGTAGACGACCGGGCAGCCGGTCTGCGCCAGCACCGGCAGCGACCGCATATCGGAGACCAGGGTGTTGTAACCGAACGACACGCCGCGCTCGCAGACCATTACCCGGTCATTGCCGGCGGCCCGGGCCTTTGTCACCACGTTCGCCATGTCCCAGGGAGCCAGGAACTGGCCCTTCTTGATGTTCAGGGCCCGCCCGGTCTCCGCCGCCGCGACGATCAGGTCGGTCTGGCGGCTGAGAAAGGCCGGAATCTGCAGAACATCCACGGCTTCGGCCACCGGCGCACAATGATCGGGCAGATGGATATCCGTCAGGACGGGACAGCCATGGGTTTCGCGCACATCGGCAAGGATCGGCAGGCTCTCCGCCAGTCCCATGCCGCGCGGGCTGTCGAGCGATGTCCGGTTCGCCTTGTCGAAGGAACTTTTATAGATCAGACCGATCCCCAGATCCGACGTGATCTCGACCAGAGCCGCCGCCATCTCCATCGCATGCGCTCTGCTTTCAAGCGCGCACGGCCCGGCAATCAGAACGAACGGCGCATCGTTTGCAACAGTGACGTTCCCGATCTCGATGCGGTTGGGGACTGTCATGGCTCAGACCAATCGTGACCGGTCCATCGCGGCGCGGATGAACGAGGTAAAAAGCGGATGGGGATCGAAAGGCTTCGATTTCAGTTCGGGATGGAACTGGACCCCGACATACCAGGGATGGTCGGGCAGTTCGATGATCTCCGGCAGGATACCGTCCGGCGAAAGTCCGGAAAAACGCACGCCGGCCGCCTCCAGCTTGTCGCGGTAGTTGATATTCACCTCATAGCGGTGACGGTGGCGTTCGCTGATATCGTCCTCGCCGTATATATCGCGCACAAGGCTGCCATCTGCGAGATGGCAGCCATAGGCGCCGAGACGCATCGTGCCGCCGAGATTGTCGCCGGATCCGCGGCGTTCGACCTCGTTGCCGCGGGTCCATTCGGTCATCAGCCCGACGATCGGCTCCGCACAGGGGCCGAATTCGGTGGACCCCGCGCCGGCAATACCCGCCAGGCTGCGCGCCGCTTCGATCACGGCCATCTGCATGCCGAAGCAAATTCCGAAATAGGGCACATTGTGTTCACGTGCGAACTTGACCGCGGCGATCTTGCCCTCGGCGCCGCGTTCGCCGAACCCGCCGGGCACCAGAATGCCCTCGACATCCGACAGGTGGTGGACTGCATCCTCTGACTCGAATATCTCGGAATCGATCCAGTTCATGTTCACGCGGACATTGTTCGCGATCCCGCCATGGTCGAGCGCCTCGGACAGCGACTTGTAGGAATCGAGAAGGTTCGTGTATTTGCCGACCACCGCAATCGTCACTTCGCCTTCCGGGTTTTTGACCCGGTCGACGATATGCGTCCACCGGCCGAGATCCAGTTCGGCGGTGTCGTCGTCAGCGATACCGAAATGCTTGATCATCTGACGGTCCATGCCGCGATCGTGGTAACAGAGCGGAACCTCGTAGATCGTGCCGACATCGGGGGCGCTGATGACGTTATCGACCGGCACATTGCAGAACAGCGCGATCTTTCGCCGTTCGCTTGCCGGAATATCCTGCTCGCACCGGCACAGGATCATGTCGGGCTGGATTCCGACGCTCTGCAGTTCCTTGACCGAATGCTGGGTCGGCTTGGTTTTCAGTTCCCCCGCCGATTTCAGGTACGGCACCAGGGTCAGATGCAGGAACATCGACCGTTCGCGGCCGAGCTCGTTCCCGAGCTGGCGGATGGCTTCCAGGAAAGGCAGGCTTTCGATGTCGCCGACCGTGCCGCCGATCTCGCACAGCACGAAATCCTCGTCGTCGACGTCGCTCAGGGCGAATTCCTTGATCGCGTCCGTCACATGCGGAATGACCTGCACCGTCGCGCCAAGATAGTCGCCCCGGCGTTCCTTCTCGATCACGTTCGTGTATATGCGGCCAGTGGTCACGTTGTCCGTCCGGCGGGCGGCGACGCCGGTAAACCGTTCATAGTGCCCAAGGTCGAGATCCGTTTCCGCCCCGTCATCGGTGACGAACACCTCGCCGTGCTGGGTCGGGCTCATGGTGCCCGGATCGACATTTAAATAAGGGTCCAGCTTGCGTAGTCGCACCCGATAGCCGCGCGCCTGAAGAAGCGCGCCCAGGGAGGCGGAGGCCAGCCCTTTACCGAGTGAAGAAACCACGCCGCCGGTGATGAATACGAACCGCGTCATGGACTGATAAACTACAGTAAACCGGACCGGTTAAGAAACCCGCCGTACAGCGATTTTTGAAGAAAACGATTCGGCCTTGTGGATATATCTACTTTGCCACCGGAACCTGCGGCACGACGGGCGCTGCGGGCAGCGTTGCCGGCTGTTCGGTCTTCGTTGCGCCGGGGCGATCCAGAATCGACGTCGGCGCCCGGTTCGAAGACGACAGGATCGCCAGCAGCAGGCTCGTCGCGATAAAGCAGGCCGCGATAATCCCGGTCGCCCGGGTCAGCAGGTTCGCCGATCCGCGGGCCGTCATCATGCCGCCCATCGTTCCGCCGCCCATGCCGAGCGCGCCGCCTTCGCTGCGCTGCAGCAGGACCACGATCACCAGGGCGAGCGCGAGAAAGAGATGAATTATCAACAATACCTGAGTCATAAGCCTTCAGCCTTTAATACGCGGCGGAGATGTAATGCCAAATTGGCGATTTGGCCAGATATTTTGGCGCCTGCGCCAATGTATGCCGCAAATTTGCCGCAAGTCTGTCTACGGCCGTCAGCCGCAGGCCTCCGCGATGCCCCAGAAATCTTCCGCTTTCAGGCTGGCCCCGCCGACAAGCGCGCCGTTCACATTGGCCACGTTCAGGATGTCGATCGCGTTATCCGGCTTGACCGACCCGCCATACAGGATGCGTACCCCGTCCGAATCCGGCGCGATGTCGGCCAGGGTGGCGCGGATTGCGTCGTGAACCTCCGCTATATCGTCAAGCGTGGGTGTGCGGCCGGTCCCGATCGCCCAGACCGGTTCGTAGGCGATCACGATATTCGCCGCGGATGCACCGTCGGGCACGCTGCCCCGGAGCTGGGTCGTCACCACGTCGACCGCCCGTCCCGCCTCGCGCTCGCCGAGCGTCTCGCCGATACAAATAACGGGAACAAGCCCGGCGGCCTGCGCCGCGCCGGCTTTCGTCCTGACCAGCGCGTCGTCTTCGCCGTGATCCGCGCGGCGCTCCGAGTGGCCGACAATGACGTAGCTGCACCCGCAATCCGCCAGCATCGCCGCGGAGATGTCGCCGGTATGGGCGCCCTGCTCCGCCACGTGGCAATCCTGCCCGCCCAGCGCGACCGCCGCCCCGTCGAGCGCCGCCTGTGCCGCGCCCAGGAACGGCGCAGGCGGGCAGATGAGCATTTCGAAGCTGTTGCTTCCTGCACGCGCCATCATATCTGACAGCGAGGCGGCCAGATCGGTGGCGAAAGCATTGGTGCCATTCATCTTCCAGTTGCCGGCAATCAGGGGGAGCGGAATTCGGGTCATTTCGGGCCATTCGACATGATTTCGGGAAAGCGGCGGTTTTTACCATACGGTGCGCACCCCGCCAATGGCGTCCCCCGCCGCCCCCAGCCAGACCGCGCCGGATTGCCTTGCCGCCCAAGGACCGCCTGCCTATGATGCGCGCGCTTTTAATACGACCCGTTTGTCCCCGCGACAGACAGGGACTGGAGGACGAATGTTACTGGAGAAGATGAAAAAGGGCGTCGGCAAGGTCGTCGTGGTGATCCTTGCCGTCCTGCTGATCATAAGCTTCGCGGTGTGGGGCATCGGCGATATGGTCGGCGGCATCTCCAATTCCAATGAAGTCGCGGAAGTCGGCGGCACACCGATTACCCAGCGCCAGTTCCAGGAACAGTTCCGCCGCGAGATGGACCGCATCCGGTCGCGGATCGGCAATATCGATTCCCAGCAGGCACGCAGTCTCGGCCTCGCCGATTCAACGCTGAACGGCATGATCTCGCGCCGGCTTCTCGGCCTTCAGGCGACCGACCTCGGGCTGCTCGTCAGCGACGAACAGGTTATCGAGCAAATTCAGCGCCAGCCCGCCTTCCGGAACGCTCTGGGTCAGTTCGACCGGTCGGTGTTCCAGATCACCCTCGCCAATAACGGCGTGTCCGAAGCCGCCTATGTCGCCTCGCTGCGCCAGGACACCCAGCAGGATTATATCGGCGGTGTCGTGACCGCGGGCACAAGCGCCCCGCCCCAGCTTGCCGAAACCGTATACCGGTACCGCAACGAACGCAGGTCGGCCGACGTCATCAAGATCAAGCGCAGCGGGACGGCGCCGAACCCGACCGACGCGGAGCTCAACGCCTATCTCGACAAAAATGCCGACCAGTTCCGGTCGCAGGAATACCGCGCCCTTTCCGTGCTGCATCTGAGCCCCGCCCAGGTCGCAAAGGAATTGTCGCCGTCGGAAGAAAAGATCAAACAGGAATACGAAGACCGTCTGGTCTCGCTGTCCATTCCCGAACGCCGCCGGCTCGAACAGATTCTGATCAAGGACGAAGCCGAGGCGAAAAAAGCCCATGCGTCCCTGTCGGAAGGCCGCAGCTTCGATTCCGTGGCAAAGGACGTTACCGGGAAGTCCGGCGACCAGATCAAGCTCGGTCTCGTGACCCTGGGCGACCTCCTGCCCGATCTCGGCAAGGCGGCATTCGCTCTGGAAAAAGACGGCTTTACGCAGCCCGTCAAATCGCCGCTCGGCTGGCATATCCTGAGAGCCGCCGAAATTCAGCCCGGCCGCCAGCCGAAGCTGGAAGAAGTGCGCCAGGAAATCGCGAATGACCTCGCCCAGGAACTGGCGCTCGACGACCTGGTAACGCGCGCGAACCGGGTCGAAGATACCCTCGCCGGCGGCGGCTCGATCGAGGACGCGGCCCAGGAAGCCGGAATCAAGATCCGCAAGACCCGGCCCATCGATGGCGCAAGGAAGCTCCAGACCGGCGCCACGGTCGACGGGCTGCCCGCCGATACGACCTTTATCGAGACCGCATTCGGTCTGAAATCCGGGGCGACCAGCAACCTGCTCGAAACCTCCGACGGCGGGTATTTCATGGTCCGCGTCGACGAGGTTCTGGCAGCGGCAAAACGGCCCCTGGATCAGGTTCGCGGCGAGGTCGAAAAGGCGTGGAGAACCGCCCGGCTCAACGAGATCGCCAAAAAGACCGCGGAGGAAATCCGCGACGCCGCCCAGGGCGGAACCCCGCTGTCGGACATCGCCAAAAGCCGGAACCTGGCGGTCGAATCCAGCAAGCCGGTCTCGCGGTTCGGCACCGGCACGGACACGGTCATTCCCCGCCCCCTCATCGCCGAACTTTTCAAGGCGAAGGCCAACGGCATCGTCATGGGCCAAACGGCGGAGGGATATGCGGTCGCCCGGCTGAAGAATATAGAGAACACTCCGCCAAAGCCGGATGACGCGGACTTCAAGCGGCTTCAGGAAACCCTGTCGGACGCCCTCGCGAACGATATCCTGCAGGAATATACCCGCGCGCTCCGCGATGAATATTCGGTATCCGTGAACCAGTCGGCACTCAACGCCTACTTCGCCAGCCAGGGGGTCAACTGACCGCCCCCTGCATGGCGCCCAGCCCGGTTACAGCCTGAAGATATCGATCCCGTCGTCGTCCTCGTCGCGGGACGGTTCGGGCGTTCTCACAATTTCTTTCAGCGCCCTTGGGTCCGCCATCACCACGGAGGTTTCGACCTGACGCGCCGGGATGTCCCAATACGTCCGCAGAAGGCGGTCCTTCTCGTCGCCTTCAACCAGGCCGAAACCGTGTTTTTCGTAGAAACGCATGGCCCAGCGCGCCGCTTTCCACGTGCCGATCAGGACCGGACGCGGCGCATGCGCGATAAGATGCGTCAGCAGTTCCGACCCGACGCCGCGCTTCTGGCGGCTGCTCAGCACATAGGCATGGCGGATCAGGATCACGTCCTCGACCGGCTGAATCCCCATCACCCCGACCAGTCCGCCGCCCGATTCCGCGCCGGAAAACGAAATGCCGGTCGAAATCTCGTGGCGGAGCTCGTCGGCGCCCATATAGGGGTCTTTCCAGCGGTCCTGCGGAATGATGCCGCGATAGGCTTCGGCGCCGTCATTGACGATCGCAAGGATGGAATCGAAATCGGCGTCGGTACAGGGGCGGATCACGGTCTGGCTCCGGTGGTTCTCAGGGGGGAACCGCGGAAGTTATTCGGGCGTCTCGACCTGCGCCAGCTTTTTCGCCGCCGGCCGGACCAGCAGGCTGTCCATGCGGACCAGATCGAAGCCCCGCGCCTTGAGCCGGGCAACCCACGGCGTCAGGATATCCATCGTCGTGTCCCGCGGATGTCCGATGGCGATGGCCTGGCCCGTCCGGCGCGCAACCGCTTCGGTCTCGGCAAGGCGTTCGCGGATTTTCGCCGGCGCCGCCTCATGATCGAGAAACACATCGCGTACCGCATAGGGAATACCGGCCGCCGCCGCCGCCGTTGCGCCGACGGACCCGCCGCTCGTCCGGGAATCGAGAAAGAAGAGACCGCGTTTCCGGAGTTCGGAGACGACGATGTCCATTTTTGCCCGGTTTCGCGTGAACACACTGCCCATATGGTTATTGACCCCCGTATAGCCGCCGAACCGGCCGAGCATACGCGCAAGCTGCTCGCGCAGAGCGTCTTCGCTCGCGGTCGCGGCGAGAACGTTATACCCGGGTTTCCCCCTGTGTTCCGGCGCTTCCATAGGCAGATGAAGGATCACCGGGTGCCCTTTCAGCCGGGCGTGACGGACCTGGGCGCGCACCGACGGCGCATAGGGCAGATAGGCCAGCGTCACCTGCGGCGGCAGGCGGACCGCCCGCGCCGAATTTTCCCGGTCGAACCCCATGTCGTCGATGACGATCGCGATCTGCGGCCGTTTCGCAACCGGCTTTTCAGGCGGCGCGGCCAGTATTTTCGGTTTCGCTTTCGGTTGCGGCACGGTCGACGGTGCCCGGCGCGGCAATCCCGACTCGATGCGCCGCGTCACATCGGACGCGCCCGGCCGCGGCGGCAGCAGAAGTCCCTGGACCCCGCCAGACGGTTTGGGGCTGAGCCGGTTAATCCTGCCCGCCGGTCGCGGGACGTCAGGCTTGCGGGCAGACGTTGCCGGTCTGGCGGTCGATGGTTCGGAAACGGGCGACGAAATGGATGCCGGTGCCGGCGCGGGTGTCGTGTCCGGCGGCTGCGACAGGGCCACAACGCCGAGCAGTCCCGCCCCCACGGCAAGCCCGGCGGGTACCGGCCATATCGAGGGACCGGTTACCGCTTCGATGCGTTGCTGAAGGTCTTTCCACAAATCGTTCTGCCCGGAATCCTGATGACCCGACGACATTCTCTAACATTCATGGTTAAGGAATGGTTTCGCCGCGTCCGGATTCCGCGTACTAACGCTGATCGCCAAGGTGCTGTATAAACGCCATAAATTGAATACGGATCGGGGAGTCCATGGACTTCAAAACCATACTAGCCCTTGCCGCTGACGGTAAGGAATTCGACCGCGAACAGGCTGAGACCGCGTTCGACATCATCATGTCGGGCGATGCCACGCCGGCCCAGATCGGCGCGTTCCTGATGAGTCTGCGCATGCGCGGCGAAACCGTGACCGAAATCGCCGCCGCGGCAACGGTTATGCGCGCAAAGGCCATTAAGATCGCCGCCCCTGCCGATGCGATGGATATCGTCGGCACCGGCGGCGACCGCAGCGGCACGCTGAATATTTCGACAGGGTCGGCGCTGACGGTTGCCGGCTGCGGCGTGCCCGTGGCGAAGCACGGCAACCGCGCCCTGTCTTCGAAATCCGGGGCCGCCGACGTCCTGATGGCGCTGGGGGTGAATATCGACGCCGACATGCGGCTGATCGAAAAATCCATCGCGGCGGCAAAAATCGGGTTCATGATGGCGCCCCGCCATCACAGCGCGACCCGCCATGTCGCCGGCCCGCGCGTCGAACTTGCCATCCGGACCGTGTTCAACATGCTCGGGCCGCTGTCGAACCCGGCCATGGTGGACCGCCTGATGGTCGGCGTGTTCGCCCCGGAATGGGTGGAGCCGGTCGCCCATGTGCTCAGGGAGCTTGGCGCGAAACGCGCCTGGGTGGTCCATGGCGAAGGCGGACTGGACGAGCTCGCAACCAACGGCGCCGCGAAAGCCGCCTCGCTCGAAAACGGCAAGGTCACCGCGTTTGACGTTACCCCGGAAGACGCCGGCCTGCCGCGCTGCGACCTCCGCGACCTTCAGGGCGGCGACGCGGAATTCAACGCCCAGGCGCTTAACGACCTGCTCGACGGCAAGCCGGGCGCCTATCGCGACACCGTCCTGTTCACGTCGGCGGCGGCGCTGATCGTCGCCGGCAAGGCGGCGGACCTGAAAGCCGGCGTCGCGCTTGCCGCCGACAGCATCGATACCGGCAAGGCGCGCGCCGCGCTGAACAGGATGATCGAAATTTCCCACGAAATCATTGTGGACGACGAGGAAGACGATGACTGACGCCCTGACAGGGATATGCGCCGACAAGCGCGAACACGTTGCCGCCGCCAAAGCCGCCCGCCCGCTTTCCGATGTGGAAGCCGCCGCCAGGGCAGCATCCGCTCCCCGCGGGTTCTACAACGCGCTGAAAACCGCGTCGGATAAGGGCCGCTACGGGCTGATCGCCGAGGTCAAGAAGGCCTCGCCGAGCAAGGGACTGATCCGCGAGGATTTCGACCCGCCTGCCATCGCGCAGGCCTATGAACGGGGCGGCGCGACCTGCATGTCGGTCCTGACCGATATTCCCTATTTCCAGGGCGCGGACGCGCATCTGGTGGCCGCCCGCAGCGCCGTTTCCCTGCCGGCGATCCGCAAGGATTTCATGATCGACCTGTACCAGGTCCCCGAAGCCCGGGCGCTCGGCGCGGACTGCATCCTGCTGATCCTCGCCGCCCTCGACGACGGCCTGGCGGCGGACCTTGAAGCCGCGGCTTTCGACTGGGGCATGGATGTGCTGATCGAGGTTCACAACGCGGCCGAACTGGACCGGGCGATGAAGCTGAAATCGCCCCTGCTCGGCATCAACAACCGCAATCTGAAAACCCTGAAGACCGATATCGACACGACGCGGCAGCTGGCGCCCCGGGTGATCGACGCGGACCGCCTGGTGGTCAGCGAAAGCGGGCTCTATACCGCCGAAGACCTCGCCGACATGTATGCTTGCGGCGCACGGTGTTTCCTGATCGGGGAATCGCTGATGCGCCAGGACGACGTCGAAGCGGCAACGCGCGCGCTTCTCGACAGCCAGCAACAGACCCGGGCGGCGGAATAATGGCAAAACTCACCCATATCGGCGACGACGGCGAAGCGCGGATGGTCGATGTGTCCGACAAGGACGTCACCGACCGCACCGCCACGGCACGCGGCACCGTGCTGATGGAGCCCGAAACCCTGAAGCTCATCATCGACGGCGCCGTGAAAAAAGGCGACGTGATCTCGGTCGCCCGTCTTGCCGGCATCATGGCGGCAAAGAAAACGTCCGATCTCATCCCCCTCTGCCATCCGCTGGCGCTCAACAAGGTCGATGTCGACCTGACCTGCGACCCGGCCCGGAACGCGGTCGATATCGAGGCAACCTGCCGGGTCAGCGGGCGTACCGGCGTCGAAATGGAAGCGCTGACGGCGGTCTCGACCGCGGCGCTCACCGTCTACGACATGTGCAAGGCGGTCGATCGCGGCATGCGGCTTACCGATATCCGGCTTGTTCACAAGGCAGGCGGCAAGTCCGGCGACTTCACGGCGGGCGAATAACCATGGCGGACAAGGGACTGCTTCCGGTCGCGGAAGCTCAGCAACGGATCATCGACGCCGTCTCGCCCCTACCCGCCGAACAGATTTCGCTGACCGACGGGCTCGGGCGGGTTCTCGCCCGGGATGTCGCGGCGCGACGCGACCAGCCGCCGATGGCGGTCTCGGCGATGGACGGTTACGCGGTCCGCGCCGCCGACGTCGCCACTCTGCCCGCCACGCTGAACGTCATCGGCTACGCCCCGGCCGGACATGCCTTCGACGGCGTCGTCGGCCCGGGCGAGGCTGTACGCATTTTCACCGGCGCGCCGGTACCGGACGGCGCCGACACGATCGTCATCCAGGAAAACACCGAACAATCGGACGAAGAAGTCCGGGTCGTCGACGGCACCGCGCCGGCCGGCCGTTTTATCCGGCCCGCAGGGCTCGATTTCGCCACCGGCGATGTATTGCTGCCGCGCGGCAGAGTGCTCACCGCCCGCGATATCGGGCTTGCGGCGGCTATGAACGTGCCGTGGCTCAACGTTCACCGCAAACCGCGCATATCCATCCTCGCGACCGGCGACGAGATCGTCATGCCGGGCGACCCGATCGGCCGCGACCAGATCGTAAGTTCGAACGCGCTGTCTCTGGGCGCCTTCATCACGGCCCTCGGCGGTACGCCGCTCGATCTCGGCATCGCACCGGATGAGGAAGACGGTCTGAAGGCGCTTGCCGCCGGCGCGGGCGGCAGCGACATCCTCGTGACCACGGGCGGCGCATCGGTCGGCGATCACGACCTGGTCCAAAGCGTCCTCGGCGATATCGGGCTGGAGGTCGATTTCTGGCGGATCGCCATGCGGCCGGGCAAGCCGCTGATGTTCGGCCGGATCGACGGCACCTATCTGATCGGCCTGCCGGGAAATCCTGTCTCGTCGCTGGTTTGCGCGATCATGTTCCTGGCGCCGGCCATCCGCACCATGCTGGGGATGGCCGACGTCCTGCCGCGGACGACAACCGCCCGTCTCGGCACCGACCTGCCCGAAAACGACGAACGCGAGGATTATCTCCGCGCCGCCCTGGCGCGGGACGAAAACGGCGATCTCGTCGCCACGCCCTATGGCAAACAGGACAGTTCGATGTTCGCGACCATCGCCCGCGCCGATGCGCTTGTCGTGCGCGCGCCTTTCGCCAAAGCCGCCCGAACCGGCGATACCGTCGGCTTCATTCCCCTGAAAGACAGTATTTTCAGCACCTGAATCGCATGATTCTTGACGGTTCGGGAGAACCAAACTAGAACATGTGGCTGTGTTTATGATTTGTTCCACATTTGGTGGGCAACCAGCGGGGAAATCGCATGCTTACGCGCAAACAGCACCAGTTGCTGACATATATCGACAATCACCTGAATTCCAACGGCGTGCCGCCGTCCTATGACGAGATGAAGGATGCGCTCGGGCTCAAGTCCAAATCCGGGATTCACCGGCTGATTACCGGCCTCGAGGAACGCGGCTTTATCCGCCGCCTGCCCCACAAGGCGCGCGCGCTCGAGGTCCTGAAGAAGCCGCAGAACATGATCGACGATCCGCCGGCCAAGGGCGTTTTCGAGCCCCGCGTCGTCGACGGCACCTTCGGTCACAACCCTGCCCCGGTTCCCGTCGCCCCCTCTGCGCCGACGGAAGAACCGGTCGGTCTGCCCTTTTACGGCAAGATCGCCGCCGGCACCCCGATCGAGGCTTTGCGCGACAATACCCGCACCTTCGAAGTCCCGCCCGGCATGCTCGGCCGCGGCGACCATTACGCCCTCGAAATCGAAGGCGACTCCATGATCGATGCCGGCATTCTCGATGGCGACACCGTCCTCATCCAGCGAACGGACACCGCCGATAACGGCGAAATCGTCGTCGCCCTGGTCGAGGGACACGAGGCAACGCTGAAGCGCCTGCGTCGCCGCGGCGCGTCGATCGCGCTCGAGCCCGCCAACGCCGCCCACGAAACCCGGATATTCGGTCCCGATCAGGTGCGCGTTCAGGGACGGCTTGTCGGTCTCGTCCGCAAGTACTGACGTTTTTTATCCGACAGCCGGCTCCACGGCCGGTCGCCGCGCGCCACGCGGGACGTTTCGATTTCCGGCCCGTTGCCGGAAAAACGGACCGCATGCGCACCGTCACGCCAGATATGGAACGTGGACAGGGCAACGTTGCCGTGGCGGCACAGCCGGCGCGGCACCCGCGTCAGCAGGATAACGTGATCGGCCTGTCCGCAATCCTCGAACGCCGCACCGGGATCTGACACCAGGGCGATCGTTTTTCCACGATTCCGCAGGATACACCCCCGGGCATCGCATCCCAGCCGGCCCCCGAAACCGATCCCGTCCATGGGCCAGGCGGAGGCTTCCGTCACCGCGAGATACCGGCGCCACATTTCCCGTTCGAACGAATTCCCCGTGCCCGGCGACATGACCACGGCGCCGTCCCCCAGGTTGATGGCCACCAGGTCGCCGTCCCGGTTCACCAGCACATCCGGCGCGGTCGATACGGCCACGCTCAGCACCCCCGCACCGACCAGCGGAAGCCCCAGAAGCCTTGGCGGTCCCCGCGTGAGGCACAGCCAGAGCCCGCCCAGGGACAGAACCGCAAGTCCCATTGTCGACATCGGCGGGACAAGCGCGACCGCGCCGGGCAGCGCGGCAACGGCATCCGCCACCCGGAGCACCATATCGATCCCCCAGCCCATCGGCACCAGGCCGAGTTCCTCCAGGCCCAACGGCATCAGCAGGAAACTGACAATACCGAAGGGCATGATCCACATCGCCATCACCGGCACTGCGATCAGATTGGCGAGCAGCCCGAACAGGGCAACGCGGTTGAAGTGATAAACGGCAAACGGCGCCGTCGCGGTACTCGCCACCAGCGTCGTCAGCACGGTTGCCGCGACGAACAAACCGATCCGCGAGCCCCGGATGCCGCCCCGCCCCCGAAGCCGGGCCATGGTCGGCGCGGCGGCCTCGTACACCGCGACAAGCCCGACGACGGCGGCGAACGACATCTGGAAACTGGCGGAGAGCAGGCTTTCCGGCGCGGCAACCAGCACTGCGATCGCCGAAATCGCGACCAGGCGCATGGAAATCGCCGTGCGGTCGATCATTACCGCCAGCATTACGATCGACACCATCAGAAAGGCGCGCTGGGTCGGGATCGTCGCGCCGGAAATCAGCAGATAGGCGAACGCGCCGGCAATGGCGGCCACAGCGGCGTATTTCTTGATCGGGTAGCGCAGGGCCATCGGTTCGACACAGGCAAGGCACAGACGGACCGCGAAAAACAGCAGCCCCGCAACGAGCCCGATATGCAGGCCGGAAATCGCCAGCAGATGCGCGAGGCCCGAATCCCGCATGCTCGCCAGCGTCGCCTCGGGGATCGCACGCCGCTCCCCCGTCAGCAGGGCCGCCGCCACCGGGCCTGTCCGGTCTCCCACGGCAGCCATGATCCGGCGTGTGAGGTCGAGCCGCAGCCGCGCCAGCGCAATTCGCCAGGACGCCGCCGCGGGGCTGGCGGTGATCTTCACCGCCCCCAGGGCGAAACCGACGCCGCCGATCCGTTCGAACCACGCCTTGCGGGCAAAATCGAAACCGCCCGGCAGCGACGGCGCGGGCGGCGGCCGGACGATTGCGAGCGCTGAAACCCGGTCTCCCGGCATCGGAACGATGGAGGCGGACCGCACCGAAATGCGGATGCGATGCGGCATCTCGCCGATATTCCGGCGCTCCATCGCCACATCGTCCAGGGTCAGCCGTATTCCCTTTTCGGTCGGTTCCACATTACGCACCCGCCCCGATAGCCACACCGGGCCGATTTCGCGCATGAATACGGGACCCGACACCATGGCGGTACGGAATTGCGCAGCGCCGAAACCCAACGCCGCAATCGTCAGGGCAAGCGCCGTGACGAACAGAACGCCGCGGCGGCGACGCAGAACAAGGGCGGCGATGGCGGCCAGCAGTAACCACAACCCGACAGGCCCATACCCGGGCTCCGCCGGCAGCGAAAAATAAACCCCGATCCCCGCACCGAACACCACCGGAACCCAGAGCGCGAATTGCAGTTCAGCGCCCCGAATTGCCATCCCGGGCAGGACAAGGCGCGCGCGAAGCGAAGCCGCCAGGCTGGCAGCATTTCCTCTGATCTGGGCAGTGATCGTCGCCATAATCTTACCCGGTATCGCGCTGACAGCGGGAGTGTACCGTAACCGGCCGTTATGTGCTAAACCCCGCGCGCCAATCCATTCCATCACACGATGAGCCGACAGCAATGAACGTCGTTACACGTTTTGCCCCGTCTCCGACGGGTTTCCTGCACATTGGCGGCGCCCGCACGGCGCTGTTCAACTGGTTATACGCCCGCCATACCGGTGGGAAGTTCCTGCTGCGGATCGAGGATACCGACCGCAAACGTTCGACGCCGGAAGCCATCGACGCCATTCTCGACGGGCTGAGCTGGCTCGGCCTGGATTCCGACGAGCCGCCTGTTTATCAGTTCGCCCGGCGCGACCGCCATGCTGAAGTCGTCCGGACGCTGCTGGAAACCGGACACGCCTATCGCTGCTATTGCACGCCGGAAGAACTGGCGGAGATGCGCGAAAAGGCGAAGGCAGAAAAACGCTCCATGCGCTATGACGGCACGTGGCGGGACCGCGATCCGGCCGATGCGCCCGCCGGTATCGACCCGGTGATCCGTTTCAGGGCGCCGCAGGACGGCGAAACGATCATCGAGGATGCCGTCCAGGGCACCGTCACAGTCGCCAATAGCGAACTCGACGACCTGATCATGCTGCGGGCCGACGGCACGCCAACCTATATGCTGTCGGTTGTGGTGGACGACCACGATATGGGAATTACCCATGCCATTCGCGGCGACGATCACCTGACGAACGCCTTCCGGCAGACACAGATTTTCGACGCGCTCGGCTGGCCGGTGCCGGTTTACGCCCATATTCCCCTGATCCACGGCGCCGACGGCGCGAAGCTGTCGAAACGGCACGGTGCGCTTGGCGTCGACGCCTATCGCGACATGGGATACCTGCCGGAGGCATTGCTCAATTATCTCTGCCGTCTCGGCTGGAGTCATGGCGACGACGAACTGTTCTCGATGGCGCAGGCCATCGAATGGTTCGACATCACGGATGTGAACAAAGGCGCCTCGCGCTTCGACTTCGACCGTCTCTCCAATCTGAACGCGAAATATATCGATGCCAGCGACAATGCACGGCTGATCGAACTGGCCCGGCCCGGAATCGAGGAAAATATCGGAAAATCCCTGACCGACGCGGTGCGGAACCGTCTGGAAACCGGTATGGATTCGCTGAAGTCCCGTGCCGAGACAATTCCGCAACTTGTCGAACTGTCGATGTTTTACTGCTTCGAACGGCCGCTCTCCTACAGCGAAAAGGCGGACGGCATTCTCGACGCCGATGCGCGGACGCGTCTGGGCGCCGTGCATGACGTTCTTTCCGGGCTGTCCGACTGGAGCCAGGACGCCATCGAAGAGGCCGTTAAGGAATATGCAACGTCGAACGGCCTAAAACTCGGGCTGATAGCGCAGCCCCTGCGGGCGGCCCTGACCGGGACAAACGTTTCTCCCGGTATTTTCGAGGTTGCAGCGGTTCTCGGCCGCGACGAAAGCCTCGGACGGATCGCGGACGCGGCGTCGAAAGCCTAGATAAATTGTGCAGTGCAACGTTTGATTAACCATGATGAAAGCGCTATTTTCCGCTCGACAAACTGGCCAGCCAATTGCTGCCCCCAGGGCACACATCAAAAATTTTACCAAGGGAATACCGACATGAGTCAGGAAACCGGAAGCAACGCCCCGAAAGACAGCGTCACGCTGATCGATCATTCGACCGGGCGTGAACTTAACTTGCCGCTGATGGAAGGAACCGTCGGACCCAAGGTCATCGACATCCGCAAGCTTTATTCCGAACTCGACTATTTCACCTTCGACCCCGGCTTTATGGCGACCGGAAGCTGCGATTCAAAAATCACCTATATCGACGGCGACCAGGGAATCCTGCTCTATCGCGGTTACGCGATCGACGAACTCGCAAAGAACTGCGATTTCCCCGAAGTCTCCTACCTGCTCCTGAAGGGCGAACTGCCCGACGCGGCCGAAAAGCAAAAATTCGTAAACGACATCACCTATCACACGATGGTGCACGAACAGCTTCACAAATTCTATGACGGCTTCCGCCGGGACGCTCACCCGATGGCCATTATGTGCGGCGTCGTCGGCGCACTGTCCGCGTTCTATCACGATTCGACCGATATTGCGGATCCGCGCCAGCGCGAGATCGCCTCCTACCGCCTGATCGCGAAGATGCCGACGATCGCAGCCTGGGCCTATAAATATTCCCTCGGCCAGCCCTTCATTTATCCGCGTAACTCGTTGTCCTATGCCGAAGATTTCCTGCATATGATGTTCGCGACACCGTGTGAGGAATACGTTGTCAGCCCGGTCATCTCCAAGGCGATGGACAGGATTCTGACGCTTCACGCCGATCACGAACAGAACGCGTCGACATCGACGGTGCGGCTCGCCGGGTCGTCCGGCGCCAACCCGTTCGCCTGCATCGCGGCGGGTATTGCGAGCCTCTGGGGCCCGGCCCATGGCGGCGCCAACGAAGCCGTGCTCAACATGCTGCACGAAATCGGCGACGTCAAAAACATCCCCGAATACGTCAAGAAGGCGAAAGACAAGGACGATCCGTTCCGCCTGATGGGCTTCGGCCACCGCGTCTACAAGAACTTCGATCCGCGGGCGACGCTGATGCGCGAAACCTGCCATGAAGTTCTCGAAGAACTCGGCATCCACGACGAGCCCCTGCTCGCTTTGGCAATGGAGCTGGAACGCATAGCGCTGGAAGACGAATATTTCGTCGAACGCAAGCTGTACCCGAACGTCGATTTCTATTCCGGCATCATTTTCCGGGCCATCGGCATCCCGGAAACGATGTTCACGGTCCTGTTCGCCGTCGCCCGCACGGTCGGCTGGGTCTCCCAGTGGAACGAAATGATCGAAGACCCGGCACAGAAGATCGGCCGGCCGCGTCAGCTCTATATCGGGCCGACGCAGCGCGACTTCGTCCCGCTCAGCAATCGCTGACAAGCAAAACACTTCCCGAGAAAAAGCCCCGCAAAATTGCGGGGCTTTTTTTTACGGCGGGTCCGCGATCAGGCGCGTTCGATCAGCTCTATCTTGTAACCGTCCGGATCCTCGATAAACGCAATAACCGTCGTGCCGTGCGCCATCGGACCCGGCGGACGCGGGATGCTGACACCTTCCTTTTCCATCTTCTCGCAGGCGCCGTAGATATCCGGCACCGCGACAGCAAGATGTCCGAACCCGGAACCGTGCGTATAGGGTTCGTCCTGGTCCCAGTTATGGGTCAGTTCCAGCACGGTGTTCGACTCCTCGTCGCCGTATCCCATGAACACGTTCGTGAACTTTCCGCCCGGGAAATCCTTGCTGCGCAGCACGTTCATGCCGAGATGGCGCGCATAGAAATCCTTCGACTTTTCGATATCCTTTACGCGGATCATCGTGTGCAAAAGGCGGAAGCCGGATATTTCTGCGGTCATGGTCTAATTCCCCTGTCGGTTATGTCGGTGTCCCGTATCGAGCAGCGCGAGCACGACGGCTGCCGCGCTGCCGCTGGGCGAGCCCTGTTCGGGCCGCAGCATTGATAGCGCACCGTCGATCGATTGCAGCTGACGGTCCCGGGCATCCTGATCGTTCAGCAGTTCAAGAAGCTTACCGGCGATGGGCCCGCTCCGGCAATCCTCCTGGATAAATTCAGGAATGATCTCACGGTCGAGCAGGATATTGAGCAGATTGGCGTATTTCTGGTTCATCCCGTGCAGCAGTTTGACGATCTTCACGGTCAGCGCATTCATGCGGTAGGCGATCAGATGGGGCACCCGCGCCATCGCGAGTTCGAGGGACACCGTGCCGGACGCTGCCATCGCGGCGTTGCAGGCCTGCATCGCGTCGAATTTTTCGCCGATGGAACCGACCACGACCGTCCGGCCCGGCCAGTCTTCGACCAGTTCCGATATATATCCGCTGAGATACGACACCGTGGGGAACACGAAAACGGCGTCAGGATGGTGTTCGACCACCGAAAGCGCCGCATCGCGGAACACGCCGCTCAGTTTCTTGACCTCGCCGCGGCGGCTGCCCGGCAGCACGCATATCGCCGGCGCCGCCGCATCGATAGCGTGCTGATCCCGGAACCCCCTGCCGTCGCCCGCCCCGGCGCCGCCTTCAAGGACGGGATGGCCGACGAAGGTGCAGTCCAGCCCCTCGCGCTCGAAATACGGCGGCTCGAACGGCAGCAGCGCCATCAGATGATCGAGCTCCGCCGCGAATTTTTTTGCCCGGTCCGGGCGCCATGCCCAGACCGTCGGCGCGACGTAATGCACCAGAGGAATATCGTCGGACCGCAGACCTTTCCAGACATCGTAACAGAAGCCCGGTACATCGATCGAAACCACGATGTCCGGCCGGTCCTGGCGTATTCGCGCGATGGTTTCGCGCATGCGGCGCTTGATCAGCGGAATCCGGGGAATGATCTCGACCAGCCCCATCACGGCAATATCGGAGATCGGAAACAGGCTTTCCAGTCCCTCCGCCGCCATCGCCTCGCCGCCGATCCCGGCGATCCGAAGCCGGCCGTCGGTGCGTTCCCGCAGCGCCGCGATCAGCCGTGCGCCGATCAGATCTCCCGAAGGTTCCCCGGCGATGAGCCAGATCAGCGGCGCGTTTTCGGAATCCGCCATACCGGTGTCAGTCGGACGAAATGCCGAACAGGAAGACGCCCGCTGCATCGGCTGCATCGACCATTGCCTGACGGTCGACAACCAGCGCGCCGCCCGCCTCTATGGCGATTCCCCGCAGCCCCGCCCGGATGGCGCGGTTCATCGTCGACGAGCCGACGGCAGGAAGGTCGATACGCCTGTCCTGGCTCGGTTTCGCCGCCTTGACGAAGACCCCCCCTGCGGTTTCCCGGTTCACGAATTCGGCGCAGCGTTCTATCAGCCGGTCGGTTCCCTCGGCGGCTTCGACGCCCAGGATCATCCCGTTCTGAACAACCACACCCTGGCCGATATCGAGCGGCCCCATGGTCCGCAGGACGTCCATGCCGCGTCGGATATCGTCCATCTCGTCGGCGTTCGGCTCGACCGCACCGTAGCAGCCTGCCGTCGCCATGATATTGTCGAGAATAACTTCCGGCCCGATCACCCGGAAACCTTCTGCTTCCTCGATCTCGCGGACGACGGCGGACAGAATGTTGTCATCGCCCAGCATGCGGGTGCCGACCTTGGCGAGAAACTTTGCCGAACGGGCATCGCGCATGAGTTCGAAAACAGACGGGCGCGGTATCTTGCCCACCAGGACAAGTTCCTCGACTCCTTCGCGACGGGCGCTTTCGAAAGCCTTGCTCAGACCTGACATACGTATCCACTGGACCGGCGCATCGCCGAGGATTGCGGGGTCCGCGCTGCCTTCGAAGGCCAGAACGAAGAAGTCCCGCCCGGTTTCGCGGCAGGCGGAAATAACCTGGCCGGGAAGCGCGCCGCCGCCAGCGATTACGCCAAGCTTAGGCACCTTGCTCCGCTTTGGGCTGACAGATTGCGCGGCTCGAATCCGATCTCAGGAAATCGACGATTTCCATGATCGCTTCGTGTTCGCTAAAGCTCTCGTGAACGTCCTGGAGCCGCTCTGCAAGCGTGCCTTCTTCGGCGAACATCAGCCGGTAGGCCTTGCGAAGTGCGGTTACATCCGTCCGTGAGAACCCGCGGCGCTTCAGCCCTACGACATTCAGGCCACTGAGACGGGCCCTGTCGCCCATGACCGAGCCGTATGGGATGACGTCGCTTTCGACGCCCGACATACCGCCGACCATCGCATGCCGGCCGATCCGGCAGAACTGGTGAATTGCAGACAGCCCGCCGATGATGGCGAAATCGTCCACCACGACATGCCCGGCAAGCGTGGCATTATTCGCCATGATCACATGATTGCCGACAAGGCAGTCATGGGCGACATGCGCGCCGACCATGAACAGGCAGTTATTTCCGATACTCGTCACCATGCCGCCGCCTTCGGTGCCGGGATTAACGGTGACGTGCTCGCGGAAGATATTATTCGCGCCGATTTTAAGGGTCGACGGTTCGCCGTGATATTTCATGTCCTGCGGCTGATGCCCGATGGACGCGAACGGATACACCCGGCAGTTCGCTCCGAGCTCTGTCCGGCCGTCGATCACGACATGCGACAGCAATACGCCGCCATCGCCGATACGGACATCGGGTCCGACAACACTGTAAGGACCGATCGAGACCCCTTCGCCGATTTCCGCGGAGGCATCGACGATCGCCGTGGGGTGTATACCTGTCATTAAATTCTCAATCGTTCATGATCATGGCGGCGTAGGTCGCTTCCGCGACCAGGGTGTCGCCGACCATGGCACGCCCCTCGAATTTCCATACATTGCCGCGGCTGCGCTGCTTGATGACTTCGACGAAAAGCTGATCGCCGGGTTCGACGGGTTTTCTGAACCGGGCCCCGTCAACGGACATGAAATAGACCAGCTTTCCTTCCGACTCGGCGCCAAGCGTATGGACGACAAGACACGCGGCAGTCTGCGCCATCGCTTCGATAATAAGGACACCGGGCATGACCGGTTTCTCAGGGAAATGCCCCGCAAAATACTGTTCGTTGATCGATACGTTCTTGACGCCCGTTGCCTTTACGCCAGGCACGATGTCGATCACCCGCTCGATCATGAGGAACGGGTACCGGTGCGGGATCAACTGCATGATCCGGTTGATATCCAGCTGCTCCAGTTCTGCACCGGTCTCCAGTGAGTCCATTCTAGCTATCCTTTGCTCCTGCCAGACGTGAAATAGCGGCAACCTGACGAAAGTACTTCTTTACGGGAACTGCCGGCGAGCCTGCCAGGATGCCGCCCGCCTCAATATCCCTCATAACGCCGGCCTGCGCCGCAAGTCGAGCGCCGTCGCCGATGCTCAGATGCCCCGCTATGCCGACCTGCCCGCCAATCTGTACGCCGTTACCGATAGTCGTGCTTCCCGCAACGCCGGTTTGCGCAACGATAATGCACCCTTTCCCAATCCGAACGTTGTGCCCGATCTGCACCAGATTATCAATCCTCGTCCCGGCCCCAATCACCGTATCCGGCCCCGCGCCGCGGTCGATCGTTGAATTGGCGCCAACTTCGACGTGGTCTTCGATCAGCACACGCCCGATCTGGGGCACTGTAACGGCACCGGACGGCGATGGCGCGAATCCGAAGCCGGGTTCGCCGATTCGGACCCCCGCGTATAACGATACATCGTTGCCGATCAGACAGAAACGGATCGACACGGATGGCCCGATCCGGCAGTTATCTCCGATCCGTACCGAATCCCCGATATAGACATTCGGCCCGATCCGGCAGTTTTTCCCGATTTCCGCATCCGGCCCGATAACCGATCCCGCCCCGATGCAGGTGCCTGCACCGATAGTCGCGGACGGGTGCACGGCCGCATCGGCGGTTTCCGGGCAATAGGAACGGTCGGCATCGGGATGAAAGGCCGCCGCAACCCGGGCATAGGCGAGGTAAGGCGCGTCGCTGACAAGCAGGCTCGTCATCGCGGGAGCCTCGCCGGCGTGGGCTTCCGCGACGATGCAGCACCCCGCCTTCGTGTCGCGGAACTGGCCCAGGTAGGCCTTGTTGTCGAGAAAGGAAACATTGGCAACGCCGGCTTCGTCGAGGGCGGCAACGTCGACGAACGCACAGTCCGGGGCCTGTCCCGCCACCGCCTTCGCGCCCGAAATTTCAGCAAGCTGATCCAGCGTAAAGGTTCCAGCAGGCGGGAAAAATTTCGGATCGGGCGGCATATGCGTTATTTGCCTTTTACCGCGCCCGGCTTCGCATTGCCGAAATCGATTTTGAGCATGGGCAGGCGCTTGTCCAGACGCGCAATAACGTCGTCGGTAACGTCCATCGACTTGGCGGACAGAAAGACGAAACGCTTCTCGATCATCATATTCAGATTTCGGGCTTCGGCGACCGCCTGCGCGACGACGACGAGGTTCTTGAGAATTTCGTTCTTGCTGCTGTTAAACGCCTGATCCAGCTCGCGGCGGCGTTTCTGAACGTCAGCCTGCGCTTTCCGCGCATCCTCGCTGAATGCACGCCTTTTCTGCGCGAAGGCTTCGGGCGCCAGGATCGCGCGCTGCCGGCTCAGTTCCTGCTCGACCTGACGCAGCCGCTGTTCCTGTTCGCTCACTTGCTTCTGAAATTCTTTCCGCATCCGGTCGATTTCCGGGCGAATGCTTTTCGAGGCCTTGGAATCCCGCAGGACCCGCTGGACATCGACGACGCCTATTTTGGCGACCGGTATGTCCTGCGCCTGCGCGCCCGGACCGAACGCCCCCGCAGAAACGAGGATTATCAGGATCGCGAAGATTGTATGACGGGATAATATATTCAAAATTTTGCACCGAAGCTAAAGCGGAAAAGCTCTGTTTTATCGAAATCCTCTTTTACGAGGGCTTGCGCGAGGTCGAGGTTTACAGGTCCGAATGGGGAATCCCACAAAATTCCCGTGCCGATAGACATCCTGACCGAACCCGTATCTGTCAACGTGGAAAAACGGCTGTCATTCTCGGACAGACTACCCGCATCTGTAAACAGTCTCCCGCGAAGGCCGAATTCGTTGGGGAGACCCAGCGGGAATGTCACACCGACCGTTGTTCTATAGAAGAAATTACCCCCGATCGCATCCTGCGTCGCCAGATCGCGCGGCCCCACGCCCGAATCCTCGAACCCGCGGAGCGTGTCCCCTCCGAGGAAGAAACGGTCGATAATTCTGATATCGTCGCCGATGCCGATGATGTAGCCGGTGCCGACGCCAAAGCTCAAAATCCACTTGTCGTATATCTCGTAAAACGTCCCGCCCCGGATCTCGTTCCGAAGATATTTCGAATCGCCGCCGAAACCGGCCAGAGTGTTTTCCAGTTCGACGTAATAGCCGTCGGTCGGATTGAACCGGTTATCGCGTTTGTCATAACGCAGCGTCTGACCGATGGACGACGTAATGAAATCGCCCTCCTGCTCCTTGATGGCCAGCGAAGCGTCGGAAGGAATATCGGTAATCTTGTCCTGGCGCAGGGTGTATTTCCAGAGCTGCGTAAGCGGTTCCGTTATCCGGTAACCGCTGCGCAGGGCAAACCCGAGCGATTCACGGTCGAAAGAACTCTCCGACTGAAGGTCGCGGACGATCCTGAAGATATCCACACCGGCTGACAGGTTCTTGCCGAGGAAATAGGGCTCGGTGAAGGACAGGTCGATCTGCTGCGACCTTTCGCCGACCTGTATTCCGAGCCGCAGATCCTGTCCCCGGCCGAGAAGGTTGCGTTCGCGGATACTGGCATCGCCGACAACGCCGGCCGCACTCGAAAAGCCTGCCCCGAAGGAAATCTCACCGGTCGATTTCTCCTTCAGCGAAACGTCGATAACCGTCTTATCCGCTGAAGACCCCGCCTTGTTCTCGATCTCAACGCGCTCGAAGAATCCCAGATTTCTGATCCGCTGACGCGAACGGCGCAGTTTAGAGGTGTTGAAGGCGTCCCCCTCGACAAGCAGAATTTCGCGCCGGATGACCTTATCCAGCGTCCGGACATTTCCGGAAATCTTCACTGTCTCGACGAAGACCCGCGGCCCCTCCTGAATAACGAACGTGACATCGATCAACCGGGTCTTGCGGTCGCGCCGAACACGGGGACGGATGTCGACGAACGCATAACCGAAAACACCGACGGCATCCGTCAGCTTCCCGATCATGCTTTCAACTTCGTCGGCGTTGTACCAGTCGCCCGACACGATCGTCTGCTCTTCATTCAGCTTGGAGACATCGAGGTCTCGGAGCGCCGTCGTAATCTCGACCTTGCCGAACTTGTAGCGGGGGCCTTCGTCGACGGTAAATGTCACAAAGAACGCTTTGCTGTCGGGGGTCAGTTCCGCAACGGCCGAAACCACCCGAAAATCCGCGTACCCGTTCGCCAGGTAATGTCGGCGCAGCAGTTCCCGGTCGAAGGTCAGCCGATCGGGATCGTAGGTATCGTCCGAACTCAGGAAACGGTACCAGGCGGATTCCTTGGTCTGAACGACTTCCCGCAGATCGCCGTCGTCGAAGTGCCTGTTGCCGACGAAGGCGATCTTCCGGATCTCGGTAAGTTCGCCTTCGCTGATTTCGAACACGAGATCGACCCGGTTCTGCGGCAACTGAATGACCTTGGGAACGACCGTTGCAGAGAACCTTCCGCTGCGGCGGTATAGGTCCATGATCCGTTGCAGATCGGTTTGCACTCGGGCCCGTGTGAAGACCACGCGGGGACGCAGCTTTACTTCGTCGCTCAACGTTTCGCTGGTTATCCGTTTGTTACCCTCGAATGCCAGGCGGTTGATAATCGGATTTTCGACAATCCTGACGACAACGTCCTGACCGTCCTGGCGGATATTCACGTCCGCAAACAGCCCGGTCGCGAAAAGCGCCTTCAGCGCCTTGTCGAGTACGGCGGAGGAAATGGAGTCACCCGTCCGCATCCCCATATAGGACCGGACGGTATCGGCCTCGACACGCTGTGCGCCTTCGACGCGCACGTTGCGCAGCCGATTTTCCAGGCCCTGCGCCCCTGCGCCGGACGACACGGCCGGCAATGTCACCAGAACGGCGAAGAAGCACACAACCAACTGACGCAGAATACGCACCTTGCCCTACCCCGTTCCTGCGTTCTTCACGTGACCAGATTGACGAAAAAGTCGACGACCCGAAGATGTACGAGATCGTTCCAGGTCGCAAACACCATTAAAGCGAACACCATGGCCACGCCGATTCTCAACCCGTATTCCTGCGCCCGCAGCCCCAGGGGACGCCCGCGCAGGGCTTCGATGCCGTAGAACAGCAGATGACCGCCATCCAGCATGGGAACCGGAAAAAGATTTATAAGCCCGAGGTTTATGGACAGCACCGTCGCAAACATCAACACACTGATGACGCCCGCCTGCCAGACATCGCCGGACATCTGCGCGATCCGGATCGGCCCGCCCAGTTCCTTGGTTGTCCGCGTGCCTTTTATGATCTGCCAGATCGCCGAAAAGATGCTGCCGGTCAAAACATAGGTTTCGGTGGTCGCCCGCCACACCGCCGTCACCGGGTCGTGCCGTATCAGCTTCATGTCGCTGCCGGCGCGGGAGATACCAAGCCGACCGATCCTTTGCGGATTGCCGAAGCGGTCTGTGCGGTCGAGAACGTCCGGAACCGCCGTCAGCGCGATTTCGCTGCCGCTGCGGTCGACCGCGAAGACAAGCGACGTGCCGGGATGCATCTGCACGGTGCGGATCACTTCTTCGAAGCGCTCCACCTTGCTGCCGTCGATCCCGACGATAACGTCTCCCGGTTTGAAACCGGCGCGCTCTGCCGCCGAATTGGGTAATACGGTGCCGATATCGGCCGGCGTAAAGGGCTGGCCGATGGTAGAGAACATCGCCGCCAGCACGACGATTGCGAACAGGAAATTCGCGAGCGGCCCGGCCGCCACCACGAAGGCCCGCTGGCCGAGCGACTTCGAATCGAATGCATCGTCGGGCTTTTCCTGCTCCGGCGGGGCTTCGTCGGGAACATCCCTGTAGGTCTGCATTTCGCCGAACATCTTCACGTAGCCGCCGAACGGTATCGCGCTGATCTTCCAGCGCGTCCCGACCCGGTCGGTCCAGCCGAACAATTCCCGGCCGAACCCGACCGAAAACACTTCCACCCGGATACCGCATCTCCGGGCGGCCAGGTAGTGGCCCATTTCATGAACGAACACGAGCACCGTAAGCACCACAAGAAAGGGCACCACATAGCTCCAGATCGTCGACAGGAATTCGATCATCTATTCAACATATCTTCTTCTTCGTCCCAATCCGTCTACATGTCCGGCCGTCAGACCTGCAGCCGGACATCGGACATAATATCGCCGGCAACGTTACGGGCTTCGGCATCGACCGCCAGCACATCTTCGACAGACCCGATCACCGTTACCGGCATTTTTTCGAGCGTATCGGCAACGACCCGCGGAATATCCAGAAAACCCAGTTTGCCGCCAAGGAACCCTGCAACGGCGACTTCGTTGGACGCGTTCAGGATAGTAGGAGCAGACCCGCCGGTTTTCAAGGCTTCACGGGCCAGGCTGAGTGCCGGAAAACGTTCAGAATCAGGGGCTTCAAAGGTCAGCGTCGCGATCTTTCCGAGGTCCAGCCGCGCACTTGGAGCCGCCATGCGCTGCGGCCAGGCGAGCGTATAGGATATCGGCGTCCGCATGTCGGGAGATCCGAGCTGCGCCAGCACCGAGCCGTCGACATAGGCGACCATGCTGTGAATGATCGATTGCGGATGAACGAGGATATCGATCCGGTCTTCCGGCAGCCCGAACAGGTAATAGGCCTCGATCAATTCGAGCCCCTTATTCATCATCGTCGCCGAATCGACGGATATCTTGGCGCCCATGTCCCAGTTGGGATGCGCCACTGCCTGGGCCGGCGTCACCTTGCGCATCTCTTCGATGCCCATAGTCCTGAACGGCCCGCCCGACGCGGTCAGGATTATCTTTTCGATGGTTTCCCGGCGGTCGAATTCAAATACCTGGAAAATCGCGTTGTGTTCGGAATCGACCGGCAACAGCGTCGCACCGCTGCGCGCGATTTCATCGAGCATCAGATCGCCGGCACAGACCAGGCATTCCTTGTTGGCAAATGCGACCACGGCGCCCTGACGGGCGGCCTCCAGCGTCGGTTCAAGCCCGGCGGCGCCGACAATGCCCGCCATGACCCAGTCGGCGCCCCGCGCCGCCGCCTCGACGATCGAACCGGGCCCCGCGGCGATCTCCGCATCGGTGCCCGACATTGCGGCCTTCAGGTCGTTATATTTTTCAGGATCGGCGACGGCGACGAAACGGGCATCGAACCGGCGTGCCTGTTCGGCCAGCGCCTCGACATTGCGGTTGGCCGTCAGCGCTTCCACCCGATAGGCCTGCGGGTCGCGCTCGATCAGATCGATCGTGCTGCACCCTATCGAGCCGGTCGACCCCAGTATACTGATACGCCTCGGCCCGTCGGTCCGGTTCGGTTTCACGTCCGTCATCAAATCCACCCCTTGCCTGACAAGACTAACACGATTGCCGCAGCGGGCCCCGTCAATAACATACCGTCCAGACGGTCCAGAATACCGCCATGTCCGGGGATCAGCCCGCCGGTATCCTTGACGCCGAAACGCCTTTTTACCGACGAAACCGACAGATCGCCAAGCTGTGCAAGCACGGCAACTGCCGCTGCAGCGCCGATTGCCGGCGCCAGGTCGTGCCCGCCGTACCAGGACAGCCATATACAGCTCCAGACGACGGCAAGCAGTATGCCGCCGCCAAGACCGGCCCAGGTCTTGTTGGGACTGATTCGCGGCGCGAGCTTCGGCCCGCCGACGGACCGGCCGAAAAAATAGCCTCCGGCGTCGGTAAACCAGACCGCCAGCACCAGCCACACGACGAATTCCAGGCCGGCGCCCGGATAAGCCCGGAGCCACAGGAACGCAAGACAGAACACACCGATCAGCATGGTGCCAAGCGCCATCCGGGCCGGACTTTCATGCCCCCGAACGAAGGCGATCATGCCGACCGCGCCCGCTACCGCCACGGCAACGGCCAACGCCGCCAGAAGCTCGTTCACGTAAAGCGCGAGCAGACAGACCGCGATGCCGGCCTCCATAGACCAGCCGACGAGGGTAAAATTCCCGCCGGAACACATCCGGGCCCATTCCCAGACCATGATACCCGAGGCGACAACGATCAGCGCATCGAACCAGGGCGAGCCGAAATAGACGGCGGCGAATACGGGGGGCGCGAATATCGCGGCGGATCTCAGCCGGAGGCCGAGATTGCGAAATCCGCCATGGGATGCGACTTTTCCGGCTATGCGTTCAGGCGGTTGTTGCGCCATAACGCCTTTCACGGCGGCCGAATTCCTCGATCGAATTTTCGAGTTTTTCCTGGGAAAAATCAGGCCACAGCACATCCGTAAAGACCAGCTCGGCATAGGCCGACTGCCACAACAGAAAATTGCTGATACGCTGTTCCCCGCTGGTGCGGATGATCAGGTCCGGATCCGGGATATCGGCGGTGTAGAGCCTCGATTCGATCATCTCTTCGTTGATTTCCTCGGGAACGATCCTGCCCGCCGCCGCGTCGACGGCAAGCTGTCTGGCGGCCATCGTGATTTCCTGGCGGCTGCCGTAGCTGAGCGCAACCACGAGATCGAGCTGTGTATTCGCCAGCGTCTTCTTTTCGGACATCTCGATCAGCGAGATGATATCGGCGGCGAGCAGCGTCCGGTCGCCGATGAACCTGATACGCACGCCTTCGCGATGCAGTTCCGCGATTTCGCGGCGCAGATACAGCCGCAGCAATCCCATCAGATCGGCGATTTCCTTCGCCGGGCGCTTCCAGTTCTCGAGCGAAAACCCGTACAGCGTCAAATACCGCACGCCCAGCACCTTTGCCGCCTTTACGGTCCGGCGCACGGCCTCCGCTCCCTGGGCGTGGCCCGCCGCCCGCGGCAAACCGCGCGACTGTGCCCACCTGCCATTGCCGTCCATAATGATGGCGACATGAACCGGGGTGCCGCTCGATTCCGGCTGGCTGGGAACTGGTTTCATACAACTACACCTGAAGGATTTCGGCTTCCTTCGAAGCAACCGATTCGTCGATCGTTTTGATCGTACCGTCGGTCAGCTTCTGAATCTCGTCGGTCCAGGCACGCTGCTCGTCCTGAGAGATTTCGCCGTCTTTTTCCATTTTCTTGAGCATATCTATGCCGTCGCGCCGAACATTGCGGACGGCGATACGCGCCTGTTCCGCATACTTGCCGGCGATCTTGGTCATCTCTACGCGGCGCTCCTGCGACAATTGCGGCACCGGAACGCGAACGACATTGCCTTCGGTCTGCGGGTTGAGGCCGAGATCCGAATCCCGTATCGCCTTTTCGACAGCCTGGATCATCGAATTGTCCCAGACCTGGACGCTCAGCATCCGCCCGTCGGGCGCGCTGATGGTGCCGACCTGGTTCATCGGCATGGACGATCCGTAGGCCATCACATGAATGGGCTCGAGAAGCGCGGGCGATGCCCGTCCGGTCCGCAGCCCGCTGAATTCGTCCTTGAGAACGTCGACTGCGCCGTTCATGCGGCGCTCTAGGTCTTTAATATCCGGATCGGCCATAGTTTGGGTTCCCTTCCCTCACTCTTCGTCGCTGATAATCGTGAAGGTACCTTTACCCTGCACAACGTCGGCAAAAGCGTTCGGATTGTGTATCGAAAACACCAGAATCGGAATGTTATTTTCACGCGCCAGCGATATCGCGGAGGCGTCCATCACCCGGAGGTCCTGGGACAACACATCCATATAGGACAGCCGGTCGTAGCGCTCGGCATCGTCGACCTTGAGCGGATCGGCGGAATATACCCCGTCGACCTGGGTGCCCTTGAAGATCGCGTTGCAGCCCATCTCGGTCGCGCGCAGGGCCGCGGCTGTATCGGTCGTGAAATAGGGACTGCCCGTGCCGGCCGCAAAGATCACCACGCGCCCCTTTTCCATGTGCCGGATGGCCCGGCGGCGGATAAAGGGCTCGCAGATCGTCGCCATGGGGATTGCCGACTGGACCCGGGTCGGCACGCCGATGGTTTCGAGCGCGCCCTGCATGGCCAGCGCGTTCATCACGGTGGCCAGCATCCCCATGTAATCGGCGGTGCCGCGTTCGAGTCCGGCGGCAGCGCCGGAAACCCCGCGAAAGATGTTGCCGCCGCCGATGACCAGGCAAACCTGGGCGCCGAGATCGGTTACCGACTTGATTTCATTGGCAATCCGGCTTGCGGTATCGGGGTCGATGCCGAACGCGCCCTTCCCCATCAAAGCCTCTCCCGAGACCTTCAGGAGGACGCGTTTGAAGCGAAGCTGGGATGTGTCCGGCATTCTGGTTCCCCCCGCCGCGTATTCCCGGTCAGTTACCCGCCGTGGCAGCGACCTCTGCGGCGAAATCTGATTCTTCCTTTTCGACGCCTTCGCCAAGCTGGAAACGGGCAAACGCAGTCACCTTCACCGGCGCCCCCGCATCGGCACCCGCCGCTTCGACCGCCTTCGACACCTTGGATTCGCCGTCGATCACGAAGGTCTGGTCAAGCAGGCAGACTTCCTCGTAATACTTGCGCAGACGGCCGTCGACCATCTTCTGGACGATTTCTTCCGGCTTGCCCGATGCCCGCGCCTGTTCGGCCAGGACATCGCGTTCCCGGTCGACCGCCTCGGTATCGACCTCGTCCTGCGACACCCATTGCGGGTTCGCCGCGGCGATATGCATGGCGAGCTGCTTGCCGAATTCGGCCAGCTTCGCCTTGTCCCCGGTGGATTCCAGCCCGACGAGCACGCCGATCTTGCCGAGATTGGGCGCAACCGCGCCGTGGACGTAGCTTGCGACCACGCCGTCGCCGACCGCGACACCCGCCGAACGGCGGAACGCAAGGTTCTCGCCGATCGTGCCGACCATCTCGGTCACGGAATCGGTCACCGACTTACCGCCGTTCAGCGGCGTCGTCCCGGTTTTGTCGAAATCGCCGTCCTGGGCCAGCGACGCCTGGGCGATGCTGGCGGCAAAGGACTGGAAATCGGGGTTACGGGCGACGAAATCGGTTTCGGAGTTGAGTTCGATCACGGCACCGTTGATGCCGTCGGCGGCAACCGCAACCAGGCCTTCCGCAGCGACCCGGCCCGACTTCTTCGCCGCGGCGGCGAGGCCCTTCTTACGGAGCCAGTCGACCGCCTCTTCCATGTTGCCGTCGGTTTCCGTCAGCGCCTTCTTGCAGTCCATCATGCCGGCGCCGGATGTCTCGCGCAGTTCTTTGACCAGCGCAGCTGTAATATCAGCCATAACTTACCTTCTCAATAAACGTCTGTAACAATCTGATAAGAATGAATATTCTTATTCAGCGGCGGGTTTTTCCCCGGCCGGCGCAGCGGCTTCGGCAGGCGCTTCCGCCGGAGCAGCGGCCTCAGCGGCAGGCGCGGCGGCCTCTGCGGGAACGGCTTCTGCGGGAACGGCTTCTGCGGGAGCGGCTTCAACCGGCAGTTCCTCAACCGGGGCCTCTTCGGCCGCACCGAGGTCTTCGCCCGACGAAATCGCTTCCTGCTGCAGACCGTCGAGAACCGCGGCCGACAACAGATCGCAATACAGGGTGATCGACCGGATCGCGTCGTCATTGCCCGGGATCGGGAACGTGACGCCCTTGGGGCTCGAATTGCTGTCGATCACGGCGACCACCGGGATATTCAGCGTGCTCGCCTCTGCAACCGCGAGCTCTTCCTTGTTGGTATCGATGATGAACAGCATGTCCGGCAGGCCGCCCATGTCCTTGATGCCGCCGAGCGAACGGTCGAGCTTGTCGCGCTCGCGCGTCAGGTTCAGCTGTTCCTTCTTGGTCAGCCCCTGGGCGATTTCCTCGGAGCTCAGCATTTCCTCAAGCTCGTGCAGGCGCTTGATCGAGGCCGTGATCGTCTTCCAGTTGGTCAGCATGCCGCCGAGCCAGCGGTGGTTGACGTAGTACTGGCCGCACCGCCCCGCCGCTTCGGCAACGATTTCCGACGCCTGGCGCTTGGTGCCGACGAACAGCACGCGGCCGCCGCGGGCCGTGACTTCGCGCACCGCCGCCAGTGCCGCATGAAGCATCGGCACGGTCTGCTGCAGGTCGAGAATGTGAACTTTGTTGCGGACGCCGAAGATGTATTGCTCCATCTTCGGGTTCCAGCGGCGCGTATTGTGACCAAAGTGAACGCCCGCTTCCAAAAGCTGACGCATCGAGAATTCTGGCATAGCCATTTTTCGTGTCCTTTTCCGGTTGAACCTCCGCGGGAAATGGTCAGATATTTCAAGGACCTGGGAACATTCCCGGCCCTGTCGGCCTGACACCGGATCGAACGATCAGCCTATGACGCCGCCGTCCGTGCACCCGCGTGTGGATTTAATGGCGGGTTGATAGTCCTAAAGCGGTGATTTCGCAAGGGGTTTTGTACCGCTGCACGCCTGCACTGCAAAAGTCGCAAAACAACCCCATGCACCCGAAGGGTCGTATCACGGGTAACGGAATA
>CAXBCP010000028.1:0-58980 GCA_963974055.1 uncultured Rhodospirillaceae bacterium
CGGGGCTATTGTCCGTTGCCGTTGACGACTGCCAGGAACGGCTCCGCGAAATCGCGGAGCTTGGATGCGCCGACGCCGTGAACCTCGGCAAATTCGTCGATCGTGGCCGGTTTGCGGCGCGCCATATCCACCAGGGTGCGGTCGGTGAACACGACATAGGCGGGAACGCCGCGTTCCTTCGCAAAGGACAGGCGGAGCGCGCGCAGCTCGTTCAGCAGGGCGGTGTCGGCTTCCGGCAGGTCCGCATCCGCCGCCAGGTCGCGGGTCCGTCGCGTCGATGCCCGCGATTTTTTCAGCGTATCCTGCCGGTAGCGGAAAGTTTCCTCGCCGCGCATCAGGTCTTCGCCCTTGGGCGTGATGCCGAGCCCGCCATAGCCCTGGACATCGAGCCGCAGGAAACCGGCGGAGACGAGCTGGCGGATGATCGACGCCCATTCCTGCTTGCGGAGCTCCGCCCCGGCACCATAGGCGGGCAGTTTGTCATGGCCCGCTTTCAGCAGCTTTTCGGTCTGCATGCCGCGCAGAATATCGACGATATGCGCCGCACCGTACATCTGGCCCGACCCGTGGACCGCCTTCAGCGCCTTCACGCCGTGTTCGGTGCCGTCCGCCATGTCGACGGGATCGATGCAGACGTCGCAATTGCCGCAGGGTTCGATCGTTTCGCCGAAATAGGCGAGCAGCGGCCGGCGGCGGCATTCCGGCGATTCGCAGTATCCGACCAGCGCGTCGAGCCGCTTGTGTTCGCGGCGCTTGCGTTCCGGGCCGGATTCCTCGTCCTCGATAAAGACCCGCCTCATGCGGATGTCCTGAAGCCCGTAAATCATATGGGCTTCCGCTTCGCCGCCGTCGCGCCCGGCGCGGCCGATTTCCTGGTAATAGGCTTCCACGCTGCCCGGCAGGTCGACATGCAGCACGAACCGCACGTCGGATTTGTCGATGCCCATGCCGAAGGCGATGGTGGCGACGATGACGATCCCCGGATCGGTCATGAAGGCGTTCTGGTGAGCCTGCCGGACGGACGCGTCCATGCCCGCATGATAGGCCAGCGCGTTGATGCCGTGATCCCGCAGATGCTGCGCCGCTTCCTCGGTTTTCTTGCGCGACAGGCAATAGACGATGCCGCTTTCGCCGCGGTGACGGTCGAGGAAATCGGTCATCTGCCGCTTCCATTCCTGCTTCATCTCGACCGACAGCTTGATATTCGGCCGGTCGAAGCCGAGCACCACCGATTTGGCATCGCCGTCGAACAGACGGGCGACGATATCGTCGCGGGTCACGGCATCGGCCGTGGCGGTCAGCGCCGCGATCGGTACGCCGGGGAAGGCATGACGAAGCTGGGACAGCTGTTCGTATTCCGGGCGGAACGCCGGTCCCCATTGCGAAATGCAATGGGCTTCGTCGATGGCGAACAGGCGGATATCGAGCTTTGCGATCGCCGCGAGCATGCGTTCGGTCATCAGACGTTCCGGCGCCATGTAGAGCAGCCGGGTCTCGCCCGCCGCCGCGCGGCGCCAGGACGCCACGTTGTCTTCGCGCGACCGCGACGAGTTGATGGCATCCGCTGCCACGCCGGCCAGTTTCAGCGCCGCGACCTGGTCTTCCATCAGGGCGACCAGCGGCGAGACCACGACCGTCAGTCCGCCGGTGACCAGTGACGGAATCTGGAAACACAGCGATTTGCCCGATCCCGTCGGCATGACGGTAAGAACGCTGCGCCCCGCCAGCAGGGTATCGACCACCTCTTCCTGGCCGGGCCGGAAGCCGTCGAAGCCGAAGACGTCTTTCAGAATCGCGAATTTATCGCCCTGGGCGGGCGCCAGTGCCGGTGCGGGAGAAGTCATCGGGCCATTTTAGGCCGGACGGGCGATTCGGGCGATGGGGAAGGTCGGAATTCTGCCGGAATTCCGCGGTAATTCTGCGGTAAATCAGTCCGCTTCGATGGCTTCGCGCTTCATTTCCAGCTCCAGCCACTGCTCTTCGGCGGCGGCGAGGGCGCCCTGTGCCGCCTCAAGCTGTTTTGCCGCCGCATCGAACCGGTCCGGAGAGGATCTGAACAGGTCCGGGTCGGCGAGGGCGGTCTGGTGGCGGTCGATCTCGGCCTGCAGTTCCGCCATGCGGCCGGGCAGCGTGTCGAGCGCATGCTTGTCCTTGAACGTCATCTTCGTCTGGCTGGAGGCGCCGGCGGATTTTTCCCTCGCCACCGCCCGCTCTTTTCGTCTCTCCGCTTTCGAAACGCTCTGTTTCGGTCCGAGGTCGCCGCCGCGCTGGCCGATCATATCGCTATAGCCGCCCGCATATTCGACCCATTTTCCGTTGCCTTCGGATGCGATCACCGAGGTGACGACCCGGTCGAGAAAATCGCGGTCATGGCTGACCAGAATGACCGTGCCGGCATAATCGGCCAGCAGTTCCTGCAACAGATCGAGGGTTTCGATATCGAGGTCGTTGGTCGGTTCGTCCAGCACCAGCAGGTTCGACGGCTTGGCGAGCGCGCGCGCCAGCATGATGCGGCCGCGTTCCCCGCCGGACAGAACCTTCACCGGAGTCCGCGCCTGGTCGGGCGTGAACAGGAAGTCTTTCATGTAACCGATGACGTGGCGGGTCTCGCCGTTGATGGTCACCTTGTCGCCGCCGCCGGTCAGTGCGTTGGCCAGCGTTTCGTCCGCGTCCAGGCTGTCGCGGCGCTGGTCCAGGGTTTCCAGTTCGAGGTTTTTCCCGAGACGGATATTGCCTTCATCGGGCTCCAGCACGCCGGTCAGCATGTTCAGCAACGTGGTTTTGCCGGCGCCGTTGGGGCCGATGATGCCGATACGGTCGCCGCGGGCGATCACGGTGGAAAAATCGTCGACGATGACGCGGTCGCCATAGGATTTCGAGATATTCTTCGCGACGCAGACGCGCTTGCCCGACGCCTGGGCCTCGCTCGCCATCATGTTGACGATGCCGGACGGTCCGCGGTCGCTGCGGCGCTTCGCCCGCAGGTCGTGGAGCGCGCGCAGGCGGCCCATGTTGCGTTTGCGCCGTGCCGTGACCCCCTTGTGCAGCCAGTCGGTCTCGGCGGCGATCTTTCGTTTAAGCTTGTGGCGCTCCAGCGCCTCGTTCTCGAGGAACGTCTCGCGCCACGGCTCGAACTCGGCGAAGCCGCGGTCCAGCTTGTGGGTGCGCCCCTGGTTCAGCCAGACCGTCGTGCGCGACAGGTTTTCGAGAAACCGCCGGTCATGGCTGATCAGCACCAGCGCCGAGCGGATGGACGACAATTCGCTTTCCAGCCATTCGATAACCGGCAGGTCGAGATGGTTGGTCGGCTCGTCCAGCAGCAGGATATCGGGCTGCGGCGCCAGGGCGCGGGCAAGCGCGCAGCGCCGGCCTTCGCCGCCGGACAGGTGCGCCGGGTTCTCCGCGCCCGTCAGGCCAAGCTGTTCGAGCAGCCAGTTCGCGCGCTGCGGCTCGTCGCCGGCCTCGAGTCCCGCGCGGACATAATCCAGCGTCGTGTCGTAGCCCGACAGGTCGGGCTCCTGCGGCAGGTAGCGCAGGGTCGCGCCGGGCTGGAGGAACCGTTCGCCGTCGTCGAACGCGATCTCGCCGGTGGCGATTTTCATCAATGTCGATTTGCCCGACCCGTTGCGGCCGATCAGGCACAGGCGGTCGCCTTCCGATACCGACAGCTCCGCCCCTTCCAGCAGCGGCGTGCCGCCGAAGGTCAGGTGAATGTCGCGCAGGATCAGAAGGGGAGGCGTCAAGATATGTGTCCGGGGTCGATTGTGATGATCACTGTGTCCGACATCCGCTATGGTGATGTCAAACGCCAAGAGGACATAAAATGGAAATCAATCTCCCCGAGATCGTCGCCGAAGTGACGGAGGCTTTCAGGGCCTACGAAAAAGCATTGCTCGCCAACGATGTCGATATGATCGACGAGCTGTTCTGGAACGATGAAAAAACCCTGCGTTACGGCCCGAACGGCACCGTCGTCAGCCATGAATCCCTGTCGGCATTCCGCCGGAGCCGCGATATCGAACCCTGGGTCCGCACCCTGAAGGACACTTATATCGTCACCTTCGGCCGCGATTTTGCCGTCGCCAATACCGAATCCACCCGCCCGACCGCGAAAGGCATCAGCCGCCAGAGCCAGACCTGGGTGCGCATGCCCGAAGGCTGGCGCATCGTATCCGCCCATGTTTCCGACCAGCCGGACTAGGCGGTCGGCGCCTTACTAGGCCGGTTTGCGGTAGACGCGCGACACGATCACGACGCCCGCGAGGACGAGCGCGGTGCCGACCGCGTGATAGGGGCGCAGCGTTTCGTCGAAGAAAATCATGCCGAGCGCCGACCCGAATACGGGGTGCAGGCACATGAAGGCGGATGCCCGGTTGGGCCCGATCTGGAGTGTCCCGCTGTTCCAGCATATCCAGGCGAGGATGGTGCTGAACACCACGACATAGGCCAGACTCGCAAAGGTCAGCGCGCTCCAGGTCATGGTATAGCCGAGCGCGAGCTCGACCCCGTAAGCCGGCACCAGCCACAGCGTGCTCGTCGCCGACAGGACGGCAAGCAGCGACAGGCCGGAGATTTTGAGCTGCGCGCGCTTGAGCAGCACCATGTAGAGCGCCCAGCAGACGATCGCGCCCAGCATGAAGACGTCGCCCCAGCCGAATTCCAGCCCGATCAGGATGCCGAGCTGCGCTTTGGTTACCACGACGACGATCCCGATGAAGGCGAACAGGATGCCGATTGCCTGCCAGCGGTTGATCGTATCGCGGAGGACCAGCCAGGAGAAAAAGACCACGGCTACCGGCACGCCGGCATTTATCAGTGCCGCGTTGACCACGGTGGTCTTGATGACCGCGTAATAGACCAGCGTGTTGCCCGCCGCGAGCAGGCCGCCAATGGCGACAAAGCTGCCCATCCGCGTGCGCATGACGGGCCAGTCGGTGCGGAGAACCGGAATGATGAACGGCACCACCAGCAGCACCGAGAACGCATGGCGCCAGAACGACAACGCGATCGGCGGCGCGTCGAGATTCGCCCAGCGTGCGACGACGAAATTGCCGCCCCAGCACAGGATGGCGAAACTCAGCAGGAAATAGGGGTTTCTGATAAAGGCGATGACCGGATTTCCCGCCAAGCGACCTATCCTTCGTATGTGTTGGACAGGGTGCCGATGCCGTCGATGATCACGTCGATCGCGGCGCCCGGCTTCATCGGGAGCGCGCCCGGGCCGGTGCCGCAGGAAACGATATCGCCGGGTTCCAGGGTCAGGAAATGCGACAGGCGGCTCACGAGGTCAGCCGGTTGCAGGAACAGGTCGCTGACGGGGTAGTTCTGGCGTTCCCGCCCGTTCAGTTCCGCCCGGACGGTCGCCGCGGCGAGGTCGATATCGGTGGCGATGACCGGCCCGAACGGCCCGAACGTGTCGTAACCCTTGGCCCGCGCCCATTGCGGAAAGGTCGGATCGGCGTCGAGCGCCTGCAGGGCGGTCACATCGTTCACGCAGGTATAGCCGAAGATGCAGTCCGCGGCCTCTGCCGGTTCCGCATCCTTGCAGGGTCTGCCGATCACGATGCCGAGCTCGGCCTCGTAGATCACCCTGCCGTCGTAAGAGTCGGGCTTTCGGATATTGCCGCCCGGCGCCAGGAAGGTATTCGGACCTTTCAGGAAGAACAGCGGGTCGGCCGGTTGTTCGAGCCCCTGTTTTTCCGCCGCCGATTTCGAATTGTTCCACAGCGCCACCATCTTGGACGGCACGCAGGGCGTCAGCAGAGCCGTTTCGGACAGGGCCAGGGTTTCGCCGGTGGGCGTCGAGATACCGAACATGTCGCCGTCGAACACGGCGATGGCATCGCCGATCAGCGTGCCGAAGCCGGGCAGGCCCGGCTGCCCGGTCCGTTCAAACCGAACCCAGTCCGTCATCGGTACTTTTCGGGCAGGTCGGCGGAATACTTGGCGCGGATACGGTCGTCCAGCTCTTTCGAAGACCGCGCGACCGCGGGAAATTCGCCGCGCTTGCGGAACGGGATGCAGGCATCGACCACAACGCGCGAATTCCGCCGGTCGTTGTCGTCGTCGTAGCACATCGGGTCGAGATGCGTGCTCCAGCAGCCGTTGATGATGTCGATGCCTTCGCGCGGATCGTGCCGCGTGCACATCGCCCAGACCACGTCGTTCATGTTCGCAGGATCGATATCGTCGTCGACCACCACGACCCAGCGATTGGCATAGGCGCCGGCATGGCATTGCGATGCGATCAGCCCGGCCTGCTTGGAATGGCCGCCATACATCTGCTTGATCGACACCGTCAGCCACATCCGGCTGCCGCCCGCTTCATGGGCGTAGACGCCCTGGATGCCGGGAATGCCGGCGGCTTCGAGCTGGTTCCACACCGCGGCCGCGCGGTAGGCGCCCATGTAATAGGTGTTGTCGTTGGGCGGGACGGCGGGGATCGCGCCGGTGATCACCGGATTGTCGCGATGCATCAGGGTTTCGATCCGGATGACCGGCTCTTCGCGCTGGCCGCCGGCGTAATAGCCGGTCCATTCGCCCAGCGGGCCTTCGAGAATCTCGTCGTCCACGTCGATAAAGCCTTCGAACGCGATCTCCGCGCTGGCCGGGACGGGCAGGCCGGTTTTCGGCATGTTGATGACCTCGACGCCCTCGCCGAAGATGCCGCCGACCACGTCGAGTTCGTTCTTGCCGTAGGCGACTTCGAACCCGCCGATCATGAACATCACCGGATGCACCCCGGCGACCACCGCCACCGGGCATTTCTCGCCGCGGTCGTGGTATTTTTTCATGATCAGGCGCGCATGCTTGCCGGGGGACATCATGACGGTCGCGATGCGGGGCTCATGCGCCTGGACGCGATACGTGCCGTAATTCACCCAGCCGGTATCGGGGTCTTTCATGGCGACGATGCAGCCCGTGCCGATGAAATTGCCGCCATCGTGTTCGTGCCATTTGGGCGACGGCAGGGTCTGGATATTGACCGCTTCGCCCTCGGTTACGTTCTCGACCAGCGGTCCGCCATTCACTTCGACGGGCGGATGATTGGGCGCATCGCCGAGGTAGTGCCGCCACCATTTGACCAGTTCTTCTTCGGTCGCTTCGGGCGGCAGGCCCAGCGCGATCGCGCAGCGCGGACGCGACATGATGATATTGGCGAGCACGCGGTGGCCTTTGGGAAAGCCGGGAACGTCGTCGAACAGGACCGCAGGATTGTCGAGGTCGCGCATGTACATATCGACGATGCCGCCGATATCTTCCTCGGTTTCTGCGCCGCTGATATTCTTGAGCTCGCCGATTCTATCGATTTCTGCGATGAAATTCCGCAGGTCCTTGTTCGCCACGTTTCGTCCTCCGATTGACTGTCCTGCGACAATCGAATTTTCACGAACGGCGGTCAAGCGTCGCAAACGGATTGTTCGGTTCCGATATTGCAATCCTTACCGTTTGGGCCGAAAACAGATTCAACAATTGGAAAGAAAGGGAGACCTCGAGATGGCGAGTTTTAAACTTCTGAACTATGCCGGCGTTGCCGGCGAAGCGCGGCCCGGGATTCTGGTAGGCGAAAATGTGATCGACCTCGAAGCGGCGGGACTGCGCGGCTCCACCTACGAAATGCTGCAGGACTGGGAGGCCAACCAGGCGAAAATGGCGAAGATCGCCGACGATGCCGCCTCGCACGACTCGCGGCCGCTCGCCGACGTCCAGCTCCTGGCGCCCGTCCTGTATCCGCCGGTCGTTTTCAATGCCGCTGCCAATTACGTGGACCATCAGAAGGAAATGGCGGCGGACGGCAAGGCGCTCGTGAAAGAGGACACCCATCCCTATTTCTTCCTGAAGGCCGGGCCGCACTGCGTCATCGGTCCCGGCGCCGAAATCCGCCTGCCGAAGGTGTCGAATTTTATCGACTGGGAGGCCGAGCTCGCGGTCGTGATCGGCAAGCCCGCCCGCAACGTGGCGGCGGCCGATGCGCTGGATTATGTCGCCGGGTATACGATCTTCAACGACCTGTCGGCCCGCGATATCGGCAAGCCGGTGGGCCGTACCTTCAACACCCACTGGTTCGTCCACAAGAACTTCGACGGTTCCGGCCCGCTGGGACCCTGGATGGTGCCGGCATCCGACATTCCCGATCCGCATAACGTGGATATCAAGCTGTGGGTGAATGACAGCCTGGAGCAGGATTCGAATTCGAAATACCTGTTCTTCAATATCAACGAGCAGATCGAGTATATCAGCGCGCGCATGACCCTGCGCCCCGGCGACGTCATCGCCACGGGCACGCCGTCCGGCGTCGGCCGGCCCAAGGGCAAGTGCCTGAAGCCCGGCGACACGGTGACGATCGAACTCGGCGGTATCGGCAAGCTGGTCAACCCGGTGGTACAGGGCGACTGATTTAGCGGGCCGTCAGTTTAGATTTTTTGGGGTCAAATATGATTTGTAACTATTTGACCCCAAAATTCTCCTCACTGGAAGCAACGCGAGAGTCTACGATTCGCCTAAGCAAGCTCGCGAACATAAGCGATTCGACAACTTCTGCGACATCGTCAAAGCTCACGGTGCGGTGACTCGATGGGTTTTTAAGTAATCCTATAGCGGCCGCAAACAGATGCTGAGTTGCCTCTTTTTCTGAGTTTAGAACGTCTTGGGACTTTAAAGTTAGTGGTCCGCTTTCTGGGCTAAATGCTTTGCGCATCAATTTTACCCCCAGTTCGTTTGGTGAGCCATTTATCGCATTACGCACTGCTATTTCGACAGATTTAAAAGCTTTAAAAATAGCAGTTTCGTAATCTCCCTGAACGAAACTTGTATAAACTTCTTTATGAATCTCTTGGTGAAGTAATTCTTTCGGGAGGAGGCTCGCTTTTCGATAAGCCTGCCAATCTTTCGGCGCCGCTAACCGTTCCCCGCGGCGGCTTAATATGCGCCACCCGTTAGCGCCGTTGGTGCTATCTGCAGGTACAATTAGAACTTGGCTTTCGAGCCACGCGAATGCTTCGGTGATCGCTCTTAGGACAGTTTCCTGAGTGTCGCGTGGGTAGGCTGGCTCATGCGTTGAATATAATTCGGACCGAAAATTTGCGACACAGAACATATTTCGACCAAAATCTTCTGTACTGAAAACCTGTAATAAAAGTTCTCCCAGCTGTTCAGGCTCCATCTCTAGCAAGACGGTTGAGTCAGGTACCAGTTGGTGGAGTTTTGCCATCGACTTCCATCTGTATGATCTAACCAATCAACATTCGTATGGTAATTCACTGATTCGATAAAATTAACATAAGATCACCTTATGATTGTATGGGGTTTTTGTGCAACTACGCTACTTGTCGTTGGAGTTGTCGTTGCACCATTCTATGTGCCACCGACATGGGGATTAGCTGTTCCACAAAGCGCGAGTGCGTGAGGAGAGTATATTAACGGTCCGTTCGCGCTAATAGCGCTTTCTTGGTTTGTCGTTGCGGTGTTGCTTCAGAGAAAAGACATCCGTCTCCAAACAGGCCAGTTGGCACTTCAGCGAGATGAATTAAAGCTGCAACGCGCCGAAATGGCGAGAATGAGCGATGAAGCGGAAAAATCAAACCGGATTCAAGCATCTACCAACTTCTTGATGGGCCTAAACCACCGAATGGACCAAATCGGCAAGTTGATTCTGGATACTGCAAATTCATTCCCTGACCCAATGAATGCCCAGAATGGTCGAAAAATCCGGCATGCACATGTCGGTGAACCTGATCCCAGACTTCTCAAAGAGCGTATTCTTATGGCTCATAAAAATGAGCTTGATCAATCGGATTTAGGAGAAGGCTGCCAAAAATCGTATCGCAAATACGGACAACTTCTCCTATTCCATGTCGCTGATTTATTTGAGAATGCCAAGGTCGCGGATTGCGAAGCGCTGGTTCCAGTCGAACTAAAATTTCTTGTAGAAACTATTGAAAATATTCCAGAGTGGCATCCCCAGAAGCAGAAAGTAGCATCAACCGTTATTCCTAATGAGTTCAATTGGTTGTAAAACCGTGGGGATCGATAGGTTGGTCAACGTAGTGGTGGCGTGTGACTGAACACGCGGGGGCTAACCCCTCTTTTTGAATTTGTTCATCTCGATTACTCCCATCGGAGACATAATTGGTACTTTGCTCATCGATGAATAGATTTGCTTGATAGCATAGGCTGCAATAGTAGAGTTTATTGCCGCGATTTGGTCACGTGATAATTCGAGGCATCGTTCGGTACCCTCAAATTCTCCTAACATTGCCAACCGAGACGATATTGGAAACGTTAGGAGGGTATCTTTCATGCCGTGGCCTGGGGGGTAAGGGCCGCTCGCTAGCGCATCGTTTGTCCACGTCAGTGAAGCAGGGTAATCGCAAGTGATAAAATGACCTTCAGAAAGAGGCGCGATGGCGAGTGTCCATTTCCTATCCACCAACGTTTGCAGGATCGTATCCATCGCCTCGAACTCAAGTTTAAGATTGTGAGTATTTTCAAACTCTAATGTGTAGGCTCCCTCCCTATAAAAACTCTTCATCTGCTCGTAGTTCACAGTTTCGTCAACGTCGATCCCCTCAGATTTCATTCTTTCGACTTGCCTCAACCATCTCCCTTCATCCGCTAATGTTGCGCCCAACATTTGATTCAAAACGTCACTTTGGAATCTGTTGTGTATCTCTCGAAAGCTTGGGTTGTGGCTAGATATTAGAGCTATCAAGTTGAAAAGAAAGGTCAGGCCCTCATCATCTGGTAGCCTAAGATCGTTGTTCATATTCGATAGTACTCGCGCGAAATCCGTTTCTATCGTGGATAACAAAGTTTCGATTACATCTGGGCGGTGACCATCTACTTCAATGCGATTGAAATCTCGAATAGCTCCAATATTCCGTATTGATGTGGGAAACCTTCGTCCGTTAGAAACATCGAACACCCAGACGGAGGGTTTTGAATTTTTCCTTTCTACCGCGCGTGCAAAACCGCTCAGATAACACTGAGGTAGATAGTGATGATTGCGGGCGATTCCGGACACGCATTGGTTATACAAGTGTTCTGGGAGCACGCGAAAGTATTTAGCGCTTTAGCAGTTAGGGGGGCGACCGTATGCCCGACCGAGCACGTCGTCGCAAACCCGCCCTTAGCGCGCCGCGTTACTCACTGCAGCTACACGACGTCGGCGCTCTTGTCGGAATAGTTGATCGTGACGGTGAAGCTGCCTTCGTTCATCGACCAGTTCCAGATGTCGAATTCGCGCAGGCCCGCGGCATGGAACGGGTCGCCCATGGCGATTTCATGGGCGTGCTCGAACGAATCGGCGCGCACGATGATCATGCCGGTGCGCGGCTTGGACGTATCCTGCGGATCCATCGGTCCGGCGGCGAACAGGATGCCCTGTTTTTCCAGCTCGACCTGGCGTTCGAGGTGCTTGGGCAGCATCTTCATGATCTCTTCGCGCGGCGCGACCGCGCGGGTAAAGATCACATACAGGTCTTTCTGGAGCATATCTGCAGTGTTCGGCGTATTTGTAACGGCCATTTCTTGTTTCCTCATCGGGTGATCCCAGCGTGACTATGAAGCGTGGTTTGCCGAATGCAAGCCGGGGAATGCATGCCGGATGACGGGGTGCTAGGTTGGGGGGATAATCCCGGCCTGAGCGGGGAAAAGGAAACATCAATGACGATCGACATGCACACCCATTTCGTGCCCGCGGACATGGCGGATGCCCTGCGGCAGCGCCGCGAACCGCCCTGGATCGAGGCGATGCCCGGCGGTGCCGAGCGCATTCATCTGCCCATCGGGGCGCTGGAATTCGGTTCCGATTATTCCGATATGGCGGCGCGGATCGATTTCATGGATGCCCGGCAGGTCGACCGGCAGGTTCTGTCCTTTCCCGGCCTGTTCGGGCTCGACAGCCTGCCCGCCGATGAATCGGCGCCGCTGCTGGCCCTGTTCAATGACGAGGCCGCCGGACTGTGCCGCGCCCATCCCGATCGTTTCAGCGGGCTTGCCGCCCTGCCGTTCGCCGATACCGCCCGGGCGGTCGCCGAATTGCGGCGGGGCTGCACCGATCTCGGTCTCGTCGGCGCGATCCTGCCGAACAACGCATTTCTGACCGTCGCCGAGGCGGAAAAAATGCGGCCCGTGTTCGAGGCGGGGAACGAGCTTGGCGTTCATTTCTTCATTCATCCGGGCCGGCGGCCGGACCAGGTGCCGAAGGCCGGCGCCGTGGCCGCCTCCCCGTTTGCCGACCTGGCTTTCGCGCGCCAGGCGCTCGACGTGCAGGCCAGCGTCGCGCACGCTACCGCGACATTGCTGTTTTCCGATTTTCTCGACGATTACTCCAACGTGACCGTTCACATGGCCAATCTCGGCGGGACATTGCCGATGGTGATCGAACGCATGGAACATGTCGCCGAAACCCGGGGCATTGAAGGGGACCGGCCGATGAGCCGCACACGGCGCCTGCACGTGGATTGCTCGTCGCTCGGCGCACGGGCGCTTGAACTGGCGGTGTCGATTTTCGGCGCCGACCGCATCGTCATGGGAACGGACTGCCCGATCTTCAGCACCGACTGGACCCTTGCCGCGATCCGCGATGCGCGTATGGAAGAATCGGACCGGCAGGCCATTCTTCACGGCAATGCCGAACGCCTGCTGGGAGGGTGATATGAGCCTCTATTACGTCCAGAAACTTATCTATCAGCTGAACCGCGATGCCGCGACGCGCGAGCGCTTCGAATCCGACATGGACTCGGTGCTCGTGGATTACGACCTGACGGACGAGGAACTGGCGGCGATCCGCCAGCCCGATATCGGCCTGTTATATGTCATCGGCGTCAACGGGCAGTTGCTGATGCATTATGCGGCGCTCCGGGGATTCGCCTGGGACGACTATCTTCAGTCGATGCGCGACGGCGTTGCCGCGCACGGCCCGGTCCGCGCCGGAATTTACGCCATGGTAGGAGACTGAACGATGCCGCTGGTATTTGCAGGCGCATGCAGCCACGCGCCGGGAATCACCGCCCGCGCCGACCGGGCGGATCCCGCACAGCGCGAACGCCTGCATGAAAGTTTCGACCGCATGCGTCAGGCGATCGAGGCATCCGGCGCCGAAGCGCTTGTCGTGATCGGCGCGGAACATTTCGCGAATTTCTTCATGAACAACATGCCCGCCTTCTGCATCGGGATGGGCGAGACGTATAGCGGACCGATAGAGGACGAGGCCTGGCTCGGCATTCAGCGCCACGATGTCCCGGGCGCGCCCGACCTGTCGCGCCGTCTGATCGCCAATATCATGAACGAGGTCGACGTCGCCTATGCCGAGGAATGGCAGTTCGATCACGGCATCATGGTGCCGCTGCATTTCCTGACGCCGCGCTACGACATGCCGGTGATCCCGGTGAATATAAACTGCCAGGGGCCGCCGCTGACGCCGCTGCACCGTGCCTGGAAATTCGGCAAGGCGCTGCGCGTCGCCTGCGACGCCGCGCCCGAAAAAATCGCCATCGTCGGGACCGGCGGAATCTCCCACTGGCCGGCAACGCCCGATTCCGGGAAAATCAACGAAGAATGGGACCGGGAATTTCTCGACCGCTTCGTCAATAACCGGCGCCGCGAACTGCTGTCCTATACGGACGAGGAAACCTATCGCGACGGCGGGCAGGGCGGCTTCGAAATCCGCACCTTTGTTGCCGTTGCGGGGGCGACCGAAGGCGCGACCGGCGAAATCTGGTTCTACGAGCCGATCCCGACCTTCGCCGTCGGCTGCACGGTCGCTACGATGAACGTGGTCTGAGTCCTAGACCACCTCGTCGACGATCTCGTTCCGCAGCACGCCGATTCCGGCGGCTTCGACTTCGAGCACGTCCCCCGGTTTCAGCCAGATCGGCGGATCGAACCGCGCCCCCGCCCCGATCGGCGTTCCGGTGGAAATGATGTCGCCGCGCTTCAGCGTCATGATGGTCGACACGTAGCTGATCAGGTAGGCGAAATCGAACATCAGGCTGGCGGTGGTGTCGGTCTGGCGGATGTCGCCGTTCACCCGGGTTTCGATATGCATGTCGCCATAGCCGCCGAATTCGTCGGCGGTGACCATCCACGGTCCGATGGACCCGGTGCGGTCGAAGTTCTTGCCCTGGGTGACGTTGAATTTGCCGTGGCGCAGCCAGTCGCGGATCGTGCCCTCGTTCAGGCAGGTCAGCGCCGCGATATGACTTTCCGCGGTCTCGCGCGGGATGCGGCGGCCGCCTTCGCCGATGACGATGGCGATTTCGCCTTCATAGTCGAGCTGTTCGGATTCCGGCGGGCGCACGATCGGCACGTTATGGCCGACGAACGATCCGGGCACCCGGAAGAACATGCTGGGATAGTCGGGCGTCGGCGTCTTGTCGTTATATTCCGCGTTCCGGTTGGCGTAATTGACGCCGATGCACAGAATTTTTTCGGGGTTCGCGACCGGGATGCTCAGGGTCACGTCGCCCAGCCCATGATCGCCGTCCGCCGCCGCGGCGATCGCCGCCGCCTTCGCCTGAAGATCGGGGATAAGCAGGTCCTCCGCAACGTTGGCGCCGTCGATGCGTCCCGCCATATCGATGATCGCATCGTCTTTGACGATACCGAAGGACGCCTTCCCATTATTCTCGAACGAGACTATTCTCATATTGTTGACTCCCCATCTAATTCTGGCGGTTTGGCCGGCGATCCGGCATCATCGCTCACAATACCGGGCGGCGGGACAGCGGAATACCCTGCCGGGGCATGTTCAACGGAGGAATCGATGCCGCATATGATCGTCGAATATTCGGCGAATATCGAGGACGAGATCGGCACCGGGGTCCTGTTCGCCGAGTTGTGCGATGTCGGTGTCGATACCGGCGTGTTCGCCCGCAGCGGCGTCCGCGTGCGCGGCGAATGCCGCCCGCGGACCCATATCGCCGACGGTCATCCCGATAACGCCTTCGTCCATACCACACTCCGGGTCGGTCACGGCCGCGACGAAGCGACCCTGAAGGCGGCGGGCGACAGGATTTACGCCGTCATCTGCGATCACCTGGCGGCGCTGGCGGAAACGCGGGCGCTGAACATTTCCATGGAAATCCAGGAAATACATCCGGTTCTGACCTGGAAGAAAAACAACACCCCCGACTGGCTCGACCGGCGGGCGGCCGCCGATCAGGCAGCCGAATAGGCGGAGACATATCCATGCTGCTATATCCGGCGTCCCGGAACCGGCCGTTCCATCTCGGCACCTATCCCCTCGAAGTTATTGACCGCGACGAGACGGTGATTGCTGTCGAAAGCGACCGCCCCAAGGCGGCGGGCAAGGCGGCAGCCAGCGCGACCGGAGAACTTGGCAGGGCGTCCGCCAAGTACCGGGATCTGTTCACCCGCTTCATCGAGGGCGAAGCGGTCGAGAAAGAAGCGCCGGTGCCGTCCGATCTCGAACGGCGGGCCGTCGATATCAAGGGCTGTGCCTATTTCATGGATGCGAGCCAGGTCGGCATCTGCCGCATTCCGGACAATGCCTGGCTGGCCGGGGCAGATCCCGTCGACGGGCACGACCATGCGGTGGTGATGCTGTTCGCCCATCCGCGCCTGCCCGATGACGGCAACCTGGCGCGCGAATGGGTCAATGGCGCGGTCGATACGACCTACGAAATGCGGGCGCTGGAAATTGCGGCCTGTGTGTCCGGCCATATCCGCCAGATGGGGTTCGACACGCGGATTCATATCGCCGGCGACGAACGGCTCGACAGCGACCGGCTTTCGGTGCTCGCCGGCCTGTGTTTCCGCAACGACGACGGAATAGCGAACCCGTATATCGACGGCGGTTTCACGGTTGCCGTCGTGTCCACGAACTACATTCTCGCCTGCGATACGCCGCTGGCGGCGGCATCGGCGGCGGCGGCGCGCAACAAGGCCTACCGGAAAGGGATCAACGGCGCGACATCGGGACGCGAGCGCGCCCGGCGCGAAAAGCGCAAATCCCATGACAGCCGCTATCCGATGGAACAGGTCAAGCGGATCGACCGGCCGACGACGCTGATTCTCGACGACGAGGTGCCGCGGGTGCCGAAACGGGGGGCGTTTTTCGAACGCGCCCTGCAGGGCGACCTGGGGGAAAAATCCCAGCGCGAACGTGCCCGGTTCTCGTTCAAGCATCCGCTGGGGATGAGCCTGCTGAAAGTCATCCGCGCCATGGTGCCGCACCAGGGGGGCGACGTCGCGGAAGGCGTCGACCAGAGCGCCTATGGCGATCCGGCAGCCAACGCCAAAGCGATCAAGGCGCTGTCCTATTTCCTGGGATCGGACCTGACCGGGATCTGCGAAATTCCGCGCTATGCCTGGAATTCCCACAAGGAAGACGGCACGCCGATCGAGATGTATCACAAATACGCCATCGTCATGCTGATCGACCAGGGCTACGAGACCATGGAAGGCGCCAGCGGCGACGACTGGATGTCCGGCGTCCAGTCCATGCGCGGCTATCTGCGCGGCGCGGAAATCGCCGGGCTGATGGGCGAGATGATGCGCGGGCTCGGCTTTCCGGCGCGGTCCCAGACCAACGCGGCAAGCGATGTCCTGCATATCCCTCTGGTGCTGTGGGCCGGTCTCGGCGAGATGAGCCGGATCGGCGAGCTGGTGCTCAACCCGTTCGTCGGCCCGCGCTTCAAGTCGGTCGTGCTGACCACCGACATGCCGCTCGAAGTCGACAAACCCATCGATTTCGGCCTGCAGACATTCTGCAGTTCCTGTCACAAATGCGACCGCGAATGCCCGTGCGACGCCATTCCCCATGGCGACAAGGTGATGTTCAACGGTTACGAGATCTGGAAGCCGGATGTCGAGCGCTGCACCCGCTACCGCCTGACCAATTCGAAGGGATCGGCCTGCGGGCGGTGCATGAAGACGTGCCCGCTGAACAAGGTGATCGATCTCGACGGCGCGCTTCTGACCCGGGCGGCGAGCTGGCTCGGCGTCAACGCCATGTTCCTGAAACCGCTGATGGTGCCGGTGGCGGCCTGGCTCGACGACAAGCTCGGCAACGGCAAGCGTAACCCGCTCAAGAAATGGTGGTTCGATCACGAAATTATCGACGGCGTGACCACCGATGCCCGGGCGACCAACGAGCGGGATATCGAACCGGGCAAGCCGGTCGATATCGAAGGCCAGAAGATCGCCTATTACCATGCCAACATGATGCCGGCCCCCGATCAGCCGGGCGCGTTCCCGGTCGACCGCAAGGCGGCGCTGGCCGCGAAATCGGTGCTCGAGACGCCGGATGAAGCCCGCGCCCGTAAGGCGGCGGGCGGGCCGATCCCGGGGCATTATTTCCCGTCCCCGCCGATCGGCGACGGCGAAATCAGGGAACGGACCATCAGCCCCTACGCCGACGAAAAATGAAAATCTGCGTCTACGGCGCCGGGTCCATCGGCGGGGTGATCGGCGGGGTTCTGGCGCAGGCCGGGCACGATGTCGGCCTGATCGCGCGCGGCGCGCATCTCGAAGCCCTGCGTGCCAAAGGCTGTACGGTGGAGACCGGCGGGCAGACATTCACCGTTCGCCCCGATTGCAGCGACGATCCGGCGGATTTCGGCCCCCAGGACTTCGTCGTGGTGGCGGTCAAGGCGCCGTCCATGCCGTCCGTGGCGGCGGGGATTGCGCCGCTCCTCGGGCCGGAGACGGCGGTGGTGCCCGCCATGAACGGCATTCCCTGGTGGTTTTTCGACGGTTTCCCGGACGGCGGTCCCGATATCCGCCTGCCCGCCCTCGATCGCGGCGGGGCGCTGGCCGCCGCGGTGGCGACGGACCGGGTGATCGGCTGCGTCGTCCATATGGGTTGCGTTGTGCCGGAACCCGGCTTCGTCCGCCATGTCGCCGATAACCGTCTTATCCTGGGCGAAGCGTCGGGCGGTGTGTCCGACCGTTTGCAGGCCTTCGCCGCCGCCTTCGACGGCACGACGCTGAACGCGACCGTTACCGAAAACCTGCGCCAGGAAATCTGGCTCAAGCTGCTCGGCAATTTCAACTTCGCGCCGGTCTCGTCGCTGACCGGGGCGACGAACGGCGAAATCGGCGCCGATCCGATGCTGCGCAAGCTGTGTGCCGACCTGTTCGAAGAAGCCGCCGAAGCGGGGCGGCGGATCGGGCTCGACCCTGGCATGACCGCCGATGAACGGACGGCCATGGGCGCCTCGCTCGGGGCGTTCCGGACGTCCATGCTGCAGGATTTCGACAGGTCCCGCCCGCCCGAAATCGACGCCATCGTCGGCGCGGTCGTCGAAATCGGGCGCGCCACCGGAACGCCGATGCCGGTGGCGGAATCGGTACTCGCGCTGGTCGCGCAGAAGGCGCGCGGCCTCGGGCTGTACTAGAGAGTTTCCGCGTTAGCGGAATATGCTCTGGGTCCTATTTATCGAGCGTGCAGGGCGCGAAGATTTCGCTGAGGTCCAGCTTGCGCGGCGTCAGCCCCTGTTCGAACGAATACTGGGTGATCGCCTCCAGTTCCTTGCGGTTGGCGACGACGCCGTGCCGGATCAGCGGCGTGGCCAGCGCGCTTTCCGCTTCCGGCGGCAGAAGCCCGGTTTCGATATGGTTGAGGACCATTGCCATACGTTGCTGGTCGACGTGGTTCGCCGCATCCTCGAACGCCTTGTAGACGTTCAGGACCGCCCAGGGATGTTTCTCCGCGACCTCGCGCTTGATCACCATGCCGTGGTTGATCGGATACATGCCGGTCTTTTCGAAATAGCGTTTGCCCTCGGCATGGGGGTCGGGGAAAAGCGGCCGGAAATTGGGATGGTTGTGCAGGTCGGCCGTGCTGCGGTCGACCAGGTTGCCGCCGGGCAGGTAGAGCAGCGTGGCATCCAGTTCGCCGGCAAGCAGCATTTCGCCCATGTTGGTTTCCGCGGGAATGCGGTTGACGGTGACGCCTTCGGGCGGCTGGAAACCGGTCGAGCCGCCATGGCTGATATCCGGCGTGCGTTCCATCCAGAATTCCATGTCCTTCGGTTCGACGCCGAATTCATGCTGCAGCACGCCGCGCGACCACAGGGCGGCGGTCTGCTGGTATTCCGGCACGCCGATGCGCCGGCCGGCGAAGTCTTCCGGTTTTTCGATGCCTGAATCCTTGCGCACCAGGATCCAGTTCTGAAAGAAATAATGGGTACTGAAGATCGGCAGCCCGACGAACCGGTCGTCGCCCTGCGCCGTCGCCATCAGCAGGGACGACATCGACATCTCGGATATATCGAATTCGGCGAATTTGAGCTGGCGCCAGAACAGTTCGGACGGATGAAGTTCCAGCGACGTCATCTCGATGCCGTCGGCATGGAACATGCCGTCGAGGATCGGCCGTGTCCGAATGTTGGGGGTCAGCCCGGCGCTCAGAGAAATGCCGCCCCCGCCGCTGCGCCGCCCGCCTTTTACTGTTTCCGGTCCCATGCCCGACATATTCGACTTCCTTGGTTTTGAGTTTCTGGTATTCGGCTTTTACTTAGCTCTTTCGGCGCGGCGGCACCATGCCTCCCACGCGCGGTCGAGGCTGATCGGCGATTGCTGCATATCCGTGCAGGCCGCGATTTCGGTGTCGGTCAGGTAGTCGGGCGTGCCGATCTGCATTGCCTGCAATTGCAGCTTCGCATTCACCTGGAGGTAGATCGCCTTCATCACGGTTTCCTGCACCGACCGGCCGGCGACGACGCAGCCGTGGCGTTTCATCAGCGATATCGACCGGTCGCCGAGTGTCGCCGCCAGGTCGCGGCCCTGCTCCATGGTGACGACCAGGTGATTGGTCTCGCCGAATTTTTCCCGCATGTCCCACACCGGAATGTCTGCGCCGATGGGCGCGCAGGTATGGGTGACGGGCCGCATCTTCACGTCGGTCACGGCGAACGGAATGACCTCGTAGGAGTGATTGTGGATCACCACGTTGACGTCCGGGCGGGCTTCGTAGATCGCGCCGTGGATCATGCGTTCGCTATAGGGCCGCCGGTCGCCGATATCGATTCCCTCGCCGGTCTGGGCGAAGGTGACGATATCGTCCGCCTCGATCAGTTCGGGCGCGCGGGCGCGCGACAGCAGGTACTGTTCGGGATTGTCGGGATCGCGGATGCTGATATGGCCGAACGCATCGACCACTTCTTCATGTGCCAGAATCCGGTTTGCAATCACGATATCGCGCAGGGTGTCCGCGTTGGCGGTCATTGTCGGGGCCTTTGTTGTGGTTCAGGCGTTTTCTTTTTCGCGGACCGGCACGCGCTTTTTCAGATTGCCGTAAAATTCCTCGATCGGCTGGAATCCGGGCGCTTCGCGGCACATTTTTTCGGTCATTTCCATCAGTTCGTCCTCGTCGATGTTGAAATCCATCGGTTTGAGGAACGGCTGGGTCACGTACCACGGGGAATCGGCGAAAAACTCGATCCCGTTGCCTTCCGGGTCGGTCGTGTACATGGTCCAGCACACGCCGTGGCTGCCGGTCATGATCTTGCGGTCGGACTGGCCCGAAATCCGCCGGTACATCGCCTGCAGATCGGCAAGCGATTCGAGCCGGAAGGCGAGATGATGGATCGCGCCGCCGGCGCCGGGCACGATCGTATTGGTCGGCATGTCGTCGGGCCGGCCCTCGACAAGAAAGACCTGGTGATGCTCGTCCGGGTCGAGCGTCATGAAGATCATCACCACGCCCTGGCCGGTCATGCCGCCGTCGGTGCGCTCGAAGCCGATAACGTTGGTGTAGAAATCCTCCATCATGTCGATGTCCTTGACGACCAGCCCCATATGGCTGAATCGCGCCGTGATCTTGCCGTTCTTTTCTGTATCGGAACTCATGACATTTCTCCCGCGGGGTTTATTCTTGGCGCCATATTGAAGCAGTAATTCTGCAATATCAATCGGGCGGCACGGCGGTGTATGCAGGCGCCGGGCGGACTTGTTATGATCGGCCGTGCGCCGGGATGACGCGCGCAATCAGGGGGATGTCCGATGACATCGAATTTTCTCGCCGGACGCGATGTCGGGATCGTTGCCTGTGCGGAAACGAAGATAGAGCGGCGCTCGGGGCGGTCGCCTTACGAATTCGCTGCCGAAGCGCTGGAGGAAATCCTCGTCAAAACCGGCCTCGTACCGGCGGATATCGACGGGTTTGCGACAAACGTTCCCCATTCGGAATCCTCGAACCAGTATTACACGCCGTACCTGACCGATTATCTCGGCATCGCGCCGCGCTGGATGGATATCAGCGATCATGGCGGCGGCTCGGCGATCGCCGGCGTGTCCCGGGCGGCGATGGCGATACAGGCCGGCATGTGCGAGCTTGCCGTGGTGCTGTGCGCCGATACGCCGACGACCGCCTGGAAGGCCGCCAATGGCGGGTACCGGACCGATTTCTGGGATCCCACGGGCATTCAGGGGCCGCCCGGCGGTTTCGGCCTGCTGATGAACCGGTATATGCATCAATACGACCTGAACCTTGAGGGCCTCGGCCGGCTGGCGGTGGCGCAGCGCGACGGCGCGGTGCTGAACGATCTTGCGTACGAAAAACTGCGGGTGCCGATCACGGTCCGGGATTACCTGGATTCCCGCATGATCTCGTCGCCGATCCGGCTGCTCGACTGCGTGATGTTCGCCGACGGGGCCGCGGCCGTGCTGCTGACAAGCACGGAGCGGGCGCGGAAAATGAATATCGGCGATATCGTCTACCCGACCGCCTATAGCGAGATCGTCAATTACAACGGCGCCGAACAGACGCCGGATATCACCGAGACCGGTTTCGCCGTGATCGGGCCGGAAATTCTGGAAAAGGCCGGTATGACGACCGCGGATATCCGGATGTTTCACCCCTATGACGATTTTCTCATCGCCGAGGTCATGCAGCTCGAACAGATCGGCTGGTGCGGCCGGGGCGAAGGATCGCATTTCCTGATGGAAACCGACGTCAGCTACCGCGGCAGCCTGCCGATCAATACGGGCGGCGGCCAGATATCGGCGGGGCAGATCGGTCTCGCATCCGGCATGACGAATCTCGTCGAAGCGGTTCGCCAGATGCGGGGCGAAGCGGGCGCCCGCCAGGTCAGCGACCCGGCAAACGCACTGGTGACCGGGATCGGCGTCATCACCTACGGGCGCAGCTGGAAAGTCAGCAATGCGATGATGCTGGACCGCTGAACCGGTATCGACCCCGACAAAAAAATAGCGGGCGCCGTTTCCGGCGCCCGCTATCGAAAGCAGTATTCTGCGAAACCGCTGCTCAGCGGGATTCGTAGAACGTGATCAGCTTGACGACATCATCCGCCTGCAACCGGCCAAGCGGGCCGTCGGCATAGCTCGACGCCATGACCTTGTTGTCGGGGCCGAGGATGAATTCGGACGGCTGGATGATACTGCGGCGGTCTTCCCACCACGATCCCAGCGCGTCGGCGATTTCGCGGCTGACTTCCATGCCAACCGGGAAGGTGACCTCATCGGCCACTTCCTGCGCCTTGTCTGCCGGATCGACGCTCGCGGCGACGACCGACACACCAAGCTTTTCTAGTGCTGCCTTGTGTTCTTCAAAGCCGACCAACTGCCGGCGGCAGAAAGGTCACCAATGACCTCTGTAGAACAGGATGACCTTGTATTTGGTATCAAGGCCACCCGGCAGGTCCAGCGTTCCGCCACCGACGAGATTGATCGTCACGTCGGGGAAAGAATCGCCTATCCCGAGTTTCTCGGACATACGTCCTCCTTTTCGTATACAAACCGCGGCGAAATACCGCCACGACGGATCGACTATGACGCTCCGGTTTCCCGAATGCAACGGGGCGGCTATGCGCCGCCCCGAAAACATTTATGACCCGTCCGATTTACCCGGCAGCCTCGGAATCGAGCGCTTCCTTCCGGGCGGCAAAGGCATCGATGCCGATGGCTTCGCGGAGACCTGCGGTCATTTCGGCCTTGTCGGCTTCCAGCGGCGCCCCCGTCGAATCCGCAATGCGGTCGATGGCGTTGAACAGGCCGGCGACCCCGGCGGAATCGACCACCGCTTCCGGTCCCAGGGCATCCAGTATGGCTGCCCGGGCGGCGGCCAGCCTTGCGTCGTCGTCACCGAGAACCGCTTCCGCGAACTCGATCATCAGATTGCCGTGCTCGATACCCGTATCGCCCGCTGCCGCGCCGCCGGTGATTGCGTTGAAGTCCAGTTCGTCTCCAGTGTGTTCGCTGCCCGCACGGAGCAGTACCGAATGGCTGGTCGTTCAATAGGTACACTGGTTCAGCGCCGATACCCGCGCCGCCAGCAGTTCGATCTGCAGGTGGGTGATCGCCCGGAACTCCCGGTCGAAATCGCGCATCTGCGGCCCCGCCAGGTACTGTGCCGCCGTGACGTCGAAGAAACCGCGCGCCTCGTCCGGCACCAGCGTCAGGGCGCGGCGGATATTCGCTTCCGGGCCGACAAAATAGTCCGCTTCGTTGGGGCCGAATTCGTCCCAGGCGATATTCGGCGCCCAGGCCTGGTGCTGGCGCGCTTCCGCCGGCCGGTAATGCGACGGTTCGCCCGCCTGTGCTGTCGGCAGTTCCCGCAGCGGCACGCCGAGTCCCTTTGCAAAGGTATCGATCGCGGTCGTATGGGCGACCACGCTGACGATCTCGACGAAATGGGTTTCCTCGATGCCGCTCTCCATGGTGTTCCGGTACCAGCCATGGGTCAGGCGTCCGGGATCGGCAACGATCATATGGATCATCTTCACCCGGTTTTCGGGCAGGTCGGTCCCGGCGTCATGGGCGTCCTTCACCGCGAACGGCGACAGCGCGTCCTTTACCTTCGCGCAGGTAGCGCAGTTGCGGGCATGGCGCGTTTCCGCCATCACCTTTATGCGTTCCGCGCCGGTCAGCCAGGAACCGGCGCCGGACAGACGGTCCCAGGCGCGACGGTGGGCTTCGGTGATGTCGTCGCGGACGGGATAGGGCGAATCGTCGTAGTGCATTCCGGACATGACGCTTCCTTGTTTTCTGGGCTTCAAGCCTATTTTTCTATTGCGGCGCGGTCAATCGGGGGATAAAGCCGTGCCATGGACACCGCGCCATTGCGCCGGTTTGTGCAACAATGTTTTGCGTGAACCCTGTAACGCATTTTCCGGCGGATGCCCCATCTAAACTCTGCGCCTGAAACCCATCCGGATTTTTCGACGACCTGTTATTCGTATTCCGATTTTCTGTATACTCGATGTTTGATACCCGGCCGTTGCGTGGCGCGGCCGAATCCATGTAAGGACCGTTCAAGAATGATGCCCGTGACCGTGCGCCGCCTATTGCGGCTCCATGACGTTTTCTCCTCCGCAAATTTTCGCATCGCCGGCGTTTCCGGCCCGATCCTCGCCGCCACCCTGGCGGTTTCCCCTGCATACGCGCAGGCGCCGAAGCCCGCCGTGGATGTCGCCACGCCTGTGGTTCAGACCGTGCGGGAATGGGATCAGTATACCGGGCGGTTCGAACCGGTAGAGCGTATCGAGCTGCGCGCCCGCGTATCGGGCTATCTGAATTCAGTTCATTTCGACGACGGCCAGATGGTCGAAAAGGGAGACCTTCTCTTCGTCATCGACCCGCGGCCGCTGGAGGCAGAGCTGTCCGCGGCGAGCGCGGCCCTGACCAGCGCCCAGGCCCAGTTCAAGCTCGCCCAGTCCGACCTGAAACGCGGCGAGGAACTGTTGCGCCGCAAGGTGACCGCCGTGGCCGAGGTCGACCGCCGGCGGTCGCAGCGCGATGTCGCGGCGGCGAACGTGCTCGTCGCGCGCGCCAATGTCCGGACCGCGGAGCTCAATCTCGGGTTCACCAATATCCGGGCGCCGATCGACGGCCGGATGTCGGATCGCCGCGTCGACGTCGGCAACCTGATCAGCGGGGGCAGCGAAGGCGCGACGCTGCTGACCACGATCGTGTCGCAGAATCCCATCCATTTTGTGTTCGACGTGTCGGAACAGGCGTATCTGAAATACGCCCGGCTCAACGCGTCGGGCAAGCTGCCCGGGTCGCGCGATACGCCGAACCCCATTTATATCCGGCTCACCGACGAAACCGGCTGGCCGCGCCGCGGATTCATGAACTTCGTCGATAACGTGCTGGGGCAGGAAACCGGTACCGTGCGCGGCCGCGCTGTGCTGGAAAATGCCGACGGGTTTTTGCAGCCGGGCATGTTCGGCGAAGTGCGCCTGATGGGGTCGGGCGATTACGAGGCGGTCCTGATCCCGGATTCGGCGATCCTGTTCGACCAGGCGGCGCGTATCGTGATGGTGATCGACGACAAGAACGTGGTTGGTGTCAGGAAGGTTGAGACCGGCCCGATGATCGACGGGCTGCGCGTGGTCCGCGAAGGACTGTCGGGAAGCGACCGGGTCATCGTGAACGGTGTCCAGCGGGTCCGGGCGGGGATGGAAGTCACACCCGCCGTCGTCGAGATCGTGCCGAAGCCGGACGGGCTGGACCCTTCCGCGCCCCGCAAATAGCGGGCCCGGCACATGCGTCTTACCCATATATTCATCGACCGCCCGATCCTCGCGTCGGTTCTGTCGATCCTGATCGTGCTTGTCGGGGCGATTTCGTACCTGTCCCTGCCGGTCTCCCAGTATCCGGAAATCGCGCCGCCGACGATCCAGGTAACGGCGGCCTATCCCGGCGCCAATGCGGAAACCGTCGCGCGGACGGTCGCCACGCCGATCGAGCAGGAAATCAACGGCGTCCGCGACATGCTCTATATGAAGTCGGAAAATACCGGCGACGGACGTCTGTCCCTGACCGTCACGTTCAAGCTCGGCACCGATCTCGATGAAGCCCAGGTGCTGGTGCAGAACCGGGTGGCGGTCGCGCAGGCGCGCCTGCCGGAGGCGGTGAGCCGTCTCGGTGTGACGGTCCGAAAATCGTCGCCGGACCTGATGATGGTCATTCACATCCTGTCGCCGGACGGCAGCCGGGACAATCTCTATATCTCGAACTATGCGCGCTCGCAGATCGTCGATGAACTCGCGCGGATCGACGGCGTCGGCCAGGTCACCGTGTTCGGCGAACGCGCCTATTCGATGCGCGTCTGGCTGGATCCCGACCGGATTGCCGCCTTCAGCATGACCGCCGGCGATGTCGTCACCGCGTTGCGCTCGAACAACGTGCAGGTCGCGGCCGGCATCCTGAACCAGCTCCCCATGAAGAACCCCGGCGCCTACGAACTGAACGTGGAAACCCAGGGCCGCCTGCTGCGGCCGGAGGAATTCGGCGGGATCGTCGTCAAGCGCGGGGAAGGCGGCAGCACCGTCCGGGTCCGCGATATCGCGCGGGTCGAACTGGCGGCGCAGGACTCGCTGAGCATCGGCTACCTGGATGGCGATTCGGCGCTGCCGATCGGCGTGTTCCAGCTCCCCGGCTCGAACGCCCTGGCGACCGCCGACGGCGTGCTTGGCAAGATCAAGGAACTTTCCGCGGCCTTTCCGTCCGGAATCGAATATGCCGTGGTGTACAACCCGACCGAGTTCATCGAGGAATCCGTCGATGCGGTCTATGTGACGATCGTCGAGGCGGTCGTTCTCGTGGTGCTGGTCGTGCTGCTCTTCCTGCAAAGCCTGCGGACGTCGATTATTCCGGTTCTCGCGATCCCGGTGTCGCTGATCGGCACCTTCGCCGTCCTCGCGGCGCTCGGATTCTCGCTCAACAACCTGTCGCTTTTCGGCCTCGTCCTGGCGATCGGGATCGTGGTCGACGATGCGATCGTGGTGGTCGAGAACGTCGAACGGTATCTGCAACAGGGCATGTCGGCGCGCGAAGCGGCCCATAAAACCATGGACGAGGTCGGCGGCGCGCTGATCGCCATCGCCGGCGTGCTGTCGGCGGTGTTTATCCCGACTGCCTTTATCGCCGGCATATCCGGACAGTTCTACACCCAGTTCGCGGTCACCATCGCCACCGCGACGATTATTTCGGCCGTCGTTTCGCTGACCCTGTCGCCGGCGCTCTGTGCGCTGTTGCTGAAACCGCATGGCGAACACGAGCCGCCGGTCGGCATCCGGCGGGCGCTGATCTGGCCGTTCGCGAAATTCGCCGACGGATTCAACACTCTCTTCGACCGGGTATCGCGCGGCTATGCCACCATGACAAAGCGTCTGGTGCGGCTGTCGGTCGTGATGCTGGTGGTCTATGCCGGCCTTGTGGCGCTGGCGGTCGAGCGCTTCGATTCGACGCCCCGGGGGTTCATCCCCGATCTCGACCGCGGTTTCCTGATTGCCGTCGTCCAGTTGCCGCCGGGATCGTCGCTCGCCCGGACCGACGCGGCTATCCGCAAGGCGTCCGAAATCCTGCTCAAGGTGGATGGCGTTCAGCACACGGTGGGCTTTGCGGGTCTCGACGGCGCGACCTTCACCAACGCGCCGAATGCCGGCGCCGTGTTCTTCACCATGAAACCGTTCAAGGACCGGGTCGGGCCGACCGATAATGCCGTGAATATTCTGGGGCGCGCGTTCGGAGCGCTGCAGTCGATCAAGGAAGCGTCCGTGTTCGTCGTCGCGCCGCCGTCGGTCAGCGGGGTCGGCAGCGCCGGGGGCTGGAAGCTCTATGTGCAGGACCGTCGTTCAAGGGGTGTGGTCGCGCTCGAAGCCGCAACGCAGCAACTGGCGGCGGCGGCAAACCAGACCCCCGGTCTGGCGCGGGTGTTCACGTTGTTCAATACCAGAACGCCCAAGATATACATCGATATCGACCGGACAAAGGCGGAAATGCTGAACCTGCCGGCCGACCGCCTGCTGGAAGCACTCGAAGTCTATCTGGGGTCGGCCTATGTGAACGATTTTAATTTTCTCGGCCGCACCTACCGCGTCACGGCCCAGGTCGATGAACAGTTCCGCGACGAACCGTCCGATATTCTGGAATTGCGCGCGCGCTCGACAGCCGGCGAAATGATCCCGCTCGGCACCGTCGCCCGGCTCGAACGCAAAACCGGCCCTCATCGCCTGCCGCGATACAATCTCTACGATGCGGCGGAACTTCTGGGCGCGAATGCGCCGGGCACGTCCACCGGGGAAGCCCTGAATACGATGGAAGAACTTGCGGCAAGGACGCTGCCAGAAGGGTTTTCCATCCAGTGGACGGAACTCGCGCTGCAGGAAAAACTCGCCGGGAACACGGCGATCCTCGTCTTCGGGCTCGCCGTCGTGTTCGTCTTCCTGTTGCTGGCGGCGCTGTATGAAAGCTGGCTGCTGCCGCTCGCGGTTATCCTGATCGTGCCGATGTGTCTGCTGGCGGCCATTCTCGGCGTCAATCTGCGCGGCATGAGCAACGACATCCTCGTCCAGATCGGTCTCGTGGTGCTGATCGGGCTGGCCGCGAAGAACGCCATTCTTATCGTCGAGTTCGCGCGTCAGGCCGAACGCGACGGCGCCGACCGGTTCGAGGCTGCCGTGCAGGCCGCGCGGGTCCGCCTGCGGCCGATCATGATGACGTCGCTGGCGTTTATTCTCGGCGTGGTGCCGCTGGTCATTGCCACCGGCGCGGGCGCGGAGATGCGCCAGACCCTGGGCACGGCCGTGTTTTCCGGCATGATCGGCGTCACCGTGTTCGGCCTGATCTTCACCCCGGTATTCTATGTCGTATGCCGCAAACTGGCGCGCGACCGCAAGAAAACGGCGCCGGAGGCAGTGCCCGCCGCCGGCAACTCCTAGAGCGTTTCCTGTTTTGACGGCACCGGCCCGCTCCCGCGTAAGCGGAACAGGCTCTAGAAACGGAACAGGGCGTTCGGGTTGGTATCCGCGATGCGGTCGATCTCGGCGGCGTCGAAACCGGCGTCGCGCAGCGATTTGAGCGGATCGGGATCGCCGGGCGGGAAGGGCAGGTCGGTGCCCAGCAGCATCCGGTCGATGCCGACGAGATCGCGCAGGTAATTCAGCGCCGCCCCGTGATGCAGGATGGTGTCGTAGTGGAACCGGGTCAGGTAGCCCGACGGCGCCTGTTCCGACACCGTGCCCGTGACCTTCGGGTCGGCGGCGCGGTACATGCGGTCGAACCGGCCGATCAGATACGGCACCGATCCGCCGCCATGGGACAGGATGAATTCCAGCCCCGGAAACCGGTCCATCACCCCCGCCGATATCAGCGAGCCGACGGTCAGCGTGGTGTCGGCGGTATAGGCGACGACCTGGTTGAGGGCGAATTTCCCGGCGCGGGGCGGGGCGACGGGCTGGGCCGGGTGGATGAAGACCGGCGCGCCCAGTTCGACGCAGGCGGCCCAGAATTCGTCCAGCGGGCATTCGCCGAGATTTTCGCCGTCGACATGCGACGCGATTATCGCGCCGACGGCGCCGGATTTCATGCAGCGCTCCAGCTCCCGCGCCGCCAGGGACGCATCCTGCAAAGCGCCCGAGGCGAGCCAGGAGAACCGCGTCGGATGGGCCTCGCAGTGCCGCGCCAGGCTGTCGTTCAGGGCCGTGTGCCACAGCGCCCCCTTGGCCGCGGGCAGGTCGTAGCCGAAAATATCCGTCCAGATGCTCAGCACTTCGCGGTCGACGCCCTGATCGTCCATCTGGCCGAGCCGATGATCGGTATTCATCAGCGTGTCGAAAAACGGCCGGATCTGCATGCCGGTCTCGAAACGGCAGCAATGGCAGCCCGGCTGGGTTTCCACCAGGTCGATGCCGAAATCGCGGCCGCGGGCGGCGAGGGTATCGACCACGTCGGGCGGCACCATATGGGCGTGAACATCGATAACGGTCATGGCAGGCTCCTTGTTCTTCAGGCGCCGGCCGCGCGCAGGGCCCTGCGCAGACGGTCCGGCGTGATCGGCAGTTCGGTGATCGAAATATCATGGGCCGACAGGGCGTGGGAAACGGCATTCCCGACGGCGGCGGCGACGGCGACAATGCCGCCTTCGCCCGCGCCCTTGAAACCCATCGGGTTGAATTCCGACGGCGATTCCTCCAGCGCGATGGCCGTTATTTCCGGCAGGCCGTCGCTGGTCGGCAGCAGGTAGTCGGCGAAGCTGCCGGTCAGAAGCTGGCCGTCCTCGTCGTACACCATGTGGTCGAGAAACGTCCCGCCCAGCCCCTGCACCAGCCCGCCGATCGCCTGGCCCTGCACCATGGCGGGGTTCAGCGCGCGGCCGATTTCCTCGGTCAGCACGTATTTCACGACCTCGATCATGCCGGTCGCGACATCGATGGCGACCAGCGCGGCATGGGCGCCGTAGGAATAGGACAGCTTCTTTTCGTTGTCGAAACTGGCGTCGGCGAACAGGCGCTCGCCGCGCGCTTCGGCGAATACCGCGAGCTCGGCGAGGGAAAGCCCTTCGTCGCCGCGGGACACGCCGCCGTCACCATAGGTCAGCCCGCCCGGTTCGCAGTTCCAGCGCAGGGCGCCCAGTTCCACGGCGCGCCGTTGCAGCGTCTCGGCGGCGATCCGCGTCGCGTTGCCGGCCATCACGGTATTGCGGCTGTGGAACGTGCCGCCGCCGGTTTCGACCAGCGTGGTGCTGCCGTGGAACACGTCGATGGCGTCCATGTCGATGCCGAGCCCGTCGGCGCAGATCTGGGCGAGCCCGGTTTCCGTGCCCTGTCCGACCGACGATGCGCCGGTGCGGATTTCAACCCTGCCGTCGGCGCGCACCGTAATCGTCGCCGATTCCGGCGGACCGGCGGCGCTGCTTTCGATAAAGCACGCAATGCCCAGCCCGTGGGCGCGGCCGTCGACGATTGCGCCCTGGCGGTCCTTCCAGTCGTCATAGCCGATCTCCGCCAGCAGCCGGTTCAGCGCCGACGGATAATTGCCCCGGTCGAAGGTGGCGTCCGGGTCGCCGGGCACCAGCTCGCCGATCCGGAACGGCAGGTCGGCCGGTTGCATCAGGTTGCGCAGGCGGATGTCGGCGGGGTCTATGCCCAGGTCGGCGGCCATCATGTCGAGCAGCCGCTCGCGGCAGAAATTCGCCTCGAACCGGCCCGGCCCCCGGAACGTGCCGACCGGGGTCTTGTTCGTGATCAGGAACTGCACGTCGCAGGAAAACGCCGGCACCCGGTACGGTCCCGGCAGGAACTGCGCCGCCTTCGACGGCACGACCCCGCCATTGGTGCGGATATAGGCGCCCATGTCGCCCTGCACCGTGCCGCGCATTGCCAGAATTCTGCCGTCTTCGGTCGCGGCGATTTCCAGGTCGCAGATAATGTCGCGCGAATGATTGGTGGCGGTCAGGTTTTCGCGGCGGTCCTCGATCCATTTGACCGGCACGCCCGCCCGCCGGCTGGCGATGGGCACCAGGTAATCTTCGGGATACAGCTCGCCGCGTGCGCCGAACCCGCCGCCGACATCGGTCTCGATCAGCTCGACCGCCGTTTCGGGCAGGCCGAACGCGGCGGCGAGATGGCGACGGTTGAAGAAATTCACCTTGGTCGCGCCGTGCAGGCGCAGCAGCGGCGTGCCGGGCTCGAACTCGGCGATCAGCCCGCGGGTCTCCATCGGCACCGCGCCGTGGCGGTTGGTGACGAAACGCTCGCGCCGGGTATAGGCGGCGCCGGCAAAGGCGGCATCCGCATCGCCGCGCCCGACCGTGTAGCGCGTGCCCATGTTTTCGCCGGCGTCTTCGTGGATAAGGGTCTCGCCCGCCGCCGCCTGGCCGATGGTGGTGATCGCGGACAGCGGTTCGAAATCGACCTCGATCAGGTCGAGCGCGTCTTCGGCGATATACCGGTCTTCGGCGATCACGACCGCCACCGGCTCGCCGACATAGCGGACCTTGTCCTGCGCGATGGGCCGTTGCAGGAAACGTTCGAAGCCCTGAAACGGCGCCAGCCGCAGTGGGATTTCGGGTAATTCCATGTCGATATCGGCGGCCGAAAACGCGTCCATGACGCCGGGCAGGGCGCGCGCCGCGGCAAGATCGATGCCGCGGATACGGGCATGGGCGTGCGGGCTGCGATAGATGGCCATCACCCGCATGAAGGGCAGTTTCACGTCGTCGATATAGCGGCCCGCGCCGGTCAGCAGACGCCGGTCCTCGAGCCGTTTGACCGACTGGCCGATATAGGGGGCGGTCATGTCCGGTCTCCCCGGCGCCGGGCGGCGGTATCGAGGATCGCGTCGATAATCGGCACGTATCCGGTGCAGCGGCAGATATTGCCCGAAATGGCGCTTTGAACCTCGCCGCGCGTCGGCGACGGGTTTTCCGTCAGGAAAGCCTCGGCGGTGGTCAGGAAGCCCGGCGTGCAGAACCCGCATTGCAGCGCGAAATTGTCGTGGAACGCCTGCTGCAGGTCGGACAACCGGTCGCCGTCGGCCAGTCCTTCGACGGTCCTGATCTCCGCGCCCTCGGCCTGCACGGCGAACATCAGGCAGGACCGCACGGCGGCGCCGTCGACGATCACCGTGCACGCCCCGCAGACGCCGTGTTCGCAGCCGAGATGCGTGCCGGTCAGGTTGAGCTTTTCGCGCAGGCAGTCGGCCAGCGTCATGCGGGCTTCGATTTCGCAGTCCTGCGCCGTGCCGTTGACGGTCAGCACGATCCGGTGACGGCCGGTCATGGCGTGCGCTCCCACGCGGCGGCAAGGACGCGCCCGATCAGCACGCCGCCGACCTCGCGCCGGTATTCAGCGGATGCATGAATGTCGTCGCCGGGCTGCAGGTCGGCGATACCCGCCTGCGCCGCCGCTGCGAAAAGCGCCGGGCCCGGGGTCCCGCCCGTCAGAACCGCTTCGGCGGCGGGCAGGCGCAGCGGCGTGTCGCCGGCGCCGATGGCGGCGATGCGGGCTGCCGAAATCGCGCCGTCCGCGCCGGTATCGAACCAGGCGGCGATGCCGACCATCGCGAAGTCGCCTTCGCGCCGGGATACTTCCCGGAACGCCCAGTGCCGCGTCTTCGGCCAGGCGGGAAACACGATTTCCGCGATTATCTCGCCCTCGGCGATGGCGGTCGAAAAAATGCCGTCGAAAAAGTCGTCGGCGGAAACGACACGCCTGACGTCCGGCCCCTGCAGATGGATGTCCGCGCCGCAGACCAGCACGATTCCCGGCAGTTCCGCCGCCGGATCGGCGTGGGCAAGACTGCCGCCGATGGTGCCGCGGTTGCGGATCTGGACATGCGCGATATGGGGGGCGGCCGCCTGAAGCAGCGGGTTCGCCGCCCGGATGACCGGATCGGTCTCGATCTGACGGGTTCTGACCATCGCACCGAGATGCAGATCGCCGGACCCGTCGATGCGGATATCGCGAAGCGCCGCGATCCGGTTCAGGTCGATCAGCGCCGACGGCGCCGCCACCCGGAAATTCAGCATCGGCACCAGGCTCTGTCCGCCCGCCAGGAAACGCGCGTCCTCGCCATGCGCCGCGATCAGGGAGAGCGCGCCGTCGATGCTGTCTGGCGCGAAATAGTCGAATTTGGGCGGTTTCATCCTGCCGTTCCCCTCGTTTCCTCAGTCGCTCAGCTTGCCGAGCAGCGCGATCAGCGTCCGGCGTTCCGCCGCGGTCAGCGGGGCCAGCGTTTCCTCGTTCGACCGCTGCGCCTTTGCGATGGCGGAATCGACGGTTTTCCGGCCGAGCGCCGTCAGGTCCACCATGCGGCGGCGTTTGTCGGACCGGTGGGCCCGCGTCGCGACCAGGCCCGCCGACTGGAGCCGCTGGACAACGCCCCAGATCGTCGCGGAATCGATCGCTGCCGACCGGCCGAGTTCGTTCTGCGAACATTCCCCCGATTCCCAGAGCCGCACCAGCACGGCGAACTGGGTCTGCGTCAGCCCGACATCCATATGGGCGAAAAAGATCGCGGTATGGCGCTGCAACGCCAGGCGCAGCCGGAAGCCGATCTGTTCGTCCAGCGCATAGGCGTCGAGAACGGGCGTCTCCGGTGAATCGACCGTCATGGAGTTTGGCCTCCGGCCGCGGCGAGGTCCGCTTCGATACGGGCTGCCATGGCGAACAGCTTTTCGTCGCCGCCGAGAGGGCCAAGGATCTGAAGCCCCGTCTTCGGCGATGCCGTCGAAAGCGGGTTGGGCAGGCCGACAACCGGGTTGCCCGTGAGATTCGCGAGACAGGTCAGCAGCGTCATCGCGACCACGACCGGACGCTCTTCGCCGCTCAGCAGGATGCGCCGTGCATCGGTCAGCGGCGGCGCCGTCGGCAGGGTCGGCGAAATCACGATGTCGTGCCTTGAAAGCGTTTTCTGCAGCCGGCTATCGGCGGCGCGAGCCCATTCCCAGGCGGCCGTGATCGCCTCGGCATGCAGGTTTTCGGCATGCCGGAGCGCGCTCGCGGCGGCCTTGCCGAGATTGTCCCGTTCGTCGCCGGAAAGATCGCTGTAGATCGCGGCGGCCTCCGACAGCACGATGACGCCATGCGCGTCGGCGATGTTTTCGCGGCCCGGCACGACCAGGCGTTCGACCGTGTGGCCCGCTTTTTCAAGGGTGTCGGCGACCCGGTCGAGTTCCGCCGAAACCGCGGGGTCGAACAATCCCGCGCGATCGAGCTCGACTGCGATGTTCAACGCGGCCGGTGCTTCGTTTTCCGTGGTTGTGGTTGCAAGCAGGACATGTGCGGTGCGGGCAAGCACGTTCAGGTCGCGGGCGATGATGCCGACATGGTCGAGCTGCGGCGTCAGCGGCCAGACGCCGTCATTCGGCACCCGCCCGTAGGTCGGCTTGAAGCCGTAAAGCCCGGTGCAGGCCGCGGGAATGCGCACGCTGCCGCCGGTATCGGTGCCGACGGCGAAATCGCAATGCCCGGCGGCGACGGCAGCCGCGGACCCGCCCGACGAGCCGCCGACGATGCGGTCCGGGGCTACCGGGTTCCGGGTCTGCGGCGTCGAGGCGCCGAAACCGCCGGCATCGGTCTGCGTCATGCCGACGAACCGGGCGCCGGCGGCGAACAGGGATTCCACCGACGGGGCGGTCCCGCCCGCCCGCCGGTCGGCGAGCAGGGGGTGCCCCGCGGTGAACATCTGCGCCTTCACCGCAATATTGTCCTTCACGGCAAAGGTCAGCCCGGCCAGCGGGCCGTCCGGCGCACCGGCGATGTCGGCCTGTTCGACGAAGGCGTTGTCGGGATCGGGGCGCTGATTCACCGGTCGCGCGACCGGTCCATCAGCGGCTTCTGCTGGCCGCCGTCGATCTCGATCTGGGTGCCGTTGACGAAATGCATCAGCGGCGAGGCCAGCATCACGCAGAGATCGGCGACTTCCTTGGTCTCCGCGATCCGTCCCATCGGGATCGATTCCGGGGCCAGTTTGTCGGCTTCCTCGAAGGACAGTTTCATGTCGCGCGCCATGGCGTTGACCAGCCCGGTCCAGCGTTCGGTGCGGACCGGCCCGGGGTTGACGGCGACGAAGCTGATATTCTGGGGGCCGTACTGCCCGGCGAGCGACAGGGTCAGGTTCTGGCCGGCGGCGTTGGCGGCGCCGGGGGCTATTTCCCAGTAGGACGGCTTCACGCCGTCATTGCCGATCAGGTTGACCACGCGGCCGCCGCCCTGTTCGACCATGATCGGCAGGACATAGCGCAGGCAGCGGACATAGCCCATGAATTTGAGCTGCAGCGACTGTTCCCAGTCTTCCTCGGTCAGCGTCTCGATCACGCCGCCCGGCGACGAGCCCGCATTGTTGACCATGATATCGACCCGGCCAAGCGCCTTGGCGCCTTCCTCGACGAATTTCCGCGTCTGCTCGTTGTCGGTAAGATCGGTCGGGATCGCGAAAACCTTCACGCCCGTCGCGTCGCGGATTTCCTGGGCCGTCGCTTCCAGCGGTTCCGGGCGGCGCGAGCAGATGGCGATATCGACGCCTTCCTCGGCCAGTCCCATGGCGATGCCCTTGCCGATGCCTTCGCTGCCGCCGGTGATCAGGGCGGTCTTTCCTTTGAGTTGCAGGTCCATTGTCGACTCCTCTGTCTGTGGTTCAGGTGTTCGTCTTCTTGCGGTGGTTCATCCAGGTGCCGTCGGTTGCGGCGGCAAACAGGCCGTCGAGCGCGGCGTTGACGATTGCCGGTTCTTCCATGGTGATGGTGTGGCCGGCGCGCGGCACGATCTGCAGCGCGGCGGTGGGGACGGTGCGTTTGAGAAACAGGCTGCCGTCAAGGCAGGGATGGTCCTCGTCGCCGACCAGCACCAGCAGCGGCGGCGCGAATTTCTTCAGGTCGGCTTCCATATCCCACAGGGTGGGCCGGTCGCGCTGCACGTTCAGCATGGTCAGCGCAGCACCTTCGGGCGACAGCCCGCCGAGAATTTCCTCGAAGGTGGCGAATCCCTGCGGATCCTTGGCCTCGAACGTGTTGCGCATGGGAAAGCGCGCATAGGCCGCGGCGGATTCGGCAATCGGCTTTTCGCGGAACATGGCGGCGATATCCTCGCACAGCCCGCGCGCGGTTTCGCGCTCGTCGGGGTGAGAGCCCCAGCCGCAGCCGAGCGCCGCCACCGACAGGCATCTTTCCGGATGCCGCAGCCCGACATGCAGCGCGGTATAGGCGCCCATCGAATGCCCGACGATATGCGCGCGCTCTATATTCAGCGCATCCAGCACCGCAATGGCATCCGCGACCGATATGTCCTGGCCGTAGGCGCCATCGGATTCGGGCACGTCCGACGGCGGATAGCCGCGCGCCGCATAGGCGACGCAGCGATGCGTTTGCCCGAGCGCCGCCAACTGCGCCGACCAGGTTCTGTGATTGCCCGCGAATTCATGGATGAACAGGACCGCATCGCCCGATCCCGCTTCGTCGTAGAAAAGCGCCGTTCCGTCCATGCTCGAAATTGAAGGCAAGGCAGTGGTCTCCCCGTCATTTGCTCACCCGAAACCATGACCGTTATTTAACTTGTATACAAGCGGTTCGTGCCGAAAATTTCCGGCCGCGGGGAAACACGGCGGATTCGTGCGCCGCGCGGCGATGCGCGGGATGCATGATCTTGTATAAAGAAATTTGGATTTATCCCGCTGCTGAAGAAAGTATGTGAAATGTTCTTCACATAGACTTCCAAAGGCGTGTTATGTTGCGTTGCGCGCCGTTGCAGAATCCAGTTGACAGGCAACGCAATGCGGAGTTAAAATGCCAACATGAAAACTCTAAAAGAATTCATTGCCGCAAGGCGCAGCGAACTCCTATCCGAGATTGCAGTACTGCAAGCTGAAATAGATCAGCTAGATGCCGCAGAGAAAGCGGCGCTAGATGTTGTGGGGACTGTCTCTGAAATTAAGCCGGAACGGCTTGTTTTCAGAACCCAAATACGGGAGAGGAAGCCTTCCCTAACGATAAAAGAGATGATCCTCAACATCTTGCGAGACAATACCGCAGGCTTGCAGGCCAGCGAGATCATAGAGCGCATTGGAGTACTTTACGGCAAGAGAATTCCTCGAACAAGCATGTCTCCGCAACTCAGCCGCCTCAAGAATGACGGCGAGCTTGTGCTTGAAGACAGCAATTGGATTCTCTCCGAACTCGTTGATGGTTCTAAAATCGAAACGCCCTCCGAGGATCAGTCGGAAGGCGTTTCTAATAACACCGGCGAAGATGACGCTTCGCCTTACGAGAGCCGGAAGATTGGTGATCTTCTTGGCTGAACCCTGTGTCTTGCAGGCCCGAGCCGGGGCGGGTAGTCCCCGGTAGGGAGGTTGGCGAGGATGCTTTCGTATCTTCTGTGGGCACGGGGATCGCACTCTCCGTTTCCACTGCTCTTGTTAGGAGCCTGACCAACCGTAGCGGCGGGGCTTCGGCCCCGTCTCTACGGCCATGATTCTAGAGCATTTTTGGACGAAGTCCAACGGTAAATGAAAGGAACTAGATATGGCCAACTCCGGTTTGAGGGGAACTTTTCCCCTGACCAACGACGGGGTTAAAAACAACGTTGTGAGCAGTTCGCCTGGTGCTTATGCGCTTGGCGAGAAAAGAGACGGCACTTTCTATATCAGCTATGTCGGACGCTCCGACACCGAAGTAGGACGCCGCCTGCTCAGTCACATCGGCAAGCATACGGCATTTAAGTACGAGTACTATGACTCGCCAAAGGCCGCGTTCGAAAAGGAATGCCGCTTGTACCATGAAATCTCCCCGCCGGAGAACAAGGTGCACCCGGACCGCCCCAATAACAGCGGCTGGAAGTGTCCTGACTGCGACATTTTCGGCTAGTGTTTAAGCGTGCTGGCGTCTCCCGAAAGGAGCGCCAGCACGTCTTTGATCGCCATCATATAGCCGTGATGCCAGTACTCCCGCTCCGGCGTGCCTGCATCGAGATGATGTTGATTTTCGTGACATGAGGCTCCGATCTCTGAGAGCCATCCCCGAATGTCAGCTTCTCGATCTCGCAGCAGATCGAGAGCGGATGCCATTTCAACTTCTACCCGTTTATCTTTCATCATGGTATATTTGCCGCCATTGTTTGATATTAGGTAAACACACAGAAAATGATTTCGTTGCGAACAGCACTCAAAGACGGTCGATTATCTGACTTCATTGCGTAGGGAGAAAAGTGCGGGATGGGTCCGGTAGACCGTGCAGAATTGGACGTGGCTATCGCCAAGATACTCACACCGCCCCAATCAGAAGGTCAAACATCGCGTTTTCCATCTTCCGGTGGTTCGACCGAAAAGTGAACTTGCTGAGATAGCGATGCGAAGGGTCGCCATTTTGAAGTTCGGGATAATCTGTGTGGTCAACCGACCGTCACGCTCTTTCACGCCCATTACGATGGTCTTGCCTTTGGCGTCGCGCCCACGCTTGTCACCTCCGCAAACAATAGGACCCGTCCGGTTCAATATGACCGCGTAGGACTTCGAAACCATCGGCTTCGGTCATCAGGATACGAATTTGCTCACCCACGCGCCACGCGGTCCTATAGGTGACGCCAACGATGCGTTGCAGTTCCTTGCCGGATACGCCGTGGCGGGTCGTTACGAATAGAAAGATTGCATAGAACCTCAGTTGCAGGGACGTGCGGGACTTCTCGAAGATCGTCCCGGCGCACGGGTACAGGCGATTGCCACACTGTGAACGTGCGTAAGCGTTACGTCCGGTGATCTTATGAAACGTCGTTTCGCAACCGCAAGCGCCGCGCACACGGCGCATGCCGAAACGCACCTGCATGACATGCTCAAGACGGGCATCGTGATCACGGAAGCGGTTAAAAAAGTCTCGGACAGTGAATTTCTCGGTCATCTACCTATCCATCAATGACCTTAATAAAGGGATTCAGCGTATTTGTTTCAAAGGAATAAACCCAAAGAAAACTGGAAATTGGCGGAAAAGAGTGGGAGTCGAACCCACCAGGGACGTCTAACGCCCCTCACCGGTTTTGAAGACCGGGCGCCCCACCGGGGAACGATTCTCTTCCAATGCCGCGGGACAATACCCGAAAGTCTATTCCCCGCCAAACGCCTCCGCCGCGGGGCGGATCACCTCGTGTCCGTCGCCGATGCGGCGGGTGAACTTCACCTTGTCGAAGAATTCCAGGACCTCGATCGCCAGGTTGCGGCCGATATCCGACGCGTCGCGGAACGCGGCGGCGGTGATCATGCCGCCCTCCGCCGCGGCGGCGACCGTCTCGGCGATCCCGGCCAGGTCTTTCAGGGTCTCCGGCGGGTAGAAGCGGTTCTTGGCGATCCGCACCACGAGGCCGTGGCGCCCGGCGCGGACCAGCAGGGATTCGATCTTTTTCGGCTCGCCGCCGATTTCCTGCGCGATATCGGCGACCACCGGCGGCCGCAGCCCGCCTTCGATCAGCAGCGGCTTGATCTTTTTCCAGTTGGTCGCGTCCGCACCCTGCAGGCTCGGCCGGTGCGACGGCAGGCGCACGCCCATGCCTTCCTTGACGATGACGCCTTCGCGCACCAGTTCGGCGGCAATCGCGACGGCCGCATCCGCGGGCAGGCGGATCCCGGTTCCCGCCAGGATGCGGTTTTCGCCCGGCCCGACCGTATCCGGCGATTTCCGGTGCCAGGCGGCGAGCCCGTCGAGCACGGCGGCGCGCACGGCGGCCCAGCGGTCTTCGGAAAACCCCAGCCCGCCGGTCCCGGTGCCGACCGTCTTCATCGGCACCAGCTCGGCGAGGGTTTCCATGTCGTCCGGCGTCAGGTTGCGGGTCGCGGCGAACCGGTTGAGGTGCAGGCCGGTCGGCAGGACGTCCAGCAGGTCGGTCAGCGCGGTGCCGTCATCGGCGTCCTCCATGGCGCGCAGGAAGGCGAGCCGTTCCGGCTTTGCGCGGCCGCGGGCCGGCGGGAACAGGTCGATCACCCGGCCGCCGCCGATGGTGCGCCGGGCCGACTGGTCGCGCAGAATCAGCCCGTCGCCGTGCACCGCGCCGATGGGCCGGTCGAGCACGATCTGCGCGAGGCCGCTTTCGCCCGGCGCAATGCCCGTCGCGCCCAGGATGGCGACCCGTCCGGTGGTTTCCGCGGCGCCGAGATGGACATGCACCGGGGTCCAGTGCGCCAGGGCGCGGGCTTCGGACTTGAGGACCCGCAGGCGCAGGTCGATCTTGTGCGCCGGCGCCGGCACATCGCCGGTCACCACCCAGTCGCCGCGCTCGATCAGGTCCTTGTCAAGCCCGGTGCCGGCGAGGTTGAGCGCGCAGCGCTGGCCGGCGCGGCCGGAATCCGTCTTGGCGTTCTGGGCGTGGATGCCGCGAATGCGCACTTCCATGTCCGCGCCGAGGACCCGTGCCGCGTCGTCGGCCTGGGCCCGGCCCGAAAACGCGGTCCCGGTGACCACCAGCCCGGCGCCGACCACGTCGAAGCTGCGGTCGATGGCAAGCCGAAAATTGCCGGTTACCGGGCGCGGCGGCATGTCGCCGGCGGTTTCCAGCAGATGCGCCTTCAGCCCGTCGATCCCCTCGCCGGTCATGGCGGAAACCGGGAAAACCGGCAATCCGTCCAGCGACGTGTCGGCGAACAGCAATTCGATGTCTTCGGCGACCTCGGCGGCGCGTTCTGCGCTCACCCGGTCGATCTTGGTCAGCGCCACCGCGCCGCGGCTGACGCCGAGCAGGTCGAGAATGGCGAGATGCTCCTCTGTCTGGGGCATCGGGCCGTCATCGGCGGCGACGATAAACAGCACGAAATCGATTCCCGCGACCCCGCACAGCATGTTGCGGATAAACCGTTCATGGCCGGGCACGTCGATAAAACCGATCGTCTCCGCCCCGTCGAGCGGCAGGTAGGCGAACCCGAGATCGATGGTCAGGTTGCGTTTCTTTTCTTCCGGCAGGCGGTCGGTATCGATACCGGTCAGGGTCTTGATCAGCAGGGTTTTCCCGTGATCGACATGGCCGGCGGTCGCGATGATCATTGCGGGGGATCGAGCCCGACAAGCTGTGCGGTGAACCGGTCTTCGTCTTCGAGACAGCGCAGGTCGAGGATAAAGGCGTCGTCCTGGATGCGCCCGATCACCGGCACCGGCAGGGCGCGGAATGCCGCCGCCAGCGCGTTCAGCGCGGTACCGCCTTTGGTAACGGGCGATATCGCAAGCCCGGCGCTGGGGATGCGCCGCGTCGGCAGCGCGCCCGATCCGATCTGGCTTTCGCAGTCCGTATCCGTCACCGACGCGGCGCCGTCCAGCGCGGCGGCGAGCGCCGGGGCGATCCGCCCTGCGACGGCGCGGATGTCGTCGACCGGGCGCGCCAGCAGGCGCAGCGTCGGCACGCGGGCGACCAGCCGGTCGGGGTCGGCATACAGGCGCAGCACGGCGGACAGGGCGGCGATCGTCATCTTGTCGCAGCGCAGGGCCCGCTTCATCGGGTTTTTCTTGATCCGGGCGATATAGTCCTTCGTGCCGACGATGATCCCGGCCTGCGGCCCGCCCAGCAGCTTGTCGCCGGAAAACGTCACCACGTCGGCGCCGTGTTTCATGGCTTCCATCGGCGTCGGCTCGTGCGGCAGGCCGAACTGCGCGAGATCGGTCAGGGTGCCGCTGCCGAGATCGATGGCGAAGGGAATGTTGTTGTCGTGGCAAAGCTTCGCAAGCTCCGCCTCGGGAACTTCCGCGGTGAAGCCCTCGACCACGTAATTGCTGGTATGGACCTTCATGATCATGCCGGTATCGGGCCCGACGGCGCCGGCGAAATCCTTCAGGTGGGTGCGGTTGGTGGTGCCGACCTCGACCAGCGTGCAGCCGGACTGCGCCATGATATCGGGCATCCGGAACGAGCCGCCGATTTCGATCAGCTCGCCGCGCGACGTCGGAACCTCCTTGCCCAGTGCGAAGGTATTGAGCACCAGCATCACGGCGGCGGCGTTGTTGTTGACGATGGTCGCCGCCTCCGCACCGGTCATGGCGCAAAGCTGATCCTCGATATGTTCGTCGCGGTCGCCGCGCTTGCCCTCACCGATGCGGTATTCGAGGTTGCTCGCCCCCCGCGCCGCGTCGGCCACCGCCGCAATCGCTTCTTCCGGCAGGGCGGCGCGGCCGAGATTGGTGTGCAGCACCGTGCCGGTCAGGTTGAACACCGCCTTCAGGGACGGGGCCGCCTGCCGGGCGAGGCGGTCGGCGACGGCGGACAGGATGACCTCCGCCTCCGGCGGCGCGCCCCCGGACGCGGACAGTTCCCGGCGCAGATCGGCCAGCACGTCGCGGATCGCGCCGGTGGTTTCCGCCCGGCCGAATTCGGCGACGATGGCCTGTGTCGGTTCCGCGCTCAGCAGCCGGTCGACCGACGGCAGCCGCGCCAGCGGGGAAGTCGGGGGAGAAGAAGGTTTATCTGCCATGTCGGGCGGACAATACTGCGTGCGGCGCGTTAGGCAAATGGGTCGATGGTATCGTGCCAAAAACGTGAATTCCGCGTATAAATTCCCCAAAGGGAGAAACAGATGAGCGCCGAACGATCATTCAGCAAGGAAGTCGAATCCCTGCGCCTGGGGGACGGTGAAGTTTTTCACGGCGAGGGCATCCTCGCCGTCACGAAGGCGCTGCTGCAATCCGGGGTCGCCTATGTCGGCGGCTACCAGGGGGCGCCGGTGTCGCATCTGCTCGACGTCCTGCTCGACGCCGAAGAGCTGATGGACGAAATGGGCATCCACGTGGAAACCGGCGCGAACGAGGCCGCGGCTGCCGCCATGCTCGGCGCGTCGATCAACTACCCGCTGCGCGGCGCGGTCGGCTGGAAGTCCATCGTCGGCACCAATGTCGCCGCCGATGCGCTCAGCAATCTCGCGTCCCCGGGGGTGATCGGCGGGGCGCTGATCGTCAGCGGCGAGGATTACGGCGAAGGCGCCAGCGTCATCCAGGAACGTACCCTGTCGATGGCGATGAAATCGAGCATGTGGATGGTCGACCCGCGGCCCAACCTGACGTCGATCGTCGATACGGTGGAAAAATCGTTCGAACTGTCCGAAGCGTCGAACACGCCGGTCATCATGCAGCTGCGGGTTCGCGCCTGCCATGTCCAGGGACGGTTCACGGCGAAGAACAACGTCAGGCCGCCCGTCAGCACCCGCAACCGCCAGGCCGACCCGGCGGTATTCAATTACGGCCATCTCGCGCATCCGCCGGTGACCTTCGTGCAGGAAAAGCTGAAAATCGACCAGCGCCTGCCCGCCGCCCTGAAATATATCCGCGACAACGATATCAACGAATTCTTCGACGGCGATATCGACCGGCTCGGCATCATCGTGCCGGGCGGTCTGTACAACACGCTCATCCGCCGGCTTGCGCGGCTCGGCCTCGCCGACGATTTCGGCAACAGCAAGATTCCGCTGATGGTGCTGAACGTCGTCTACCCGCTGGTGCCGGACCAGGTCACCGAATTCGCCGCCGGCAAGGATGCCGTGCTGGTGATCGAGGAGGGCAACCCGGAATTCGTCGAACACCAGATCAACGTCATCCTGCGCCGTGCCGACATCCAGACCCGCATTCACGGCAAGGACGTCTTTCCCATGGCGGGCGAATATAACGGCGCCGTCATGCATGAGGGCCTGATGGGGTTCATCGATGCCGAAGGGCTGGGGATCGGCGATCCGTCCCGCATCCGGGCCGAGGCCGACCGCATCGCCGCCGCAATGGCGGGGGCGGAAGCCGCGTTCCCGGCGCCGGTGCCGCCGCGGCCGCCGCAGTTCTGCACCGGCTGTCCCGAACGGCCGGTGTTTTCGGCGCTGAAACTGCTGCAGGCGGAAATTGGCAAGGTCCATATCGCCGCCGATATCGGCTGCCACGCCTTCGCCACGTTCGAGCCGTTCTCCATGGGCAATTCGATCCTCGGCTACGGCATGTCGCTGGCAAGCGCCGCCGCGGTCGGACCCTTCCAGGACAAGCGGTCGATCTCGATCATGGGCGATGGCGGGTTCTGGCATAACGGCCTGACCACCGGCGTGATCGGCACCATGCTGAACGAGGGCGATTCCGTGCTCGTCATCATGCAGAACGGGTTCACCTCGGCGACCGGCCAGCAGTTCATACCGTCCAGCGAAAAGGGCAGGGGCGGGCGGAATCCCGGCATGTCGATCGAAAAGACGCTCAAAAGCCTGGGCGTGCCGTGGCTGCGAACGGTGCGCACCTATTCGGTGGCGGAAATGGTCGAAGCCCTGCGCGAGGCGCTGACGACCCCGGAAAAAGGCCTGAAAATCATCATCGCCGACGGTGAATGCCAGCTTGCGCGCCAGCGCCGGCTGAAGGGCGAGAACGCCGAAAAGCTGAAAAGCGGCGGCCGCGTCGACCTGCCGCGCTTCGGCATCGACGACGAGGTCTGCACCGGCGATCATTCCTGCATCCGCCTGTCCGGCTGTCCCAGCCTGACCATCAAGCCCAACCCCGATCCCCTGCGCAGCGACCCGGTCGCCAGCGTCAACAATAACTGCGTCGGCTGCGGCCTGTGCGGCGAGGTCAGCCACGCGGCGGTCCTGTGCCCGTCCTTCTACCGTGCCGAGCGGATCCGCAATCCCGGCCTTCTGGAACGCGCCGTCGCCGGCATCCGCAAATCCGTCATCGGCGCGATGCAGGGGCGCGCGTCGTGACCGCGCCGGTCGCCCTGCTGGTCGCGGCGCTCGGCGGCGAGGGCGGCGGCGTGCTGACGAGCTGGATCGTCAATGCCGCCCGCGAAAGCAACCTGCCGGTGCAGGCGACGTCGATTCCGGGCGTCGCACAGCGTACCGGGGCGACTACCTATTACGTCGAAATCTGGCCCGAGACCTGGGACACGCTCGGCGATCGCGAACCGGTCTTCGCGCTCAGCCCGACGCCGGGCGAGGTCGATATCTTCGCATCGACCGAACTGCTGGAAACCGGCCGCCAGATACAGTCCGGCTACGTCACCCCGGACCGCACGCTGCTGATCGCCTCGACCCACCGGGTATTCTCGACCGCCGAGAAAATGCAGATGGGCGACGGCCGCGCCGACAGCAAGCAGCTCGTCCAGGCGGCGGGCGACCGGTCGAAATCGCAGATCCTGTTCGACATGGAAGACGCCGCGCGCGAGTCCGGCGCCCATATCAGCGCCGTGCTGCTGGGCGCGATCGCCGGGTGCGGCGCGATGCCGGTTGCCGAAGAAACCTTCCGGGCGGGCATCCGCGCCGAGGGCAAGGCGGTCGACGCCAATCTCGCCGGGTTCGATGCCGGTCTGCGCGCCGCGCAGGGCGATGTCGCGGTAAAGGCCCACCAGCCGGAAGACCGCTATGGCCATGTCAGAGGCGCCGAACCCGTGCTGAAGCGGGCGGCGGAAATGTTTCCGGCGGGTGTTCAGCCGGTCCTCGCCCATGCCATCCCGCGGCTGATCGATTTCCAGGACGCCGCCTATGCCGGGTCCTATCTCCACCGGCTTGCGACCTTCGCGAAAAGCGACGTGGCGTTGCTGGAATCGGTGGCAAAGCATCTCGCCGTCCGCATGTCCTTCGAGGACGTCATCCGGGTGGCCCAGGCCAAGACCCGGCCCGGGCGGCTGGCGCGCATCCGCGCCGAAACCGGCGCCGCCGCCGGCGACACGGTGATCGTCACCGAATTCCTGAAACCCGGCATCGCCGAATTCTGCGACGTGCTGCCCGAAGGCATCGCCCGGCGCATCCTGGCGCGCGCCGAAAAATCGCCGGGCCTGCGCAACTGGCACAAGGGGATGGAACTGAATTCGTCCTCGGTGACCGGGTTCCTGAAACTGCGCACGCTGGCCGGGATGCGGCGCTGGCGGCGCGGCACCTGGCGTTTCCGCCGCGAACAGGAGGCGATCGACGCGTGGCTCGGCCTTGTCGAACGCGCCCGGCCTCTCGATACCGCGCTCGCCGCGGAAATCGCGGAATGCGCCCGGCTGATCAAGGGCTATGGCGAAACGCATAAACGCGGCACCGGCAATTTCGCCCGGATCGAGGCGGCGCTGATCCGCCCGTCCCTGGCCGGCGAGATCGATGCCGCAAAGGCGGCGCGCGATATCGCCGCCGCCCGCGAGGCCGCCCTTGCCGATCCGGAGGGCGAGACCCTGTCGAAAACCCTGTCGGCCTGCGCCGAACCCGTCGCGGTCACCCGTCAGGCGGCGGAATAATGATCGTTTCCGGTCGTGTTATCGCGGTCTGCGCGGTCCTGTTCTGGGCGCTGCCGGCACAGGCCCCGGCACAGGCCCAGGTGCCGCCCGGCGACGCCGACTACGCCGCCTATACCGGGCTCCATGCCGCCGCCGCAAAGGGCGATGTTGCGGCAATCGCGCGCCTCGGCGCCGACAAATCCCTGCTGAATGCGCGCGACGGCCATGGTCGCACGCCGCTGATGGTCGCGGCCCATGCCAGACGCCATGCGGCGGCGGCCGCGCTGATCGCCGCCGGCGCCGATCTCGATGCGCTGGATCGCGACCGCTACGACGTGGTCACGATCGCGTCGGTGGCCGACGATGTGGAAATGCTGAAAATCGCGATCGCCGCCGGCGCGAATCCCGGACAGACGACCAGCCCCTATGACGGCACGGCGCTGATCGCGGCGGCGCATCTCGGCCATGTCGGGGTGGTGAAAACGCTGATCGCCGCCGGGGCGCCGCTCGACCACGTCAACAACCTGAACTGGACGGCGCTGATCGAATCCATCGTTCTCGGCGATGGCGGGGCGAACCATGTCGCCTGCCTGAAGGCCCTGGTCGATGCCGGGGCGAACGTGAACATTCCCGACGGCAGCGGCGTGTCGCCCCTCGGTCTCGCGCAGCGCCGCGGCTTCGGGGAAATGGTGAAAATTCTGAAGGCCGCCGGCGCCGAATAACGCCGGCCCAGGTCGCTACTGCGTCTGTTCCTTGGTTTTCAGGAACTTCACGTCCGGCCAGTCTTCGGCCGTGCTGTCGAGATGCCAGGCGTTGCGCGCGAGGAAAACCGGCATGTCGTCGTGATCGTCGGCGATGGCGCTGCGATTGGCGTCGATGAATTTCTTCAGCATGTTGTGATCGTCCGCCTCGACCCAGCGGGCCGTGTGCAGCGACGACGATTCGAACCGGACCGGCACGTCGTATTCCGAGCGGATGCGGTCGGCCATGACGTCGAACTGCAGCGATCCCAGCACGCCGACGATCCAGTCGGTGCCGACGCGGGGCTTGAACACCCGTGCGACGCCTTCTTCGGCAAGCTGCTGCAGGGCGCGGCCGAGATGCTTGGCGCGCATCGGGTCGGTCGGATGGGCGGAGCGCAGCAGTTCCGGCGCAAAGCTGGGAATGCCGGTGAAACGCAGTTCCTCGCCGTCGGTCAGCGCATCGCCGATCCGCAGGTTGCCGTGGTTGGGAATGCCGATGATGTCGCCGGCATAGGCGTCTTCGGCGGTTTCCCGGTCGCGCGCCAGGAACAGCATCGGGTTGTGCAGGTTGATCTGCTTGCCGCTGCGGATATGGCGCAGTTTCATGCCGCGCTTGAAATGCCCGGACGCCATGCGGAAAAACGCGATCCGGTCGCGGTGCTTGGGGTCCATGTTGGCCTGGATCTTGAACACGAAGCCGGACACCTTGTCTTCCTCGGGGTCGACGACGCGTTCCTCGGCCTTTTGCGGGCGCGGCGGCGGCGCCATGGACACCAGCCCCTTCAGCAGTTCGCGGACGCCGAAATTGTTAATGGCGCTGCCGAAGAACACCGGGCTCAGCGTCCCTTCGCGATAGGCATCGAGGTCGAGCGGCGGGCACAGCCCCATGGCCATCGGCACGTCTTCGCGCAGCTTTTCGACCGCATGCTGCGGCAGCAGATTGTCGAGCCTCGGGTCGTCGACGCCTTCGCAGACGGTCTCTTCGCCGGCCTCGTCCTCGACCTTGCCGGTGGCATGGCCTTTTTTCATCAGCACCAGCCGGTCGTCGATCGTGTCGTAGCAGCCCAGGAAATCGCGGCCCATGCCGATCGGCCAGCTCGCCGGGGTCACGTCCAGCGCCAGGGTTTCCTCGATCTCCTGCATCAGGTCGAACGGCTCGCGGCTTTCGCGGTCGAGCTTGTTGATAAAGGTGATGATCGGCATGTCGCGCAGGCGGCAGACCTCGAACAGCTTGCGGGTCTGGGCCTGGATGCCGCGCGCCGCGTCGATCACCATCACCGCGGAATCGACCGCCGACAGGGTGCGATAGGTATCCTCGCTGAAATCCTCGTGGCCCGGGGTGTCGAGCAGGTTGAAGGTGCAGCCGCCGTATTCGTAGGTCATCACCGAAGACGCGACCGAGATGCCGCGCTCGGCCTCGACCTTCATCCAGTCGGAATGGGCGCGCCGCGCCGCACCGCGCGCCTTGACCGCGCCCGCCGTCTGAATGGCGCCGCCGAACAGCAGCAGCTTTTCGGTCAGCGTCGTCTTGCCCGCATCGGGGTGCGAAATGATGGCGAAAGTCCGCCGGGCGGCGATTTCGCCGCTGTTAACGCCCATGGTTCTGTCCAGAAATTCCGTTTCGCGCCGTCGGGCGCTGTCAGGGGCAATATAAGCGCGTTTTCAGGGAATTCCAGCGTCGCTTGCGTATCGCCTTGCGCGGCTTTGCGCGCTACCATATCCCGGTGATGGCAGACTCCCGAAGGAGGCGGAAATGGATACGCTGACGACGACAAAACTGGATTATCAATCGGGATTCGGCAACGAATTCGCCACCGAGGCGCTGCCCGGCGCGCTGCCGGACGGGCAGAATTCGCCGCAGCGCGCGCCCTACGGGCTCTATGCCGAACTGATCAGCGGCACCGCGTTCACCCAGCCGCGCGCCGACAACCTGCGAACCTGGGTCTACCGGATGCGCCCGTCGGCGGTTCACGGCGCGTTCCGCCGCCTCGAGAACGGCCTCCTGCGGACGCCGCCCTTCGACGAGGGCGTGCTGTCGCCGCAGCAGATGCGCTGGGACCCGGCCCCCATTCCCGACGAACAAACCGACCTGATCGCGGGGCTTTGCACCGTCGGCGGCAATGGCGACGCCAATGCCCAGGCCGGGATCGGCATTCACATCTATGCGGCAAATGCGTCCATGACGGACCGCTGTTTCTACAATGCGGACGGCGAAATGCTGTTCGTGCCGCAACAGGGCCGGTTGCGGCTGATCACCGAAATGGGCGTCGTCGAAGCGGCCCCGAATGAAATCGCGGTCGTGCCGCGCGGCATCAAATTCCGCGCCGAGCTGCCGGACGGCCCGTCGCGCGGTTATGTGTGCGAAAACTTCGGCGCCGCGCTGCGCCTGCCCGACCTCGGGCCGATCGGCTCCAACGGGCTCGCCAATGCCCGCGATTTCCTGGCGCCCGTCGCGTCGTTCGAGGACGCGGAGGGCGATTTCGAGCTGGTCGCCAAGTTCGGCGGCAATTTGTGGGTGGCCGATATGGGGCATTCGCCGCTCGACGTCGTCGCCTGGCACGGCAATCTCGCCCCCTATAAATACGACCTCGCGAAATTCATGGCGATCGGCTCGATCAGCTTCGACCATCCCGATCCGTCGATCTTTACGGTGCTGACGTCGCCGTCGGGACCGGCCGGGCTGGCGAACGTGGATTTCGTTATCTTCCCGCCGCGCTGGCTGGTCGGCGAACACACCTTCCGCCCGCCCTGGTATCACCGCAACATCATGAGCGAATTCATGGGGCTGATCCTCGGCCAGTACGACGCCAAGCCCGAAGGCTTCGTGCCCGGCGGCGCCAGTTTGCACAACATGATGTCGCCGCACGGGCCCGATGACGGCGCCTATGAAAAAGCGACCGCGGCCGAGCTGAAACCGGAATTCCTCGGGGCGACAATGGCGTTTATGTTCGAGACCCGCTATCCCATCGCCCTCACCGACTGGGCGGCGAACGGCAAGCAGGTGCAGGCCGGCTACCAGGACTGCTGGCAGGGCCTGAAGAAGAATTTTACAGGGAAGATTTAATGACCAAACTGAACGAAACCCATGATCCCGCGCTGACAAGCTGGGTCGACAGCGCCAACGAACCCGGCGCCGATTTCCCCGTCCAGAACCTGCCCTTCGGCGTCTATACCGATCCGAGGACCGGCAATGGCACCGTGGGCATCGCCATCGGCGACATGATTCTCAACGTGACGGCGGCGCGCGCAAAGGGCGTGATCGGCGGCGCGGCGGACGATGCCGCCGGCGCCTGCGCCGGCGAAACCCTGAACGGGCTGATGGCGATGGGCGGGCGGCACTGGTCGGCGCTGCGCGCCGCGGCATCGCGGGCGCTGCGCTACGATACCGAGGAAGGCGAAGCCGCGGAGGCGGTCGCCGGCGAAATCATGGTCGCGCAGGCGGATGTGGCGATGCGGCTGCCGGCGCAGATCGGCGACTATACCGACTTCTATGCGTCGATCTTTCACGCGACCAATGTCGGCATGATGCTGCGGCCCGACAACCCGCTGATGCCCAATTACAAGCATATCCCCATCGCCTATCACGGCCGCGCGTCGTCGATCGTGGTCAGCGGCGAAACCTGCAAGCGCCCGGTCGGCCAGACCAAGGCGCCCGATGCCGACGTGCCGTCCTTCGGCCCGTCCATGGCGTTCGATTACGAGACCGAGATCGCCTTCTATGTCGGGCCGGGCAATCCGCTCGGCCAGCCGGTGTCGCTGGGCGAGGCGGAGGATCACATCTTCGGGCTCAGCATCCTGAACGACTGGTCGGCGCGCGACATCCAGGCCTGGGAATACCAGCCGCTGGGGCCGTTTCTCGCCAAGAGCTTTGCATCGCACGTATCGCCCTGGGTGGTGACGCTCGAAGCGCTGGCGCCGTTCCGCGCGGCTGCATACGAACGCCCCGACGGCGACCCGGCGCCGCTGCCCTACCTCGCCTCTCCCGCCAATGAATCCGAAGGCGGGTTCGACGTGAATATCGAGGTGTCGGTCGCGTCGGAGAAAATGCGCGACGAAGATCTCCCGCCGGTGACCCTGGGGGTGACCAACATGCAGAACCTGTACTGGACGATCTTCCAGATGCTGACCCATCACACGTCGAACGGCTGCAATCTGCGGCCCGGCGACATGATGGGCACCGGCACGATTTCCGGGCCGACGGAGGATGCGCTGGGCTCGATCCTCGAAATCACCAAGCGCGGCGCCAGTCCCGTCACCCTGCCGACCGGCGAGGAACGCAAGTTTCTCGGCGACGGCGACGAACTGATCATGCACGCCTGGTGCGAACGCGACGGCGCCCGCAGCATCGGTTTCGGCGATTGCCGGGCGGTGATCGAAGGCGCCTGAGGGGCGGTTTTCCCGGGAATGTCAGGAAGCCCCCCGCCTGCGCGAGGGGCTTCCGGAGATCGCAATATCGGCTGAAGAGTCCCGCCTGCGCGGGGATGACGGCCGTAAATTGCCGTCAGTTGTCTAGCCGGACCAGCTGGCCCATATCGGCGCAGTCTTCGTCGGTTTTAAGCCCCGCCGCATGGATGCCGTGGGCGGCCATGTCCTCGTCCACGTCCTGGCGGTCGCCGGTCACGCCGACGGCGCCGATGACGTCGCCTTCCGCGTTGCGGATCAGCCGCCCGCCGCCTTCGGCGAAGACCTGCCGTTCCGATGCGTCGTCGATGAATTTCATGAAATTGGGCCGCTGTTCGGCGCGCACCTGCACCAGGCTCGACGACCGGCCGAGGGCGAGGGCGGCGTAGGTCTTGCCCAGCGCCATCTCCAGCCGCAGTGCCGAGGCGTGATCTTCCTTCTTGAAGGCTTTGACGACATTGCCGGGTTCGACCACCACGGCCGTCATCGGGCGCAGGTTCAGCTCCCGGCTTTTTTCGAAAATCGCGTCGATGATCGTGTCGGCCTGCTTGAGAGAAATAATGTTCATTTTGCTTTCCGCTTCGTTTTTTTGAGAACCTTTTATGGGGCAGATGCATCGGCTGTGCTAGTTTTTTGCGGAATAAATTTGAGGTGTCACAGTGATCGGCGGACGGGTTAAGCGGGTCGAGGACCCGGCATTGCTGCGGGGGCAGGGCCTGTTTGTCGACGACATTCATCTCGGCGGCCTGCTCCAGGCGGCGTTCGTGCGCAGCCCCCATCCTCACGCGCTGATCCGCGCCATCGATACCGCCGCGGCGAAAGCCCTGCCCGGCGTCACCGCGGTCTACACGCTGGCGGATTTCTCGCCCCATATCCTGTCCGACCGGCTGCCGCTGCAGTTCCCGACCACCGATTTCGGGCCCGACGTGACGCCCTATCTGCTGGCGGGCGAGGAAGTCTGCCATGTCGGCGAAGCGGTCGCGATGGTGATCGCCGACTCCCGTTACGTCGCCGAAGACGCGGCGCTGCTGGTCGGGGTCGATTACGACCCGCTGCCGTCGGTGGCCGGCTGCGCGGCGGCCTTCGCCGCGGATGCGCCGCCGGTGCACCGCGATACGGCCGACAACGTGCTGGTCCGGTTCGGCCAGTCCTATGGCGATGCCGAAGCGGCCTTCGCGGCGGCGCCCCATGTTTTCCGCGAACGCTTCGTCCAGCATCGCGGCGCGGCGCATCCGATCGAGGGGCGCGGCGCGGTGGCGCGCTACGATGCGCTGGACGGCGCCATCACTCTGTGGTCGTCGACCCAGATGTCGCACGAGGTCCGCTCCGCCATGGTGCGGCTGTTCGGCATGGACGAAGGCCGCCTGCGGGTGGTCGCGCCGGATGTCGGCGGCGGGTTCGGCTCGAAATACATCGCCTATAGCGAGGAAATCGCGGTCGCCCTGGCGGCGAAGCTGCTCGATCGGCCGGTGAAGTGGACCGAGGACCGCCGCGAACATTTCACGTCGGCCATCCAGGAACGCGAACAGGACTGGACGATGGAAATCGCGACCGACGGCGACGGCCGCGTGCTCGCGATCCGGGGCTCCATGCTCAGCGACCAGGGCGCCTACACCCCCCAGGGGATCAACATGGCCTATAACGCCTCGACCGGCGTGCCGGGGCCGTACATCGTGCCGAATTACGACATCGACGTGCACGTGGTCGAAACCAACGCGGTCGCCGCCGCCCCGGTGCGCGGCGCGGGCTACCCCGAGGGCAATTACACCATGGAACGGCTTCTCGACCGGGCGGCGCAGGGGCTCGGCATCGACCGCGCGGAGATCCGCGACCGCAACCTGATCCCGGTCGAATCGATGCCCTACGAGACGCCGCTCAAGACCCGCGCCGGATCGCCGGTCTGCGCCGATAGCGGCGATTTCCGCAAATGCCAGCGGATCGCCCTGGAGCGTATCGGCTATGCCGGGTTTGCGGCGCGTCAGGCGGCGGCCCGCGCCGAGGGCCGCTATATCGGGATCGGCCTCGCCAACAGCCTCAAGGGGACCGGCCGCGGCCCGTTCGAATCCGGTGCCGTGCGGATCGAACGCTCGGGCCGGGTGCGGGTGTTTACCGGGGCGCTGGCGATGGGGCAGGGTCTGAAGACCATGCTGGCGCAGGTGACGTCCGAACAGCTCGGCGTGGCGGTCGGGGAAATAGAGGTCGTCGCCGGCGACACGCGCAGCATCGCGCTCGGGCTCGGCGGGTTCGCCAGCCGCCAGACGGTGACGGCGGGATCGTCGGTGCATCAGTCGGCGCAGGCGGTGCGGACCAAGGTGCTGAAACTGGCGGCGCATCTGCTCGAAGCCGCCGAGGACGATCTCGAACTGGCCGACGGCAGCGTCCGCGTAAAGGGCGCCGATATTTCGGTGACGCTGAAACAGGTCGCCGAAATGGCGGCGGGCGCGCCCGGCTATTCGATGCCGAAAGGCGTCGATCCCGGTCTCGAGGCCGAGATCAATTTCAAGCCGCCGGCCCTGACCTACAGCAACGGCGTCCAGGCGGTCGAGGTCGAGGTCGATATCGGGACCGGCGCGGTGACGTTCCGCAACTATGTCGTCGTCAGCGATTGCGGCACGCTGATCAACCCGATGATCGTCGACGGCCAGATCGCCGGCGGCGTGGTGCACGGCATCGGCAACGCGCTGTACGAATGGATGGGGTATGACGAACGCGGCCAGCCGCTGACGACCAACCTGGCCGAATACCTGATGCCGACGGCGACCGAACTTATAAATATCGACATGCTTTACGAAACCTCGCCGTCGCCGCTGAACCCGCTCGGCGTCAAGGGCGTCGGCGAGACCGGCACCGTGCCGGCCGCCGCGGCCATCGTGTCGGCGGTGGAAAACGCGCTCGAGCCGTTCGGCGCGCGATTGTCGGACTACCCGCTCAAACCGTCCCGGCTGGTCGAGATCGTGCGCGAGAGCGGGCGCGCCGCGGCAGGCTGAGGCGGCAGGCTGAGACGGCAGACTGAGATGGACAGGCGCAAACGGCAACGGCCGCCCCGAAGGGCGGCCGCCATGCCGGGGCAATGCCCCGGATTCCGTTAAGGTATCCGCCGTAACGCTTATCGGCCGTAGATGACCTTGGACGCGTGTTTCACGACCGACGGCGTGGCGTTGTTCACCGCGTCGATCACGACCTGCTGGATTTTCTCGCCCTTGGACGGGATAAGCCGCAGCTTGCGCTTTTTCAGTTCCGCGGCGAAGGCCGGATCGGCGTTCATCGCGTCATAGGCGGCCCGCAGGGTCTTGACCACGTCGGCAGGCACGCCCGGCGGCACGACGACGCCGCGGCCGAGAATGCCGAGCGATCCGACGAAGGCCACGGCCGCCTTGTCTTCGGGGGAGGACACGAGTTCCGACAGCATCGGCACGTCCTGCGGAATATCGGGGTCCCTGAAGATGCCCATCTGCATCACGATCCGCGCGAACGGCTTATCGCCCTTGAACCAGTGCGGCACCTTCGAGCCCCAGGCCAGCCAGTTATACGCCGCCATCTGGGATTCGCCCTGTTCGATGGCGAACATCGCCTTCGACGATCCCTTGTAGCCGCTGACGACCTTGATCCTGGCGCCGAGCATGCCGGCCGCCAGCTTGGAGAAGATGAAGCTCGTATCCTGGCCGCTCGACGAGCCGATCAGCTGCTTGTTGCGCATGTCCTGCCAGGTCCTGACGCCGCTGTCGGAGCGCACGGCCATCACCAGGTTGGTCTGGTTGCTGGCGCCGAGCCAGACGAACTTGCGGACGTCGAAACGCACCTTGTCCGGCCGCATCAGCTGGGTGACGACCGAGTTGTCGACCGGCATCAGCATGCCGAGACCGTCCTTGGGCATGACGTTATAGGCCCAGCTCATCGCCTTCATCCCGCCCGCGCCCGGCATGTGCTGGACGATAACGGTCGGATTGCCGGGGACGTGCCTGCCGATGAATTCGGCGAAGGTCTGGCCGTACTTGTCGTAGGTTCCGCCCGGGCCGTAGGGGATGACGATCTTCAGCGTCTTGTTTTTGAAATAGTCGGCATCCGCCGCGAGCGCGGGCGCCGATGCCTGGATTGCGAATGCCGCCGCGGCGGCGAGGATAAGTTTATTATTCATGGACGTTTTCCTGAAAACGCCGACTCCGTTGGCCGGCACGGGAAATCTAGGCCGCATCGGTGCCGCGGGCAATGGTGCCGCGGTTCAACCCTTTGCGTCCTTGCGCAGCGTATCGAGAATGACGTCGATCTCCGGCCGGTCCTGGTAATTGCGCAGCGAAAACCGGTGGCGGATCGTGCCGTCCGCGCCGACGACGAAGACAATTGGCAGGGCGACGCCGTACCACGAACTGCCTTTCGGAAACTGCGGATTGGCGATGCCGAAAGCGGGGATGATGTCCGCCCGCGCGTCCGACAGCAGCGTGTAGCCGATATTGCGGGCGTCGGCGAAAGCCTTCAGCTTTTCCGGCGTGTCATGGGTGACAAGTGCGACGTTATAGCCGAGGGCGCGGAATTCGGCGATCCGGGGGTTCCAGGCGACCGCCTGGATCTTGCAGTGGGGTCACCAGTCGAGGGAGCGCGAAAACAGGATCACCAGGCCGCGTTTATGCGCCAGGGTCCTGAAGTCGCGGTGCTGGTTCAGGTGATCGACGGTCTTCAGGTCGTGGGGAATTTTCGCGCCGACCGCCGGCCCCGCTTTCAGCGTGTCGTATTGCGACGCGGCGTGCACCGGGGCTGCAAGCAGGACGGAGGCGAAAAGCGCGATAATTGCGGTGCGGAATGTCGAGGTCATCAGGCGGGTTCCCGGGTTGATCCGTCGGCAAATTAGCGGGCGGCGGCGATGGGATCGATTCAAGATTCCGTTACCGCGCCCGGGATGACGGCCGGAGACTGCCGACGGAGAGTTCGGCCCTATTCCATCTTCAGCAGCGATTTCGCGTTGCCGCCCCAGATGGCTTCCTTGCCGGACGTGTCGAGCGTATCGACCAGGTCGACCAGTTCGACCGGGTTGTAGTCGCCCATGTCGTAGGGATAGTCGGTGCCCATGACGATCTTGTCGGTGCCGTACTGCTCGATCAGGTATTTGAGCTGGTGCGGCGTGAACACTACCGTGTCGAGCCACATTTTCTTCAGGTAGCTCGTCGGCGGCTTGTCGATATTCACGCGGCCGTCCTCGCGCGCGCCCCAGACATGGTCGATGCGCCCGGAATAGGCGGGCAGGTAGCCGCCGCCATGGGCCAGCAGGATGCGCAGGTCCGGATAGCGTTCCATGACGCCGTCGAAGATCAGCCGGTGGACCGCGATGGTGGTTTCCAGCGGGTTGCCGATGACGTTGTTGAAGTAATGGTCGCGGAACCGGTCGGCGGAGGTGAACCCGTTCGGGTGGATGAAGATCAGCGTGTCCAGTTCCTGCGCCTTGGCCCAGAACGGGTCGAGCCGGGGATGCGAAATCTCGCCGCCGTTGACGTTGGTCAGGATCTGGAAGCCCTTCAGCCCCAGTTTCTTCACACCGCGTTCCAGTTCGGCGACCGCCATGTCGACGTCCTGCAGCGGGATATTGCCGAACGCGACGAAGCGGTCGGGCATGTCGTCGACGATCTCGGCGAGGCCGTTATTGACGATCTCGGCGGTTTTCAGGCCGATTTCCGGGTCCAGCCAGTAATAGGCCTGGAAGGGCGGCGGGATGATGGTCTGCAGGTCGATGCCCATCTTGTCCATGTCGATCAGCCGGTGATCCACCGTGGTCAGATGCGGCATGCGGTCGACGTTCTGCTGCATGTTGACGTCGCGGGTCATCTCGTTCGCGAACAGGATGCCGGGTTCCATCTCGGGCTTGAAATGGGGCTGGGCGATATCCGCCGCTTCCGGAATATGCACGTGACAGTGAATGTCGATGGTGAACGCGTCCGGTTTTTTCGGCGCGGCACCGGGTTGCGGGCGGGCGGAGGTAAAGACGTAGGGCTGGGCACCGGCCATGTTTCTGTTTCCTCTTCTGCGTTCGGTCTGTTTTTTGCGGCGCCGGCCCGCGGGCCGGTGCAGGTTTTAAGTCAGCTTCTCGATGCCGAGCTCGCCGGCGATGGTGTCGAGGTTTTTCAGCAGCGCCGCGTGGATCGGCACGCCGTTCGCCGTGTAGTCGGCGATGTTCGCGGCGCGGCCGTCGCCGGGCACGCGCACGCTGTCGATTCCGGGCATCGGGGTCGCGCCCCGCATGGTGGCGGCGACATCGTCGACCCGGCGGCCGAAATCCAGCGCATCGCCGAACCGGGCGGGATCGACCACGATCATGAAATGGCCGTTATTGACGGGCGTGCGCTGGTATTCGTCGTCGCCCATGCCTTCGACGTCGACCCCCATCTGCCCGCCCGACAGGGTCGCCGCCAGCAGGCCGACGACCAGCGACAGGGCATATCCCTTGTGGCCGCCGATGGGGTTCAGGATGCCTTCCTTGATGCGCGACGAATCCGTGATCGGCTTGCCTTCGCGGTCGATCATCCAGTCGGCGGGCATCTCGTCGCCGCGCTGGGCGGCGGTGCGCACCTTGCCGAAGGACGACACCGTGGTCGCGATATCCATCACCACCGGCGGGCCGTCCGCCCCCGGGATCGCCGCGGCGATCGGGTTGGTGCCGAGCAGCAGATCGGCGCTGCCCCAGGGCGCCATGTGGTTGGCGCTGCCGTTTGTGCCGTAGAGCGCGATCATGTTGCGCTCGGCGGCCATCGCCACATAGGTCGCGGCGGCGCCGGCATGGTTCGACCCGCGCGCGCCGACCCAGGCGCAGCCCGCCTCGGCCGCCTTGTCGATGGCGAGCTTCATGGCGTATTGCACCACTAGGTGGCCCATGGCGTTGTCGCCGTCGACCACGGCGGTGGCGGGCGCTTCGGTCACGGTCGTGATGTCGGGCGTGACGTTGATGCCGCCGGCGCGGATGCGCTTGACGTATTGCGCCAGCCGGAAAATGCCGTGGGTGTGAAACCCGGCCAGGTCGGAATCGACCATCAGCCGCCCGCAATCCGCCGCGTCCTGCGCCGGCAGGCCCAGGCTGGCCAGCGCGCGGGCGATGAAAGCGGAAAGATCGCCGGCGGAAAACCGCCGCGGGGTATCGGGTGCCGTATCGGACATATGTGCCTCCCCCGAATGCCGGGGCTGTCGTTCGATTTGTTGTTGCCGACACCATACCGCGCCGGACGGGGGGCAGGCCAGCGGGTGATTCGGCCAATTTTCCCGGCGCCCCGACAACCGCCGTGACGGTCGCGCCGGCGGGGACGACAAACGCCGCTGCCCGTTTTTCATGCGCGCCTCTTTTCATTCGGGCGGGGCCGTGGTTATTGTCCCCCGGCCTGACACCGGGCGCGGGCGTGGTGAAATTGGTAAACACAAGGGACTTAAAATCCCTCGGCTTCGGCCTTGCCGGTTCAAGTCCGGCCGCCCGCACCATTTTTCGCGGA
>CAXBCP010000029.1:0-58892 GCA_963974055.1 uncultured Rhodospirillaceae bacterium
CTAGTTGCGGCGCGAAATGATTTCCTGCGCCCGCTTCGCTTTCAGAAGGCAGTTCTGATATTCGCTGAACTGCTGCTGGCTGCGCGCCGCCGCGATCAGGCCTGCCGCCTTCGTCCAGTCTATGACGCGGCCGACATTGTCGGCTTTCGCCTGCGCCAGGGCGCGTTCCGCCTTGTCGAGATTGGCCTCGCAGGCCGGCCCGAGCCCGCGGTCGCCGGCATCAGCGCAACCTGCAAGCAGGGCGACGGCGGATATCGACATAATTTTCAGCGCAAGACCACGATACATTCTTTTCGTCCTTCAGTGTTTATGCGGGGTACATTTCGCCCCCGGGAGATTCAACGTCTCCAGGCGGCAAAACGTTCCATATTGCCGCCGGCTGTATTCCGGCCCGGGAACGTCATGCCTATAGCAGGTGCTGTCCGCCGGTGACGAACAGTTCGGTCCCGGTGACATAGCCGAAATCGTCGGCACAGAGCTGGTAGACCACGCCCGCAACCTCCGCCGCCGTGCCCATCCGGTTCAGCGGAATGCGGGGGATGAGGGATTCGTATTCCGGGCCGACCATCTCGGTGTCGATCTCGCCCGGCGCGACCGCGTTGACCCGCACCCCCAGTTCGGCGAATTCGACCGCCAGTTCCTTGGTCAGCGCCGACAGCGCCGCCTTCGACACGGAATAGGCCGATCCCGCGAAAGGATGGATGGAATGCCCCGCGATCGAGGTGATATTGACGATAGAGCCGCTCCCGCCCGCGCCCGTCCCGTCGCCGGCCCCGTCACCCCGGTGCAGGGCGGCGGCGAAACCGCGGCACAGCGCCAGCGGCGCGAACAGATTCAGATCGAAGACCTCGTACCACGCTTCCCGGTCGCCGTTCAGGCAGCCGAGCCGCTCCTTGAAGGACGATTTCGGCGACACTGCCGCATTGTTCACCAGGGCGGACAGCCCCTCCTTCCCCAGCAGCGCGTTCGCTTCCTTCACAAAAGCGTCGAGATCCGCCGCATCGCTGAGGTCCGCCGGGATATGGTGGGTCCAGTTCGGGTCGCGCTTGCATTCGTCCGGCACGTCTTCGCGCGAACACGTAATAATCCGCCAGCCCGCTTCGCTGAAACGGCGGACGGTCGCGTGCCCGATGCCCCGGCTGGCGCCGGTAAGAACGATCGTTCTGCCGGAACTGGTCATTTCGTTCCCGTTATTTCATCCCGGTCGCGCAACGATATCTGGTCCTATTTTGCGAGCAGCGTCGGAATGGTCGTATGGTTCAGAATATGCCGTGTGCGACCGCCCAGCACCATCTGGCGCAGCCGGCTCTGGGAAAAGGCGCCCTTCACCAGCATATCGGCGCCGACCTTTCGCGCCTGTTCGAGAAAGGCCGGACCGAGGTCCGTCGCCGAGACATCGAAGGTGTGAATTTTGGCCTCAATCCCGTGCCAGTTCAGCCGGTCCACCAGGTCCACGGATTTAAGCGGTAGCGGCTGCGCCAGCTTCGGATCGAGAACCGTCACCTGATCTGCTTTAACCAGCGCCTGGATCGATACCGCGATGGTCCGCGCGGCTTCCGGGCTGGCTTCCCAGGCGATCGCGATATGACTGCCGGTCGGCACCCGGACCGGCGGCGTCACCAGAATCGGCCTGCCCGTATCGTGGAGCGCCGCTTCCAGCGTGATCGGCGACGGCAGGGGCGCGTCGGCAACCGGACGGCCGACGACGATGAGATCGTAAAGCCGGCCGCGCAGGGCGACGACTTCGTCTTCGCGGCCGGATTCCTCGCGCCACGATACCGTGACGTCGGTTCCGGGGACGGGCTTGTCGGACACGGTCAGAGAATGTTCGGCACAGAACGCATCGAACATTTCCTTGGTTTTAACCGCGCGCTCCCCACCTTCGCGTTCGGTGACATCCATGATTTCCTCGATCATGGAACCGTCCATGCCTTCGCCCGTATAGGGCACAAGCCCCCGCGGGTCGGCCCGCACATGCATGACTTCCAGATGCGATCCCCAGCGCCGCGCGACGTCGAGCGCGGTTTCAAGCGTCGACAGACTCGTATCCGGCGAACTTACCGGGACCAGTATTGTTTTAAAGCTCATCTCGTTCTCCCAATTGCCGCCGGACAATGCCGTCAGTTTGTGCCGCCTGCAGATGCCGCCCTGGGGCGTGCCGTTTGTAATTACCGCGACAATGGGACGTTTTCGCGTCTGCATCAAGGGCATAGACCACCGCCCGCGAATCGGATCAGGGAAAAATCCGGCCCTCTGTCCAGGCACCCTCCGCCCCCCGGGTATAGACAATCCGCTCGTGCAGTCGGAACGGCTTGTCCTGCCAGAATTCGAATTCGCGGGGAACCACGCGGTACCCGGTCCAGTGGGGCGGCCGCGGCACCGCACCGATGCCGAACTTGGCGGCGAATTTCGCGACCCGCTTTTCAAGCTCGAACCGGCCTTCCAGCGGGCGCGACTGTTCCGACGCCCAGGCGCCGATCTGGCTGCCGCGGGCGCGGCTGGCGAAATAGGCGTCGGCTTCCGCGTCGGTCACGCGCTCGACGGTGCCGGCAATGCGTATCTGGCGGCGCAGCGATTTCCAGTGGAATACAAGGGCGGCGCGCGGATTGGCGTCGAGCTCCTCGCCTTTCCGGCTTTCGGTATTGGTATAGAATACGAATCCCCGCTCGTCGGCGTCTTTCAGCAGCACCATGCGCGCCGACGGCACGCCATCCGCATCGGCCGTCGCCACCGTCATTGCGTTCGGGTCGTTGATCTCCGATTCGTGCGCTTCGGCCAGCCACGCCTGAAAGAGCGCGACCGGACTGCTTGTCTGTGAATCGGCCATAAACTTCCTCTAAAACCCTACGTTTCCGGGGGAACGCCCTATTTTCGCCAAATTTGCGCTCTACCCTTGCAATTCGACTATGCCAGACCCCATTTTATGGGAATGGGGGAACTATTGCCGAACCGTTGAATAGCGGTTGGCGCGTATCGACGCAATCGGAACCGGGTGGCCACTTCGCGCGTTGAAGGTTCGCGATTACGGAATTGAAAGGGCTGAACGATGAAGACGAAGATCACAAAATTTATGATTCCGCTGGTGGCCGCTTCGGCGCTGGCGCTGGCGGGTTGTGCCGGCCAGGGACAGAAACAGACCGGCGGCACGCTGGTCGGCGCCGCTGCGGGCGGCTTGCTGGGCTCCCAGTTCGGCGGCGGCACGGGCAAGATCGCGGCGACTGCGCTGGGCGTGCTGGCCGGCGCCTGGCTCGGCAACGAAGTCGGCGCGTCGCTCGATAATGCGGACAAGGCCGCCATGCGCCAGTCGTCGCAATATGCGCTCGAAGCGACCAAGACCGGGCATACGTCGAACTGGTCCAATCCCGACAGCGGCAATAGCGGTTCCGTTACGCCGACAAAGACCTACAAGACGGCCGAAGGCGAGTATTGCCGGGAATATCAGCAGACGGTGACCGTCGGCGGAAAAACCCAGGATGCCTACGGCACCGCCTGCCGCCAGCCCGACGGGACCTGGAAAGTCCGGAATTAGGGCGAATTTCGCCTGAGAGTTCGGAGGGCCGCCCGCCGGGCGGCCCTTTCCTTTTGATTGCGCGCTTCGCAACCTGCCCGCCGACGGGTAAAATTGACGGATAACAACGATTGTGTAGGATGCGGAAGTCTGCGGAAGCGGCCCATTCGGCGCCGCCCGTCTTCAAAACAGCGAGGTTGGCATGACGGACGCCGGTGCATTGATGCACGGAAAACGGGGATTGGTGATGGGGGTCGCGAACGACCGGTCCATCGCCTGGGGTATCAGCAAGGCGCTGCACGACCACGGCGCGTCGCTTGCCTTTACGTATCAGGGCGAAGCCCTCGAAAAACGCGTCCGGCCGCTCGCCGATTCGCTGGGCTCGACCATGGTTCTGCCCTGTGACGTGACCGACCCGGCCAGTATCGATGCCGCGTTCGACGCCATCGAAACGGAATGGGGCGGGCTGGACTTCGTGGTGCACGCCATCGCCTATTCCGACAAGGATGAGCTCAAGGGCCGCTATGTCGACACTTCGCCCGAAAATTTCGCAATGACGATGAATATCTCCTGCTATTCGTTCACCGCCATCTGCAAGCGCGCCGTGCCGTTGATGAAAAACGGCGGCAGCCTGGTCACGCTGACCTATGCGGGCGCCGAACGCGTGGTCCCCCATTACAACGTCATGGGCGTCGCCAAGGCGGCGCTTGAAGCCAGCGTCCGGTACCTCGCCGTCGACCTCGGCGGCGACAACATCCGGGTCAACGCCATCTCGGCCGGCCCCATCAAGACGCTCGCGGCCTCGGGCATCGGGGATTTCCGCTATATCCTCAAATGGAACGAGCTGAATTCGCCGTTGAAACGCAATTCGACGATCGAGGATGTCGGCGGTGCCGGGCTGTATCTGCTGTCGGACCTGTCGTCGGGCGTCACCGGCGAAGTCCATCATGTTGATTCCGGCTATCACGTCGTCGGGATGAAATCGGTCGACGCGCCGGATATCGCGACCGTCTAGAAAGAACTGCGGCATGTCCGATAACAGCTTCGGCGACCTGTTCCGCGTAACGACCTGGGGCGAAAGCCACGGGCCCGCAATCGGCTGCGTGGTCGACGGCGTTCCGCCCGGGATCAAACTCGGCGAGTCGGACATCCAGACCTGGCTCGACCAGCGCAAGCCCGGCTCGTCGCGCTTCGTCACCCAGCGGCGCGAACCCGACGAAGTGGAAATCCTGTCCGGCGTATTCGAGGGCAAAACCACCGGCACCCCGATCAGCCTGATGATCCGCAACCAGGATGCGCGCTCGAAGGATTACGGCGCCATCAAGGACAAGTTCCGCCCCGGTCACGCCGATTACGCCTACTGGAAGAAATACGGCATCCGCGATTATCGCGGCGGCGGCCGGTCGTCGGCGCGGGAAACCGCCAGCCGGGTCGCTGCGGGCGCGATCGCGCGCAAAATTCTCGGGCGCGGCATAAAAATCCGCGGCGCCATGGTCCAGATGGGCGACCGGGTCATCGACCGGGCGAACTGGCGCTGGGCGAACGTGCCGAAAAACCCGTTCTGGTGCCCCGATGCGGCCGCGGCGAAGGAATGGGAAGCCTATCTCGACGCCATCCGCAAGGAGGGATCGTCCGTCGGTGCGGTGATCGAAATCGTCGCGTCGGGCGTGCCCGCGGGCCTCGGCGCGCCGATCTACGGCAAGCTCGATTCGGACCTCGCCGCCGCCATGATGAGCATCAATGCGGTCAAGGGCGTCGAAATCGGCGCCGGCTTCGGCGCCGCCGCCCTCACGGGCGAGCAAAACGCCGACGAAATGCGCATGAAGGGCAAGGATGTCGAGTTCCTGTCGAACCAGGCCGGCGGCGTGCTCGGCGGCATATCGACCGGCCAGGACGTCGTGGTGCGGTTCGCGGTCAAACCGACCAGTTCGATCCTGACGCCGCGCAAAACGGTCACCCGCCAGGGTAAAAACGCCGAGATACAGACGAAAGGCCGCCACGACCCCTGCGTCGGCATCCGCGGCGTACCGGTCGGAGAGGCCATGATGGCCTGCGTGCTGGCCGATCACCTGCTGCGTCATCGCGGCCAGACGGGCTGACGCCGCTTACAGACCGGTGACGATCCTGTACGGTTAGCGCGTCATTCACGTCACGGAGATACACCCGATGCGTTACGCCCTTGTCAGACGGGACCGGCCCGGCCGCGCCGATCAGCGTGCGCGCCTGCAACCGGCCCATATTGCCTATCAGGCGCCGTTTCTCGACCTGATCGTGTATGGCGGCGGCATCGTCGGCGACGACACCGACACATCCGGCGATGTCGACATCCGCGACGTGAAAGGCAACGTCATCGTGTTCGACGCCGACCGCGAAACCGTCGAGGATTTCCACCGCAACGATCCCTATACGCTGGAAGACATGTTCGAATTCGCCTTTGTCGAACGCCTCTGGCAGCGCGTCCCGGAAGCAGAATCCTGACCATGGAGAATGATCCGAAAACGGATCCCTGGTTCAGCGGCGCAGTGCAGCTTGCCGCCGATATCCGGCACAAGCGGTTTTCCGCGACCGAGCTTCTCGACATCTTTCTCGCCCGGATAGAACGCTACAATCCGGCCCTGAACGCGATCGTCGTCTTCGATACCGACGCCGCAAGGGCCGCTGCCCGGACCGCCGATGCGGCGCTCGCGGCGGGGAACGCGACAGGCCCTCTGCACGGCGTGCCGATGACGGTGAAGGAATCCTTCGATCTCGCCGGGTACCCGTCGACCTTCGGACGTCCCGACCGGCGCGATCACCGGGCGGCGCGCGATGCGCTGGCGGTCGAACGGCTGAAAACCGCCGGCGCGGTGATCGTCGGCAAGACCAACGTGCCGATCGACCTCGCCGACTGGCAGTCCTTCAACGAAATCTACGGCGATACCGTCAACCCGTGGGACGCGGCGCGCTCGCCCGGCGGATCGTCCGGCGGCGCGACGGCGGCACTGGCAGCGGGTCTGACCGGGCTGGAAATCGGCAGCGATATCGGGGGCTCGATCCGGGTGCCTGCCCATTTCTGCGGCGTTTACGGCCACAAGCCGACATACGGCATCGTGCCGCTGCGGGGCCATGCCTTCGAGCCCGGCGATGCCGAGCCGGATATCATGGTCGCCGGGCCACTTGCCCGGCGGGCCGAAGACCTTGCCGCGACGCTCGATGTCATCGCCGGCGCCGATCCCGAAGCGCCCGGCGCGTGGCGGCTCGACCTGCCGGACGAACCCCGCACGAAACTGTCCGGTTTCCGCATCGCCGTGATCACCGACGACGCGGTCTACCCGGTAGATAACGATACGCGAAAATCCCTCAGCGATGTCGCCGATTACCTGGCCGCCGAGGGCGCGACCGTGCTGCGCGACCCCGCCCTGCCCCTGCCCAGCGAAGAAATGTGGCAGCTCTATCTCAGCGTGTTGCGCGGTGCGACGTCGGGCCGTCTGTCGGACGCCGAGGCGGCCGCCGCCGCCGAACGCGCCGCCGGGTTCGATCCGTCGGACAAAAGCTACGGCCCGGTCATGCTGCGGAGCCTCAGCCAGCGCCACCAGGCGTGGCTGCATGCCAATGACCGGCGATCGAAGCTGCGTGCGTTGTGGCGCGAATTTTTCGGCAATGCCGATGCCCTGATCGTGCCGATGATGGCGACCCCGGCCTTTCCCCATATCCGCGGCATCGCCAAGCAGGACCAGCGCCTGCATGTCGACAATGCGGAACGGCCGATTTCCGATACCTATTTCTGGATCGGACTCGCCTCGGCGTCCCACCTGCCGGCGACCCTCGCGCCTGCCGGCACGAGCCGCGACGGACTGCCCATCGGCATGCAGATCATCGGCCCGGAAGCGCAGGACCGGTGCTGCATCGCCCTGGCGCAGATGCTGGAACGGGGCTTTCGGGGCTTCACCCCGCCGCCGGGTTACGACTGAGCTATTTGCGGGTAACCGTGGCCTTGTCGAGTATTTCGAAGCCTTCGAAATTCGGATGGCCGAGATACATGCCGCCATGGGCGCCCGCGCCCTTGTGCGCCTCGCGAAACGCTTCGGACTTCGTCCAGTCCTCGAACACGGCGCGGTCGGCCCATATGGTGTGCGACGCATACAGCGTGTGATCTTCGTTCTCCGGGCCGCGGAGCAGGTGGAATTCCTCGAATCCCGGCACGCCGTCGAGCAACGACTTCCGGTTGACCCAGATATCCTCGAAATCCGCTTCGCGGCCCTTCACGACCTGGAACCGGTTCATCGCGATAAATGTCATGTCAGTGCTTTCCTTTCAGTTCCGCCGAAACATACAGGCAAGTTCGACATGGGACGACCACAGGAACTGGTCAACGGGCTGCACCGTGCCGGGCACGAGCCCGGCATCGGCCAGCACCCGCGCATCGCGGGCGAAGGTTGCCGGATTGCAGGATACATAGGCGATTGCCGGGACATCGCTGAGCGCCAGGTTCGCAATCTGTTCCGGCGCACCGACCCGGGGCGGATCGATCACCACCGCGTCGAAACGCGTCAGTTCTTCGGCGCGCAGGGGCTGGCGCGCAAGGTCGCGGGCTTCGGCGACCAGCGGCAACCCGGCGCCGGCAGACCGCAGGGCGGCAACCTGTCCGGCGACGCCCTCGAACGCGGTGACTGTTTTTCCCGACGCCGCCAGCGGCAGGCTGAAGGCGCCGCACCCGGCATAAAGATCCGCGACCGTCTCCATTCCCGCCGTCGCGGCGAGCACCCAGTCGCGGAGCGCCGCTTCGCCGGCCGCGGTCGGCTGCAGAAAACTGTCCGGGGGAATCCGGACCGTGGTGCCGCCGAAATTCGCCGTCGGCGCGACAAGCGCAATGACTGGCTCCGGCACGGAATCGCCCTTGGCCGACCAGGACAGACGGGCGATACCCGCCGCATTGCAGAAATCCGGCGCATCCATCCGGGTATCGAGATCGGGCTCCCGCGGCGTGAAAACCACGACATCGGCGCCCTCGGGCGTATGAGTGACCGCGACCTCGCCGCGCTCCGCACGCCCGGTCAGGAATTTTCGCAGATGCGGCATCAGCGCGACGATCTCCGGCACGGCGACGGGACATTCGGCGATATCGATTATGCGGTCGCTACGGCCTTCGTGAAATCCGAGGACCGTCCCGCCCGCAACCCGGCGGAAGGCCAGCCGCACCCGCCGCCGGGTCGCCGGCGAAACGGATATCAGGGGGGCGATCTCGGGGTGAAGCCCATGCCGGGCGAGCGCAGATGCAACCACGTCGCGCTTCCAGCCGCCGTAAACCGCGCTGCCCATATGCTGCGCCGCACAGCCGCCACAGGGCCTGGCAACGGCCCCGAAATGCCGGCAGGCCGGCGCCTGGCGGTCCGCCGATGCCGTCGTTATTTCCTGCAGCGCCGCCGCGCGGCCGTCGCCGCGGGACTTGCCGACGCGCACCCGCGCCGCTTCGCCGGGCAGCGCAAACGGGACGTAGACGGGGCCGTCATCCGTCTCGGCGATCCCGTCGCCGCGTGCGCCCAGCCGGTCTATCCGGACATCCATTGGTCTGCGTTATCCTTCAGCCGCCAAAACGCGCGACGATGAGAAATTCGATATTGCCTTCCGCCCCGGTGATGGGGCTTTGATCGATGCCGATCACCTGCCAGCCGTCGAGCCCGGCAACCCAGGCCTCTATGCGGGCGCAGACTTCGCGGTGCAGGTCGGGGTCGCGCACGATCCCGCCCTTGCCGACCATCCCCTTGCCGACCTCGAATTGCGGCTTGATCAGTGCCGCCAGATGGGCGCCGGGGGCGGCGAAGGTCAGCGGCACCGCGAGCACCTTTTCGAGTCCGATAAAACTGGCATCGCAGACCACGATATCGACCGGTTCCGGGATATGCGCCGCCGTCAGGTTCCGCGCATTCCGGCGTTCGAGCACGATCACACGCTCGTCGCTGCGGAGTTTCCAGTTCAGCTGGCCGTAACCGACATCGACCGCGTAGACCTTCGCCGCCCCGCGGGTGAGGAGCACGTCGGTGAACCCGCCGGTGGACGCGCCGACATCCAGCCCGGTCGCGTCCGTCACGTCGATATCGAACCGGCTGAGGGCATGATCCAGCTTCATCCCGCCGCGCGACACCCAGGGATGCTCCTTGCCGCGCACGTCGAGCGGCAGTTCGACGGAAATCGGCGTGCCCGGCTTGTCGATGCGCTGTTCGCCGGCAAACACCTTGCCGGACCGGATCAGCGCCTGGGCCTGGGTGCGGCTTTCGGCGAGACCGCGTTCAACCAGCAGCACGTCCGGACGCTGGCGCGAGGCCGTGGGTCAGGCCCTCTCGCGGGCGGTCTTGGACTTCGCTTCGACGCCCAGCGCCGTCATTGCCGTGGCAACGATATCGGGGCAGGTCAGCCCGGCGAATTCCACCTGCTTGCGCGGCGAATCCTGGTCCATGAAGGTATCGGGCATCACCAGCGGGCGGAACTTGAGGCCGGCGTCGAAAATACCCTGCATCGCAAGGAACTGCGAAACCTGGGCCGCGAACCCGCCGACGGACCCTTCCTCGACCGTCACCAGGACCTCATGCTCGCCCGCAAGCCGGCGGATCAGGTCTTCGTCGAGCGGCTTGGCAAAGCGCGCATCGGCCACCGTGGTCGACAGGCCGTGGGCGTTCAGTTCTTCCGCCGCATCGAGACAATCCTGCAGGCGCGTACCATAGGCGAGCAGCGCGATTTTCGTGCCTTCGCGCAGGATACGTCCTTTGCCGATCGGCAACGCTTCGCCGCGTTGCGGCATTTCGACCCCGACGCCTTCGCCGCGCGGATAACGGAACGCGCAGGGCTGGCCGTCGATATCGACCGCCGTCGCCACCATGTGAACCAGTTCGGCTTCGTCCGCCGGCGCCATGACGATCATGTTCGGCAGGCAGGCGAGATAGGCGATATCGAACGCGCCGCAATGGGTCTGTCCGTCGGCGCCGACATAGCCGGCGCGGTCCATCGCGAAACGGACCGGCAGATTCTGCAACGCGACGTCGTGGACGATCTGGTCGAAGGCCCGCTGCAGGAAGGTCGAATAGATCGTCGCGAACGGCTTCATCCCGTCGGCGGCAAGACCGGCGGCGAACGTCACCGCGTGCTGTTCGGCGAGACCGACATCGAACGTGCGGGTCGGAAATTCCTTTTCGAACAGGTCTATCCCGGTGCCCGACGGCATGGCGGCGGTAATCGCAACGATCTTGTCGTCGTCGCGGGCTTCCTTGATCAGGCTTTCGGCGTAGACCTTGGTATAGCTGGGCGCATTGGCCTTGCCCTTGTCGAGCGCGCCGGTCACGACATTGAACTTGCCGACGCCGTGATATTTGTCGTCGGACTGCTCGGCCGGTTCGTAGCCCTTGCCCTTCTGCGTCACCACATGGATCAGGACCGGCCCTTCGGCCTCGTCGTCGCGGACGTTTTTCAGGACCGGGATAAGGTGTTCCATGTTATGCCCGTCGATCGGGCCGACATAGAAAAAGCCGAGCTCCTCGAACAGGGTGCCGCCGGTCAGCATGCCGCGCGCGTATTCTTCGGCCCGCTGCGCCGCCTTTTTCATGGGGCGCGGGAATTTTTCCGACATATGACGGCCGATATCGCGCAGCGACCGGTAGGATTTCGACGAAATCAGGCGCGACAGATAGGCCGACAGCGCACCCACCGGCGGCGCGATCGACATATCGTTGTCGTTCAGGATCACGATCAGCTTGTTATGCATGGCGCCGGCATTGTTCAGTGCCTCATAGGCCATGCCGCCGGTCATCGCCCCGTCGCCGATCACGGCGATGGCCTTGTTGCCCGTGCCCTGCAGGTCGCTGCCGACCGAAAAGCCGAGCGCCGCGGAGATAGAGGTCGATGCGTGGGCCGCGCCGAACGGGTCGTACTCGCTTTCCGTGCGTTTCGTGAAGCCTGACAGCCCGCCGCCCTGGCGCAGGGTGCGAATGCGGTCGCGCCGCCCGGTCAGGATTTTATGCGGATAGACCTGATGGCCGACATCCCAGACGATCTTGTCGTCGGGCGTATCGAACAGGTAGTGCAGCGCGACCGTCAGTTCGACCACGCCAAGTCCGGCGCCGAGATGGCCGCCGGTCACGGAAACCGCGTCGATGGTTTCGGCGCGCAGTTCGTCGGCGACCTTCTGGAGGTCTTCCGGTTTGAATTTTTTCAGATCCCGTGGGGATTTTATCTGGTCGAGAAGCGGCGTCAGAGGCGCCATTCGTATCACCTGCTTTGCATTTCGCGTATCATCCGGCAGTCACAATGCCGGGTTAAATATCCGATTCAGTTATTCCGTGCGAGGACGAATTCCGCCACCGAACGAAGTTCGTCCGCCCGCGTGCCGAACGTATCCAGACGGGAAAGCGCCCTGTCGGTCACCTGCCGCGCCTCGCGTCTGGCGCCGTCCACCCCCAGCGCGGATACGAACGTCGCCTTCCCGGCCTCGGCATCTTTACCGACCTTCTTGCCAACATCGTCCTCATCGCCTTCAACGTCAAGTAAATCGTCGGTAATCTGGAAGGCCAGTCCAAGCTCAAATCCGAATGTTTCCAGTGCGTTAACCGCGTCTGCGCCTGCCTGGCCCAGTGTCGCGCCTGCGGCGCTGGAAAAGGCGATCAACGCGCCGGTTTTCATTGTCTCCAGTCGCGCGATCAGGTCGGCATCGACCGCCGCATGCTCGCTTTCCAGGTCGATCATCTGACCGCCGACCATGCCGCCGCCGCCGGACCGCGCGGCAAGCGCCGCCACCAGGTCGGACCGGACCTGCGCATCCGGGTGGGTATCGGCGCCGGCCAGCACCTCGAAGGACAGGGTCAGCAGCGCATCGCCCGCCAGGATCGCCGTCGCCTCGTCATAGGCGATGTGACATGACGGCCGCCCGCGGCGCATGTCGTCGTCGTCCATGGCCGGCAGGTCGTCGTGAATCAGCGAATAGGCGTGGACCATTTCCACGGCCGCGCCGGCGCGCAGATAGCGCGTTTCCGGAACGTCGAAGATCCGGGCCGAGGTCCGCAGGATATAGGGGCGGATGAATTTGCCGTTGCCGAGCGCCGAATAGCGCATGGCGTCGAACAGCCGGCCTTCGGGGCCGTCGCTTTGCGGCAGCAGCGCCCCCAGCGTATCGGCCATCGTGTCGGCGAAACCCGACAACGCCTCCCTCACCGATACCGCCGAAGTTTCGGACGGGAGCGCCGGCGTGCCTGCGGCGGAAACTGCGCTATTCAATGTTCGCCGGCTCCGTGACCGCTTCGCCCCCGGCGCCGAGCGAAATTTTTTCGACCTTCGCCTGTGCTTCCTTCAGCTTCTTCTCGCAATGAGCCTTGAGCTGCGCACCGCGCTCATACGCGGTGATCGCCTCTTCGAGCTTTCCCTTACCGCCTTCAAGCGTCCGGACAATTTCCTCCAGCTCGGCGAGCGCATCTTCGAACGACATTTTCGCAATGTCTGGCAATTTGGCGTTATCCGCCATGGGACATCCTTTTCAATTGAATAAAGAGTAGGATTTCAAAGGGCTTAGGGCAACCCGCCAGACGAATCAAACCGTTAAATCGCCCATATCCGACCGCGTCGGGGGCGACCCGGTGCAGCGGAGGTCCGAAAGCCGCCGAACCGGCGACGGATAACGGCTTTGCGCCGCGTGAACTGCCAGCCAAATAACTTCGCCGGCGCCTAAAAACCCGATTGACAACGCCCCTGCACAGGCAGAATTAGACTCTTCGAACGCGGAAAGAAAACGTGTGTGCCGTCACGCACGATCGCATCGCGACATCTCGGCGGGACCGCAAGAAAATCCGCCCTGCAAGGATCACCTGAATAATGGGCTTCTCGCACTCCCGCGCCGCCGCAGCACTCCTGACAGCGGCCCTTTTTTCCGCTCTTTCACTGTCTGTCGTCCACGCGCAGGCGCCTGAAAAACCCGGGGCATCGGCGCCGCGCGGGGAATCTCCGAAGGCGCCCGGCGCGCCCGCCAAGACCGGTGCCCGCCCGCCCGGCAGGGCGCCGACGGTCGTCGTCGTCGATGCCGTCACCCGGGGCGAGATGGCCGAGACCCTCCCGGTTTACGGGCGCGTCATCGCGCGCCAGGCCGGTCCGGTCGCTGCCCGCGTCCGGGGAGCGGTCGCCGAAGTCCGTGCCGATGTCGGCACGCGGGTCCGGAAAGGCGACGCCCTGATCGTCCTCGAATCCGACATGCTGACCGGCGAACGCGACCTCCGGACCGCGGAAATTGCGGAATACCGGGCAAAAACCGGCACTGCCCAGGCACAGCTCCGCCTTGCCGAGCAGGAATTGCAGCGCATCGACAGGCTGCGCAACTCTTCCGCCTATTCCCCCGCCCGCGAACAGGACAAGCGCCGCGAGGTCGAACGCTATCGCAGCGCGATGGCCGAAACCGCCGCACGGGTCAAACAGGCCGAAACCGCGCGCGCAATCGCCGAGATAAACCTCGCGAACGCGGTCATCCGCGCGCCCTATGACGGGGTGGTCACCCACCGGCACACGGAAGCGGGCGCCTATCTCAATGTCGGCGAACCGGTCGTCACGATGATCAACGACGCCGCGCTCGAGATCGAGGCCGACATTCCGGCGCGCCGCCTTACCGGGCTCGGACCGCAGGCACGCATTTCCGTCGACCCGGAAACCGCCCCGCCGTTCGAGGTCCGGGTGCGCGCCATCGTTCCGCAGGAAAACCAGCTTACCCGTACCCGGACGATTCGCTTCGTCCCGGTCGACGGCGAAAGTCCGGCATTGCTCGCCGCCAATCAGAGCGTCGTCCTGCAGATCCCGAACGGCCCGCCGCGAATGGTCACGACGGCGCACAAGGACGCGCTGCTTCACCGGCGCGGATCCGCCGTCATGTTCGTTTTCGCCGACGGCAAGGTGTCGCAGCGCAAAGTGGTCCTCGGCGAGGCGTTCGGCAACCGGTTCGAAATCGTCTCGGGCCTGGCGCCGGGCGACCGGGTCGTCACACGGGGCAACGAAAGGCTGCGGCCGGGCCAGGACGTCGTCGTCCGCGGCGGCGGCGCGGGCCCGAACGGCGGCCGCCCCGGAATGAGCCCCGGCATGCGTCCCGGCGGCGGCAAAGGCGGCGGCACGCCGCGTGCCGACGCCACCCGCAAAGCGGAGTAGCCCCCATGCGCCTTATTGATCTCTCCGTCCGCCGGCCCGTCGCGGTGCTTGCCGGCGTGCTGATCGTGATGTTGCTGGGCTGGCTGTCGCTGACATCGATCCCGATCCAGCTGACGCCGGACGTCCGCAAACCGCTCATCATCGTCGAAACGGCGTGGCGCGGCGGGTCGCCGGCCGAGGTCGAGCGGGAAATCGTCAACCGCCAGGAAGAAGCGCTGAAAGGCCTCGAAGGGCTTGAGCGCATGGAATCCCGCTCGCGCCGGGGCAGCGCCCAGATACTGCTGACCTTCGTGCCGTCGGCAAGCCGCGAACAGTCGATCCTGCTGATCAACAACCGGCTGAGCCAGGTATCCGGCACCCCGGAGGAAGCCGACGAGCCGCGGATCATCACCCGCGACACCGACGACAACCCGATCGCCTGGTTCACCGTCCAGCCCAAGCCCGGCAATAAAAGGTCGATCTTCACCTACGGCGATTTCGTCGAAGACGTCGTGCGCGACCGGTTCGAACGCGTACCGGGCGTCGCCCTCGTCAATGTGTTCGGCGGCGACGAATCCGAATTGCGGGTCATCGTCGACCCCCGCAACCTTGCCCATTACCGGCTCACGGCGACCGATCTGGCCGACGCGCTACGCGGCACCAACGTGAACGTCGCCGCCGGCGAGGTGGACGAAGGCAAGCGGCAATACACGGTGCGCACCGAAAGCGAGCTGAATTCGCTGCAGCGCGTCCGGTCGGTCGTCCTGCGGTCGGTGCAGGACCCGGTGACGGGCCGGGTCGACCGCGTCACCATCGGCGATATCGCCAGGGTCGAATTCGGCCACAAGCGCGCCGATACCCGGATCCGCACCATGGGCAGGAACGCGATCGTCGTGAATGCCGTGCGCGATACCGGCGCCAATGTGATCGACGTGATGAAAAACCTCCGCGCCACGGCGGACAGGCTGAATGCCGGCCCCCTCGCCGAAAACGGGCTGGTGCTGGAACAGGTCTACGACGACACGCTTTATATCCATTCCTCGATCGACCTGGTGACCCAGAACATCTGGGTCGGCGGCGTGCTGGCGGCGCTTATCCTGCTCCTGTTCCTGCGGTCGGTCGGTGCGACCCTGTCGGTGTCGCTGGCGATCCCGGTGTCGATCGTCGGCTCCTTCGTCGCCATGGCGGCGCTCGGCCGGTCGCTCAACGTTATCAGCCTTGCCGGGATTGCCTTCGCGGTCGGCATGGTGGTCGATGCCGCCATCGTCGTGCTCGAAAACATTTTCCGCCACCGGGAACGGGGCCGCGGCCGTCTTGAATCCGCTATTCTCGGCGCGAGCGAGGTATGGGGGGCCATCATGGCATCCGCGATCACGACCGTGGTTGTGTTCGCCCCCATCCTGGTCATGGACCTGGTGGTCGGCCAGCTGTTCCGCGACATTGCGGTTGCGCTGTCCGTCGCCGTCCTGCTGTCTCTGGTGGTGTCGATCACGGTCGTGCCGACCCTCGCCGCCCGGCTTGTCGGCCGGGACAGCGCCGCGAAGGTATCTGTCGCCCGCATACCGGTCCTGGACGATTTCGCCGCCGGCTTCGTCGCCGTCGTGACCGGCTTTACCCGTCTGGTGATCGGCAACCGCGCCATCGCGCTCGGGGTCGTCGCCGCGGTCTGCGGCGTGACCGCGTTTTTCACCTGGCTGTTTCTGCCGAAGCTCGAATACCTGCCGGAGGGCAACCGCAACCTGGTGATCGCGATTACCCTGCCGCCGCCGGGCTACAATCTCGAAACAACGCAGGAAATCGCGCAGGACGTCGAATCCGAGACAAGGCAGTTCTGGGCGAAGGACAAGAACGACATCGGCAAGCCCGGGGAGCCGGTCAGGATAGAACGCCTGTGGTTCGTCGCACGATCGACGACGACCATCGTCGCCGCCTCGGCGACCGATCCGACACGCGCCGCCGAACTGATCCCCATCCTGCGCAGGTCGGTGTTCCGCGAGCCCGGCACGTTCGGCTTCGTGGCCCAGACGTCGCTGTTCGGGCGCGGGTTCGGCGGCTCGCGCGTCATCGACCTCGACATCACCGGACCCAACCTCGAAGACAACCTCGACGTCGCGCGCGATGCCGTCCGCGTGCTCAATGCGGAGATGCCGCGCCGCAACGGCAACCAGATCCGGCCGCAACCGGGCCTCGAACTCGGCGCACCGGAAGTCCGGGTGGTGCCCAACCTCCGGCGGCTCGCCGATAACGGCCTGACGGCCCGCGATCTCGGGATCACCATCGACGTGTTCAACGACGGCATGCGCGTGTCCGAAGTCACCGTCGGCGCGAAACGCATCGACCTGACACTGATGGGAACGGACCGGAACGTCACCAACACGCAGGGTATTGCGAGCCTGCCGGTGGTCACCGGCAGCGGCCGGATTCTGTCGGTCGACAATCTCGCCGATGTCAGCGTGACCGAAGGCCCGAACCAGATCCTGCATCTGGAACGGCAGCGCGCGGTCACGCTCCAGATCCGCCCGGCGCCGGAAATGCCGCTCGAAACGGCGATCGATATCGTCCGCGACAAGGTGATCGCGCCGATGCGCGCGGCCGGGCTTCCCGAAGGGGTCGCCATATCGCTGTCGGGCACCGCGGACGAGCTTCAGAACACCTGGCAGGCGATGGTGACCAACCTGATCATCGCCATGTTCGTGGTCTACCTGGTCATGGCGATCCTGTTCGAAAGCTTCCTGTACCCCCTGATCATCATGTTCTCGGTCCCGCTCGCGACAGCCGGCGGCGTCGCCGGGCTGGTGCTGCTCAACGTGTTCACGCCGCAATCGCTCGACATGCTGACGGTGCTCGGTTTCGTCATCCTGGTGGGGACGGTGGTGAACAACGCGATCCTGCTGGTCCATCAGACGCTTCACCACATCCGCAGCGAGGGCGCCGTCGTCGCCGACGCCATCGTCGAGGCGACGCGGAACCGCATCCGGCCGATCTTCATGTCGACCCTGACCAGCGTCGTCGGCATGTTGCCTCTGGTGGTGACACCCGGCGCCGGATCGGAACTCTATCGCGGGCTCGGCTCCGTGGTGGTCGGCGGGCTCGCCCTGTCGGCGGTCCTGACCTTGCTGATCATCCCGCCGCTCCTGTCGATCGTGTCGGGGCTGCTGGCGCGGGAACGCGGCAAGTTCATGACAAATGAGGCCTCAGCCGACGCAGCACCGGTTGCCGCAGAGTAACCGCGGCGCAGATGCTTCAGCCGGCGACCAGCGCGCCGGCATGGGCCTGCACGCTGTTGGCCAGCGCTTCCAGGTCGTAGCCGCCTTCGAGCGTCGAAACCAGGCGGCCCGACGCGTGTTCGCCGGCGATGTCGAGAAGCATCTGCGTCGCCCATTCGAAATCCATTTCCTCGAACCGCAGCGACGCCAGCGGATCGCGGGCATGGGCGTCGAAACCGGCGGACACGAAAATGAACTCGGGCGCGAAGGCCCGGAGCGCGGGCAGGATGGAATTTTCCATCGCGGCGCGAAATTCGGCGCCGCCGGCATTTGCGGCCAGCGGAGAATTGAAGACGTTGCCGACGCCGGTCTCGCTCGCCGCGCCGGTCCCCGGGTAATGGGGAAACTGGTGGGTCGATGCGAATAACGTGTCGGGATCGCCCTCGAACATCGCCTGGGTGCCGTTGCCGTGATGAACGTCGAAATCGACGATGGCGATCTTTTTCAACCCGTGGACGGCGCGCGCATGCATTGCGCCGATGGCGACATTGTTGAACAGACAGAAGCCCATGCCGCGTTGCGGTTCGGCATGATGTCCCGGCGGGCGAACGGCGCAGAACGCGTTGTCGGCGGTCCCGGCAACAACGTCGTCCACGGCGGCGATGATCGCGCCCGCCGCACGGAGCGCCGCTTCCCCCGTTCCCGGCGACAGGACGGTATCGGCGTCGAGCCGGGCATATCCCTGTTCGGGGATGTTATCGAGCACCAGATCGACATACCCGCCGACATGCACCCGTTTGAGCTGATCCGGCGTCGCCCGCGGCGCATCGCTGCGGCGGAGCGCCGCCCAGGACTCGCCGGACAGCGCCGCGTTCACCGCTTCGATGCGCTCAATGCGTTCGGGGTGGCCTTCGCCGGTATCGTGCTCGGCGGAACTGGCATGGGTGTACAGGGCGGTTGTCATGATCTCGGCCTCCGGGTTTGCAGCACTATACCGTGCGGCAATTGCGGGGGCGACCGCAAGGGGCCGATGGGTGTCGGCCCTGCGTCAGCAGGTCATCGTCGAGCGATTTTCCTCGATTCCGGTCCAGAAATCGTCCTGCATCGCGGCGGGTACGCCGGCCTTGCCGAGCAGCCCCCGCACGGTGGTCTCGTCGGCGCGGCTGAACACACTGCGGACATGGGCCAGGCTGCGGCCGGAAACGACCGACAGTGCAATTTCGAGGAATGCCGTTTCCCGTTCCTGCAACGCCGCTAACAGCAGGAAGGGCGTCAGGCGTTTTTCGCGGTGAAGCGTTTTCGCCGCCGCGATCAGGTCTTTTGTCGAAAGCGGCTTCATCGTTTTCAGGATGGCACCGGTTTCGGCGTCGGCGGCGACGGGAGCAGTGAAATCGTCCTTGCCGTATGTCGCTGCCAGTTTTTCGCGCGCCGCCGCCGAGACACGGGTCGTCAGCCTGGCGACGATATCGCCCATCAGGTCGTCGCGGTCTGCGAGCTTGTCGATCACCCAGATTTCCGATGTAAAACGATCCAGCAATATATCGCAGACCGCCCCGCCCATCGGCGCATTCGGGTTTTCGGCGAGCGTTTCGGCGACCACGGAATCGCCCAGCTCCGCCAGTGACATGGCCAGGCGTTCGGACATCGAGACCCGTTTTGCCACGGCGATGCGCGCACTCCGCGATATGGTCAGAACAAGCGACTGCCAGTCCGTATCGGTGAACACCTCGGTGACTTCCAAGAACGGACAGGCCACTGAATCGACGTCATGCGCCATCATGAGGGCGAGATCGCGCGGCAGGTGGCTGGCGTGACGGATCGCTTTCGAGAGTTCGGCGCGGACGCGTTCGATCGCGTCCCGGGCGAGGGTCTGGGCGAGAAACTCCGCCGCCTGGCGGTCCGCCGGGGACTGCAGTTCGTCCGCCAGGCGCGCCCCGGCCCGCTGCGCAACATGCATGCGCGCATCGTCATCCAGATCGGTGAGCAATACGTTCGAATCAAGACTTTGCACGAATTTCTACGCCTATCCTACGCCAGCTTACACGACATCCAGGCTTCGCAACTGAGAAGCGTTTCAATGTCCGATAAGGCCTACGCCGGAAAGGTTAACAAATCACTGCGCTTAGGGGCGTGACCGCCGGGCTGCGGGGCCCTGAACGAAGCGCCATTCGTGCGACAGGCCCATATACAGCCCGATACACATCACCAGAAGAACGACCGTGAACGGCAGACCGACGGTGATCGCCGCCGCCTGGAGCGCGCCCAGGGCATCCTTGCCGCCGCCGAACAACAGCGCCGCGGCGATGACGCCTTCCATCGCGGCCCAGAAGATGCGCTGCGTCACCGGCGCGTCGATCTTGCCGCCCGCGGTGATGCTGTCGATTACAAGCGACCCGGAATCCGACGACGTGACGAAAAACACCAGGACCAGGACGATGGCGACGAAAGACGAGACTTCGGCCAAAGGCAGGTTCTCCAGCATCTGGAACATGGCCAGCGGAACCTCGGTCAGACCGTTCGCCAGTGCGCCGACCCGCGCCTGTATCTGTTCGAGCGCCGAGCCGCCGAAAACCGACATCCAGACGATCGTCACCATGGTCGGCACCATCAGGACGGCGACGATGAATTCGCGCACCGTGCGTCCGCGCGAAATACGCGCGATGAACATGCCCACAAACGGCGACCAGGAAATCCACCACGCCCAGTAGAAGACCGTCCAGCCATGGAAGAACTTTTCGTCTTCGCGGCCGATCCAGTTGCTGAGCGCCAGGACGTTTTCGGCATAGTTCGCCGCCGTGGTGCCGATGGCGACGAAGATCGCCAGCGTCGGCCCGGCGATCAGCACGAATAGCAGCAATATCCCGGCGAGCCCCATGTTGAGATTGCTGAGTACCTTGACGCCGCCGTCCAGTCCGCGCACGACGGATACGATTGCGACGAAGGTCACCCCGAAGATTATCGCCACCTGGGTAGAGATGCCGCTGTCGATCCCGAACAGGAAGTGCAGGCCGCTCGCCGCCTGCTGGGCGCCGAAGCCGAGCGACGTCGCAAGCCCGAAGATCGTCGCAAGCACGGCGACAATATCGATCAGATGCCCGGCATAGCCCCAGGAACGCCCCTTGAGCAGGGGAAAGAACCCCGACCGGATGGTAAGCGGCAGGCCCTTGTTATAGGTAAAAAACGCGAGCGACAGGCCGACCACCGCATAGATCGCCCACGGATGAAGGCCCCAGTGGAACATCGTCGCGCCCAGTGCCGCATCGGCGGCTGCCGGCGTATTGGCCGTTTCGTTCAGGGGCGTTCCGTACCAGGCCGTATAATAGGCCGTCGGCTCGGCAACGCTCCAGAACATCAGGCCGATGCCCATCCCGGCGGCGAACAACATCGCGAACCAGGACCAGACGGAAAAATCAGGCGTCGCATCCTCGCCGCCAAGACGAATCCGGCCGACCGGCAGAACCACCAGCACCAGGCAGAACAGAACGAACACGTTCGCCGCCGCCATGAACAGCCAGTCGAAATGGGCGATCGACCAGCCTTTCGCGCCATCGAAGGCGACCTTCGCGTCCACCGGGGCGAGAAGCGTGCCGAGGACAAACACGACAACCAGTATCGCCGAAGCCCAGAAAACGGGATTATGGATATCCATCCCGAAGGCCCGCAGGTTGTCCTGTCCGATGCGGTAATCGGTATTGTATCTGCCAGCCATCTTCTATTCCGCCTCCGCAGGTTTTACGTGCGCCGAAAGTCCATTATGCCCCAGGCGAGATAACCCCGATCGGCGCCATCGACCCAGTGCTGAAGTCCCTTCAGCATGTTGTCGACATATTCCTGGCCGGACAGGCCGACGGCCTGGTCGTAGTTTTCCCGCAGCGTGCTGCCGACCCGGGCATAGTGGTTCCGCAACTGTCCGGTCTGGTCGTCTATATTCTCGACGCGGAAACCCCGCTGACCAAGCTCGTCGCGATAGAACGCGAACGACCCCAGCGTCGAAAGCTGGATACGGTCGAGGATCGGCTGCAGCACGCCGTCGGGGCAGTCATCCGCCTGCATCGGATCGGTGAAGATCAACTGGCCGCCGGACGACAGAACGCGGCGGATTTCGTCCAGCACGCGGGTGCGGTCGCCGCTGTGCAGGATCGCATCCTGCGACCAGACGACGTCGTAGCTGTTGTCGGGTTCCGGGATGTTTTCGAAATCGCCATGCACCACCTTCACCAGATCGCCGAGCCCCGCCTTGGCGGTCAGTTCCCGGTTGAGGTCATTCTGGGTCTCGCTGAGATTGAGGCACGTGACATGACAGCCGAACCGGTCGGCGAGATAACGTGCGGCCCCGCCATATCCCGCGCCGAGATCGAGAATACGAATGTCGGCGCCCGCGCCGGCAATGCGGTCCGCCATGGTTGCCACAGTGCGCCGGCTGGCATCGGCGATCGGCTCGTCTTCCGACTCATACAGGCCGATATGGATATCCTCGCCGCCCCATATCGTCTTGTAGAACGCGTCGGCTTCGGTGCTGTCGTAATAGACTTCGGCCCGGGCGACAGCGTCACTGCTATTCGTCATGGTATTTCTTCTCGGCGACGTGGATGAAGAAATCCGGGTCGTTCTCCTGGTAGGTTTCCTGGAAATCGCCATAGGTCTTGACGCGCTGGAACCCGGTTTCAAGCATCAGGCTGCGCATGTAATCCTTGCGCAGCGGGAACATGTTCAGGTGGAATTCCGATCCGTCGGGGAAGGAATACTTGAACCGCGCGAGGGAATCGTCGACATGCTCGGGCTCCGCCGTAACCTGGTCGCCGCAATAGTAATACGTGTGCTTCGACGAAAATCCCTCGTCGAGGATGGAATCGTAATTCCGCTGGTCGAGGATCAGCACGCCGTCATATTTCAGCGCGGCATAGAATTCCGCGAGCGCGCGGCGGCGGTCGCTTTCGTCGAACAGGTGGGTGAACGAATTTCCGAGACAGACGATCGCATCGAATTTTCCATGGACGTCCTTGTTAAGCCAGCGCCAGTCCGCATGAACAGTCTGCAGGATCAGGTCGCGGTCGCGGCCGTTATCGAACGCCTTGCTCAGCATTTCCGCATTGCCGTCGGCGCTGGTCACGTCGAACCCTGCCTTCAGCAGCTGTACCGAGTGAAAGCCCGTCCCGGCGGCGACGTCGAGAATCTTGACCTTGTCGCGTCCTTTCAGCATCTCGACGAAAAACTGGCCTTCGCTCTCGGCGCGGGCATCCCAGTCGATCAGATCGTCCCATTTTTCGACGAATTGCTGGATATACTCTTTCTGATAATGTTCGGTTTCACGCACTTTCAGCGGGTCCGCACCGAAATCCTGTTCTTTTTCCTTCGTCAACGTCATGTTCGCTCCATCTATAGAATCGACTATTTCATGCCCGGCAAACCGGATGCGGGAAGTCCCCGCCAGAAAGTCGTCTCTGTTGTTGCAATTTGATTTGACGGTTTAAGCCCGAGCAAAGCCGGACGGCAGACAGCGTGTTCTGCTGAATATCATTGGCCCCCATGTCCTTACACATGAGAAGCGAGGACTGGGCCCCCGAACACGCCGCACGTCGGGATGACAGCGCCAGACAAATATCGCGCCCGACAGCACCCCTCTTGAGACGGAAAGGGTAGCAAACCACGCGACCTACCTCAACCGTGTCGAGAACGCCCCCCGCGGCCGGCCGGAATCGCAAGTGGACGGCGGCCCGAAACCGTTACCCATCAAGGGTTTCCGCCATCCGTTATCCTGTCTGCCGTGCGGCGTTTTGCACAGCCTGCCAGATGCGGTGCGGCGTCGCCGGCATGTCGATATGGGCAACGCCGAGGGGTTTCAGCGCGTCGACCACGGCGTTGATCGTCGCCGGCAAAGCGCCGGTCGGACCGGATTCGCCGCCGCCCTTGGCGCCGATCAGGTTTGACTCCGTGACCGTCGGGGCGCTGATGATATCCATATTGCAGGTATCGTCGCCGCGCGGCAGGCAGTAATCCATCAACGAACCCGACAGAAGCTGGCCGTCCGCGTCATAGGCGATGTCTTCCATCAGTGCCTGGCCGATCCCCTGCACGATGCCGCCATGCATCTGCGCTTTCAGCAACATCGGATTCACGACGGTGCCGACATCGTCGACACAGACGAAATTCACGATCTCCGTCGCGCCGGTCTCGGGGTCGATTTCCAGCTCGCAGACCTGGACCCCGGTCGGCCAGTTCCAGTATTGCGGCACGAAGGTGCCGACCTCGTAAAGGCCGGGCTCTATATCTGCGGGAAGACGCGCGGGCTGGAAGGCGGCCGCGGCGACGTCCAGGATCGGCAGGGACCGGTCGGTGCCGGCAACGGTGAAGCCCCCGTCGGCAAAGGCAATGTCGGATTCCGCCGCTTCGAGCAGATGCGCGGCGATGCGCGTTGCCTTCGCGATCGTCTTGTCGCAGGCCAGCGACACGGCGGATCCGCCGATGGACATGGAGCGGGAATTAAACGTGCCGCGTCCGTAGGAGACGATATCGGTATCGCCCTGGACATAGCGAATGCGCGACGGCTCGATGCCCAGCCGGTCGCAGACGATCTGCTTGAACACCGTTTCGTGACCCTGCCCGTGGCTGATCGTGCCCATGATAAGGGTGACGCTGCCCGACGGATCGAACCGGATGCTGCCGGATTCAGGAAACGGCGACGACGTTTTCTTGACCGTATTGGAAAACCCGAACCCGCGCAGCCTGCCCCGCCCGGCAGCGGCAGCGCGGCGGGCTTCGAACCCGGCATAATCGGCGGCTTCCAGCGCGCGGTCCATGTTGCCGGGGAAATCGCCGCAATCGTAGGTGAAGCCGAGCGCGTTTGTCCACGGCATCTGATCCGGCGTCACGCTGTTTTTCTGCCGGATTTCCGCTGGATCCATCCCCATTTCCCGCGCCGCCATATCGATCAGCCGCTCACCGATATAGGCCGCTTCGGGCGCGCCCGAACCACGATAGGGATTGGTCGGGCAGGTATTCGTGAACACGCCCGTGACCTCGACATGGACCGCCGGCGTCCGGTACACGCCGGCCAGCGTGCCGAGATTGTTGGTCGGCGGCCGCGGCCCACGTATGGCAAGATAGGCGCCCATGCTGGCCAGCGTCTTCGCCCGGAGCGCGAGAAAATTACCGTCCGCATCCAGGGCCAGGGCGACATCGCTGATATTGTCGCGGCCATGGGTGTCGGACATGAATCCTTCGGACCGGTCGCAGCGCCATTTCACGGGACGCCCCACGAGCCGCGACGCCCACAGCACCAGCACAAGCTCGTTATAGGTGCCGCCGCGCATCCCGAAACTGCCGCCGACATCGCCGGGGATCACGCGGATGGCGGTTTCCGGGATATCGAACACCTGGCGCGCGATCTGGTAGCGCAGCGGGTGCGGGTTCTGCAGCCCGGTATAAAGCGTGTAACGATCCTGGCGTTTGTCGTAATCGCCGAGACAGCCGCGCGGCTCCAGCGCGACGGCAGTGACACGGTTGATCGTCATTTTCTGGCGCACGATATGATGCGCCCGGGCGAAGGCAGCCTCGACGGCGGCAGCGTCGCCCTTTTCCTCGACGAAACTGATATTGTCGGGACAGTCGGGCCAGACCGCGGGCGCGCCGGAGGCCAGCGCGCTTTCGATATCGGCCACCGGCCGCAGCGGCGCGTATTCGACCTCGATCAGTTCCGCCGCGTCGCGCGCCTGCAACGCGGTTTCGGCGACGACAAAGGCGACATAATCGCCGACCAGCTTGACCTGCCCGCTGACCAGCGCCGGACAGGACGGCTGGTAAATCGGGGACCCGTCAGGGCGGGTTTTCTTGAGATCCTCGCAGGGCAGGCCGCCATATCCTTCGGCATCCCAGTCGGCGCCGGTCAGGATCCGCAGCACGCCCGGCGCATTTTCGGCCACGCCCGTGTCGACCGACAGGATATCGGCCATCGCGTGGGGCGAACGCAACACGTACCCCCAGGCCTGGCCGCGCAAATTCACGTCGTCGAGGAATTCCCCCCCGCCGGTCAGAAGCCGGGGGTCCTCTTCCCGCGGCACCGACTGCCCGACTGCAAATTCACCCATTTTTTTATGTTCTTTCGGAGTTGCTTTCCTGTCCGACCGATAAAAACACAAAATCCGGCAGCCGCATACCGGGGCCGGGCGACGTCCGCCCGGACGTCGAACCATAGGATGTAAAAGGCACGCGCTCTTAGCCCGGAATTAGTAAACAAATCGGATAAGATGCTATACACAACCCACCCGTTTTCAGCAGAACCGTACTTTATGATCTGGAACTCCACTGCACTTATGACGATTATCGACCTCGCGGTGATTGTCGGCGGCGTCTATGTCGCGGTAACGATATACCGGTACCGTCGCATATTCCGTTCGTCCAAAAACGCAACCCCGCTGCTGCTGATCGCCGCCGGCGCATCGGTCATTTCCGCTTTCTACCTTGCCGATCTTTTCATCATGTGGGGTCTGCCCCATCTGACCGGCAAGGAGGAAGCAATGGCACTGATGGCGGCACTTCACCTGAATGTCAGCTGGATCGCGATCACAGTCGGGTTCGGTGCAATCACGGGTGGATTGATCCTGATGGTCCGCAGCTTCGCAAGGCTCGTTCACGAACTGGAATCGAAGGAACACGAGCTTGTCGGGAAAATCGAAGAAGCGGAGACGGCGACCCGGGCCGCCGAGATCGCCAATGACAGCAAGTCGCAATTTCTCGCCAATATGAGCCACGAATTGCGGACCCCGCTGAACGCGATTATCGGATTCTCGGAAACCATGCACCAGCAGACCTTCGGCCCGGTGGGCAGTCCGAAATATATCGAATACGCAGACAATATCGGCCAGGCGGGCCGGCATCTGCTGACCATCATCAACGACGTTCTCGATCTTTCGAAGATCGAGGCGGGCCGGCTGAACCTTTTCCGCAGACATATCGACGTCAATGACGTCATCAACGACTCGATCGCGCTTCTGCAGGAAGGCGCCCGGTCCAGGGGAATCGATCTCTCCGTCGTGGACCCGGTGGCCACCGTGCCCCTGTTCGCCGACCAGCGTATTCTCAAGCAGATTCTGATCAACCTGCTCTCCAACGGCATCAAGTTCACGCCCAAAGGCGGCCGGGTGACCGTCAGTACGGCGCCCCTGCCCGACGGCGGATGCATCCTGCGGGTCTCGGATACCGGGATCGGTATTCCGGCGGACGAAATAGCCGTGGCGCTCATGCCGTTCGAACAGGTCGGCAGCGCCCTGACCCAACACACACGGGGCACCGGGCTCGGCCTGCCGTTATGCAAGTCGCTGACCGAACGGCACGGCGGTACGTTCGAGCTGGAAAGTGCGGAAGGCGGCGGCACCACGGTAACGCTGCGTTTCGCCGGCAGGGAAAACAGCCGTCCCAAAGTGGCCTGAAACGCGTCCGGCGGCGGCTTGCCGGCGCCCGGACCTGCACCGCCGATGCGCAGAGGGTCAGGCTACTATTCCCCTCAGCCGGCTTTTTGTATCCGCGGCGCCTGCCCCATCGCGTCGGCCAGCAACTCGAAGGAGCGGACCCGAGCCTTGTGGTCCCAGATCGCCGCCGCGACCATAAGCTCATCGGCGCCGGTGGCGTCGACCAGCGGCGCCAGCTTGCCCTCGATCGTCTCCGGCGAGCCGTAAAACGAACATGCCAGCATAGACGAGGCCTGCGCCTTCTCCGCCGGCGACCAGAAGGTTTCGATATCGTCGACCGGCGGCGGCAGCTTGCCGCGGGTGCCGCGCACCATCCGGGTGGAATTCTGCTGGGGCGAGGTGAACAGCCGCTTCGCCTCTTCCTCCGTGTCGGCGACGATGGCGTTGCAGCCGACCATCACATAGGGCGCGGCGAGCTGATCCGACGGCTCGAACCGCTCGCGATAGATCTCGACCGCCTGCATCAGCGCCTGCGGCGCGAAATGCGACGCAAAGGCATAGGGCAGGCCAAGCATCGCGGCGAGCTGGGCGCCGAACAGGCTGGACCCCAGGATCCACAGCGGCACGTTGGTATCCTCGCCGGGGATCGCGTGGATGAACTGGTTCTCCTGCGGCGGGCCGAGCAGGGCGCGCAGGTCGACCACGTCCTGCGGGAAGCGTTCCGACGCTTCCGGGCCGCGCCGCAGCGCCCGCAGCGTGTGCTGGTCGGTGCCCGGCGCCCGGCCGAGACCGAGATCGATGCGGCCGGGGAACAGGGTCGCCAGGGTGCCGAACTGCTCGGCGATCACCATCGGCGAATGGTTGGGCAGCATGATGCCGCCGGCGCCGACGCGGATCGTGCTGGTGCCGCCGGCGACATGGCAGATGCATACCGCGGTGGCCGCGCTGGCAATGCCGGCGAGGTTGTGATGTTCGGCCAGCCAGAAGCGGTTATAGCCCGCGGCCTCGGCGTGCTGCGCCAGGTCGAGCGCGTTGGCCAGGGCATCGGCGGGGGTGAAGCCTTCGCCGATATTAGCGAGGTCGAGGACGGAGAGTTGAACCATGACGCTACTCTAGCGCATGCGCGGGTTCATGCCAGCGGGCAATGAACGGGCCCGAAACAAGTTCCGCGGCGGCTCGTTACAGGACGTCGCGTTTTCCGCCACCGCCGATACGGCATAGAGCCGACAACTTCGGGAACCGAAACGCCCCGGCTGCGTTAACGACAGGAGACGGGCGGGTCTGCGCAATACGCTGCGACGGCCAGCCTGAGACAGCCATCCTGCGACAGAAGGAGCGAACATGACGATCAGGAATATCCTCGTTCACGCGGACGGAAGCGAACAGAGCGTACAGACTATTCGAAGCGCGCGCAGAATAGCCGGGGCATTCGAGGCGAACCTGTCGGGTTTCTGCGTCCTTCCCGATGTCGCGGTCGCTGCGGCGGTCAGCGACGGCGCGATGGCGAATGCGCAGCTGATTGCCGACATGCAGAAAGCTGCGGAAGATCGCGCTGCGACCGCGAAGGAAATTTTCCGTCGCGAAGCCGGAACGCCGGACCGGCAGGGCGACTGGACGCTCGCAGATGCGACGATTTCGGGGGCGCATGACGCCGCCGTCGCGACCGCGCTCTATGCGGATCTGGTCGTGATGGGCCGGTATGACGGCGACAACTCCGCCCGGCAGGACCCGGGCCTTGCAGCGGACATTGCGATCGAATCGGGCCGGCCGCTTGTTCTGATCCCTTCAGCGGTCGGAGAATCCGCTTTCGGCCGAAAAATCATGATCGGATGGAAAGAAAGCCGGGAATCGGTGCGCGCCATTCACGATGCCATGCCATTTCTGGCGCGCGCCGAGACCGTGACCGTTGCAACCGTGGTTGACGAGAGCGCCGACGACGCGTCGGCTGAATCGGGCGAGCGGATCAAGGACATGCTCGCCGGCCACGGCATAGATGCGGTGCTCCACGTGCTGCCCGCCGGGGACGATGAAAGCACGAGCGCAAACCTTATCGCACATGCGCAGAGATCAGGCGCGGATATGCTCGTCGCCGGCGCCTATAGCCGCTCGCGCCTGCGCGAAGGGCTGTTCGGCGGCGTCAGCAAAAGCCTGTTCGATGCCTGTCCGCTCCCGGTCCTCCTGTCGCATTGATCGCGCCGGAACGGCCCGGCGACGGACTGTGCCCTAGAAAACATTCAGCGGCAGCTTGATATAGGACGTGCCGTTTTCCTCCGCCGGCGGGAACTCCCCGGCACGCATATTGATCTGCACGGCGGGGACAATCAGGCGCGGCAATGACAGCGTCGCGTCGCGGTCGCGGCGCATCTGGACGTAGTCGTGTTCCAGGGCACCGCCGCCGACATGGATATTATCGACGCGCTGGGCAGCGACCGTGGTTTCCCAGGCGAAATCGCGGGTGCCGCCGGCGCCGTAATCGTGGCACACGAACAGGCGCATATCGTCCGGCAGTTCGAGGATTTTCTGCAGCGAGGCGAAAAGCTGCTTGGCGTCGCCGCCCGGAAAATCGCAGCGTGCGGTACCGGAATCCGGCATGAACATGGTATCGCCCGTGAAACAGGCATCGCCGATGATATAGACGTTACAGGCCGGGGTGTGGCCCGGCGTCGCCATCACCCGCGCCTCGATGCCGCCGATGGCGAAGGTGTCGCCGTCGGCGAACAGGCGGTCGAACTGCGATCCGTCGGCGGGCAGGTCGCCGGTCACGTTGAACAGCGCGCCGAAGGTTTCCTGAACCTTTGTGATCCCGGCCCCGATACCCGACTTTCCGCCGAGCTTTTCCTTCAGCCAGACGGAGGCGGTCAGGTGATCCGCATGGACATGGGTTTCCAGCACCCAGTCGACGGCCAGCCCGCGTTCGGCGACAAAATCGGCTATTTTCTGCGCGCTTTCGGTCGATGTCCGCCCCGATGCGGGATCGAAATCGAGCACGGAATCGATAATTGCCGCCCGCGACGTCTCCGGGTCGGACACCACGTAGGACGCCGAATTGGTCTTGTCGTCGAAAAAACATGTTATTTCGGGGCGCATTATGGCGTTTCTCCCGCTGGTTCGCCGTTTCCCGTTTTGCAGGGTAGCAAGAATCGGGTTCCAAAGGTATGCAACCCGCGCAACGGGTTGGCCCATATCCGCCGTTTGACGGAATGCCTATACTCCCATACTCCTACGCCCCTTCTGAATATGTATCCGCAATGAAACTGGATGATGACCGGCCATGCCTGGCGACTTTCTGACCCCGCAAGAGCGCATCGACCTGTCGCCGAAGACCGCCGACGAGACCAAGACCACCACCTGCTACATGTGCGCCTGCCGTTGCGGCATAAAAGTGCATCTGCGCGACGGCGAAATCCGCTACATCGAGGGCAATAAAGACCACCCGGTGAACAAGGGCGTGCTGTGCGGCAAGGGCTCGGCCGGGATCATGCAGCATTATTCGCCGGCGCGGCTGACCAAGCCGCTGCGCCGGGTCGGCGAGCGCGGGTCTGGCGAATTCGAGGAAATCGAATGGGACGAAGCGCTCGGCATCGTCGCCGACCGCCTCAAGAACATCCGCGCCACCGACCCCAAAAAGCTCGCCTTTTTCACCGGGCGCGACCAGAGCCAGGCGCTGACCGGATGGTGGGCCAGCCAGTTCGGCACGCCCAATCACGCCGCCCATGGCGGGTTCTGTTCGGTCAACATGGCGGCCGCCGGGCTCTACACCATCGGCGGCTCATTCTGGGAATTCGGCGAACCGGACTGGGAACGCACCGAATATTTCATGATGTTCGGCGTCGCGGAGGATCACGATTCCAACCCGATCAAGATGGGCCTGTCGACGCTGAAGGCGCGCGGCGCGAAATTCGTGTCGGTCAACCCGGTCAAGACCGGCTATTCCGCCATTGCCGACGAATGGGTCGGGGTGCGTCCGGGCAGCGACGGCGCGTTCGTGCTGGCGCTGATCCACGAATTGCTGCACGCCGACAAGATCGATCTCGACTACCTGGTGCGCTACACCAACGCGCCGTGGCTGGTGATCCGCGACCCGGGTGCGGCCGATGACGGCCTGTTCGCCCGCGGCGCCGACGGCGAACCGCTGTGCTGGGACCAGAACACCAGGCAGATCGCCGATGCCCGCCTCGCCGGGGTCGCGCCTGCCGTGGTCGGCGAATACACGCTGGAAGACGGCCGCACCGCCGTGCCCTCGTTCCAGATCATGGCCGACCGTTACATGGATACCAATTACGGCCCGGAAGCCGCGGCACTGCGCTCCGGCGTGCCCGCACACCACATCCGGCGCATCGCCGCCGAACTGGCCGAGGCCGCGTTCGACAAGGAAATCGTGCTCGACGTCGAATGGACCGACTGGGCCGGGCGCAAGCAGGACAAGATGATCGGCCGGCCGGTCGCGATGCACGCCATGCGCGGCATCTCCGCCCATTCGAACGGGTTTCACACCTGCCGCGCGATCCACCTGCTGCAGATGATGCTGGGCACCATCGACGTGCCGGGCGGCTTCCGCTACAAGCCGCCCTTCCCGCGGCCCTGCCCGCCGCCGCAGAAACCGGCGGGCAAGCCCGGCCAGGTCAACCCGAATACCGTCCTGCCCGGACCGCCGCTCGGCTTCCCGATGGGACCGGAAGACCTGCTGGTCGATACCGACGGCACGCCGCAGCGCATCGACAAGGCGTTTTCCTGGGAAGCGCCGATCAGCGCCCACGGCATGATGCACATGGTCATCACCAATGCGTGGAAGGGCGACCCGTACCCGATCGACACGCTGTTCATGTTCATGGCCAACATGGCGTGGAATTCGTCGATGAACACGTCCGGCGTGATCGACATGCTGACCGACCGCAACCCGGAAACCGGCGACTACAAAATTCCGTTCATCGTCTATTCGGATGCGTTCTGGTCCGACACGGTGCCCTATTGCGACATTATCCTGCCCGACACGACCTACCTGGAGCGGTGGGACGCGGTGTCGCTGCTCGACCGGCCGATCTGCAGCGCCGACGGCCCGGCGGATGCGATCCGCCAGCCGGTGGTCGAACCCGACCGCGACGTGCGCCCGTTCCAGTCGGTGCTGATCGATCTCGGCGCGCGTATCGGGCTGCCCGGCCTGACCAACGAAGACGGCACGCCGAAATATCCCGGCGGGTATGCCGATTACCTGGTGAACCACGAACGCCTGCCCGGCATCGGTCCGCTGGCCGGCTGGCGCGGCGAGAACGGCGACAGCCACGGCACCGGCGCGGTCAACCCGGACCAGCTCGACCGCTATATCGAAAACGGCTGTTTCTGGAGCCACGAATTTCCTGAAAACCAGCGCTATTACAAGCACGCCAACCGGGACTACCTGGAATACGCGGCCAGCATGGGCTGGATCGGGTCGTCCGACCAGATTGTGATGCAGCTCTACAGCGAACCGATGCAGCGCTTCCGTCTCGCGGCGCGCGGACATGGCGATACCCGCCCGCCCGAGGAACACCGGGTGCGGATCGACGGCTATTTCGACCCATTGCCGACCTGGTACCGCCCGTTCGAATCCCAGGACGGCCGCGAGGACGAATACCCGTTCTTCGCAATCACCCAGCGGCCGATGGCGATGTACCATTCCTGGGGCTCCCAGAATGCCTGGCTGCGCCAGATCCATACCAGCAACCGGCTCTATGTGAACCGCACCCAGGCGGAACTCGAAGGGCTCGAAGACGACGACTGGGTCTGGGTGATCAGCTTCCACAACCGCATCAAGTGCCAGATCCGCCTGATGGAAGGCGTGGAGCGCAACACGGTGTGGACGTGGAACGCGATCGGCAAGCGCAAGGGTGCCTGGAACCTGTCGCCCGACGCACCCGAATCCAACAAGGGCTTCCTGCTGAACCACGTGATTTCCGAATTGCTGCCGCCAAAGGAAAGCGGCTACCGCTATTCGAATTCCGACCCGGTGACCGGCCAGGCCGCGTGGTACGACCTGCGTGTCCGGCTTGAAAAGGCCGAACCGGGCGACGAAATCAGCGAACCGCAATTCGCCACCCTGCCGTCGACGAATCCCAAATCCATGGGCGAACGCATCCTGCGCTACGGCGCGCGCTTCAAGCCCAAGCGGCCGCCGAAGGGCAACACGGGAGGAGACGGCAAATGACCCTGCTGCCCCCGCACAAAACGGACGGGCACGAGGTAAAGCTCGGCCTGGTCATCGATCTCGACACCTGCGTCGGCTGTCATGCCTGCGCGGTGAACTGCAAGGAATGGAACACCGGCGGCCATTCGGCGCCGCTGCCCGACAACGATCCCTACGGGTCTGACCCGAACGGCGTGTGGTTCAACCGCATCCACACCTTCGAAGCGGGTATCGGCACCGACAGCCGCACCGTGCATTTCCCGCGATCCTGCCTGCATTGCGAGGAAGCCGCCTGCGTCACCGTGTGCCCGACCGGCGCCTCGTACAAGCGCGAGGAAGACGGCATCGTGCTGGTGAACGAAGACGCCTGCATCGGCTGCAAGCTGTGTTCCTGGGCCTGCCCTTACGGCGCGCGCGAATACGACGAAGACGCCGGCGTGATGAAGAAATGCACGCTGTGCATCGACCGCATCTATAACGAGACCATGCCGGAGGCAGACCGCGTGCCGGCCTGCGTGTCGACCTGCCCCGCCAGCGCGCGGCATTTCGGCGATCTCGGCGATCCCGAATCCGACGTTTCGCAGCTTGTCGCCGAACGCGGCGGCAAGGAACTGATGCCCGAACTGGGCTACAAGCCGGTCAACCGCTACCTGCCGCCGCGCGCGCCCCGGAAGGACCAGGGCGCCCATGGCGTCGGCGCTTCCCTGCCCTGGGTATCCAGCGGCGAAGGCACGAACCTTGCCGGGGCCGGCAGGTTCCTGCGCTGGGTCGACCGGGTTTTGTCGCGGTAACGGGGTCCGGTCATGCATCCAGCCTATTCGGTCATATTTTTCACCACCGCGTCCGGCGCCGGCTACGGCCTGGTCGCCCTGATGGCGCTGTTCGGCGTGTTGAACGGCGTGAACCTCGACCCGTGGCTCGGCGCCATCGGTTTCGGCCTCGGCACCCTGCTGATCACCGGCGGGCTGCTGTCATCGACCGCCCATCTCGGCCACCCGGAACGGGCATGGCGCGCCTATAGCCAGTGGAAATCGTCCTGGCTGTCGCGCGAAGGCGTGCTGGCCACCGCGACCTACGTCCCGCTGGCGCTGACCGCCTGGGGCTGGATCGTCGAAGGGTCGCTGTCCGGCATATTCGGCCTGTTCGCCGTGGTGCTGGCGATGTTCTGCCTGCTCACCGTCTACGCTACCGGCATGATCTACGCGACGCTGCGGACTATCAGCGCGTGGCACAACCGGCGCACCGTGCCGGTCTACCTGTCCTTCGCCCTGCTGACCGGCGCCGCCTGGCTGCACGCGCTGGCACAGATATTCGGCTACCAGACCCCGATACAGGCGGCCGTCGTCGGCGTCGGCCTTATGCTTGTCTGGCTTCTGAAACGGTCGTACTGGCGCATCATCGATACCACCCCCGGCATCCCGACGCCGGAAAGCGCCACCGGGCTCGGCGATATCGGCAAGGTACGCCTGCTCGATAACCCGACCATGACGGAAACCTTCGTGCAGCGCGAAATGGGCTATTCCGTTGCCCGCAAACATGCGCAGAAACTGCGGCGCATCGCGTTCGTCGCCTATTTCGTTATCCCGTTTGCGCTGCTGTTCACCAGCGAGTCCTCGCCGGGGATCGCCATTCCCGGCACCCTCGCCGCGGCAATCCTGGTCACCGTCGGCGCGGTGATCGAACGCTGGCTGTTCTTCGCCGAAGCGAAACACGTCTCGATGCTGTATTACGGCGCGAAGAGCGCCTAGAGCATTACGGCGCGAAGAGCGCCTGGAACATTACGGCGCGAAGAGCTCCAAAAGCGTATTCCGCTTACGCGGAATCGCGCCGGGAGGAGGAGCGGGCCGGTACCGCCGCAGCTCTAGGCCGCGACCTCGGCAACGTCCACGGCGACTTCCACCGTATGGTCGCCGCCGCCCAGGACCAGCCCGTTTACCGGGCTGACATCGCCGTAATCGCGGCCCCAGGCCACGGTGATATGCTGCTCGCCCGGGATAACGTCATTCGTCGGGTCGAGATCCACCCAGCCGGATTCCGGCACCCAGACCGACAGCCAGGCATGCGACGCGTCGGCGCCGACAAGCCGTTCTTCGCCTTCCGGCGGGACGGTCTGCAGGTAGCCGCTGACGTAGCGGGCGGGAATGCCCATGCTGCGCAATCCCGATATCTGGAGATGGGCAAAGTCCTGGCAGACGCCGCGCCGTTCGGACAGCACCGTGTCGATCGGGGTGTGAACGTCGGTCACGCCGCCCTCGTATTTGAACTCGGCGTGGATACGGTTCATCAGGTCGATCGCCCCCTCCAGGACCGGACGGCCCGGCGGAAAGGAAATCTCGGCATAGGCCGCCGCGCCGTTCCCCGACTGGGTAAAGGGCGAATCGAAGGCGAACTGGTAGACGTCCAGAAGTTCCCGCTCCGTCGACCGTTTCAGCATGCCGGCGATGCTTTCCCAGGCCGGCGTGCGTTCCGGCGCCACGTATTGCGGCGGCTTCACCTCGATCGTGCTGCGGGCGACGATGTTCAGCTCATGGTGCGGTTCCTCGATCGTCAGATAGGTCGTCGGATTGCCGAAATAATCCGTCGCCTCCTTGACGATCGTCGGCGGCGGCTCGATCAGAAGCGAATGACGGCTGCAGACCTGGTGGTCGTAGAGACGCGGCGACAGGTGCAGCAGATGATGCGAAATCGATACGCTCTGCGCATAGGCAAACGTCGTCTGATGACTGACGTCGAAGATCACTGGACGCCTCCGCCCGATACCCCGCCGCTGCGGACGGTCATCGCGTGGCTGAAATAGGTCCGCGCCAGCGTATCGGACAGTTCGATGCACTGGTCCTGGATATCGTTCAGGAAACCGTCGAGCCGCGCCCGCTTGCCGCGCTTCGTCCGCGCCGCACACAGGTCGTAGATATCGGCCAGTTTAAGCGCGCTGGCGATCGCCTCGACCAGGTGTTCCTGCCGGGTCAGCGACGCCAGCTCCGCGTCGCGCGGCAATGCGGCGATATGATCCCTGAGGACAGCCGCCTGGAAGGCGATCGACCGGGGGTTGGTCTCGTCCGTCACCAGCAGGTCGAGCGTCGCCGGAAGCTGCGCCGCCGACAGGTAGCGGGTGCGATAGGTCATCGTGCTGTCGCCCAGTTCGAGCAGCAGGTCGAGCCCGCCTTCGGTTTCCGGCTCGCCCTCGACCGCGAGTTCTCGGACCAGCTTCGCCATATGCCCGGCCCGTTCGATCCGCCGGCCGATATCGAGCAGGCGCCAGCCGGTGCTGCGGGTCATGTTTTCCATCTGCATGCCGCTGAAGGCGGCGAGTTCCTCGACCATCGCGTTGAGCAGCGCCAGCGCGTCGTCGACATCGAGGGTCTGACCCGTCGCATGACGCTCGGTAACGCCGTGCAGATTGTTCAGCAGGCGCCAGGCGTCGCCGCTCAGCCGGTCGCGCACCAGCGCCGCCGTCCGTTGCAGGTCGCCCATCAGGCTCAGCAGCCCGGTGGTCGAGCGGTGGTCGAAGATAAGGTTCGTGACCTCGCGTTCGACCGCACGGATACCCGCGGCAACGGCGCGCCGCGCAGCGCGCTGGCGGACATAGCCGAGATCGACCAGGATCGTCATCAGCCGTTGCAGCGTCTGCGGATCGTCGCCGGCGCCGGCTTCGCCGGCCAGCCGCAGAACCAGGCTGCGCATCAGCCGGGCCGTGTTCTCCATGCGCTCGGCATAGCGGCCGAGCCAGAACAGGTTGTCGGCGACGCGGCTCGGCATGTTGCTGCCGCTGCGCCGCAGGGCCAGAACATGGTCGGGCGCGGCGAGGCGGCTGAAGGTGCTGACGGGCTCGTCCCACAGCACCCAGGTATCCTTGCTCGCATCGCCCTGCTGCATCGATATTGCATGCGCGTCGATGCGGTCGGCGGTGCGCGTCAGGCCGCCAGGCAGCACCCGGTAGCCGTCGCCATCAGCGCAGATATAGGCGCGCAGGGCCATCGGGCTGGGGTGAAGCGCACCGTCCTGCCAGGACGGCGTCGTCGACAGCGGCAGGATTTCCTGCCCGATAAAATCGTAGCCGCGCCGATTGATCCGATCGACCAGCCGGTCGCGTTCGCCGGGCGACAATTGCGCGGGCACGACGACGTCCTTGCCATCCGACAGGATCGTGCGGCTGGAAAATGTCGGGCGGATTACAAGATGGTCGAGGTTTTCAAGCACATAGTCGCGCTCGCGGTCCTGGCCGCACCACCACGTCGCTGCGGACGGCAGAAGCTGTTCCTCGCCGAACAGGTTCTCGCACAGCCCGGGCAGAAAGCTCATCAGGGCGTCGCATTCCACGAGGCCGCTGCCGAGCGCATTGGTGACGATCACGTTGCCGGCACGAGCAGCCGCGACCAGCCCGGCGACGCCGAGCAGCGAATCCGTGCGCAGTTCCAGCGGATCGCAGAATTCGCTGTCGACGCGGCGGAAGATAAGGTCGACCTGGCGCAGCCCGTTCAGCGTTTTAAGGAACACCCTGTTGTCGCGCACGGTCAGGTCTTCGCCCTCGACAAGCGGAAACCCGAGATAGCGGGCGAGATAGGCATGTTCGAAATAGGTCTCGTTATGGGGCCCCGGGGTCATCAGCACGATCACGGGATCGTCCGAGCGGGTCATGGCGACCAGATGATCGCTGAGGGCCTGGAAAAACCCGGCAAGGCGCTGGACCTGGGAATCGCGGAACATCTGCGGCAGGGTGCGCCCCATGACGACGCGGTTTTCCAGCGTGTAGCCGGCGCCCGACGGTGCCTGCGTCCGGTCGCTCAGCACCCACCACCTGTTATCCGCCGCCCGCGCAAGATCGACGGCGATAAAATTGAGCCAGGCATTATCGGGGATGCCGATACCGTGCAGGGCGCGCAGGAAATTGGGATTGCCGAACACCAGCGACGGCGGCAGCAGACCGTCGGTCAGCAGGTTCTGCGGTCCGTACAGATCGGCAACGACGGCATTCAGCAGCTTCGCACGCTGGATCAGCCCGGCCTCGATATGACGCCATTCGTCGGCCGAAATAAGCGCCGGGATCGGATCCATGCGCCACGGATGGGCGCTGTCGCCGGAATCCAGGTAGACGTTGTAGGTGGTGCCGTTCTCGCGGATGATCCGTTCCGCGTTCTCCCAGCCGTTCGCGATTTCCGCCGGCGACATGGTGCCGAGCCCGTCGAGAAACGCCTGCCAGTGCGGGCGGATCGCGCCGCCGTCGTCCATCATCTCGTCGAAAATTCCGGCGACATGCGCATAACCGGCGGTCAGGCGGCCCGCCGGGCTGTCAGTCGGGTCGTCTGTCGGGTCGTCCGGGGTCATGTCATTCGGCACGCTGGTCATCGTTCCATCCATCGGGGTCATCCTGCCGGTTTCCCGGCGGAATGAGACGGCGAGTATATTGTCTTGGGACCGGAATCGGTTAGCCGCTCTTTTTGGCCGGCATCTCGCCGGTTGCGAATGCCCGCAGGTCCAGGGTCATGGGAAATTCCGGGTTGGGCGCCGGTTCCGGCGGCGCGGACCTGCCCGGCGTGTGCCCGGTATCGCGGAACCGGGCGAGACGGCGGCTTTCGGCCTCGTAGGCATTGACCGGGAAGGTCTCGAAATTGCGCCCGCCGGGATGCGCCACATGATAGGTGCAGCCGGCCACCGCACGGCCGTTCCAGGTGTCGTAGAGGTCGAAAATCAGCGGCGCATCGACGCCGATGGTCGGGTGCAGGCAGTTCGCCGGCTGCCACGCCCGGAACCGGATCCCGGCGACGTATTCGCCCGCCGTGCCGGTCGAGGTCAGCGGCACCTGGCGGCCGTTGCAGCCGATCGCGTAGCGTCCCCCGGGCAGGCCTGTCGCCTTGACCTGGAGCCGTTCGACCGACGAATCCACGTAACGGACCGTGCTGCCCGCCGCGCCTTCCTCGCCGAGCACATGCCACGGCTCCAGCGCCTGGCGCAGTTCGAGCCTGATATCGCCGTATGAAACGTCGCCATAGCGCGGAAAACGGAATTCGAAATGCGGCGCGAACCAGTCGGCGTCGAACGCGAACCCGGCGTCGTTCATTTCGGCGATCACCGACTTGATGTCTTGCCACACCGCATGGGGCAGCATGAAGCGATCGTGCAGCGACGTGCCCCAGCGCACCAGTTTCCCGGTATAGGGTTCCTGCCAGAACCGGGCGATCAGGGCGCGCAGCAGAAGCTGCTGGGTCAGGCTCATCCGCGCATGGGGCGGCATTTCGAAGGCGCGGAACTCGACCAGGCCGAGCCTGCCCGTCGGCCCGTCCGGCGAATAGAGCTTGTCGATGCAGATTTCGGTGCGGTGGGTATTGCCGCTGACATCGACCAGAAGGTTGCGCAGGATCCGGTCGATCAGCCAGGGCGGGCAGTCCTTGCCGGGATCGGGAATCTGTTTGAACGCAATTTCCAGCTCGTAGAGCGCGTCGTGGCGCGCCTCGTCGATCCGCGGCGCCTGGCTGGTCGGGCCGATGAACAGGCCGGAAAACAGGTAGCTGAGGCCGGGATGGTGCTGCCAGTACGTGATCAGGCTGCGCAGCAGGTCGGGGCGCCGCAGGAACGGGCTGTCGGCGGCGGTGGCGCCGCCCGCGACGACATGGTTGCCGCCGCCGGTGCCGGTATGGCGGCCGTCGAGCAGGAATTTCTCGGTGCCGAGCCGGGTCAGCCGCGCCTCTTCGTACAGCGTCGTGGTGATGTCGACCATCTCGTTCCAGTCGCGCGCCGGCTGGATATTGACCTCCAGCACGCCGGGATCGGGCGTCACCTTGATGACGTTGAGCCGCGGGTCGTCGGGCGGCGTATAGCCTTCGACGTGGATCGGCAGGTTGTGTTCCGCCGCCGCGTCCTCGATCGCGGCAACCAGGTCGAGATAGTCTTCGAGCGTCTCGGTCGGCGGCATGAAGATGCACAGCCGGCCATCCCGCGGCTCGACCGTCATCGCCGCGCGCGTCTCCTTCACCGATTGTTCGTTGATGTCCTGGCGGTTCGCCGCCGGGTGTTCGCTGCCGGTCAGGAACGGCTGGCGGCGCTCGGACGGGTCCGGCAGCTCGGTGCGCTCGGCGAACGGGTCGGCGGGCACGACATAGGGATAGTCGATCGGCGGGATGTGGGTCAGCGAATCGATCGGCAGGCGGAACCCGACCGGCGAATCCCCCGGGATCAGGAACAGCTTCCTGGTCCGCGTCGTCCAGCGTTCGCTGTACCAGCGGCCGCCGCCGTCCTTCGCGTTCCAGCGCTGAATCGGCAGCACGTAGCCGGTCGGGCGCGTCAGGCCGCGTTCGAACACCCGCGCGATGCGGTCGCGTTCCACCGGGTTGTCGAGCTCGGCATCTGCGAGATCGATGTTTTCCGGCAGGTCGCGTTCCTTTTCGAGGAAATACCACGGGTCCTCATAGGCCGGCATCGGCGTGTCGGTCGGCACGTCGAGCCGCATGGCGACCCCTTTCGCGAAGGTTTCGGCGTCCGCGATCGTCGGCGCGGCATCCTGTCTTTCCCCGGCGATAAGCTCCGGGTTGCGCCACAGCGACCTGCCGTCGACGCGCCAGTAGACGGCGAAGGCCCAGCGCGGCAGCTGCTCGCCGGGATACCACTTGCCCTGGCCGTAATGCAGCATCCCGCCCGGCGCGAAGCGGTCGCGCAGCCGGCGGATCAGGTCGTCGGCGAGGGGCCGCTTGGTCGGGCCGACGGCGCCGGTATTCCATTCCGCTTCGTCGACATGGTCGATGGAAACGAACGTCGGCTCGCCGCCCATGGTCAGGCGCACGTCGCCGTCGGCGAGAACCTTGTCGACCTGTCCGCCGAGCGCATCGACGGCCGCCCACTGGTCTTCGCTGTAGGGCAGCGTGACGCGCGGCGATTCGAATATCCGTGTGACCGCCATGTCGAACGAGAAATCGACCTCGCATTCGCCGATGGCGCCCGATATCGGCGCCGCGCTGCGCGGGTGCGGCGTCGCGGCGAGCGGCAGGTGGCCTTCGCCGGCGAGCAGCCCGGACGTGGGATCGAACCCGATCCAGCCGGCGCCGGGCAGGAAAACCTCGGTCCAGGCATGCAGGTCCGTGAAATCGCGGTCGGTGCCGGACGGGCCGTCGAGGGATTCGACATCGGGTTTGAGCTGGATCAGGTAGCCGGACACGAACCGCGCGGCGAGCCCGAGATGACGGAGAATTTCGACCAGCAGCCAGCCGGTGTCGCGGCACGACCCGCGGCGCAGCGACAGCGTCTCCTCGCAGGTCTGCACGCCGGGCTCCATCCGCACCAGGTATTCGATGTCCTGCTCCAGGCGCCGGTTCAGGCTGACGAGAAAATCGGCCGTCGGCACGGTATCGCGCGGCACTTCGGCGAGCCAGGCCGCCAGCAGCGGTCCCGCCGGTTCCGGCTTCAGATAGGGCGCCAGTTCCTCGCGAAGTTGGGGCGAATAGTCGAAGGGAAATTTCTCGGCGGTTTCGTCGAGGAAGAAATCGAACGGATTCTGGACCGACATGTCGGCGACGAGATCGACCTCGATCTGGAAGCGCTCGACCGGCTCGGGATAGACGATGCGCGCCTGGTAGTTGCCGTAGGGGTCCTGCTGCCAGTTGATGAAGTAGCCTTCGGGCTCGATCCGCAGCGCGTAGCTTAGAATCTGCGACCGGCAATGGGGCGCCGGGCGCAACCGCACCACCTGCGGCCCCTGCTCGACCTTGCGGTCGTAGGAATAGGTCGTCCGGTGATAGAGGGAGGCATGTATGGTCACGGCATAAACCCCGGTTGTCGCCGCCCGGAGGCGGCAGAAAGTAAGACACCGGCGTATCATAGCACTTCCCCGATAGCGATTGCTTAGTTCCGCGGAAATGGGAACGCGCCGAAATCGGGGATATGTCCCATACGCGGTGCAATCTGCCGGTTCGACGCCGATACCGGGACGGCTGGCGAATTTCGCCGGACAGTGTATCTTTTTACGCTGGCGGGCATCCGGACCAGGCCGGCAGCGAGCAGGACAGGGTGTTTCTGCGCCCATAACCGACCGGGAGAAAACGACATGACAGAACGGGTCTGGGACAAGTTCCTCACCGAGCGCGACAAGGAAGTCTTCAGGCAGGGCGGGTGGAGCGCCATGTCCGGCGGCGGCAAAAAACCGGCGCTGCTCATTATCGACGTGAACTATGCGTTCTGCGGCGAAAAGCCCCTGCCGATCCTCGAAGCCGTCAAGGAATGGCGCACGTCCTGCGGCGAGGAAGCCTGGGAAGCGCTGCCCCATATCCGCACCCTGATCGACAAATGCCATGAAAAGGGCATCCCGGTGATCTACACCACCGGCACGGTCCGCGACGACGGCTGGGACAAGGGAAGCTGGTCGTGGAAAACGTCGCGCGGCAATGAAGACACCCCCGGCGGCGCGCCCGCGGCGCGCACGTCCAACCGCGACGGCAACGACATCATGGACGAGATCGCGCCGTCGCCGCAGGATATCGTCATCCGCAAGCTGAAACCGAGCGCCTTCCACGACACGCCGCTGACCTCGTTCCTGTTCAATCTCGGCGCGGATTCGCTGATCGTCACCGGCACCACCACGTCGGGCTGCGTGCGCGCCTCGGTGCTGGACGCGTTCAGCAACAACCTGCGCACGGTGATCGTCGAGGAAGGCTGCTTCGACCGGTCGCAGGCGTCGCATGCAATCAATTTATGCGACATGCAGGCCAAATACGCCGATGTCGTGCAGATGGACGATGCGCTGGAGTACATCGAGTCCATCGACGCGGAATACAACCTGCCGACCGGCTGACGACAACCCGGTTTCCGCCGTGACAATGCAAACCATCCCGACCTACTGTGCCCTGTGCACATCGCGCTGCGGCGTCATCGCGACCGTGGAGAACGGCACGTTCACCAGGGTCACGGCGGATCCCGATCACCCCAATGGCTGCATCTGCATCAAGGGCAGCGCCGCGCCCGAGATGGTCTATTCGCCGGACCGCCTGAAACAGCCGATGCGCCGCACCCGCCCCAAGGGCGATCCCGATCCGGGCTGGGAGCCGATCTCGTGGGACGACGCATTCGCGACCGTCGCCGCGAAACTCAACACCATCAAATCCGAAAGCGGCGCCGAGGCCGTGGTGTTCGGCTGCGCCACCACCGCCGGCAGCGCGACCGAGGACATGCGCCCGTGGCTCGAACGGCTGTCCGGCGCGTTCGGCAGCCCGAACTATCTCAGCCCCGGCCATGTCTGCACGTGGAGCCGCCTGTTCGGATCGAAGTTCACCTATGGCGCGGCCACGCCGCGGATCGATCTCGACCGGTCGAACTGCATCCTGCTCTGGGGCGTCAACCCGCAGGTGACGGAGCCGGCCCAGGCGATGCGGATTGCGCGCGCCCGCAAGCGCGGCGCGAAGCTGATCGTGATCGATCCGCGCGACCACGAACTGGCGCGCAAGGCCGATTGCTGGCTCCGCGTGCGGCCCGGCAGCGACGGCGCGCTGGCGCTCGCGATGATCCATGTGCTGTTCGACGAAAACCTGTACGACGATTCCTTCCTGAACGACTGGACCAACGCCCCCTTTCTGGTGCGCGACGACACCGGCGCGCTGCTGACCGGCGCCGATATCGCCGCTTGCGGCAGTGCCGCCGGCGCCGTTGCCTGGTGCGGCGACGGACCTGCAATTTGCGAAGCCCTACCGGGCACTACTGCGCCGAATACCGCTGTTTTCGGTCATTTCGACGTCACTCTGACGGATGGTACGACTGCGTCATGCCGGACGGTAGCGCAAGCGCTACGCGATCTCGCAGCGGCCTATGCGCCGGAAGAATCGGCGGGCATTACCTGGGTCGCTGCCGAAGACGTGCGCCGGGCGGCGCGGATGTTCGCGACCGAGATGCCATCGGCCTATGAAAGCTGGACCGGCACCGAAATGCATTCCGACGCCGCCCAGATGAACCGCGCCATCCACTGTTTCTATGCCCTGACCGGCCAGTACGACGCGCCGGGCAGCAATGTCGAGTTCGACCACCCGCCGGTGCGCCCGATCACCGCCGGCGAGTTCCTGTCCGACCGCCAGCACGACCGGCGCCTCGGTCTCGCCGATCACCCGCTCGGCCCGCCGAACGATCCCGGCCATGTCCAGCATTCGAACGTCTACCGCGCCGTCGTCGAGGGCGACCCCTATCCGGTGCGCGGCCTGGTGCTGTTCGGGTCCAACCCGCTGGTCGGACAAATCGACCCGGCGCGCGGCCGCGCCGCGCTCGAAGCGCTGGAGTTCTATGTACATGTCGACATCTTCGACAATCCCGGCACGGCCTATGCCGATATCCTGCTGCCGGCGAGCACGACCTGGGAATCCGAAGCGGCGCGCGCGACGTTCCGCGGCGACGAAAACACGGCGGGCTGGGGCCAGTTCAAGCCGGCCGTCGTGCCGCCGCTCCATGACAGCCGCCCGGACATGGAGATCATCTTCGACCTCGCCGGCGCGCTCGGCCTCGGCGACGCGTTTTTCGGCGGCGATATCGACGCCGCCTGGGACTACCACCTGGAACCGGCGGGGCTCAGCATCCGCGGCCTGCGCGCGCAGCCGTCGGGTGTGCGCACGGAAACGGCGACGCGCTACCGCAAATACGCCGAGCCCGATCCGGCGACCGGAAGGCCCGCGGGCTTCGCCACCCCGTCGGGCCGGATGGAACTCTACGCCTCGCCCTTCGCGGCGGCGGGGTACGATCCCCTGCCCCGTTACGCCGAGCCGGTCGACAGCCCGCTGGACGGCGACGGCGGCGACTATCCGCTGGTGATGACCAGTTTCCGCACCATCCAGTTCATCGGCCCGCAGAACCGCAACACCCCGCGGCTGCGGTCGCGCCAGCCCGACCCGTTCATCGAGATCCATCCCGATACCGCGCAGGCGGCGGGCATCGGCGACGGCGACTGGGCGGTGCTCGAAAACGCCCATGGCCGGGTGCGGCTGAAGGCGCGGCATGCGCCGTCGCTGCATCCGCGCGTGGTCTGCGCGCCCTATGGCTGGTGGCAGGCCTGCACCGAGCTCGGCCTGCCCGGCCACGACGCGTTCGCCGATGACGGCGCCAATATCAACCGGCTGATCCCGGATGCCGATATCGACCCGCTCAGCGCCTCGGTGCCGCACCGGTCGCGCATGTGCCGGGTTGTCGCGGCGGGGACGGAAAATTCAGGAGGCTAAAATGACCAATGAAAACAACACGATAAACTATATCGAATTCCCCCTCGTCAAAAATGCGGAAACAAAGGCGTTTTACGGCACGGTCTTCGGCTGGGTCTTTACCGACTGGGGGCCGGACTATATCAGCTTCGCCGGCGCCGGCATCGACGGCGGGTTCAACGGCGTCGACGGCGTGGCCGCCGCCGCGCCCGGCATCCTGGTGGTGCTCTATGCCGCCGATCTCGACGCCACCCTCGCCGCGGTCGCAGCGGCGGGCGGCGAAATCATCAAACCGGTCTACACGTTTCCCGGCGGCCGCCGGTTTCATTTCCGCGACCCCAACGGCTCGGAGCTTGCCGTCTGGTCGGAATAGGCGTCAGCTTTCCCCCAGCATGTCGCCGCAGCCGGCGCGGGTCGCCCAGTATTCCCACGCCCGGTAAAACGCCTTGTGGTCGGGGTCCATGTCCTGGCGCAGCGCGACCTCGCCGGGCGACAGCGGCCTGACCCCTCCGAACTGCAGCGCTGTCGTCAGGATACGGGCATTGCGCGGCAGCATCACCGAGACCCGCACGACTTCCGACAGGTTGCGCCCGGTCGCCGCGAAGCCGTGGCCGCGCATCAGCGCGATCCGGTTGCCGGCAAGCTGGCGCGCAAGGTCGCGTCCCTGGTCCATGTTGACGACCAGCAGCGTGGTATCGCCGAAATTCTGCGCGATGTCCCACACCGGCGGCTCCGGCCCCATCAGCCCGGCGGAATGGATGACCGGCTGCAGGGGCTGCGACGTGATGGTATAGGGCAGCACTTCCTCGGCATGGCTGTGGACCACGGCATTGGCATCCGGATCGGCCTCGTAGGCGGCGCCGTGGATGAAGCGTTCGAGATAGGGATTGCGCGAATCCCCGCCGACCGGCGTGCCGTCGAGCCTGAATTCCATGATGTCGCTGCGCTGCACCAGTTCGGGACTGCGCGAACACGACAGGAAATAGCGTTCCGGGTCCAGCGGACTGCGGACGCTGACATGCCCGTAGGCATCGACGACGTTCTCGTTGGCGAGAATACGGTTGGCGATGACAAGGTCGCGGAGCACGGGTTCGAGATCGGTCATGAAATGTCCTCTTTTTATTGGCGCGTTAGCGGCGCGGCGGTGCGTGGAGACGCGCGGATTAATTTGCTACCCTTATCATACCTCATACACGGAGACGCGGCATGGCGACGAATATGAAAAAGGACCCGATCACGGTTTCCCACTGGGGCGCCTACCGGGTCGCCGTGTCGAACGGGCGCGTCACCGGCGTCACGCCGTTCGAAAACGACCCCGAACCGTCGCCGATGATCCAGGCGATGCCGGAAATCGTGCATGCCGATTGCCGCATCGCCCGGCCGATGATCCGCAAAAGCTGGCTCGAGAACGGCCCCGGCAGCAACTCGGACAAGCGCGGCACCGATCCCTTCGTCGCGGTGCCGTGGGACGAAGCGCTCGACCTGGTCGCGGCGGAAATCGACCGGGTGCGGACCGGCCACGGCAACGACGCCATCTTCGGCTCGTCCGGCTGGGCCAGCGCCGGCACGTTCCATTCGGCGGCCAGCCAGCTCAAGCGGTTCTTCAACGATATCGGCGGCTTCGTCGACCAGGTCACGAACTATTCCTTCGGCTCGGCGTCGGTGATCGTGCCGCGCATCACCGGCTCGATGGAACCGGTCATGCGCCCGACAAGCTGGCCCAATATTATCGCCAATACCCGCCTGATGGTTGCGTTCGGCGGCGTGTCGCCCAAGAACAGCCAGGTGTCGAAGGACGGATTCGTCCGCCACGAAACCCAGAACCACCTGCGCGACGCCCGCGCGGCGGGGATCGACTTCGTCCAGATCAGCCCGATCCGCGACGATTTCATCGACGAGCTCGATGCCGAATGGCTGGCCGCCCGGCCCAACACGGATACCGCCGTGATGCTCGGCCTCGCCCATACCCTCGCCGCCGAAGGCCTGCACGACACCGAATTCCTCGCCCGCTACTGCACCGGGTACGACCGCTTCCACGCCTACCTGACCGGCGCGGCCGACGGGGTCGCCAAGGATGCCGACTGGGCGGCCATGATTTCCGGCATCGACGCCGAAACCCTGCGTGCCCTCGCGCGGCGCATGGCCGCGACCCGCACCATGGTGTCGATGAGCTGGTCTGTGCAGCGCAGCGATCACGGCGAACAGCCCTGCTGGATGGCGATCACCCTGGCGGCCATGCTCGGCCAGATCGGCCTGCCGGGCGGCGGTGTCGGAATCGGCTACGGCTCGATGGGCACCACCGGGTCCCGGTCGGGAAAGATGCCCAAATTCGGCCTGCCCCAGGGCGGCAACCCGGTCGCGACCTACGTGCCGGTCGCGCGCGTCGTCGACATGCTGCTCAACCCGGGCGCGGAATACGACTTCAACGGCAACCGCCTGACCTATCCCGATATCAGGATGATCTACTGGGCAGGCGGCAACCCGTTCCACAAGCAGCAGGACCTGAACCGGTTCCTGAAGGCGTGGCGGCGCCCGGAAACCATTATCGTCCACGAACCGTGGTGGACCCCGGCGGCGCGCCGCGCCGATATCGTGCTCCCGGTCACGACGACGCTGGAACGCAACGATATCGGGGCCGGACTGCGCGACCGGTTCTTCATCGCCATGCAGCAGGCGGTGCCGCCGGTCGGCGAAGCGCGCAGCGATTACGATATATTTTCCGGTCTCGCACAGCGCCTCGGCGTCGCGGACGCCTTTACCGAGGGCCGGTCCGAGATGGACTGGCTGCGGCACATGTACGGCGCGGCGCGGAAAAGCGCGGCACGCGCGGATATCGACATGCCCGACTTCGACCGGTTCTGGGAAGACGGCTATGTCGAGTTCACGACGCCGGACGCCTCCCCGGTCCTGTTCGAGGCGTTCCGGGCGGACCCGGACAAGGCGGCTCTCAAGACCCCGTCGGGAAAAATCGAAATCTTCTCGGAGACCATCGACGGGTTCGGCTATGACGACTGCCCCGGGCATCCGGCCTGGATGGAACCGGTGGAATGGCTCGGCTCGGACAAGGCGGCGCGCCATCCGCTGCATCTGATATCCAACCAGCCGCTGCGGCGCATGCACAGCCAGCTCGATTTCGGCACGCCCAGCCAGGACACCAAAATCGCCGGGCGCGAACCGGTCCTGCTCCACCCCGACGACGCGGCATCGCGCGGCATCGCCGACGGCGACGTGGTGCGGCTGTTCAACGACCGCGGCGCGTGCCTCGCCGGCGCCATGGTGACCGACCGCATCCGGCCCGGCGTCGTGCGCCTGTCGACCGGCGCATGGCTCGACCCGCTCGACGCCGCCGATATCGGCAGCCTCGAAAAACACGGCAACCCGAACGTGCTCACGGTGGACAAGGGATCGTCGCGCCTCGCCCAGAGCTGCATCGCCCAGTCGGCGCTGGTCGAGATCGAACGCTTCGACGGCGACGCGCCGCCGGTTACCGCCTTCGACCTGCCGGAAATGGCGTAAATCCGGCCTTAATACCTCCCGCCGCGGATAAAGCGCACGATCCCGGCGGCGACGTCTTCGTGCTGACTGAAAAACCCGTGCGGCGCGCGGCCCTTGCAGGCCTCGACGCTTTCATCCCCGTCCCAGCCGGGACCGCCGGTGACGGTAACCGCCTGTTCGCGGCTGCCGCCGGTCTTTTCGACGATGCGCGGGCCGAGGCGGGGCGGCGTGCGGATGCATTTATCCGCCGCGTGGACCACGACCAGGACCGGCACCCGGATACGTTCGAGGTCGGTCGAGAAAACCGTCTGCGCGACCCAGGCCTTGCGGCCGCCTTCGAACCCCGACGTGACCGGCGAGGTCAGCACCAGCCCGTCCGGCGCCGCCGGGCCGGACAGCCGGGCGGCGGCATTGGCGGCGGAGATCGTGCCGCGGCTGGCCCCGGCCAGCCACACCGGCAGCCCGGTGCGGCGGCGGACATCCGCGATCACCTTTCCGATATCGTCTGCATGATCCGCCCGGATGCGGAACCCGGCGAGCCCGGCGGCGCCCCGGTAATCCGTCGGCGCATCGGCCAGCGCGGTTGCAATCCCGGCCGCGTGAAACGCCGCAATCTGGCGGATCAGCGAATTGCCCTTCAGCCGGCGCGGGCAGCCGCCCGCGTCGAGATCGACAAATCCGCCGCCGCCCGGCAACAGGACCAGCGCCACCGTGGCGCCGTTCGATGCCGCCGCCGACACCCCTGCCAGGCTGTATTTCGCCGTCGTCCCGTCATGGGTGTCGAGCGTGACCGTCTCGCCGCAGGCCGGCGCCGCCGATGCGCCGGCCCCGGCGGCACAAAATCCGGAAAACGCCATGGCGGCCAGCGCCGCGCATACCCGCCTGAACATCCCGCCACGCCTCCCGCTTGACCCGCGAACCGTTATCGCCGGCGGAGTATGGCATATTCCGCAATCGCCTATACGGCGATAATTTAGCGCCCGGCCTTGCGCGAAAAATGCTCCCACGCGCGCGAGAACCCGGCCTGTTCCTTGTCGGCGCCGCGGCGTGCGTCGATTTCGCCCTGGCTGAGATACTCGACCCCGCCGCCGAGCCCGATCGCCGCGGTCTGGATCTGCGCGTTCACCTGCAGGTAGATCGAGGTCATCACCGCGTCTTCGAGACTGTAGCCCGCGATGGTCGCGCCATGGCCGCGCATCAGCACCACCTTGCCGTCGCCGAGGGTTTTGCACATGTCGCGGCCCTGTTCCATCGTGGTGACCAGCAGCGTCGTGCTGTCGCCGAACTTGTCCCTGATATCCCAGGTCGGAGGCGGATCGCCGATGCGCGCCGAGACGTGGATGACCGGCTGCAGCTGCACGGTGGACACCGTGAACGGCACCACCTGGTAGGAATGATTGTGGACCACCGACATCACGTCGGGGCGCTGTTCGTAGATCGCGCCGTGGATCGCGCGTTCCGAATAGGGCGTGCGGTCGCCGAGATCGACCGGCGTGCCGTCCAGTTCGAACGTCACGATATCGGCCACTTCGACCAGCGACGGCGCCCGCGAATAGGACAGCAGGTACCGGTCCGGATTGTCGGGGTGGCGGATGCTGACATGGCCGTAGGAATCGCAGACGTCTTCGTTTGCAACAATACGGTTGGCGGTCACCAGGGCGTCGAGCGCGGCGGAAAGTTCTGACATGGGGCTATCCTTTGTCGTGCGCGGGTTCGGGTCCGCGTCGTTTGTGTCTGGCGACAGAAAACCATTTGCGCCGCGCCGGGACAAGCCCGGCGGCGCGCCGGGCGCGCAAAAAGTGAGCCGAAACCCCGGCCAACCCCGTCGCCCCACCCCTGTGGCGGGGGAACAAGCGGGGGGAAGGCCGGGGCAAAGCTTCCGCCCCCCGCACACCGCACTGTCGCCCCGGCAATCAGGAACGCCGCTTAATTGAACCTTTCGGCGTACTGGATCAGAACCAGATTGCATCCGGTACCGGTTACGAGCTCGAGTGCGTCGCCCTCGATTATGTCGCCGGCGCCGACCGGCTTTCCGTTTGCAACGGCGTCGCCATCGCTGATGAAGCCGATAAACCGGCGATCGGTCGCGGCGGTGTCACCGGGTTCGAGCAGACCGATCTGACAATTCATTTCGTTCCCGAACGTCTCGCCGCCGCCGCCGAGCACTGTGGTCATTTTTCCCTTCTCCAGGGTGAAATCCTGATAGCCCGGCGCAAGCCCCTTTTCCGGAGGCAAAAACCAGATCTGAACCAGATCTGCCTTTTGACCGTTCAGGCTGAATTCGGCGTGTCGGATGCCCGTGCCGGCGCGCTGAACCTGAACGCCCGGCCCCTGGATTACGGTGCCGTCGCCCATCGTGCCCTCATGTCCCACGGCGCCATTGGGAATGAAACTGACGATATCGACATCCTTGTGCGGGTGCATCGGCGCACCGTCATCGGCATTGAAATGCCCCGAGGCCAGGTAAACGAAACTGCCAAGCCCATGGCTGATATCGGGGCGATTGACGGCCTCCTTCCAGAGAAGAGGGCTCATAACCATTCGCGTTTCGACAATGCCGGCAAAGCCGCCGAGAGGCAGGTCGCCGCGGTGAATGATACGTGTGTTTTCGGTCGTCATCTGGTTTCTCCTGATTGGTATGCGGAGAAACTACGCTCGAATAAGATCGGTTAATAATATCGATTATTCATGATAATAATCATTTTAATAGATCATCAAGGGTGCGACCATGACGCTGGAACAGCTCGTTGTCCTGAATGCGATCGTCGAACAGGGAACCTTCAGGGGCGCGGCAGAGCACCTCAACAAAGCACAGTCGGCAATCAGCCATATGTTGAAGAAGCTCGAGGACGAGCTCGGCTTCGCCGTGCTGTCCCGCGAAAACTATCGCCCCGAATTGACGGAAAAAGGCGAAGTCTATTACCGGCACTCCCGCCGCGTCCTGCAGGGGGTGCAGGACCTGAAATCCATTGCCCGAACGCTCACTTCGGAACAGGAGGCCGAGGTTGCCCTTACCGTCACGGCAACCTTTCCATTCTCGCCTGTTCTGGCATTGATCGGCGAAATGACCTCCGTCTTTCCGGCGACACATATCCGGCTCTCGCGCGACAACATGGGCGGGTCGGTCGAAAAGCTGCTGGCCGACGAGGTGCAGATTGCGATCTCTACGCTGGACGGCGTGCCTTTGGACCGGGTCGAAGCCCTGCCTCTCGCGCCCGTCACGATCCTGCCGGTTGCCCATCCCGATTTTCCTGCGGCGCGCGACGGGAAGTTCAATTCCGATGCGGAAATGCAGACGCACATTCAGGTCGTGGTTTCAGACAGCGGATCGGCCAACAAACAAAGCCGGGGCCTGTTGCCCGGCGGGTTACGATGGACCGTGTCGGATTTTGACACGAAAAAGGACATCCTGCTTGCGAATATGGGATGGGGCGGGATGCCTCGGCACATGATCCAGCGGGAGTTGGACCGGGGCGACCTGGTCCGGCTCAATGTTGAAGGCTACCCGCCTGTGCAGGCCGAGCATTTCGCAATGCGCCGCCGGGATGTCGCGGCCGGCACCGTCGCCCGGGAGATCTGGAACAGACTGAAGGATTTCAATAACGGCACGTGAATATCCGTTTGAATTCCGGCAAACACCGCACTCGAACCGCCGCCCGCCCACTGCCGGTTTATGCCGGGGTCCGGTATCCCGGTTCCCCGGCACCCCCGCTCCACATACGCCCCCGGCGGAGACCCGGCGGATCGGAAACCCGGCACTACTTGAGCGCGAAGTCCCACCCCCAGCTCATTTCGCCTGAAAATTCCACCTTGTTTCTTTTGCCGCCTTCCCATTTCTGGTTCTGCTGGCGTTTCAGCTTTACACCGATTTCCAGCCCCTCCTGATTCAGGGGATTGTTTGCGGTCAGTATGGCAAAAGACAGGGCACCCGAACTGGTTGGGCCTGTAACGCTTCCCACCTTCGCCCCGGCCCTGGCCAGTTGCTGATCCAGCGACTCGATTCCGCCGCCCATGCCGAACGAGAACCCGCCGCCGCCGACATCCTGGACCCTGTCGGCATAGAGAATGGAAATAAACGGGGTCATGTCGAATACCGCCTTCGCCGTCGTCGCAACGAAGCCGATGCCCATTCGCTGCGCGTTCTTCCGGCCATCGGTAACGCCATAATAGCTGACGCTGAAGCCGATTCCCGGATTGATCATGCCGTCCCCCTTGCCGCCGGCCTTGCCGCCAGGCGTGAGCAGGGTTTTGTAAGGCTCGGGTATATCCGTGAAGCTGACCGAGATGCCATAGGCGAGGGTGTTTTTTAGCTCGTCATCCGCCGCATGGGCGCTTTTGATCAACAGGCCGTCGAACAGCCCCGGGCGGAGCGACGCCCGCTTTCCCTGCGGCGGTTTCAGGCTGACGCCGAGGGCGGCTTCGATGCTTTTCATCTTCTGGTTGGGCGATTGCAGGCAGAATTTCCGGCTGGTCATGAGATCGGCCAGCTTGTTCTTTCCCCTGTCCAGCCCTGCCGCCAGCGCCCCGATGTCGCTCGTAATCGGGACAAGAGGCCTGAAGAATTTTTCGGTCGTATTCGCCACCGTTTTGCCGGCGGTTTTCTGCGCCTTCCGGATGAGCTTCTGGCCGCCGCTGACGCTTTTGACGAGGCTGTTATAGGCCTTCTTGCCCATGACCGTCTTGAATGCCGTTTCCGTGACCTTGATTATTTTTTTCTGGGCCTGCTTCTGCTTCTTGCCGAGCGCCTTGGAGCCCTTTTGCGCCGCCTTTACGGTGTCGACGAAAACCCCGCAGAGCAACGCCGTCGCATTCACGCATTTGTTCTGGGAGAAATCCTCCAGCAGGCCGGCCTTGCAGGATGGAATCCGTTCGACGACCAGGCAGGGACGCTGCCCCAGCTTGCCGCATTCGTTCCTTTTCTGGCATCTGGAATAGACCAGGATGTTGCCCTTGTCGCAGACATTTGTCGCCTTGATCAGGCACGCATCCCTGGAATTCACTTTCGTCGGACCGCGGAAATAGCCCGCCGGGCAGGACCAGCACTGGCCCCCGGCGCGCGGATCGAAGAATCCCTTGCGGCAGGGGTTAAAGCCGGACACCCTGGTCGCCGACTTTCGCGACAGGCCGCTCACCTTGACGCAGGCCCTGTCGCCTTTTACCGATTTGGCGATGTTGCGGACGAACCCTTTCGGGCACTCCCAGCAGGCGCCGTATTTGCCGCCCTTCTTGTCGTAATAGCTGTTGCCCTTGCAGATCTTGTCGAATTTTCCGTTCTTGATTCGCCGGATCGTCTTTTTCGAAAACTTGATCTTGCCGTCCTTGTCGGCGTCCGAATATTCGGTGCTGGGTTTTTTCAGGCATGCCTGACCGGTCTTTGCGGGTGCGCCGGTCTTGCTGAAACCGGCAGGGCAGCTCCAGCAGGCGAACGAGGCCACATCGAAAAACGATCCTCTGGGGCATTTTGTCTGGGCTTTCGCGACGAAGCTCGCCTTCTTGCCAATGGGACACGGTTTTTCCCCTTTGGCGCCGCATTTCGCCGTATTGTCCGCCAGCGCAGGCGGCGCAGCCGGAACGGCAAGCAAGCCGGCGGCAAGGACAACCGCGAAGACCGCGGCTTTAAAGCGGTGCGTGACCGTCACGAAGGTCGAGACCGTATGCATGATATTTCCCCCATAAACCCCCTACCCGATGCGAATGGCCAATGTCCGGCCATCGGTCGGGTAAGTTTCGATCTTTATTAAAGGAAAATCGGTTGCGGGCGTTCAACTGGCAGAACTGCTAGTTGCGCAATGAACTGTCCATGCCGTCCAGCGGCGAAAGGTCGTAATCCACGGCGGCGCGGACCATCAACTGGCGCGTCGTTGCATACCCGTGCCGCTGCTTCGCCTTGTCCAGGTGATAGCGGACATTGGCGTAGCTCATGTTCAGGATATCGGCGGTATCCTGCAGCGTTTTCCCGGCAATCAACCATCGCAGACAGTCAAGTTCGCGCTTCGTCAAATCGATGACACCGGCGGAATCGTCCCGAGTCGCTGAACTTTCCGACGCGGCGTAAAGCGCCCATTTCACGACATAGGCAAGGGCGAGGGAGTTGATCGCCTCCATACGCTGAGGCGTCGCCCGCTCGAACAGGCCGATGCCCAATGCGTATTGCTGATCGCGGTGCTTGTACGGCGACCAGACGATATCGGCGAGCGGCCGGACGCCGCGGGGCGATGCGCGCCGTAACATCATATCGCTCGTATAAGGCATGTAGCGGGTAATACCGCTCAGGCTGAACGGCGTTCGGCGGCGGACCAGCCAGCCTTTCAGCCAGCGCGGCATGCCGCCCGATACCGACCCCAGAATTTGCTGTATCGGCATATTTTCCGGAAGTTCCGCGATCGTCTGCGCCCACACACCCTGCAGGGCCGGGGTCCCGTCGGCGGCGCTGCCGGCGGCCAGCATGACGACGCCCGCCACATCGCGGCGCCGGAAACAGTCGATCAGCACGGCGCGGCAGGCGGCCTCGTCCGGCGCATGCATCAGGGCCTGGAGCTCACGGTGGAACGTAATGTCCGGTCCATGGAGATCGACACCGAAGCTCATGGGATATACCTTTTCAGCCCACCCACCGCCCGATCCGCCACAGGCCCCGTCTGGGCGGACCGACAGGGCGGTTATTCTATCGCAGAATTTCTATCGTGAATACCGGACCGTCCCCCCGGCGAAGAACGCGATGGAAAAATGGACCCCCGGGACAGGCCCGGGGGAATAGAGAGAGCGTGTGCAAAACTGCCGGATCCCGGCACAGGGCCGGGACAACGACCGGGGGCGCTAAAGTGCGCCCCCCTACAGAATCCCCACCGCCGACAGGGCCTCGGTCAGGTCGTCGCCGAAGGCGGCGCCCTTGCGGATGACCGGCACGGTGCCGGGCAGGCCGTCGGCGACGGCGTCTTCGCGGGAATCGGCGGTGATCAGCGCGACCGGGATATCCTTCGTGCTCGGCATCGCCCGGAAGGCGCTCACGACATCGACCCCCGACAGCGCGTTCAGCACGCCGGTGACGATCACCAGGTCGGGGCGCATCATGGCGGCGATTTCGATCGCCTTGAACGCGTTGCCTTCGCGCGTCACCCGGTAGCCGCAGGCCTGGAGTTCGCGCACCACGTGACGGGACGCGGCATCGTCGGGCATGACGACGAACACCTCGATATCGTGGGCGTCGACATTGCCGAAATCGACCGACGGCCGGGCCGGCAGCGTGCGCATGAATTCCGCGGTATTGACCCTGCCTTCGGTCACCGTGCCGTCGACCAGGTCGCCGAGCGCATCGACGAATATACGGAGACTTTCGATATGTCCGGCTTCGATCGCTTTCAGTTCGGACAGGAAATCCTCGAACCGGTGGGCGACGATGCTGGCCAGGCTGTAGCCGCAGCTGGCGGCGACGCCCTTCAGGTTGTGGGCCACCCGGTAGAGCGCATCGCGGTCCCGGCCGGACAGGGCACCGTTTTCCCTGCCGGCCTCGAGAATTTCGTCGGCGCCGGCGAGCAGGTCGGACGCGGTATCGCGGAATTCAAGCGCAAGCTGGTCGATAAGGTCCTGATTGCCGTCGGCGCCTTTCGGGCCGCCGGACGCCCCGGCGCCCGCACTTAACACTACCATGCCTGTTCTCGATTCATTTCGTGACTATGCGCCGCCAGCATCCGTCCCACCCCTTAACTTTCCGTTGATCGTCCGCTAATGGTAAGATAGCTAATCAATCCCGCCTCCCCGGCTGAAAACGGGGAAAAAGCCGGCGGATAACGGACCCAGTACCGGCGCCAATCCGGGAAAAACAGGGAGATACGCAAGTACATGGTGGAGCATTCCTCCGAACGGATGACGATCGCGGGCTGTGAAATAGAGGTCCTGCGCGGCGGCAGCGGCCCCGCCCTGGTGTTCCTGCACGGGGCCGGCGGCGCCCATAACTGGGTCCCCTATATGGACCGGCTGGCGGAACATTATTCGCTCTATGTGCCCAGCCACCCCGGCTATGGCCGCTCGGACACGCCGGACTGGCTCGACGGGATGGGCGACCTTGCCTATTTCTATCTCGAATTCCTCGACACGATCGACGCCGACGAAATTCACGTGGTCGGCGGCTCGCTCGGCGGCTGGCTGGCGCTGGAAATCGCCGTGCGGTCGTCGGCGAAGATCGCCTCGCTGACGCTGGTCGGCGCCGCCGGCATCCATGTCGCGGGCGTGCCGAAGGGCGATCTGTTCCTGTGGGACGACGACGAGCGCGTCTACAACATGTATTTCGACCCGAAGCTCGCCGAGGCGCGGCTGGCCACGGTGCTGTCCGACGACGAACAGGACATCGCGCTGAAGAACCATTTCACGACCGCGAAAATGGCCTGGCACCCGCGGTTCTACAATCCGGAACTCCAGAAATGGCTGCACCGGGTGAAGGTGCCGACGCTGGTGATGTGGGGCGCCGACGACAAGGTGTTCCCCGCGCAGTATGCCGAGGAAATGTCGCGCCTGATCCCGGGATCGACGCTCAGCGTCATTCCCGAATGCGGGCACATGCCCCACCAGGAACAAACCGACGCATTCATGGCCGGCGTCACCGCGCACACGGCCCGGACCAGCAAGGGAGCCGCCCGATGAAATTCCATTTCTTCCACCTGATGCCCTATCAGGACATCGACCCGGACTTCCTCGAAACCAACAAGTCGTCCTGGATCACCCTGCCCAACACCTATTACGATCCGAAAAAGGGCGCGAAGCTCTATCACCGCTATCTCGACGAGCTGGAACTGGCCGACGAGCTCGGCTTCGACGGCGTGTGCGTGAACGAACATCACCAGACCGCCTACGGCATGATGCCGTCGCCCAACGTGCTTGCCGGCGCGCTGTCGCGGCGCCTGAAAAAGGCAACCATCGGCGTCATCGGCCGGGCGCTGCCGATCGTCGAGAACCCGCTGGTCATCGCCGAGGAATTCGCGATGATCGACAACCTGATGGAAGGCCGGTTCATCGCCGGGTTCGTGCGCGGCATCGGCTGCGAATACCACGCGTCGATGACCAATCCCGGGTTCAGCCACGAACGGTTCCGCGAGGCGCACGATCTCATCATCCGCGCCTGGTCCGAGCCCGGCCCGTTCGAATTCTACGGCAAGCATTACCATTTCCAGTACGTGAACCTGTGGCCGCGCCCCTACCAGACGCCGCACCCGCCGGTGTGGATCCCGTCCCAGGGCTCGACCGAAACCGTGGAATTCGCCGCCCATCCGGACCGCAAATACACCTATGTCATCACCTTCAGCCCGATCGCGTCGGTGAAAAAGAACCTGAAAGCCTATCGCGACCAGTGCGAGGCCTACGGCTACGAATGTCCGCCCGACCAGCTCGGCTGGGCGATGCCGGCCTATGTGGCGGAAACCGACGAAATCGCCCGCCGCGAGGCCGCGCCCCATATCGAAAGCCTGTTCAACAAGTTCATCACCTCGCCGGCCCAGTACAAGCTGCCGCCGGGCTATTCGTCGCTCAACAGCTACAAGGCGGTGATGGCGGGCAAGTATGCCGTGCGCGAAAACTATCTGACCTGCGATGCGCTGATCGAGAACGGCATGTTCCTGTGCGGCTCGGCGGCGACGGTGGCCGAGAAGCTCGAGGAATACCAGGCGGAGATGAAATTCGGCAATATCGCGCCGATGCTGCAATTCGGTACCCTGCCCGCCGACCTGACGGAAAAGAACCTCCGCATCTTCGCGGGCGAGGTGATCCCGAAGGTGCGCCATCTCGGCATGACGCCGGAGACCGCGGCGGCGCAATAGCGGGGATGACGACCGGGCGCGCGGACAAAACCGGATGAGTGGACGC